>JAUQWW010000081.1 GCA_030834965.1 Gallionellaceae bacterium | reverse complement strand
CGAGAAATGGGCAACCGCACCTATCTGACCCACAAGCTCAGTCGCATAAAGTCTTGCCGATGTCATGTTGCCCAGCCTGCTCAACGTTATCATTGCATAACGTCTTGCCGACAGCGTCAATATACGAAGTCTTGCATTAACACATCAAGCCGGCCACTTTGTCTTCCATGACCGGGAAGGCTGACGATACATTCGCGCGGCCCCATAATCTGGGTGCTTCGTAGTCATATTGGACGACAACTTTCTATCAGGCAGCCATCCTTTCCAATCGCTTGATCTTCGGGCTGGGCTGCTGCTTGGCCTGCCACAAGTCCCACTGTGTCTGCATCCCCAACCAGACGTCGGGCGATGTTCCCAGCCATGCCGCAAGACGCAAGGCCATGCTTGCCGTGATTCCGGCCTTGCCGTTCAGCACCTTGGAAAGCGTGACGCGGGAAACCTGCAAGGCCTTTGCCGCGCTCGTTACTGTCATGTCTTCCGGTATCCATTCCCGCAATACTTCGCCGGGGTGCGCAGGGTTATGCATTCTGGTCATGGTCAATTCCTCCTAGTGGTAATCCAGATAATCAACCAGCTCTGCATCTTCGCCATCAAAAGCGAATGTCATGCGCCAGTTTCCGTTTACCGTTACCGAATAATGCCCGGCAAGGTTGCCCGTCAGGGAGTGCAATCTCCAGCCGGGCGCATTCATGTCATCCGGGTGCTTCGCGCTGTCCAGCATGGTCAGCATCACCCGCAGCTTGCCGGCATGACGTGGCTGTATGCCTGCCTTGCTCCCGGTCTTGAAGAAGGCTTCAAGACCCTTGTGACGAAACGTCTTTATCATGCGGATAACTGTAATGCGTTAATTAACACTTGTCAACCTTAGACGCTACAACCTGCTGTACTCAACCACAATGGACGTCAATTCCTTGCCTGAAACGTATTGCACTGTTTGATATCCCCGCTTCGAATGCCGACATTGAACCACTGGACCCGCTGCTCCGAGCTGCCGTGAGTGAAGCGCTCCGGCACCACGGTGCCTTGCGTGGCCATCTGGATGTTGTCATCCCCCACGGCTCCGGCGGCCTGCATGGCTTCTTCGATGTCGCCCGCGTCGAGAATGTTGCGCATCTTCTGCGCATGGTTCGCCCACACTCCTGCGTAGCAATCGGCCTGCAACTCCATGCGAACTGAAATCGGATTGAATTGGGATTCGCTCATGCGGTTGCGCATGGCCTCAACCTTGTCGGTGATACCTACCAGCTTCTGGATATGATGCCCAACCTCGTGGGCAATCACGTAGGCCTGAGCGAAATCGCCGGGCGCTTTGAAGCGATCTTGCAGCATCTGATAAAAACGCAAGTCGATGTAAACTTTTTCATCACCCGGGCAATAGAACGGGCCGGAGGCAGTCTGTCCGGTGCCGCATGCGGTGGGGGTCTGACCCGTAAACAATACGAGCTTGGGTTCACGATATTGACTGCCGGCTTGTTTGAAAATATCGCGCCATACATCTTCGGTGTCTGCAAGGACCACCGAGACAAAGCGTGCCTGCTTGTCGCCGGCGGGCGGCGCCTGAGCGGGTGCTTGCACTTGCGAGCTGAGGCCTTCGCCCCCGCTCAACAGGTTCAGCACCGTCATGGGGTTGACCCCCAGCAGCCAGGAGGCAACGAAGGCGATGGCGATTGCGCCCAGACCCAGGCCGCCTCTCCCGATCGGCAAGCCACCCAGACCGCCGCCGGAGCCACGGCGATCTTCTACATTGTCACTTTCACGCCCGTCATCACGCATGGGTCTCTCCTTTCAGATCAGATGCTATACATAGCGACATAAATCTACTGCGCGGCTCTGGGGCGGTGTCGGGCGGTGCTCGCGCTCCTCACATACTGCTGGGTATGCTCCGGGCGCTGCGCTCCGGCCTCCCCCACACCAGCGCCGCTCGCTACGATTTCTGTCGCTATGTATAGCCTGGCCTGCCACCTGCAAAACACGACCGAATCACAACACCAGCAGCAGCGCACCGGTCACCAGCAGAAACACACCACTCCAGACGAGCCGCATATCCGGCTCTGTCGTGTTCCCCCTGATTTCGAGCACGGATGAACGCACACGCATTTCAGACGGCTCGGTTTGTCGCAGGGCAACGTGGTACGTCGTCGTATGCGCCACCGGAAGCGTAGCGACTTCGGCGGCAAATTCCTGGAATTCGCTTTCAAAGGAAGTCGAGATGAACTCCACTGGAAAAGAAGCCTCAGTGCCCGGTTCCGCCCTGACCGTCGCGCTATAGTGCAGTCTCGGGGCCGTGTTGCCGATCACGGGGTCGTGGTCCGTGCTGACCCGCAGCACGATGCGGATAGGGCTTGATTCCGGGCCGGCTGCGAACGAAGCCGGCTGAAATCCATCTGCTCCGGGTAACAGCGGAATGCTGTGGAGAATCCGTCCGGTGAAGAACTTGTGGTAAACGTAATATCCCGGGCCGAGCAGCAATCCGACGACGACAAGTACAACAGCCATTTTCATTGTTACCCCTTGCATAAGCCGCAACGATCCAGGTGATACCCAAAAATATCGGAAGTCAGAAAAGTGCCGGGGTCACAAAAAATATCGGAGCCTTGCATTAATGCATCAACGAATTTCGGCTACTGAAATTCAGGGCATCCTCACCACCGATGATGAACCCCCCTTTACCGTTTTCACATCACAAGCCCCCCTAGAAGGAGATGGGCTTTACCTCTTCACCTGCTGCGTATCGCGACCAGATAGGCCTTCAGGAATGCATCCCAGCCGGTCTTCTTGGAAAAATCCAGGCCGGCATATAGCGGCGACACCGACCGTGTCGGGAAATAGATCGCCACACCGTTGGAATTCTTCATGGAGGGGCCCTTGTATCCCTGCGCAATGACGTAACCGGACTGCACCGCCTTGATCACCTTCTGGCACGCGGCGACCGTGGCGGCATTCGCGCCGGATTTGGCGAGCAGCACACAGAAGTCGACCAGGTCGATATTGTCTTCTACGTAGTAGCTCTGCACCTTGCTGCGCACCGTCAGGATGCGCTGCCGTGCAACCGCGTCGCTCAAACTCGCCTTCAGAGCGGTCGTCAGGGCGGAAACGGCTGTGGCAAGCGCGCCTGCGTTGGACAGATCGCACGCGGCAAATGTCACGCCGTCCTCGACTGCGTTGCTGTAGGACGCGAGATATTTATCGACGATGAGCTTGCTCAGATCGCGCGGCGCCATGGACGGTTTCTTCGCCAGAGCGGCGAGTATCGTGTGGTACGGCCAGCCTTCGCCCGGCTCGGTCTGCTCCGAGCCCACCGTGTAGGCGGCGCTGCCGCTCACCTGGTAGCCCACCTCGGCCATGCTCATCAGGCAGGCGTCCATGCCGAAAATGTCCAGCTTGCGCTTCAGCAGCTTGGCCGCCCCGGCCATCACTTTCTTCATTTCCAGATTGTCCAGAAAGTCCTTGGCATTGTCGTCGAGCAAAATGGCGCGCGCGACGCTGTCGCTGCTGGCCTTCTCCAGCGTGCGGCGCACCGAAGTGTTGAACAGCGCATGGCGGACGGGACCGGTCGCCAGCCTGCGCAGGCCGCGATTGCGCTCGTCGGCGTAGATGTCCGTATCGTCCCAACCCTGGCCGTGGTTCCAGAGAACCAGCATGTAGTGGTCCGCCGGATAATTTTTCACGCTCCATTGAATGAAATCGGTAAGGTTCTTCGGATCGCCGGTGTTGACCTCGCCGAGAGAAGCGACGGCGTCGCCGGTGACGATGCCGCCCTTGCGCAGGTAGTAGCGCCGGGAGACATGGCCTGCGGCGCGGTCGAACTGGGCGATGATGTTGAGCTTGTCGGTCGAACCGACCTTCTTCATTTCCTTCAGGTCCAGAACGCCTTCGGGATCGAGATTGTTGTCGCCGGCCATGTACACCATGACGGTCCAGGGTTTCTTCTTGGGTGTTGGTATTGTGGCCATTTCTTGATTCCTCCCTTTTTATTATTCAACGTGTAATTAAGATATCCCGATGCATTCTTGGAATTATAGATGCCCTGAGTAACGAAAGTAGCACGACCGGCTGCCTATCGGGATTTTTTCCCGCTCGCTTCCTTCTTTACTTTTCCGGTTTCCTTGTGTTTGGTTGGGTCATTTCGCCCCGTAACCTGTTTTTTGAGCTCATCCAATTCCTGCTTCAGTTTGGCGACGTTTTCCTTGCGTTGCGCGACGCGCTCATCCCAGCGGCTGACGGCCGCATCACGCTCCTTGATGGCGGCTTCGACTTCCGCCTGGGCGCGCACGACCGACTGCTCCTTTTCCTTGACCAGCACTTCAATGGGCGGCACTTTGCCTGCGGTCCCCGATACCAGGCTGTGCGTGAGCCGGGTGGCAAGGTCATTCTGCAATTTGAGCGCTTGCTCCAGTGTCTTGATGTTCATGTTGTACGCTCCTTAAATTTTGACGTTGAAATTGGCGATCGGCAGCGGCGTCACGGTGCCGGTCTGGATGTAATCCCCAGTGGTGATGTTGCCCATCAGCGCGATCTTGTTGCGGTTGGACAGCGACATCGCGTTGACGTTGGCGGGGCCCTTGACGTGATTCCCCATCGCGATCAGGTGTCCTCCCCACAGGCGCACGGTCGCGCCCAGGTCGCTCGCCTCAGCGTTGAGGTGGTCGCAGACATTGTTATTGAAGGTCACCTTTTCGAAACGCAGGTCGATGTTGTCGGTGTACTGAATGCGCCTGAACTCCACCAGCTGGCTGCGGCCCGGGCCGCGGAAGTGGTTGTCGTCCACCTGCGCGCTGCCGAACATGAAGGTGATCTCGCCCGCGGCGCCAATGAAACGCAGTGCCAGCGGCCCGATCAGCAGCAATGCGCGGTGTTCGTTCACCGGTTCGATCTTGTCGGGCTGGGTATAACCGACGCGGTTGCCGCTGATCTGGCAGGCGGGTATCCAGCCACCGATGCCGATGGCACTGACGGTCGTGACCTGGTTGCCGTCGGCAGAGATGCCGGTGTCGAGCACCTCGCAGTCTTCGATGCGCAGATGTGCGCCGGTGGGCGTCACCACTTCTTCGGCCCATACGCCGATGCCGATCGATAGCACCGAAGCATAGCCGCAGTTGCGTACCCGGTTTCCGAGCAGTGCGGTATTGCCGCGCACGAACAGCGCCATCCCCAGCAGCAAACAGGATTGCAGCGTGTTGCCGCTGGCCCCCAGATCGGCTTCCTGTGTGGATGTGATGCCGGTGCCGGCCTGGTCGATGTGATTGCCTGTCACGCGATTGCGTTCGCCCTCGCTGAGATGCACGGCGAAGAACACTTCGCGCAGGTCGTTGTCGTCGATGCGGCAGTCGGTGCAATCATCCACACGCACACCGTACCATCCGCCGCCTCCGCCATCGAGGTGATTGCCGCGGACGGCCGCGCCGGCGATGCGCGAGACGACGATGCCCGATTGCGGGCCGAGCAATTGATTGTTGCGCACCGTAGCGTGATCGGCGGCACGGCCGTTTTTCGCATCGGCCACGCAATAAATGCCGGCCGGCACCGTCAGTTGGCCTTCCTGTGCGATCGCACCCACGATGTTGGCAGCGATGGTTGCATGGGCGCCGCTGGCCCGGATGCCGCCCCACGCAGCAGAGAGCAGGTCGATCTGGTTGCCGCGCACCTCGCATAGCGCGGCTTCGATATCGATCGCGTACAGGCGTGCGTCCAGGTAGTTGCGCAATTGCACGGCATCACCGGGAAACGTGTCTTGCGTGACGCCGGCGCTGCGGCTGATGCGGTTATCGGCAACGAGCGAACCCACGGCCTGATGGCGCAGCGAAATGCCGACCCAGAAATGGCGGATGCGGTTGTTCTCGATGCGGCAGGGATGGGTGTGATCGGTGTCGATGCGGATGCCGTACTGGCCGAGCGAGCTGCCGGGCTGGTTGAGGAACAGGCCGGTGATGCCATCAATGGCATTGTCCGCAATGCGCAGGCCGCCCTGGTAATCGCTGCTCAGGATGCCGATCAGGAAACTGTCCAGACGATTGGCGAGCAGCTCGATTTCGGCCACGCCGCTCAAATTGATGCCGACGTAAGCGGGCGGCGTTTGCGTCCCGGGAACCACGACGGCGAGCGCACAATGTTCCACCCGCACGCGCGTGCAATTTTCCAGATACAGCAGCGCGCCGATATTGTTACTGGTAGCGGCAGCCGTGGCTTCGAAACGCAGGCTTTCGACGACGATGTCGCTGACCGGCGCATTGGCGCCGCCGATCTGCAAGGTTCGGTCCAGCCCCGCCCCGCGCACGATGGCGCCGGGACTCTCGCCGCGCAGGATGATGCGCGAGGAGAGTATCTGTATGGTCGTGGTGATGTTGTGCACGCCTGTTTTCAGGCACACGCAACCGCCCTCGTCCGGCAGCGAATCGATCGCGGCCTGGATATTTTCGCCGGGCGCGACGTTGACGGTGCAGCAGCCGCCGCACTCGGGCGGCCACTTGTTGCGGCAATCGGTCTCGTCGTCGGGGAAGGTGACGATGGCCAGCCGCGCGTAGTGGCGATGGATGCCGCGCGGTGGCGCCAGCGTGTAGGTCTCCACCGAGGTGTCCGCGGTGCGCGCTGCAGACACCCAGTAGTCGCCGCAATGGAAGTTGCCGCCGGAAGGGTCGAGGCCGAACTGAATCTGGATGCCGTTTTCCAGTACCACCCACACGCCTGCCGCCGGCACCGGAATCAATCCCGTGCTGGCTGCCGCATCGAGGTTGACGATGACATTGTTGTTGGAGTCGCGTACCGTGCCCTTCTGGTCCCAGCGCCGCACGCGGGTGTGGCGCGCGTCCAGTGTGTCCAGCCCGCCGCCGGGAATCAGGTTTGCCGGCAGCGCGGGCGAGAAGCTGATGGTCTGCTTGGCGTCGTCGACGGTGATCCTGCGCATCACGCCGCGGCGCAACTTGGGGTCACCGTTTTCGCCGCTGAGCTCGCGCCGGTCGTCGAGGATTTCCACCCAGTCGCCGGTGTTGAAACGCAGCACCGCATCGCGGCCCAGGCTGGCCAGTTTCAGTTCGGTGGCGGTCGCGGTCTGCGACACGATTTCCGTGACATTGCTCGCGACGCTGGCGTTGTCGCGCGACCACTTGAAGGTCGCCGCGCCCACGGCGCCGCCGTCGTGTATCTCGATGCGATAGAGCTGATTCTCCAGCCCGCGATAGCCGCCGCTGGGCGGCAGTTCGCACGGATCGAGATCGGGCGGCACGCCTTCGGCCTTGATCGACATGCGTCCGGCTGAAGGCGCAGTGAGCGCCTGCCAGCCCGCCACCCCGCTATCGGGCGTGATGCAATCGGCGCTGCCGATATTGGCCAGCATGCGCACCTGCCACACGGTCTGCGTGCGCGTGGTGGTGTCCACGCCCACGGCACTTTCCACCAGGTTGGGTTGCTGCAGATAAGTGAGCTCACGCTGCCACACCTCGAGATAGGCAAGGTGCGGGCCGCCGTCAGGCAAGGCGGGCGGATTGGGGAAGTAGGGCTGCTGGCTGTACGCCAGCGCCGTCGTCCCGCGCAGCTCGGCCAGCACCGGGTCGAATTCCTGCGTGCCTCCGCCGTGATTTTCGGCGAGCAGCCCATCCACATACATGCGCCCGCGGCCGATGGTGATGTTGCCACCAGAGGCCAGGATCTTGAACGCATCCGGCGTCTGCGGCGAAACGACTGCCACGCCGGTGATGCCCGGCGTCACCTGTACCCCGAAAGTGTCCACGCTCTCGGCGCGCAAACGTCTGTCCAGCACCGCCACCCATTCGTTCCAATCCGAGTCCAGTTGCACGCGCCCTTGCTGCATCAGCACGCCGGACAGGTCGATGCGGGGGTCGAATCGAACCCGGCTGTAATCTCCACTCATGACAATTCTCCTTTAACTTCCATAAATCAATCCCGCCTCCAGACCAAAGCGCAGATATTCATCCAGCCGCACGCGCAGATTGGTCTCGCGTTGCGGCTGATACAAACCATGCAGCACGCCCATCTCGCTTTCGTCGTGTGCGCCGCGGCGGATCTTGTCCGAAGTGCTCTGGCGCAACTGGCAATAGCCGGGGTCGCGGTAGCGCAGCGAGGTGAAGTGCGGGCGTGTCTGCAGATCGCCTTCCTCCGGCTGGCAATGGTAGCGGCGCGGCGTGCGCGAGCCGGGCGGCACCCAGGAAAAGCGCACGCAGCCTTGCTGGCGGCGCTCCGCCCACAGCGGCGCTTTCCATGTGTCGCTGCTGGTGAGCGCGGCGACGAACAGGCAATCGCTGGCCAGCGTCAGCTGCCGGGTGTGAACCTTGCCGATGACGGTGCAGCTCTCCAGCGTGAGCGCGCCGCCGGGCGCGAGCGGGTCTGCGCCCGGACCGCGAAAGGCGATGAGGTTTTGCGCAGTCGCATCCACGATGCAGTCGCTCAACGACACTTCGGCATCGGCGGCAATGTGCAGCGGCGCGGTGATGCAGCGCTCCAGTTCCACCTTGGCGAAGGCATGGCTCACCGCAAGGCCGGGGGCGTCGGCTGTGCCGAACGTTCCGGGCACCAGCGTGCAATCGCGCAACACGAGGTAGCGCGGTGCTGTGTCGGCAAAGGCGGCCATCTTCAGTGTGCCGCCGCTGATCACCCAGCCGTCGAGGATCAGCGTGGCGTCCGCACCGAGATTGAGCGCAATGTCGCCGCTCGCCGCCAGCAGCGGGCGTGCGCCGTTGATTGCGCGCAGCACGACCGTTTTGCCGGCATTCACGGTAATGCTGGGCGTCTCCACATAGCGGCGGCTGTCGGTCACTTCCACCGTGCCGCCGTTCTGCACCGCATTCAGCGCCGGTTGCAGCGCCGTGCCGCCGTGCACGGATTGCAGCGGCGTGACCGGCACGGCGGGATCGCCGCGCTCGTATTCGCCGCCGCCGATCTCAATCGTGAAGCCGTAATGAAAGCTCACCAGCGGGGCCGAGGCGGGCGCGTCGGCGAATGCGATGCGGCCCAGCACCGGATCGATGGCCACCAGTCCGGAGCCGGCGGTGGGCTGGTGCGCCCAGGCGATGACATTGCCGCCGCCGTCCTTGATGTCGCTCAGATCGCAGATGCGGATGTTGCTGCGCGCAACCAGTTGCGGCGGATTGCCGTCCAGTTCCACCCACAGGCTCTTGCCCGGGCCGTAATAGTCGTCGAGATGCGCCTTGAGCCAGCGCCGCGCGAGCGGCATCGGCACGTTGCGCGGCTCGGCGAGATGCGCTATCTCTTCCTCCGTCTCCGGCGTGTTGTACAGCGCCATGTCGACGCCCAGCGGATTGAAGCGGAAGCGCAGGCCGCCGCCAATCAGCGGATCTTCCACAGCTGGAGAACGCGTCAGCGGAAACGCGCGCACGCGCCACAGGTACAGGCCGATGTTGGGGATGTTGTGGCGCGCGGCGCCGGTGCTGATGCGGCGCACGTCCACGGTGTGCGCGATGGTGTCGAAGGCGGTGTCGCGCCACTGCAATTTTTCCCAGTTGCGCAGATCGGGCGCGTAGTGCGCGCCCATGCGCAGATGATTCATATTCTGCGTCCAGCCCAGCAGCTGAAAAAACTCCACCGCGCGCGCCGGCCAGCCGGTGACGTCGCGCGCAAGCTGTTCGAGCATCGATGCCGTCCCCTTGCGGCGGCGGTAGCGGATGGTGTTGGCCACGTCGGCACGCGGCGAGGCCACGGTGGGCGCAACGCCGTGCAGGGTGCGGTAGCCGATCAGGTCGCCGATGTAGGGCGCCACCCACGGCGCGCAGGTCTCGATGAACTGGTCGTCGTAGAGCTGGTCGAGGTTTTCCTGCATGGCTGCCACCTGCTCGCCGATGACGGCGAGCAGCTCGCGCAGCGGATAGCCCTGCTCCGCGTCGCGGATGCGATGGATTGCGGGCAGCAGCTCGTAGAGGCGGTCGGCGGTGGTGTTCATGGCGATGATTCCTGCATTGTTCCCGGTTTCGCGAGATACCGCTCAGAACCAACATTCCCTCCCCCTATCAGGGGGAGGGTTAGGGTGGGGGTACACTCTTGAATTCGACCTCTATTGGCCGTCGCATACTTCAACGCTTTCACCCCCATCCCAGCCTTCCCCCTGAAAGGGGGAAGGAGTTGTGGTTCCATGCGATGGCTCATGGCATTTCCTCCAGATAATCAAACGGCCCACTGGCGAGCAGCAGGATCTCCGCCGCGATGCCGTTCCCCTGCGCATCAGTCGTCGCGGCCTCAGGCGTCAGGCGCTCTTCCAGCGTAATGGTCGCACCGCGGTAGAAACGATCCAAGTCCACACCGAGCACGCCGTCAACCTCCTGCGCCACCGCGATGATCTCAGAGCGGGCAACGATCTGCCCGAAGTCGCGCGCATCGAAGGAGAAGGCGGCGCGCAGCGCGGCCTCGACATCGGCCAGCACCTTTTTCGCATCGTGATCCGGGTCGCGCTTGACGCGCAGTGCGAGATGAAAGGTCGCCTCGTTGTAGGCTTTCGTTTCGCAGTGCACCAGCGGGTCACCGTTCTGCTTGAGCGCGTTGAGCAGCTTGTCCAGCGTGGCATCCGCCGGTGGCGCGCCGCCATCCCCCGCGACGCTGATGAACACCGTGCGCCCGGCGCGGGTGTTGAGTACGGCGGCCTGCGCCTTGGTGATGCCGGTGTAAGCGCGCGCGTAATCTTCATAATCCAGTATCGAGACCACGCGCCCGAGCGTGCGCACGCCGAGCGGCATGTTGCGCCGCGCATGATCGGCGCTGTCCGCATCGACGCCGCCCTCGGCGGGCAACGGATTGCTCGCCGCCTTCAGTCCCAGCGGGCGCGTGAGCAGCTGCGAGAGCTGGCCGGCTTTCAGGTTGCCCGCCGCGCCGATGCCCTTGCGGTAAATCGCGCGCACATTGTCCTGCCCGGTGGGCAGGCGCGCGCCGCGGCGGCCGTCGCCGAACTGGACGGTTCCCGCGCCATTCTCGTCGGTGCGCAGCACGTACGATCTGTCGTCAGGTCCGGCGCCGAAAAGCGTGGGTGTTTCGTGCCAGCGGATGTCGTTGACGCGCACCTCCAGTGCCGCCTCTGCGCCGGTCTCGTTCTCGGCGCCGACGAAGGTGAGCGGTGTATGTTTGAGGGTGTAGCGCTGATGAGAAAGCCGCGCCGCGCCATTGCCGAGGATCTGCTGCACGGTTTCGCCGTGCGTGGCGAGCGCGACGTTGGCATAGAGTTTCACCGTGTCGCGCTTGTAGGCATGAGCCAGCGAGGTGGTGAAGAAAACTTTGCTGGTGTCGCCGTCCGCTTCCGTTTTCAGAAGGGTCAGCACTTCACTCGCCTCCTCACCGGCGGTGGTCGTGCCGCTGAGGATCAGCCTGCGGCCGGGTGCAAGTTCTTCCACTTTGCGATCGACGCGCAGGAAGTCTCCGGCCACATCGGTGGTGATCGGCGTTTCCGCCAGCGCGAGCTTCTCGCTGTTGGCAAACACCGCCGTCTCGCGCAGCCGTTCGTTGAACAGCTCGCGCAGGTTCTCGCCCTTCACCGTCAGGCGCGTGGTCTTGCCGGTGAGGGTGAAGGCGGCGCGCGCATCCTCGCCCGCTGTGTCCACCTGGTACAGCTCCTGGTACTCGGGGATGGACAGCACCAGCCAGCCGTCGTGCACGATCTGCGGATAGAGCGCGTCCAGATGCAGCGTGTGAATGTTGCGCGGATAGAGCCGTTCCATCGGGATGATCTGCTTGGCCTGCCCCGGCGGCGCCCACGACAGCTTGATGGTTGCTGCGCCGCCGTTTTCGTAATACTCCAGCCGGATGTCGTATTTCTTGCCGGCCGCGAGCGTGATGCCGCCGCTGTTTTCGGTGGCGCCATGATCGGTCCAGTTGCTGATGATCAACTGGTTATCCACCCACAGGCGCACGCCGTCGTCTGAGGTCGTGTAAAAGGTGTAGCCGCCGTCGACCGGTGCGTGCAGCCAGCCGCTCCAGCGCACCGAGAACGTGTCGGCGCCGATCAGCGCATCGGGTGAGCCGCTGCCCCAGTCAAAATTTACCGTGGCGTCGGTGCGCGTGAGCTTGCGCGCGGTGAGATTCTTGTTGTCAAAGTATTCGCCGAACAGGCCGGTGCCGGTGGCGACATTGGTGGGCGGGTCGGAGATGTCGGCGATGGTGAAGCCCGGCCATTCCGTGTTGACGACGGTAGAGCCGGAGGGCAACCCCAGATAGCCGCACTTGATGTCGTTGGACATCACGCGCCAGTCGGGCGCGTTGTAGCCGAACAGCGAGGCGCGCTGACGCAGCGCGTACACCTTGGGATTGGCCGACGGCGTGACATAGGGCGTGGCCGTGCCCAGGCCGCGGTCCAGCGTGACCACAGTGCGATCGGCTGTGCTGTCGAGCACCACGCTCTGCACACGGCGGAAATCCCAGTTCTCGTTGCCCGTGTCGTTCTCGCGCTCCGTGCCCACGAGCAGCAGCGCGTCGCCTGCTTTCAATTGCGTCGCGACGCCCTGCAGGTAAATGACCTTGGTGCCAAACACCGGCAGCTTCGGTTCATGCATGCGCGGCAGCAGCACGTTCCATGCCGGACGCGCCTCGATGCTCTCAACCGTCTCGAAAGTCTGCGGCTTTTCGTCGGGGCCGGGCATGCTCTGCACCTTGATGCCGATGTCCAGCGTCACCTTGTCGGGCACGCCGGTGGCCTGTCTCGGTTCGGTGCTCGCCGATTGCGGCGGCGGCTCCTGCAGCGTGAAGGCGAGGCAGGTCTCGGCCGCAACGCCGGGCCGCAGGCGATAGCCGATCAGCCGCGCGAGTTCGCTCAGCGACAGGCGCTCGCCCGCAGTGCGCAGATACGATTCATTAACGAGACGTTCCTGATAGAAGCTCAGCACATCAGCCATGCTGGCATAGGCATCCAGCAATGCGATGGAAAAATCATCGCTGTCGCGTGTGCGCAGTTTCGCGAGCGCCGGATAATCCTGCGATGACAGCCGCGCCTGCAGGCTGGCCAGCACCTCGGCGTGCGTGCCGAGGCGATAGGCGATGGCGGACAGCCCCGGGCGGTTGTAGAGCACCTCCGGCGCCTCGATGCTCACGCCTGCGCAGCAGCCGCAGGCGTCTTGCGGTTTGGATTCTTCGCCACTCATTTGCCGCCTCCTACCGAGAGCTTCAACACACCCCGTTCCGGGAAGTTGGGATCGTTGTCCAGCCGCGCGATCTCCAGGCGTCCGATGGTCAGCACGCCGTCGTCCAGCGGCTTGGAGTCGGGAGGCGTGCGCAGGCGCTGGAAGGTGTTGACCACCACCGAGGCCACACCTTGAACCGCCTGCGCTGCCTCATACAGTGCGCTGAGATACACCGGCTGACCGAACGTGAAATTGTCGGGATGGAATAGCGCCGGCCTGCCGTCATCCAGCCAGCCGCGGCTGAACACGCGCATCAGCGCAGCGCGCACATCGGCACGGAAATAGTCCGGCTGCACGCACACCGTCATTTCCAGCAGCAGCGGCACATAGCTCGGGCCGTTCACTTCCAGGTCGTAGCCGGCCATGCGATAGCGCTCGACATGGTCGCGGATGGTCTGCTCGTAGGCCGCGTCGACCTCGCCGCCGCCCTTGCGGTCGACGGTGAGAAACACCGTGTACCAGCTGCCGGTCCAGCGGAAGGTGGCGGCGGCGCGCTGCACGCTGGGATGGCGTTCGGTGACTTCCGCGTAGTCCTCGGGGGTAACCGCGCGTTCCTGCGTGCGGAACGCTTCCGGCGCATCGCGCCGGATGTCCTCGGCGTTCTCCGGATCAGCGCCGCCTTTTGCCGGCAGCGGATTCGACGCACGCAGCAGCCGCGCGTCGTTGCTGACGATGTGCGCGATCGACTCGAGGCCGATGTTGCCTGCCGCACCGTTGCCGATGCGATAGGTCGCGCTGAATGTGGTGCCGCTGTCGGGGCGCTTGCCGTGGTAATCGTCGCCGAAGCGCAGCAACGCGCTGCCGTCGTATTCGCACTCCACCACGAACTCGGTTGCTGTCGCATCGCTGCCGAGCAGGTCGGGCTGCGGCAGCCAGCTGTCCGGTATACCCAGGTAAGTGCTGGCGAGCGAGATGGCCGGGCGCGCACGCTGCGGATCGGCGGCGGTGATCAATGCAGTTGCATCGGCCAAGGGCGACACCTGCACCTGGCCGCTGTCGACACGCAGACGGTAGGCGCTTGCGCCGTCGGACACCGACCACATACCGTCGCCGCCTTGCACCACCACCGGGCCCGCCTGCAACACCACGCCCTGCGCCGCCAATGCATCGTGCAGTGCCGCGGTGAAGCTGCGCGTCTGCAATGCAGTGGTAATTGCGGCTGTCGCGGTGAAGGCAAACAACGGTGCAGGCGTGAGCGGCAGCGCGTGCGTGAGCGGGCGTTCCGCCAGCAGCGGACGGAAACGCGGCGGCACGGCCTGCAGCGGCGGACGCTTGCAGCTCAGCACATCGCTGGTGGGCGCAAGCGTGAGGTGCGAGGCTGCCACCTCTCCCAGGTCTTCGCCGCTCAGCGTGCGGCCATGATCCGCCAGCACGATGTTGCCGTAGGCGGCGCTCACCTCGGGGAGATAGGCCGCGCCGTGATCCGCGTCGGTGATGGTGGACAGGCACAACGGGAACGGCAGCGCGTCCTGTTCCGCCCAGCCGATCTCTGTGACGTCCACCGGGTTGTTGTTGGGCACCGGCAGGAACAGGCCGCCGCTGGGATCGCTGCCCGGGCGCACATCGGTGAGGCGCACCGCGCAGCGATGCGTGCGGTCCGCATCTTCGGCAAAGCCGGTGCGCGGGCCGATCTCTTCCGCGAACACCAGCACGTCGCCCGCCTTCAGGTTGGGATAGTGGCCGCTGAGCGTGGCACGCGTCGCGCCTTTCGGCAGGCAGCACGCGTGATCGCCCCAGGTGTAGAAACTGATGCGCTCGTGATCCTGATAGAGCAGCGTGTCTTCCACCGTCTCGAACATCAGCGCGCCACTTGTTAAGGCATCGCGCAATTGATCGCCGGATGGGGCGATGCGGTCTGGGATGTTGGGCGAGCGCGTGAGCAGCGGCGTGCCGTGTGGAATCAGCACGCCGTCATCGTTGACGAACAGCCGCACCCACACACGCGCATTGCAGCCCTCGTGCACCATGTAGTCCACCAGCCGCGCATGGCGACGCAGCGAGGTGCGCTTGCGCGCGGTGCCGAGATAGGCCTCGGTGGCGACGGCGTCCTGCTGATAGGAGAGCTGGTCGCCGACATAGGCCAGCAGTTCCACCATCGTCATGCCGACATCGGCGGCGCTCTGGTTGGTCCAGTCGGGCACCAGCACGCTGATGCGGTCCAGCATCAGGCGGCGGAAGCTGGCGTAGTCCTTGGCCAGATAATCGAGGCGCGGATTCACCGCCGGCGGCGTGGGGCAGGGTGTGGTGCTGGCGCAATCGAAATCCGATTCGCACTGCACCTTGAACGAGAACTGAATCTCGCTCAGGCGCGGATCGAAACCGGCTGGCGGCGTGTCGCTGCCGGGACCGCTCACCAGGCGCAAGGTGTAAACGGAAAAATCACCGTAAAACTTGGTGCGGATCACCAGGAATTCGTTGAGCGGCGCGAGGCCATCGACCAGGCTCGGCGGCTCTCCCATCGGCAGCGCGTTGGCGATCGCAACCCAGTCGATGTCCACGCTCTTGATGCGCTCGCCGCCTTCGATGCGGAAGTTGTCTTTGCTCAGCGCCGGCACCGGACGCAGGAATTTCACGAACAGCGTGAGCTGGCGCGCAGGATCGCCGGGCAGGCCGCTGTCGAAGACTTCGAGGTATTCCAGGCCGTTGAGCGTGCCGTTCAGTTTCACCACTTCCAGGCGGCGCTGGTCGCAGCAGTAGTATTTCATGCGCCACCTCGCGTTGTAATCATATGACGCCTTTCGGGGCCGTGATCTGCGCCACGCCGCGTGCCTGGGTGCGGTTTTCGATGTATTGCACCGTGATCAGCAGCGCGCTGTCCTGCGCTTGCACATCGACTGCGTCAACAGTGATGACATCGCTGAGCCATTGCTGCAACGCGCCCTGAATCAGGAACTGCGTGGTCGCGGCGACTTCGGGGCTGGCGGCGGCGAACACCAGCTGCAGCACGCCGCTGCCGAAGGAGGGACGCATCACGCGTTCGCCCGGCGCGGTGAGCAGCACCTGCTCGATGAGGTCGCGGATGTAGCCGGACGTGTCCGTCTGCGCGGTGCGGCCGCGGCCGTCGAAGTGGAAGGGATAGTCGATCTGGCTCATGTTGCGAGTACCCGAGGTTGCACGACCAGCGGCAACAAACCGGTGCCGGTGGGCACGCACACCGCCTGACCGGTTTGCAGCAGCACCGGCACGCCGCCCGCCATCACGCGCACCGCGCCCATCACCCATTGCGCGGTGACGCACGGCGGATTCGGCGTGCCAGTCAGCGCGCAGCCGGTAATCGCATAGGGCGTGCTCAGCGTGGTCACCGGCTGGCCGCTCACCATCACGCGCGGGAACGGCGTGAGCGGGGTTGCGGGGCCTGCGTGCATGCAGGTGATGGTGGCGCCGAGATGAAGGATGGGGGCGGGCATGTTGTCGTTCTCCTTACACCACCGTGAGTGCGCCGAGGTTGATGTCCACCGTCGGCCCGGTGAGGTTGATCACCGCGCCTTTGCCGTTGGAAATCATGATGCCGATGTCGGTCACCGAGATCATCGCGCCGGTCGCGGTCTGAATCTGGATGCCGCCGGTGGGGCCGGGCACATCGCTGATGACGATGCCGTTCTTAAGCGGCGTTTGCAGCGTGATGCCCGGAACCGCCGGCGGCACCATGTGCGACAGCAGCGGCACTTCCGCGGCCATGCCCCAGAATGCGCCCACCCAAATCGGATAGTCCGGGTCGCCCTGCTCGAATTCCACCCACACGCCGCCGCCGATCAGCGGCAGGGCGAACATGCCCATGTTGATGCCGGCCACCGGCGCGCACGGCATGGCCCAGCTGGACAGCATGATGTTGGACACATCCGGCACCATCACCTGGATGCGGCCGATCTGCATGGGGTCGACGTTGTTGATCACCGTGCCGCGGTATTTGCCGAAATATTTTTTTATCTCGCTCATGCCGGCACCCTTGGGACGGTGGACAACAGGCCGTTGCGCACCAGCGTGAAATTTTGTTTGTATTCGCCGTGCTTGATCGCGTGCGTCACGCTCTTCACGTAATACAGCCCGTCAAATGCCGCCCCCGCGCCGCGCACGCCGACGAGTTGCCGCGACTTCAAAATCCGCCCATAGCGCACTACATTCAGCGAGCCGGTGCCCGTCACTGCATCGGCATGCTGCGAGGCATACGCCAGCCCGGTCATCACTGCGGAGAGCGGCGACTGCTTGGCCGTGTTGCTGAGGAACTTCAGCTTTGGCGGCAGCGGCGGTATCGCACCCAGCGGCGGATTAAGCGGCGTGATGTCGGGAATAGGAATAGGGATCGGCACCTTGGTCTGCTGGTTCTGGATGAACACGATCGGCATCTCTTTCGATTCCTTATCGAATTTGAAGGACAGCGACTCCACGTTGGTGTGCGCGTCCATGTCGGTGTTGAGCGCCGGCTGCGCCGGCCCGACCTTGATCTCCGGCCCCCAGTAGGCGCGGCTGGTGCCGGGCAGCGGGCCGGGGTCGATGTAGAACACGTAGCCCGCTTCGTGCGCGAGCTGTTTTACATAGGAATAATCGGTGCCTTGCTGGCGCGGGATGCGCTCGATGGGGATCGGAATGTCTTCGACCACACTCGGTATCGTCAGCGGAATGACGCCAAAGGCGGCATATTTGGCCAGCACCGCCAGCACGCGCACCACGGGCGGCATGGCGGGGAAGGGGATGCCGTCGAGCTCGATGAAGTCCATCAGCGCGCTCAGGTCCTTGCCCTTCACCACCAGGTTGGATTTGCCGTTGCCGGCGGGGCGCACCTCGTGATGCGTCATCACGCCATCCATCAGCACCTCGGCGCTGCCGTTCATCATCGCCACGATCACCACGCGCATGATGGGTATCGAGCTGCCGCCGGTGAGCAGAAACAGCGTGTGCAGCGGCGAACGGTTGGACAGGCTGAAGGTGAGCTCGAACCCGCTCTGCGTGTCGCCGCCGTTTACCTGCACCTGTACCTGCAGCAGCGCATCGATCACCTCGCGCGGCGCCGGGATGGGCACTGCGGGGCCGATGTAGAGCTGCAGGTTGACGCCTTTAAGCATTGTTCGCTCCCGGTACGCCTTCTGGCAGCGTGATGTTCACCACCGCACCCGCAGTCTCAGTGAGCTCGTCGGGGCGTATCGCACGGTTCGCGTCGCACAAGCGCCAGTACAATTCGGGATCGCCGAGATATTGCGCCGCCAGGTTGTCGATGCGGTCGCCCTGCACCACCGTGTGCTGCTGCATGACGGAAAAATTTTCCGGCGGCGGAACGAAGCGGCGCTTCAGATAGGCGATGGGCTCCTGATTTTTCTGTTCCAGCGTTTTCACCGCCACGCCGTAATAGCGGCTGTTGGGCGGAAAGGACGAACTGTTCAATACGCCCGCTTCCAGCAATGCCTGCAATGGATCACTCATGACAGTCCCTCCAGACCCAGTGTGCTCAAGGTCGCGCCCGGCGCCTTGCCGGCCAGCGCCTCCTTGTTTTTCAGATAACTCATGAACAGGCTGCCGCCCTTGTGACTGAAGCCGAGATCGTCCACCGACAGCACGCGCAGGCCGAGGCTTACCCGGGCGCGGATCGGGTTGAGCAGCGGATCGAACGCTTCTTCCGTCACCGAGAATTCGGTGACGCGCACCGGCACCGCGCGCTGCTTGCTCCACACGAACAGCGTGAGCGGCGCTTCCATCGGGATGATCTCCAGCGCGCCGCTGCCGGCCAGTGCATTGTTGGCCTGCAGCGCGGCGCTGCCGGGATAGACCAGGGTCTCCAGTGCCGCGAGCTGCGGATGGATGCCGTGCTGCACGGTGTTGCGATTCTGATCGGGAAACTCCAGCTGATCAGTGGCGTCGATCTCGGCCTCGAGCTTGAAGGTTTCCACCGGCGGCCCCTTCATGCGCAAGGCTTCGGAGCGGTCGCCGCCTTCCGCGGCCAATGCCTGTATCTGCAAGGATCGGCTGAGATTGTCCGGGTTGTATTGCAGCGAGATCACGCGCAGCACCTGGCCGCTGTTCGGGTCCATCAGCACGATGCCGGCCTTGAGCAGGCGCGGTGACGAAGGCAGGCTCATGGTTTGGCTCCCGCGCCAGCTCCGGCTTCTTCCGGTGGCGGCGTAAAGGTCGAGGTGGTAAAGAAATCCGGCTGTGTCTCGGGCGGCATGAAATATTCGTGCCGCGCCGGGTTGAGGCTACTGTGGTGCAGGTAGGCGATGACGCGCTCGGCCACGGCTTTCACTGTGGTCGTCCCTTTTCTCGAGTGCGTGCTTTCGACGCGCCATGCATAGCGGTCCGGATTGTTGAGCTGCTTGCGGCCTTCTGCGATCACGACGTTATTGGCAGGCACCGGGTCGCGACTGCCGTTGAAAGTGCCGTCGAAGGGCTTTTCTCCCGGATTGCGGAAGGTGCCGCTGAATTCAAAACTGTCCGGGTCGGCGGAGGGCAGCATTTTCTTCACGGTGAAATGGTTCTCCGCAAAACTCTTGCCGAACACTTGCTTGGCTTCGGCGAGATTGCGCGGATCGGGGAAAGTAATGCTAAAAGGCTTGTGCCGGTACATGCGCTGGCCGCGTTGGCCTACGACACCATCCCTCTTCGCGACGGCAGCCGAGCGTCTGTCAGGCGCAACAAGTCCATCGGCGATTTCCTTGCGGCGCTTTGCGGTCAGATGCCCGTAAAGCCGGTCTATCTCCGGACGCAGTTCCTTGGCGGTAAACAGCTTGGTGCCGGGGCGCTGGAGCATCGGCCCGGACAGCGACTCGGTCATGGTGGCTTCCTCCACCAGCTGCTTCTCCTCGTCGGCGCGCTGCTTGATCTCCGCATCGATTTCCTTTTGCCGTTTGGCCATCTCCTTCTTGCGCTCCGCCGCGGCCTTCCTCTTTTCCGCGCCCTTGAGCGTGGGGTCGATGGCAGCAGGCTCAGGATGCGACTGCCGGATCTTGTCGCGGAAGGCGCGGCGCGCGCGCTCGCCAAGCTCGGGATCCACATTGAAGCCCTGCTCGTGCGTGGGCGCGACGACGGTGCCGTCACCCCCGAAGGCCTCGTCGATCAGCTCGACCATTTCGCGCGTGCGTCCAAGGTCGCAGCCCTTGATTTCAATGTGTGACTGCTTGTCTATCTTGCCGCCGACCTTGGGCAGCGTGCTCTTGCCAGTCTGCGGGTGCAAGGCTTCGCGCAGCTCGGTAACCGGGAGATGGGCATCCTCATCGGCGGAGTCGAGGCCAAACGACAGCGTGCCATCCTCATTGGCGTGGGTCACCAGATACAGCGTGCCGACTGCTCCGGATACTTCATCGCGCACGTACTCGAGCACCGCGTTCAGCGAACGCTTGTCCGTCACCATGATGGCTTTCGGCAATTTGGCCCGATAGAAACGTGCCGCCGTGGCATAGAAAGGGTTGTCCGTGCCTCTCCTGTCTTGACCCATCAGGAATACGTAATCCTTGCGCTCCACCGCCGCCGGTGCAGCTGCGGTGGCCGGCGCACCGCCCGCGCGTGTATCCAGCAGCTCGACCTTGCCTTTGAGCAGCGCGTCCCGTCCACCCTTGAATTTCTTCATGATGAACGCGTCCAGCCGCTTGCGCGAATCGCCGTTCAGGTCCGATTCCAGCCACTCGATGCTGATGCCGCCGGGAGCGAACATCTTGCGCAGATCGGCGTCATCGCTCCGTTCCAGCAGGTCCAGAATGCGGTCCTCATCATCGCCCAGCGTGGCGCCATCCAGCA
Source organism: Gallionellaceae bacterium (assembly GCA_030834965.1). Lineage (GTDB taxonomy): Bacteria > Pseudomonadota > Gammaproteobacteria > Burkholderiales > Gallionellaceae > JAUQWW01. Next base: position 12,976 of record JAUQWW010000081.1, on the reverse strand, counting down.
TTTCGTTGATCAGCAAAATCTTCTGTGAGGCAATCAACTTGAACTTGCTGTTTCCCGCCTTCCAGCGCCGTACGATCGCACGCGCCTTGTCGTCGGTGTAATAGCCGCCCTTTATCTTGTTGTCCCTGGTGATGTCGGCCAGGTATTCCTGCAGTTCGTCATCGCTGTAATCAAGCTCCGCGCCGAACAGGCTGGGGACAAAAAAGAAGAAGTCGCGGAAGGCGCGCCCAACACTTTCCGCCGTAGTGGCACGTTGCAGCATCGGTGCGGATTTCTCGCCGGCGCCGCTTTGTTGCACCACATGCGCCAGTTCGTGTGCGAGCAATTGCCTGCCCATGGGCGTCCTGGGGGCATAGTGTCCCTGCGCAAACGCGATGTTGCTGCCCGCTGTATAGGCCAGCGCGTCGACCGATCTTGCCGATCGGGCGGCGCGCTCATCGGTGTGGATGCGCACGTTGCTGAAGTCATGGCCGAAACGTCCTTCCATGAATCCGCGCGTCGCAGCGTCGAGCGGCTGGCCCGGTGCGGCGAGCACATCGTTCACCAGCGACGGTGCGGCGTCGTGCGTGGCGCCGTCTGTTGCCTTGCGTTGCACCGGAGCGCCTTCCTCTTTTTTCTTTTTGTCCTGCTCTGTTGCGTCGCTCGCTTCACTCCTGGGCTTGAGCTTCAGTTCCTCATCCAGCAACGAGAACGGCTTGGGCTTGAAGCCGTAACTGGGCGTGGGGAACTGCATCGACAGCGCCGACGGTGCGGGCGCCAGCGCGGGGAAGGCATCGATCTTGCCGAGCCCCGGCAGCTTGCCGACGCCGCTGAAGGCCGCGCGCTTGAGGGCGGCTTCCTCCGCCTCCTGCCGCTTCGCTTCGGGCGAGCCGGGTTGGTAACGCAGACCGGCGCGGAACTTGGCCTGGTCCAGCGCCATGCGCGCGTTTTCCTCGCGCTGCAACTCGGTCTTGGTCTTGGCGGGCTTTTTCGCGCCGCCCAGCTGTTCGGTATACGAGAACGTGATCATGGCCTTGGAGGGGTTGTCCACCGGACCTTCGTAGGTGAGCTTCACCTTCAGTCCGGGCGTGATCTTGTCCAGCGGAATCTCCGGTATCTGCGCCGGCAGTTCCTTGTGCGTCGCCGCCAGCGTCGCCACCGCGCCGGCTGCCGCCGCGCCGGTGATGATCTTGCCCGGCAGCGTGCCGATGAAGCTCTCGCCGGCCTCCTTGGCGCCCTTTACCAGCGGGTCTTGCTCAGCTTTCTCCTTGAGCTTCTTGCCGACCTCGGTTTCGAGGAATGCCTCGCCGAGTTTTTTTGCCGCTTCCTTGTATTTGTCTTCTTCGCTCTTGGGTTTTCCGCCTTCTTCGCGCTGTACTTGTGTGACCGGGATGCGCGACAGCGACAGGCCGGAATTGGACAGGCCACGCCCGTTCACCACCGCATTGGCGGCGCGGTCGGCTTCGCGCTCGTAGGTGTCGCCCGGCGTGCCGATGCGCAGCGTGGACTTGCGCTGCAGCCAGGGACGGGCAGCGCCTTCCGGGTTGGTAGTGTAGACGCGTTCAGCCATGGCGCGGCCCCTGTGTTTCTGCTCTACCTGAGCAGGCGATTCCGCTGAGTGACTGCGCCAGCGCGTTGCCCAAGGTGTGCGCGTTGTACTGCGCCGGCAGCGAGATGCTGGCGCGCGCATTCGACAGATTGGCGTCGCGCAAAGTGGGCACGGCGTGCAGTTCGCGGCTCAGCGCCTCATGCAGGGCGGCACTCAAAGCGGCCTCGTTGATCTGGGTGAAGCCATGCAACACCAGCCTGTCGATGTGCAGATGAATCGCGCCGGGTTTTGGCATTGTGCTCATCGCCAGCCCCCCATTTCCGCCTCGTTGATCGGCTTTTCCAGTTTCGAGTATTCGGTACGCGCAGCGCGGGCGAGGTGGATCATGGACATGGGCGTGCCATCTTCGGCAGCGAAGAAGGCGGCGTTCATCGCGATGTTGCGGATGTTGCCGCCAGAAACGTGCAGGCGCGCCAATTGATCCAGCTTGAGTTCGTCGCGGGGCAGCGCTTCGGGAAAAATGCGCCGCCAGATTTCGGTACGTTGCGTCACGTCGGGGAATGGGAACTGGACCACGAAGCGGATGCGCCGCAGGAAGGCGGTGTCGAGCGACGCCTTCAGGTTGGTGGTCAGTATCGACAGCCCGCGATAGGACTCCATGCGCTGCAGCAGGTAGGCGAGTTCGATGTTGGCGTAACGATCGTGGCTGTCCTTGACCTCGCTGCGTTTGCCGAACAGCGCGTCGGCTTCGTCGAACAGCAGCACCGCGCCGCTGGTCTCCGCTGCGGCGAAGAGTTGTTCGAGATTCTTTTCGGTCTCGCCGATGTATTTGCTCACCACCGCAGAGAGATCGATGCGGTACAGGTCGAGTCCCAGCTCGCCCGCCAATACCTCTGCCGACAGTGTCTTGCCGGTGCCGCTCTCGCCGGCAAACAGCGCGCTGATACCGAGCCCGCGTTCGCTCTTTCCGGCGAAGCCCCACTGTTCGTACACCGTGTTGCGGTGGCGCACCTGGCGCACGGTGTCATGCAGGATGGCGAGTTGCGGCGCGGGCAGGACCAGGTCGCTCCACGTAGCGTGCGGCGTAATGCGCTGTGCCAGACTTTCCAATCCGCCGCGGGCGCGGGCGCGGCAAATCTGCCACAGGATCTGTGGCGAGGCGTTGTTCTTTATTTCGGAGCGCGCCTCTTCTGCGGTAGCCGCGATATCCTTGGAGGAAAAATCGAAATGCGCGGTGATGGACAGCAATGCCGCGTCGTCGATCGGAGCGATATCCGTTAATGCACTGCGCCACAGGTCGTGCTGTTCCCCGCTCAGCGGTTTGCGTATCTCCATCAGGATGCAACGGTGCTGCACGGCAGCCGGCGGCTTGCCGAGCAGGATCACGGGGCAGGCCAGTTGGTCGAGCAGAGGGGCGAGATGCGTTTCGTGGCTGTCATCCGTTTCGATGATCAGAGCGCCGCGGATGAGCAGGCATTCGCGCTCCAGCAGCCGCGCCAGCAGCGCGCGTTCGCTGGCGTCGGGCGGTATGTCGTTCGCGCGCATGAGCAACGGGCGCAGCACCAGCATGCCGCACGCGTGTGCCGCCACGGCGCGGGTGCCGCTATGGTCCTGGCCGTGCAAGCAGAGGAGCGGAAACCGGCCTTGCGTATTGCTCCAGACGTGGTGCAGGTGCTCCGCCTGCCGTTGTTGTGACGGAGGAAGCGGCTGTATATGCGGGAGGTCGCGCAGCAATCCGGCCAGCCGGGTGTCCAGCGCGGGAACGCCGAGCAGATAGTGGAGTATGCGCTCGTCGATAGACAGCCGCGCGGTAGTCAGCCGGGAGGTGTCACCGATGTTGATCAGCTGCCAGTAACGCAACGGCGACTGGGGAGAGCAGGCACTCCAGTGCGGTTCCGGCAGGACCGCAAGCGCGAGGCCGAAAGTGGGGTGTTCGACGCGGGTGTCGTCATGATTCACCGCGCACAGATGGGCGATGTGCGCTTCCAGTTCGATACCCGCACAGAGCAGCAGCAACGTGCGTTCAAAGGTGGAAAGCTGCAACTGTTCGCACAGAAAATCGAGGACGCGCGAGGTGTCGGCTGGCTTTCCCGGGGCGTTGTCCGTTTCGTGGGTGAGCGCATTTTCCAGCAGTTGCCGCAACCAGGCGAGTTCGCCGTTCAGGGCATGCCGGTTGGTCTCGATCCATTGATTGTTGCCAAGTGCATTCATATCGTCTGCGTTCATACGGGAATGCTCATGCGTTGTGTCGTGTCGAATTGCGGTGGCGTTAGCGCGCGATTCACCAGCAGGCTGTCCGCCCCATCGACGCGCAGCCGCAGCCATTGCTGTCCGGCGGCGAGTTCGGGGAAGACGAAGGCGAGGCTGCCGGTCTGTGCGGTGAAGTTGCTCGGCAAGGCTTCATGGCCGCCCGCATTGAGGCTGACTTTTTGTCCCGGCCTGACCTGCGGGGTGAACGCCAGTGTCAGCGTGACCGCGCCGCTGCCGCCGCGCACCGCCGTGGAGGCCGGGATGTCGAGGCGCGGCGCCAGCAGCAGCGGCTGCGTATTCGTGCTGCGCACCTCCGTCTCGCCTGCGCGCTGCAGCAGCAGCGTGACGTCCCACGCCCCCGGCGGCCAGGCGATTTGCGCCGCAGGATTGTTGGGCAGGGCGATGCTCACGGTCTCGCCGTTGGCGTTGGTGCCCACGCTGATGTCGATCGGGCTGGTGAGACGCGGGTGTTCGAATCGCGCCACCATGCTGCTGCCTTCCAGATTGTGGCCGCGCAGGGTAAGCGTGTCGCCGAGCCGCGCCGCGAGCTGCTGGTTGGGCGGCTCGATGGCGGTGAGCATCGGGTAGGGCGGAATCAGGCTGGCGCCGGCCATCACGCCGCGCTCGCGCCCGCTGCCGGGATCGACCGGGCCGCGCGTCAGCACCGGCAGCGCGGAGCGCGTCGCGCGTTGCGCCTCGATCAATACCACTGACACATGATAGGCGGCGGTGGGCCGGTAATGGGCCTGCATGGCCGACCACAGCTTGGACATTTCCTCGGTGCTCATGGTCATCGGCGTGATCCTGATCTGTTCCACCTGATCGGCGAGATCGGCGGCGGACAGCGCCTGGAAGGCAGGCGGCAGGATGGAGCCGGGAACCGTGCCGCCGCTGAGCGCGGTGCGTATGGCCTGCCGGTCCAGCACCGGTGTCTCATGCATCAAGTGCATGGCGTAACCCAGCAGGATTTCGCTGTGCAGCTCGGCCGCGCCGTAGGCGGTGATCAGGTAATGCAGGTCCAGCGCCAGCGGCGGATTGGTCAGGCGAGTGCCGCGCCCGTCGCGCGACGGCAGGCCTTCGTTGCGCCAGCCTGCATTGGGCGTCACCTGATGCATGAACAGGTTGAGCTGCGTGCGGGCGGTGGCAGGATCCACCACAATGGTGTCGGGTGGTACGGCGGTGATATCCACATTGCTGCCCAGCGATCCGGTGATGTTGTGGTCGATGAGCCCATTGTTGAGCAGGTCGCGCAACACGGCGGTGACGGCGGCGATGGCCAGCGGGCTGCTCATGATGCGCCTGCTCCGCGTTTCAGATAGTCGCTCAGGGATAGCGCGGGTTGGCTCACCGTGCGCGGGCGCGGCGCGGCGGGCGGTGTGGCGATGTTGGCCCTGACCTCGACGCGGCCGATGGTGATGTGCACCGTGGGTGCGGGTGGCGTGCCGGTATCCGTGCTAACCGGGGTGTCGGCCACTGCAGGAAATGCTGCGGCGGATTCCGCTTTGCGTTGCGGCAACAGCGGCTTCCAGGGTTCAGGCGCAGCGCGGTCGTCTTGCTTACGCGGGGTTAACAGCGGCTCTGCTGCTGCGGTGGGGCGCGATGCGACAGGGCCAAGTTGCGGCGCGGCCTGGGTGTGCTCGTGCACAGTCTGCACGAGTGTGGTGAGTGTCGATTCGGCACGCGGCGCAACGCTCTCAGGGCGTGCCGCAGGCACAGGCGACAGTGCTGCTTCCGGCCCGGTTGAGCGTTGCGACTGGCGAAGGGGGGTCTGCGGTTCAATGCTGGCGTGCGTGTTGTGTGCTGGCGTGCTGGATGGCACGGGAGGCGAGACCAGCGTCGTGCGGTGAGCCATATCGGCGCCAGCAGTGGAATCTGCGACGTTGCTGTTCGACTCTTCGGCCGGCGCGAACAAACTCGGCAGCCGCGGCGCGATCAACGGTGCCGCGCCCATGCTGCGTTGCGCCAAACGGGTGAGAAAGTCGTTCATGCCGCCACCCTTTGCAAATAGGCGTTGCGGCGCGCGGGGCTCATGCCGAGGATGTCGGCCTCGCGCCAGCCGTAGGCGCGCGCCAACTGATGCACTTCCATCAGCAAGCGCTGCGCTCGCGCATCCACTTCCTTCCACAGGATGTGTGCAATATCCAGCGTTGCCTGCCAGCGGTGTGCGCAGGCGGGGCACCCCAGCTCGAACAGCAGCTCCGCCTGAGGGTCGGCCAGCAACGCTGCCTGCGCGGCCGCCGCACTGACCGCTCCCGGCAATTCGTCCGCGTTCACAAATGCATCATTGCGGCGCGCATCGACTACGCAGCGCTGGAGCAATATGCGGCGCGCTTCGGCGACATCGGCGGCGCCTGCCGCGGCGGCGAGATCGAAACTGGTGAGCGGGCGCATGCGCAACTGGTAACCCTCGGCATCGAGCGTGCGCTCGTGAACTTCTGCGTCCGGCGTGCGCAGCGCGCTGCAGGAAATTTCGAATTCCACAGCCTCATTGCATTGCGGGCAGGTGGCGCGACTGTGCAACGCGTCGCCAAAGGTGGACAGGCGCAAGGACAGCAGCCGCGCGTCACGGCGGCCGAGGGGCAGCGACGCCAGTTCGTCGCGGGAATGTTCCGGTTCCGCCGTCATCAACAACGCGATCGCCTGATCGACGGGATGGTAACGCTGGGCGGTCTCCCATACTGCAAGGATGTCGGCGTCACCGAGTGATCGCATAATGGACCTTTCAGTTTGTTGAAAAACTACTGCGGCGGACCATCTGCCGCGTTGCGCGGTACTCGAAATCCTCATGTACTCCTGTGTACATTCCGGTTTCTCCGTTCCGTGCGCCTTGAATCTGGCCGTCCTCGCTACGTTTTTAAACAAACTGTTATACCGCTGGCTCCGTGAAGCTCGGTTCGCTGGGCTCGGTCACATCGTAGTCGCGTTCCCATCCCTCGTTTTCCAGCTTGATATGCTGGATGGCCACGGCGTTGGCGTTGGCGTCGAGATCGGGCATGGCCTGGAATTCCGACACCCAGCAGCGGTACAGCTTATACGCCATGACCAGCTGGCCGGCCTCGTTGTACACCTCGAGGATGAGATCCTTGCGGAAATCCCTCAGCGAAACCTCGCTGCCCAGGCCGGAGCCGTAGTTCCACACCTTGTTGGCCCACTTTTCGAACTCGGTGTCGTGCGTGACGCCGCGGTCCAGCGTGATGGCCTCGTATTTGGTGCGTCCCGGCGATTTGCGCGAGCTGGACGGATCGCCGCCTTCGCGATGCTCCACCACCTCCGTGCTGCGCTTGAGCGCACTGACCTTGGAGATGCCCGCGACATAGCGTCCATCCCACTTGATGCGGAATTTGAAGTTTTTGTAGGGATCGAAACGCCGTGCATTGACTGTGAACTGTGCCATGAGTTGCTCCTTAAACTTGGATCTGGCCGGCGATCTGCTGGATCTTGATCACCACGAATTCGGCGGGCTTGAGCGGCGCGAAGCCCACAACGATGTTGACGACGCCCAGGTTGATGTCGTTCTGGGTAGTGGTCTCCTTGTCGCATTTGACGAAATAGGCATCGCGCGGGCTGCTGCCCTGGAAGGCGCCCTGGCGGAACAGGCCCTGCATGAAGGCGCCGACGTTGAGGCGGATCTGCGCCCATAGCGGTTCGTCGTTCGGCTCGAACACCACCCACTGCGAGCCGCGGAACAGGCTTTCCTCGAGGAACAGCGCGAGGCGGCGCACCGGCAAATATTTCCATTCCGAGGCGAGCTGGTCTGCGCCGCGCAGCGTGCGCGCGCCCCATACCACCCGTCCGGTGACCGGGAAGGCGCGCAGGCAATTTACCGCCAGCGGGTTGAGCTGGCCGTTCTCGCCATCGGTGAGTTTCACTGTGAGTTCGACCACGCCGTTGAGCGTGGCATCGTTGCCGGCGGGGGCTTTCCATACGCCGCGCTGGCCGTCGGTGCGCGCCATGATCCCGGCGACCGCGCCGCACGGTGCGAAGTCAGCCAGGCGATTTTCCTGCAAGGGATCGGGCTGGCGCAGATAGGGGAAATACAGCGCGGCATTTTCGCTGCGCGCCAGGCCCCATGCTACGCTGTCCAGGCCGCTGCCGCCGGTGAGGTCGGAATGTTCGTCCCAGGCCATGAGCGGATCGACGACATACATCGCGCGACGCTGCTGGCAATATTTGGCGGCGGCGCTGCGGGTTTGCGAGTTCACGTCGCCGCCGGCTTCGCGGGTGAGCGGCGGAACGCACAGCAGATTGAACAGGTCCGCCTTTTCCAGTGCCCATATCCCCTGCTTGGCTGCTTCCAGCGCGGCCAGGGATATCTGGTTGTCGGTGATGGCAGAGCCTTCATTGCCCGTCGCAGTGAAGGCGGTGGAGGAGGCGTTGTCCAGCAGCGGATCGGCGCCGGGCGGCGGGTTGCCGTGCGCGGCAGGACGCAGCGCGGGTACGGTGCCGGGCGGCGTGACGATGCGCACCAGGTTCGATTCCTGTTCCAGAACTCGCGTGACGAAGCGCGCGTTATTGGGATCTGTGGAGAGATTGAGGAAACGCTCGGTCGCCCCGGTCGCGGTGTCGCGCACCGCGAGATTGAACAGGCTGTTGGCCGGATCGGTGGGGAGATGAGGCCGGGTGTTGTGATCGACGCGCACGCGCAGCTTCTCGCCCCACTTGCCGGGATTGGCCGCGACCAGGTTGAAGCCCACCGCCAGCGTGAGGGTGGCGGCGGCTGCGCCGTTATGCACGCGCACAATCAGCGCGTCGGTGCCGCCGTTCTGGAAGAACTGCTGCACCGCGTAGCTCAGCGTGCTGTCGCGCCACAGGCCGCCGAAGCGGCGCTCGAATTCGCCGAAGCTCTGCACGCGCACCGGATCATTCACCGGGCCGCGCAGCGCGCGCCCGATGAAGGCGGTGATGGAGGTCGACACACCGGTGATGGTGCGCACGCCACTGGGCACTTCTTCGATATAGACGCCAGGGTAGGATAAGGTAACCGGCATGTTGCTCCTCCTTTAAAGTACTGGGAAAGTACGGATTGTGTTCAGGCCAAGGGCTTATGGCGTCGCGTCGCGCCCAAGCAGTATTTCGATGGTCGCGTCAGCGCCGGTATTATTGGTGAACGAAAGATCAGTCGCGCCGCCAAGCAGGCTCACCGCGCCTGTGCCGATCAACACGTGCGGGCCGTCCAGTGCGACCGCATTGCCGCCAACTTCGTAGCTCAGGTCAACGTCAGGCACGGCCGGGTTGATGACGAGCATCGAGACGGTGCCGCTTGGCACCAGATTGACCTGCTGGGTTGCGCCGGCGGTAATCGTCACCTCGATCTTGTCGTAGGCGTCGACCTCCAGTTCTCCCTGCCCGGAAAGACTGGGACCGTTCAACGCCTGTGCCACGTAATTCCAACTAATTTTTTCAGCCATGTCGTGCCTCCCTATCAGACCGCTTTCTGTTTTGCATCCCTCGCTTGACTGGTATAGAGCATGCGACCATCCAGCAGAGCGGTTCTGGACACTGCTCTTCTCTCCACCAGGTAATCGAGTGCCTGCTGCAGATCATCCATATCCACCGGATTCTGCTGCGGCAGCCACCATTGCATGATTCCCTCCACGCTGTCCGCAGCATTGGGATGAGCCTTGAGATAAAGCGTGATGGCATTTATCAGGCGATCCCTCTGTTGTTTTTTATTGTGTGTCGTCATCACACATCCACTAAATGATTGGACAGCCAGTGAATGACAGATAGCAATAGGCATGCCCATCGCCATTCCGCGCTATCCCATTGGTTAATAAAATATTGTTCAGCGAAGGTATGGGTTGCGCCGGGTCATGGAGAACCCGTAGATATCATCAAAAGAAGATGCGATGTTTCATGGAGATGCTTGATAAGCAAGAAAAGATTATTTTTGACCCAGTTTTGGGTCAAAAATGACCCAGTATTATTGGCTGCCCATTTTTGTAGCAGTTGCCGGAAAACGTCATCTCTGGAAATAAGAATCTTTCTAACCCGTTGAAATTCCACGAAGCAGTTATTGGCACGGCAATTGCAGGTATCCGGCTAGCCGAGCCTTCCAACAGGAATTTAAAATTATCTGGATAGGCCAAGCAAAGACACGCGAGCCGCTGGCTGTTATAGACAGGCAAATTTTCAGCAGATGTTGGTAACCGTCTATCCCGGTAAAGCTACCGCCCGTGCCGTTTTTTTAGCCACTTATCCGGAAACTCGATAACAGACGAGCGGGTTTGGCGTCGTGATCTATTTCTTGCTAATGTCTTGCTACAGCCGCTGCTGATGCGGCTGACCATCAGGCAGGAGGAATGGTTCATGAGTAAATTGGCAATAGTGGAAAACGACTGGGAGCATCTCTATACGCAATTCAAACATTCAACCGGAGATCGGGTTATATGTTTGATGCATAAGCAAACCAAGAAATTCGTCTACTACGACATGAAATTGAACAGGCTGCTTTCCAAGGAAGAAGCCTTGCTATACAGGCCGGATGTGACAGGTCTCCATTTGGTTTATCGCTAAGCCACATGTGCCACCCGCTTTCATGACAGTCCAAGATGTTAAGCGCTTGCGGGTTGCTGGCATTTTTCGATGCCATGCTTTTTCAGGAGTTTTCCAAGTGCACGCCGCTCTTTGCCAGCCATTTTGGCTGCCAGCGTAACGTTGCCGTTCGCGAGCGATAACAGGTTGCAAAGATATTTCTTCTCAAAATCCTCAATTACTCCAGCCTTGGCGGTGTTGAAGTCGCGATTCACAAACTGCGCGAGTCGCCGATCAAAAGATTTACGCTGTTCCGCACCGCTTGCCTTGCACTTGATGGATATTTTCTGGTCATCGGCCAGAAGGAATTCCCTGTGGATCAGGTTTTCAAGCTCTCTGACATTGCCCGGCCAGGCGTAACTGTTCATCCAGCTGACGGTGTCGGGCTGCAAGAAGGCCGCTGGTTTTCCGTATTTCGCGCTGAACTGCCTGATGAAATGCCGCGCCAGCAGTTCCACGTCTCCATGTCTTTCACGCAAGGGGGGTAATTCGAGGAGCAGGATTTCCAGCCGGAACTGCAGGTCCTGCCTGAACTCTCCCTTTTCAACCAGTTTTTCAAGGTCTACATTGGTGGCCGTGATGATCCTGACGTCGGCCTTTTCCACTGCCTTGCTGCCCAGAGGCCTGTATTGCTGGTCCTGCAGAAAGCGCAGCAGCGTCACCTGCCCCTTGGGAGAGAGCGCCTCGATTTCGTCCAGAAAAAGCGTGCCGCCGTGGGCCTGGGTAATCAGCCCCGCCCTGGCTTCCTTGGCGTCCGTGAATGCCCCTTTGTGATGGCCGAAAAGTTCGCTTTCGACAAGGGTGTCCGGAATGGCGCCGCAGTTGACGGCGATAAACGGTAGATCCCGGCGCGACCCGAGATAGTGGATGGCTCGTGCCGCCAGCTCCTTGCCGGTGCCTGTCTCGCCTTCTATCAGGACCGGTGCATCGCACTCGCCGATTTTCAGGATCAGGCGTGCCATTTCCAGGAAGGCCGGCGAACGTCCGATGATGTTTTGAAGAGGGGCGGGTGCATCAACTGCGGTTAATTCTGCAAGCGTCACGTCAGCATTTCCATTCTGTATTTTCTGCCTCGAGAAACGTTCTTAAAAAAATTAACTTTTTTATTATGAATAATTTTCGCCGTGGCAATGGCAAACCTTTCGACCATGCTCAGGAACGACATCCAGCGGCGGCAGGACGAACTTTGTGCTGGAGCCAATCACGGGCCGAATCATGCATGAGATGGGCGAAAACGGGAATAAGCGATTTGCTTAAACTGACGTGGCCGTGAGCTGGTACCTCAGTCTGCGCCGGCGTGTCGAAATAGCGAATGGCCTCCTGTTCCATGCGGGTGCGCGTTCCATTGTCAATAATATTTATATTTCCAAAGGAACGCGTTGAAGCAAGTTGAGCAAGCATCCTGTGGGATAATTACATAATGAATTCTCCCCTCCTTTCCGGACTCAATCCAGAACAACGCGCCGCAGTCGAATTGCCGCCACAATCCGCGCTGATCCTGGCCGGGGCGGGCAGCGGCAAGACGCGCGTGCTGACCACGCGCATCGCCTGGCTCATCAGCACCGGTCAGGCCAGCCCGCACGGCATCCTCGCAGTGACGTTCACCAACAAGGCGGCGAAGGAGATGGTCACCCGGCTGGGTGCGATGCTGCCGATCAATACGCGCGGCATGTGGATCGGCACGTTCCATGGCCTGTGCAACCGCATGCTGCGCGCACACCACCGCGAGGCAAATCTGCCGCAGACTTTCCAGATTCTGGATAGCGCCGATCAGCTCGCCATGATCAAACGCCTGATGAAGGCGATGAATGTCGATGACGAAAAGTACCCTCCGCGCGAGGTGCAGAATTTTATCAGCAGCAACAAGGAGCAGGGCCTGCGTGCGCACGAGGCAGAGGCGTTCGATCCGTACACGCGGCGCAAGATGGAAATTTTTGCCGAGTACGACGCGCAGTGCCAGCGCGAAGGGGTGGTGGATTTCTCCGAGCTGTTGCTGCGCTGTTATGAATTGCTTTCGCGCAACCAGCAGTTGCGTGAGCATTACCAGGCGCGCTTCCGCCATATTCTGGTGGATGAGTTTCAGGACACCAATCCCTTGCAGTACCGTTGGCTGAAGCTGCTGGCAGGTGCGGGTGAGAAACGTAAACCCTCCCCTCTCCCCAACCCTCTCCCGCAAGCGGGCGAGGGGGCGAACGCCGCGCCTGCGGCGCTTTTCGCTGTAGGGGACGACGACCAGTCGATCTATGCGTTCCGCGGCGCGAATGTCGGCAACATGAAGGAGTTGCTGCGCGATTTTCACGTCGAAAGCGTGATCAAGCTGGAGCAGAATTACCGTTCGCACGGCAACATTCTCGATGCCGCCAATGCGCTGATCAGCCGCAATGTAAACCGCCTCGGCAAGAACCTGTGGACCTTGGCGGACAGGGGCGAGCCGCTGCGCGTATACGAGGCGCCGACGGATGCGGACGAGGCGCGGTTCATCGTTGACGAAGCGCGCCAGCTTAACCGCGAGGGCGTAAAGCTTTCCGAGATGGCGGTGCTGTATCGCTCCAACGCGCAATCACGGGTGCTGGAGCATGCGCTGGTGTCGGCGGGAGTGGCTTATCGTGTCTATGGCGGCTTGCGCTTTTTCGAGCGCCAGGAAATCAAGCATGCGCTGGCCTA
>JAUQWW010000080.1 GCA_030834965.1 Gallionellaceae bacterium | reverse complement strand
CCGTTTGATCACGCAACGTGCGATCGAGTCCGATATCCTGCGTGCCATCGACCAGAATTACGGCTTCGAACTTTCCATTGACGGCATCCTGCACGAGATCGAGCCGGTCGACATGGAATACCAGACCCTGCAGGCCGGGGTCAACGAATTCAGCCAGCCGGTAATGCGCCTGATCGATGCGCTGCTCACCGAGGCGGTGCAGCAGGGCGCATCCGACATCCACTTCGAACCGGAAAATGGCTTCCTGCGCATCCGCTACCGCATCGACGGCGTACTGCAACAGATGCACAGCATGCACAAGAGCTTCTGGTCGCCGATGGTGGTGCGCATAAAAGTGTTGAGCGGCATGAACATCGCCGAGACCCGTGCGCCGCAGGATGGCCGCATCTCGCTGCGCCTGTCCGGCCGCCCGATCGATTTCCGCGTTGCCTCGCACCCCACCACTCACGGCGAAAACATGGTGCTGCGCATACTGGACCGCAAAAAAGGCCTCGTCCCCATCGAGCAACTTGGACTGGATGGTGCTGCCCTGGCCACGCTCAGGCTGATCATTGCCAAGCCGGAAGGCATTGTGCTGGTAACCGGCCCGACCGGCAGCGGCAAGACCACCACGCTGTACTCAATACTCGACCATATCAATACGGAATCGGTCAATATCATGACTCTGGAAGATCCGGTGGAGTATCCCATTCCGCTTATCCGCCAGACCTCGGTGAACGAGGCGGTCAAACTGGATTTCGTCAACGGCATCCGCTCCATGATGCGCCAGGACCCGGACATCATCCTGGTGGGTGAAATCCGCGACCACCCTACCGCGGAAATGGCGTTCCGCGCCGCCATGACCGGCCACCAGGTGTATTCCACGCTGCATACCAACTCTGCCCTCGGCGCCATCCCGCGCCTGCTGGATATTGGCATCCTGCCGGACATCATGGCGGGCAACATCATCGGCGTTACCGCGCAGCGTCTGGTGCGCGTGCTATGCGTCCATTGCAAAATCCCTTATCACCCGGACGAGGTCGAGCGCAAGCTGCTCGGCGTCCATCCTGATGAACAAATTACGCTGCACCACGCTGCCGGCTGCGACCTGTGCCGCCATCAAGGTTACAGCGGGCGGATCGCCATCATGGAACTGCTCAAGATGGACGACGACCTCGACGACCTGGTGGCGCACCGCGCCAGCATCCGCGAACTGAAACAGGCCGCGCTGGACAAGGGCTTCCGCCCGCTCGCGGCGGACGGCATCAAGCGCGTGCTGCAGGGCATCACCTCGCTGTCAGAAGTGGCGCGGGTGGTCGACCTCACCGACCGTATGGGCTAGCGATGGCGCTGTATTCCTACAAAGCAATCGATGCCCAGGGCAAGATATCCAGAGGTTTGCAGGATGCCGCCAATGAAGTGGACCTCGAGTTTCGCCTGAAGCGCATCGGCCTGGATTTGATCAACGCCAAGATGGGCGGAAGAAAGTTTTCCCTCGGCAGCAGAAAGGTCCAGCGCACGGATCTGATCACCTTCTTCTTTAATATGGAGCAGCTTATCCGCGCCGGCGTGCCGATGCTGGAGTGCATTGCTGATTTACGCGACAGCATGGATGACCAGAAATTTCGCGCAATCCTGGCCAGCATGGTGGAAGCGATTGAAGGCGGCAACAAACTGTCACAGGCCATGGCTCAGCACCCAGACGCATTCGACAAGATTTTTGTCAGCCTGGTCCATTCAGGTGAAGAAAGCGGCCATCTGGATGAGATATTCAAGCACATCACGGAATCATTGAAATGGCAGGACGAGATGGCCTCGCAAACCAAGACCATGATGATTTATCCGGCATTCGTGGGCTCCGTGGTGCTGTGTATCACCTTTTTCTTAATGATTTACCTGGTGCCACAACTGGTCAACTTCATCACGGGCATGGGGCAGGAGATTCCGTTGCAGACCCGGCTGCTGCTGGCCACTTCAGAAGTATTTGTGAATTATTGGTATGTCATCCTGGCATTGCCGCTGGTGCTGCTTTCCACCTTCAAGCTTGCACTCGCCTACAACCCCGGCCTGCAATACCACCTGGATAGTCTCAAGCTGAATATCTGGCCGATCGGCCCCATCCTGCGCAAGATCATCCTGGCACGCTTCGCCAACACCTTCGCCATGATGTATGGCGCCGGCATCACCATCCTGAACTGCATCGCCAACTCGCGCGATCTGGTCAACAACCAGGTGATCGCCAGGAGTCTGGAACAGGTATTTAAGGAAATCGAGGCCGGCAAGAATCTCACGCAAAGCTTTCACAACACCGGCATGTTCCCGCCACTCGTCATACGCATGCTCATGGTTGGCGAGACCAGCGGCGAGCTCGGAGCGGCACTGCGCAACGTGAGTTACTTTTATGACCGCGACGTGAAGGAGTCGATCAAGAAAGTGCAAGTGATGATAGAGCCGGCCATGACCATCATTCTCGGCGTATTGCTCGGCTGGGTGATGTTGTCCGTCCTGTCGCCGATTTACGACATCATCGGCAAGATGAAAACGTGATGCCTGTCTATTTTTGCGAGACATCCTGATGCCCGGCAAAACCCTCCTGTTCCTCAGCTCCGACCACCTCCATGCCTGCACATGGGAAAGCGGCGTGCTTTCTGCCGCACAGCCCTTTATCGACGACACGGATGGGCATGAACGATTCGCGGCGTTCCTGCAAACCCATCGCGACCCTGTCTATCTGCTTGCCGATTTCATCGAGGAAGATTTTCGTTACGAAACCGTGCCCCACTTGCGCGGCAGCGACCGCACCGCACTGTTGCAGCGCAAGTTCGAGCAATATTACCGCAACACCCCATTCCGCCAGGCTGTGCTGCAGGGACGCCAGCGCGACGGACGGCGCGACGATGAAGTGCTTTTCTGTGCTCTGACCAACCCCGCACTCATCCTGCCGTGGCTGGAAATCCTGCAAGCGCACTGCATACCGATCACAGGCATCTACTCTGTTCCCGGCATCAGCGCGCCATTGGTCAAGAATATTTCTTCCGAGCATCTATTGCTGTTGTCGTGGGAGAAACGCGCCGGACTGCGCCAGACTTATTTCGATGACAAGCATCTCTATTTTTCGCGCCTGACTCCGATGGGCAGAGGCAACTCGCTCAGCGACCTGATAAATTCTGAAGCGGCGCGCACCCAGCAATACCTGAAGAGCCTGAGCCTGCTCCCGCAAACACATGCGCTGGACGTGCTCGTCATTTGCCATGCAGATGACCGGCGCAAGCTGGAAGCACAGCTGCGCAGCAATCCCAGCATACGTTACACCTATCTCGACATCCATGATCTTGGACGGCGCATTGGACTAAAAACCAGCCATGCCGACTCCGATGCCACCCCGCTGTTCCTGCACCTGCTCGCCACCAGGCCGCCACGCAACCACTATGCCACCGCTGCTCACACCCGTTTCTTCCAGTTGCGTCAGCTTCGCCGCGGGTTGTATGGGTTCGGTGCAACGCTGGCCACAGCCAGCCTGCTGTGGAGCGCTGTTAACATCTGGGAGGCCGGCGTGCTGAATGCCGATAGCGAAGCGCTCAGGATGCAGGCGAGCCAATTTTCGCAACAGGCACAGCAGATCACCCAGAGCCTTCCCAACACCTCGTCCACTGCCGCGGACATGCGAACTGCCGCCCTGTTGCTGCGCAAACTGGACAGCTTTTCGCCGCCCCCGCAGAAAATATTGGGCGAGCTAAGCACAACCCTGAATGCCTACACGCACATTCGGGTCGACAGCTTGGCTTGGCAAATGGATGCGGCATTCGATACCCGCACAACGGATACACCAGCCACGCCCTTGCCTGTGCAGACCATACTGCTCAGCGGCGAACTGGAAGGGTTGGCTGGCGACTACCGCGGTGCGCTGAATTACCTGGAACGCTTTCAGCAAGCGCTGACGCGGCGCGGCCATACCGTCACCGCGCTGACCCTGCCACTGGATATCAGCCCGAAAGGCAGCATCACCGTCGATGCTGCTCAGGGCGGCGCAAAGCCGGCTCAGTTCTCGCTGCAAATTGTCTGGAAACCAAAAGAATGACCCTCTCCAAAGCTGATTTCCCGTACATCAAATGGAGCTTGCTCGCCTTCGTGCTTGCATTAGTGTGCGGCAGCGCGGCACTTGCTATCAGTGGCAGCTATGTCTCGCGGGCGCAGCAGCAACAGAAATCTGCACAACACCAGTTGAGCGAGGCGCAGCGCCAACTGGGTGCGGAACGCAGCCGCCTTGCGGTCGCACAAAATGACCAGAAAAACATGGCCACGTATGCGCAGGAATATGCTGCTCTGCTGGATCGCAAGATCATCGGCAGCGATCAGCGCCTCGACTGGATCGAAGGCCTGGACAAAATTCGCAAACAGAACCGCGTGCTGGATTACAAATACTCCATCTCTCCGCAACAGCCCTACACACCGCCTCTGCTGGTGGACAGCGGCAACTTTGATCTCAACCGGAGCGCGATGAACTTGCATTTTGATTTGCTGCACGAGGAACAACTGATGAATTTTTTCGACGCACTGCGCACCGACGTGGAAGGCCTGTTCATCCTGGACCGTTGCGCGCTGGCACGCAACGTGGCCGCGCCTGAGAACAGCGCCGCGCCGCAACTCACGGCAGAATGCAGCGGCGGCTGGCTGACATTGCAGAGCAGGAGCGCGAAATGATTCATGACAAGCGCCAATACAAACGCCGCCACTTACGCACCCGAATGGCGGTCAATTACATTTCCCTGTTTCTGCTCGCCAGCCTCACTGCCCAAGGCGCACAGGCAGGCAGCCTGGGCCGCCTGTTCTTTACCCCGGAACAACGCGCGCAACTCGACGACGCGCGCGCACGCGATGCCGCTGCCGAAGAGGGCACATCCTCTGTGCTGGCCGTTAACGGCATCGTGCAAAAACAAGGCGGCGGACGCACCGTGTGGATCAATGGTGTGGCGCAAAACGCAGGCAACAGCGACGAGCGCAGCCCCGAAGCTGTACCGGTTGCCGTGCCGGGAAAGTTGCAACCCGTCAAAATCAAGGTTGGGCAGCGGCTGCTGCTGGACCAACCTGCCCAGCAAAACCAGCCAGCACCCGGCAGATAAGGCATGGTTTCCTACCACCAGCCCGATATCGTCGGCCCATATTCGTGCAAACAGCATGGCGGCGTGCTGATGGTGATGCTGCTGATCATGATTGTCGGCGCAGCCACGCTTCTGGTGAGCTCGCTTGGCAGCTCGGCAATAACAATTGAACGCGACAAAACAACGGCAAACGCCTTGGCGCAGGCGAAAGAAGCGCTGGTTGGGCGCGCGCTAGCCGATGACAATCACCCTGGTAGCCTACCCTGCCCAGACGTGGACGACGATGGAAAACTCACAATGAACGTGGATTATGTTGGTAGCACCTGCACCAGCCCAATTGGTCGCTTGCCCTGGATAACATTAGGATTGCCAGAATTGCGCGATGGCGCGGGAGAACATCTCTGGTATACGGTTTCCAAAACATTCGCGGCAATCGGCACACCCCTTATAAACAGCGATACACAGGGAACGCTTAGCATTAGCGGCACCAGTTCAGCCAGCAACGTCATTGCTATCGTTTTTGCTCCAAGCTCGGCAATACAGGGCGACAACCGCTCGCCAAGCGCTACAGCAACTTGCTCAACCCTCCCCATCCTCAACGGCTCTTCATACGTAGCACAAAGTTTGTGTGCAACAAATTATCTGGAAGGAAATAATGCCGCGGCGAATACTTGGGCTACTCCGAACCTGAATTACCATTCCTCCGACACCAGTTCCACTTTCAATGACCGGATGATTTCCATCACGCACAAGGACTTAATGCCGCTCATCGAAAAGCGCATCGCACGGGAAGTGAAAGGCTGCCTTGATGGCTATGCATCAGATCACTCCAGCACGTATCCCTGGGCAACTCCCGTAGACGATACGACAAACTACGCCGGCGCTGTGAACACGCTTTTCGGCAGGCTGCCCACCAACGCCACCATTTACAACGCCAACGTTCAGCTATTGCTGGACGATATTGCTGCACTGCAAATTGCACTCGACAATTATTCAGCCGTCCCTAACAGCACCACCAGAGATGCACTTATTGCTGCCGGGTTTAAACTTGATAGCGATGCAGACAGCCTTACAAAAAACACCGCTCCGCCACTTACTGCCGACGACCTTTCCAAGGCAAAAGATGCGGGGGGCAAGGCGCAACCCCCGCACATACCGGCAGTCGGCGCTAGCAACGCTACCGTAAAGGCGTATGTAAATGACTTCCAGTTGACTGAAATCAATCTGACGCTGAGAAACTTTGCAGAAAGCGGCGTGACGCCCGGCGGCTGGCCTGTTAGCTGCACGCTCTTTTCCTCTTCCAATAAATATTGGGGTGACTGGAAAACACTGGTGTTCTATCAAATAGCCAGTGGCTATGCGCCTGGCGGCAGCGTGAGCTGTGACTCCGCCTGTCTCACCATCAGCGGCACAGGCAATACGGTGACAGGTTCCGGCACTTACCGTGCCGCCATAGCTGTGGCGGGAAAAATGAAGCCGGGCCAAACATCGCGAAATGCAACGCTGGTATCAGACTACCTTGAGCTCCTCAATCAATCCGGGAAGGCTGATATACCCACAAATACATCCTTTGAAACCTACAAAACATTTGATGCGCAATACCAGACGGTCAACGACTTGGTTCTCTGCCTGGATGGAGGCAGCAACTGCAAATGATGCGTACTGTGCTCGCACCCTATAAGCATTATTTTCGCCGGGGCGGCTTCAGCATGGTGGAAATGGCGATCGTGCTGCTTATTGTGGCCTTGTTGCTGGGAGGCCTGTTGCCTACCCTGTCCAGCCAGATTGAACAGCAACGCAGAGGAGAAACGCACAGGCAGATGGACGAAATTGTGCAGACGCTGCTTGGTTATGCCGCAAGCCAGCAACCACCCAAATTACCGTGTCCGGCGCAACCCACTATTGCAACCGGCAGCGCCAATGCGGGCGTTTCTGATTGTTCCATTACCGCGGGTGTCGTTCCTTGGGTAACACTGGGAACCAGTGAAACGGATGCGTGGGGAAGGCGATTCACATACTCGGTTACGAGCTCGGTTGCGGGTACGTTCACCACTTCCTTTACGCTTGCTTCAACCGGCAATCTCGATGTCAATAACAAAGCCTCGGGAGGTAACAATATCGCGGCAAACGTACCTGCCGTCATCATCTCGCACGGCAGAAATGGATATCGCGCCTACCTCCCGAATGGCGCTCGATTATCGGCCAGCACCAACGCAGACGAAGAAGGCAACGCAAATGGAGCCCCTTTTGTCAGCCATGACCCCACTCCTGCCTTCGACGACCTCGTCATCTGGTTGTCCCCCAATACACTGTTCAACCGCATGGTCGCCGCAGGTAAATTGCCTTAAAGTAAAACTCGCAAAGCGAGACCTCATTCCCACCCTTGGGAGGGCTATGATAAAAAAACGGCCATGGAAAACGCTGTTTCATCACCTGGTGCAGCGGTTTGCCATGACCGTTAGGGTGCGGCTGTGTGCACGGATTAATCTCCATATAAAAATTATAGTAATTCGCTGTCAACGCTGACTCTGTGGTAAGCGTTATTAATCTGGTATTATGAATACACATCTAAAAAAATTAGGTGTTGTTTAGAGTACTGGGCGGGTAGTTAAAACCCCATATATACAATGCGTTAACAACCAGAGGGAAAAACATGAAATCTATTATCGTAAGCATGATTGCAGCAGCAGGTCTGATGGTTACTGGTTCCGTAATGGCAGCCGACATGCCGGCAGATGGCAAAGCCAAGTGTGGCGCATGTCACGCCTTGGACAAGAAAGGTGTTGGCCCTGCATTTAAAGATATCGCTGCCAAGTACAAGGGCAATAAGGACGCTGTAAGCACGCTCACCGCCAATATCACCAAGGGTGGTGCATTTGGTTGGAAGATGGGCAGCATGCCCGCCAAAGGTATGGGTGCAAATGACGCTCAAATCAAGGCAATGGCAGAATGGATTGCTGGCTTGGCAAACTAAAGTAATTGGGACATTGAAAACTTGACTTATGTCAACTTGAGCAATGTACTTTTGCCACACAATCGCGGCGACTGACATTGAGTTAACGTGACTGTCAACAAATTTTTCAACCACCATTGATAAGGAAGTGAAATGAACAAAATTGCTTTGATCATTGCAGGTCTTACTGTTAGCAGCTTCAGCACAGCGGCGCTTGCCGATGACGCAGCCGCGCTTGCCAAGAAATCTGGCTGCATGAACTGCCACGCTGCTGCCGCAACAGTCGTCGGACCTTCCTGGAAAGACATCGCAGCAAAATACAAAGGCAAGGCAGATGCACCTGCAGCACTGATAGCTAAAGTGCAGAATGGCGGTTCCGGCGCTTGGGGCACGATGCCCATGCCCGCACAAAAAGGCAAGCTGAGCGAAGCCGACACCAAGACACTGGTGGATTGGGTGCTTGCTCAGTAATTATTGCTGATGTATGTTGTAGTGAAGCGGGAGCTTGTCTCCCGCTTTTTTTTACTGGCGCACCGCTACCATTTGCATATCTGTGAAGAAATATGGAAATCCTTTATTACACTCTGATCGGCATCAGCCTCTATCTAATATCAGACTGGTTGCTGGAGCGCATTGAGAGCATGTACGGCAAACGTCTGGAATACCGTAGCGTGGTTTTTTTCGTCATTATCATGCTCTTGGCATTCGTCACTTCCCAGGTGATCAACCTGTTTGGCCAACAGGCAGGATAAATCTCACCCCTGCTTACACCCGTCCTGTCCACCAGCGACAGAAACAAGGGTGTGAGCAACCTCGGCCCTGCTTGGTCAGGCTTGCGGCCATATCTGCTATTATTCAGACATGCGCAGCAACTGCCACAGCCAACATCCTGGTAGGGCCGTGCAAAAAATCACACTTCCCTGGATGAAATCTCATGTTTGAAAGCAATCGCTTTTTTCACGGCCTGGTGCTGTTTGCCTTTGCGCTGATGGCGGTAGCCATCGTGCTAAGCGCACAAATGCGCCTGTCCAATGCCGGTCTGAGCTGTAGTGACTGGCCTGCCTGTTACGGACAAAACCTGGCTGGTCTTGCCCCTCCGCATGCGCAGTGGATGAATGTGCTGCACCGCGTTGCGGCGAGCATCCTGGGTTTCGCCATACTGGCCATTACGTATCTCGCCTGGCAGCGCCGCCGTACAGCACCCGTCGATCTTCCTCTTGCTCTGGTGCTGTCAGCGCTGACTGCGTTTCTCGCTGCACTTGGCAAATGGACGCCTTATCCGGACTTGACCATCGTCGCACTCTGCAACCTGTTGGCTGGCATGGCCATACTGGCGCTGTTGTGGCGTTTGCATCTCGGCTACTCGTCTCGCCAACCAACACCGTCACACCTGCACAGCTGGGTATTTTCAGGACTTGGACTGCTCGCATTACAGATCACGCTGGGTGGGATGGTCAGTGCGAATTTTGCCGCCCTAAGCTGCACCAGCCTGCCCGGCTGCGATGGCTGGCTGCAGCGTGCTACGCTGGCAGCCTTTAATCCGTATCAAGTGTTGAAAGTTGCCCCCGGCAGCCATTTCGTTGCAGGCGAAATACAGCAGACCTTGCACATGACACACCGCCTGTTTGCCCTGCTGGTTTTTTGTTATCTTGCCTGGCTGGGAGTTCGCCTGTTCAGGGAAAATATGCGACGCAGCGGCGTGTTGCTGATCACCGTCATCACGCTGCAGTTGGTATTGGGGGTAAGTGCCGTGGCATTCAGCCTGCCGCTCTTTGTCGTGCTCATGCATAACGCCACGGCGGCGTTCCTGTTGCTTATTCTGGTGACGCTCAACTATCGGCTGCGTCAGTAGTAGTTGCCTCCCTCAGAGGGATTGTCCCATTTTCTTGTCTTCTGGCTCAGGCACATCCTCCTGCGCGCCGTCTTGCGGAATCGTTTCCCGCGGCATTTGTTTGATGCGCGCACGCAGGGCGGCAAGTCCCGACCTTGCCAGATCAGCGTCGTGCGCACCTGCCCAGCAGCATTCGATGCGTTCGAGTGGCACGCGCTTGCGCAGATGCGGCTCACGCTCGCGCGCGATACGCTGCTCGGTCCAACGGATGCCAAGCCGGTATTGGCAATCGCCCTCGCGGCAGCCGGTCACCAGCACACCGTCCGCACGGGCATCGCGTAGCGCATAGTCCACGAAGGCCGGCGGCAACATGCCAATGCAGGGAAAGGAAAGCGCCCCCACTCCTTCAGACTTTAATTCGCGCACGTCATATGCACAGTCACAGCCAAATACCATTACCCGCGCGTCACCCTGCAAGGCCGCCAGTGCGCGATCCGTCTCGGTGCGCAACGCTGCCAGTTCCTGATGCGGCAATTCCATTCCGCTCACGAAATCGCTGCTCCTGAACGGCATTGAGGAAGGACAAGCGCCGACACAAATACCGCAACTTGCGCACAGATTGGGATCCACCACCGGCTGCAATGCGTATGGCCTTCCGTCCTGGCGCGGCTGCATCACGATGGCTGAGTAGGGGCAGTCCCTGAAGCAGCGTTCACAGCCATTGCAATTATCCAGATGCACCTCGGCCACCGGTATGGCTGCACGGGGTTTGAATACCCAGGGAATCGCCAGCAACAGCAGGGTAATCCCACCCACCAGCGCCCAAACCGCCCCCGGCGACGAGGCGTATAGCAGCGGATACAGCGCAAGATAAAACCAGTCCAGATTGAGCACATTGGGCGCGAGGGTCAGATCGGCAGGTTCATGGCTTACCGCCGGCTTGATCAGCGACAGCACGAGCAGCGCCAGTAGAGTGCCGACTACAAGGGGTAATGGCGGGGTGGTCTCGGCATGGTTCATGCGCTTGGTATGTATCCACATGAACAGCAGCAGCACGAGCGGAATCGTGATGTGTGCGAACGACAGCAGCATAATGAAGCGATCACTGACGTCGCCCGGGGCGAGGAAATTGCGTGCCAGCGGCTGGCTGAACAACGGCAACCAATCGAACCATTCTGCAGTCGCCACCGCAAGGAATTGCGACAGCCTGTCCCATACCAGCCAGTATCCGTTAATGCCGGAAGCATATACCAGCCAGATCAGCAATACCCCGGTTACCCAGGAAAACCAGCGATAGCTATGGAAGCGGCCACTGGCAAAATTGCGCAACATGTGCAGCGACATCGTCAACACAATTGCGTCGGAAGCATAGCGGTGTACGCTGCGCATCACGCCGCCGGCATACCACTGCTCATGAGTCAGGTCTTCGACCGTTTGATATGCTTCGCGCACTCCTGTTCTGTAAAAGATATAGAGGTAAACACCGCTAACCAGAACAACCCAGAACAGGAAAAAAGTGAGTGCTCCAAGATGGTACCAGGGATTCAAGGCCTGTCCGAACGGGGCATTGAACAAGTTTTCTGGCCGCTGCCAGAACTTCCGGAGATAGTTGCTCATTTTATGATGCAGGTCATGCGCCTTACCCAAAGCCGCCTGGAAACATTATAGGCCGCGAACCACTGGCAATCACCTCGCATCAGGTTCACGCTGCTAACCCGGTCGCATGCAAGCATAGGAGTGTGGCGGTGCAGTCACATCCCGATGTAGCGTAAGAATTAAAGTTCCCCTCACGGGATGAATGGGGTCGCTAGCAACAATATCGGACGCTACAAAATTAATTTCTTCGCCCTTTCATTGCGCGATACACCACCACCAGGAACATCAGGCCGCCGACCACAGCGATCAAACCACCGATACCCATCAAACCCATCCCGGCCTTTTGTCCAAAAGTGTGCAAAGCCTGATCTGCACCAGCGACCTTGCGTTGCACGCCATAGCCGCCCGACCACAACAGCCCGATGATGTGCAGCAATTGTCCAACACCGTATACATAGGGCATCCAGTGGGAAAGCTTGTAATCGGGCTGGCGAAACCCCAGTTTCGGCAACAATACAAGAGACACTCCCATGAAAGCGAGGCTCACTGCTCCGCCGGTGCCATGGTAATGTGCGGTGATAATGGTGTTGCTGTCCTTGATCAGGAGGCTGATGCCTCCCCCTACTGCGAACAATACCAATGAGCACATCAAGTGAGCAAACATTGGGCGCGCCGCATGATCAGGATAACCTCTCTTCCACACGGCAATCACCACCGCCAGCCCCATCGGCACAACTGCCAGACTGCCACCTACCCGCATCATCTGGGTAAACATTTCCATGTTGGCGCCGGTATTGGTCTCATAAAGAGAGTAAATCACCGGTGTAAAAAATACCGGTGCCACTCCAAGGACAAACAGCGCATTGGCTACGCGTGGCGTCAATGGGATGCGTGCACCGCATTCAGCCGCAATCCATAGCCACCCCACCAGCATCAGCAACGTGTAAACGAATTGGGTTACATGGCCGCCGCCCCAGAACAACGCCTCATAATAAGGCATGCCACGCACAAAAAAAGGAATGGTCGCAAAAGCCCAGGCAAAAGCAATGAGTGCCATCATCGTTGCGATAGCTGCGGTATAAAGGCCGAAACTAAGCGATCCTCCGCTTCTACCTCCGCCAAACCAGGAAAATTGGATCGTAAGCATGCCGCGCATGGCGAGCAGGCCAACGCCGCAAGCGAACAAAAACAGACCGGTAAGGAATACGCGATTTTCCAGCACCGGGACATAGTTATTCATGATTGGACCGCCTGTGCTCACAAACGGTGCCACCACAACCACGACCACGCCTGCGACCGCGAGCAGCAGCGCAACCCAGCCCAGGGGCATCCATTTAGGGGGAGCGGCTGCACTCCACATCACGCCGGCGAAAGCAAAAAACCACAACAACACCGATAAGTCCACATGCACCACCAGTGCGCTGCGGAAGAAATCCACTGAAGGAAAAAGATCGGACACGTAAGGCGTGCGCGCCAGCACTACCAGCAAAGCAAAAAGACCCGCCCCCACCAATGCAGCAAAGCTCAACCACAACCAGCCCGCAGCGAGGCGCTGGCTGTCCGGATGCGGTGACGGCAATATGTAAGCACCGCCAGAAGCAGCCGGTGCGCTATAGATATCTTTCGCTTCTTCAGAAACAGCCATCCCTACTCCTAATTTCTAAACATAAAACCGCCAGCGCCGGGGGCATCAGCCTTGAAGTCGATCACCATCACCCTTCCCGCAGTGAGTAATACGGTTTCATCGCGCACAAAGTCGAAATCGCCCCCTTCTTTATCCTTCAGGCGTGCCACAAAACGATGCGTGCCAGCCGGCACAGGCAAACGCCTGTAGAGTGAAGCAACACCGTCCTTCGACAAGCCGGTCGGCGGTAACACCACATGATACAACTGCTTGCCATCCATCTCCAATTCAACAGTCACGTTGGAACGCTCGCGCGGGCAGTCCTTGCGTATGCGCATATTGGTTGGCAGCTTGGCCATTTCCTCATCAGTACGCTCGCGGCATGCACCTTTGCGCTGCCCGGCATGAGTAAAGCTCAGCTTCACCAGCGCGGAATCGGCAGGCAAATGCGTGTACTTCGGCGAAGTGGAGAAATACCCCAGCACTGCGGCGAACATCGCATAGGCCAGCCCTTGCCCCAAGTACATCAATGGCTTATTCATGGCTGCACCTCCGTGGCTGGCTGTGCAGATTTGCGTGGAGACAGTGTAAATGCATCGGAGAAACACGCGTTTTCCGGCAGGCCTTGGGCGATGAAAGATGGGCGCGCCGCCTGCACCATCAGCATCGAACCGCACGCATAAATCTGGAAGCCGCTCAGGTCTGGGTGGTCCTGCAAAATGGCTTCATGCACCAGGCCGGTTCGCCCCTGCCAGTTATCATCCGGGCCTGGCTCTGAAAGTACTGGAATGAATGTGAAATTTTCATGTTCCTGTTGCCAAAGCTCCGGCAAATCACCCATGTATAAGTCTTTGCGCATCCTCACCCCCCAGTACAACAGCATACGGCGCTTGGAACCGGCATGAAAAGCATGCTCCAGCATGCTTTTCACCGGTGCAAAGCCAGTTGCGCCGGCCACAAAAATTATCGGCTTGTCGATTTCATCTTGCAGGAAGAAAGTACCAAGCGGGCCTTCAACGCTTAGTTCGTCGCCCTCCTTCATTTGTGTAAATACGTGAGTCGTAAACCTGCCATTCGGAATATGCCGGATGTGCAACTGGATAAACTCTTCATCGTGTGGTGCATTTGCAAACGAGAAGCTTCTGCGAGCGCCATCCTCCAAAAGAATATCAAGGTATTGCCCGGCAAAAAATTGCAGCTTCTTGCCTTGCGACAATTTCAAATGCAACACCATCACGTCCGGTGCAAGACGCTCCATCTTGTGTACGCCGCATTGCATGATCTTAACAGGCACCTGTTTCAACGCCTCATTTTCGGTGTATTCAATTTCCAGATCGGACAGAGGCGTGGCACGGCAAAAGAGCGCGCAGCCCCGAAGTTTTTCCTCTTCGCTCAATGCGCTTTCCTGATATACGCCATAATCCACCGTACCATGCAGAATGGTGCCTTTGCAGGCACCGCAGGCGCCATCACGACACACATATGGCAAGCGAACATCCTGTCGCAGAGCGGCTTCTAATACTGTCTCACCAGGCTTGGCTGTAAAGGCATGCACACTTGGCACAGTCGCTATCTGAAAACCTTCTTTAGTGTGCTTGGTCCGCGCCAACAGAGGTAGCAGTAGAAGAAATGCCAGAATTCCGCCAACCAGCGCCCATAATTGTCCTGGCGACCAAATGTAAGCCAACGGATATACGGACAGATAAAACCAGTCCATGTTGAGCTGTGCAGCGAATGTGCTCAAGTCAGCCTTACCTTGACTGACTGCAGGTTTAATTAGGGATAACACTAATAGCGTCAGGCACATGCCAAGCGCGAGCTGTTTCGACGGGTTATTTCTGGCTCCGCTCACACGCTGGGTATGAACCATAATAAAAATCAGCATGGCCAACGGAATACCTATATGCGCGAATGCCAGAAGCGAGAAAAATCGGTCATTGACGCTTTCCTGCAGCAGAAAATTCCGCACCAGAGGGGTATTAAAGATGGGCAGCCAATCGAGCCATTCCGTGCTCGCCACTGCGATAAATTGCGCAAACTGATCCCAAACCAGAAAGTAGCCATTGAGCCCGGAAATATACAACAACAACAGCAACACGATACCGGTAATCCAGGAAAATGCGCGAAAACCGGAGAACCGGTTCATTACGAAATTGCGCATCATATGCACCAGCACCAAAACCACCATTCCATCCGATGCATAGCGGTGCATGCTGCGCATGATGCCGCCCAGATACCATTGTTGAGTAAGGGCCTCAACCGATGTGTAGGCCTCGTTCACGCCCGTGCGATAAAAAGCGTATATGTAAAAACCACTGACGAGCACGACCCAGAACAAAAAGAATGTTAAGGCACCGAGTTGATACATTGGATTCAGCTCTGAGCCGAAGATGGTATTGAATCCATTTTCCACTCGCAGCAGCAGATTTTGACCTATACGTTGTATCAGCTTAATCATGACTACCTCAATATTTTTTAATGGTATCGCAGAAACTGCACAGATTGCCGTTCCAGAAATGATAAAACAAACATACTTTTTTTCACGGCATCAAGGGACTAGTGAATGCATGAAACATGCCATCAACTATCTATTTGATATAAGAGAAGTTATTTTTTGTAAATTATCTCAACAGTTCATTGTAAACATTATGCCATGTTCACATTTGACATTATGAACACACAATGAACGCCATAAGCGTAGATTGATTGTTATACAACTTTTACAGATTTAGAATTGCAGAGCAAGCTATGGATGCACTCTTGCGCGATAGCTACTGCATTTTGGGCAAACGACGATGATGCGCGCTGCGGCGCCATTCGCGATAAGCCCAAGCGAAGCAGACGTAGATCAGGATCACGCTGATGAACATACTCGCAAAAAACGAATAATCGGTACGGTATTGTCCGGTTTTAGGATCAAAAACGGTGCAAAATAGCCGAATACGATTACTCAAACCCTCCCAGCCTGGGTACTGGGTTTCCACATTACCCACCAGTTTTTTTAATGGCTCGCCCAATTGGGGAAGTTCGAAGTTATCGCCATATACTTGACGATGAATTTTACCCTCTTGGTCGATAAGGGTTAGTTGCGAGATATGATCAAAGCCGGTGACCGAATATGCATAATCAAATCCCAAATCGCTTGTGAATTTTTGCATGGTCAATGCATCACCGCTCAGAAATTCCCAGTTTGGCAAATCAATTTTTTGCCGTGACGCAAACTCACGCATCGCCAGAGGTGAGTCCCATGGTGCGTTGAAGCCAACCGTCACCACTGCAAAACTGTCAACCCCAAGGGCATTCTGCATATACTTGACTGCTTTGGCGAGGTACTGAGTTGTGGCGGGGCATACTTCAGAACAGCCAGTGTATATAAAACTCACCAGTAATGGTTTGCCGCGATAGTCAGCCAGCCTAACTGGCTTGCCGTTCCGGTCAAGAAAGGTATAGTCGCCAAACGGCCTGCCAATTACACTTTGGCTCTTTTGCAGTGCAGATTTTTGATCAAACTTGGCAGGAGCAGCTGCAGCTACCGGAGTAGTCGCCTCACCTGCAGACGCGGAACCTGCCACCCCAAGCAACAGGCCAATTAGCAACAATGAGCGCATTGTCAAAATTATAATGATGCATCCACCATCGCAGCAACCAACAGCAAACTCAGCTGGACAAGCGAAGCGTGGAAGCAAGACATTGCTGTGC
This sequence comes from Gallionellaceae bacterium, assembly GCA_030834965.1. Taxonomy (GTDB): domain Bacteria; phylum Pseudomonadota; class Gammaproteobacteria; order Burkholderiales; family Gallionellaceae; genus JAUQWW01. The sequence goes on along the minus strand of JAUQWW010000080.1, from coordinate 9,180 downwards.
TACGATTCTGCTCGCGCGCAAGTCGCACGCTTTTTTCCAGGAAGTAAGCACCACCGCTGGCAGCACCAATAAAATAAATCCAACCCATACCGTAGAATATCGGTAAGAGAGAAGTCGCCACCAGTGCCACGGTACTACTCAGGATAATGTGTGCTGCACGTTTATCGCCTACGACTACTGGCAGCATGGGTACTTTTGCCGCCTCATAATCCTTACGATATGCGATCGCCATGCTCCAGAAATGCGGGGGTGTCCACAGGAACAATATTGCTGCCAGGATCAACGCTTGTGCGCCAAGCTCAGGATTAACTGCAGCTGCACCGGCCAGCACTGAAAAGCTGCCAGCCAATCCTCCAATCACAATATTCATCCAGGTGCGGCGCTTTAACCATACCGTGTAAACCACCGCATAAAAAAAGGCGCCCAGAAACACAAATAATGCCGAGACTGTGTTAAGAACAAGTGCTGTAGCAAGTACTGAGCCCGCAAGCATGGCGAGTATCACACCCATCCAGAACGGGCCATGTGTCAGCGCGCCAGTTACGAAGGGGCGCTTGCTGGTACGCTTCATAAGTATGTCCAGATCGCGCTCTACATATTGGTTGAATGCCCCTGCGCTTGCTGACGAAATTAGTACTGCCAATCCCAATACGGCAATTTTCCACCCTGCCAGCGAACCTGGCGCAACTGCCACGCCTGCCAAGGCAGTAAAACTAATAACGATGCCGATTCTTAGCTTAAATAAATCGGTAAATTGTTTGATCGCGGTTACCATATACGGACTCCAGTGGTTAAGCGTGTAATGCGCCACGCCGTGCCTCCAACTTAATAAAGGGGAGGACAAGCCTCCCCTATAATTAAATTATACCACGGCTAGCCTGAATCCAGACCGGCAAGGTCGAGCCTTACCGGCATGCATGTCTAGGCCAGCGTCCACACAGTGGCCAGATACTTGAAGTTAATGAAGTAGTAGAGCACAAGACACACAAACAGCGTCAAGGCCAAGACAAAGGTGCCAGGCGCTTCGAAACCGCCCATACCGATATGCTTGTCTGCGTTTCTGTCGGCATGAGGAGCCACAATACACTTGGCATCAGCAGGAACCTTCTTGCCTACCAATATGGATCCCACGACGATCACGCAGAATGCTGCACCACCCACGACCGACACTACGCCGCCGATCTCACCGACAGCCATCATCATGTACGCCATACCTGGCCATTCAAAGCTCAGTGCCTGACCGGCAAAAGTCATGTCATGGTGGCGGCGTGGCACGCCCAGTGTACCCGCACCCATCAGGGCAACACCGAATACCGCAATGCCGATACCAAACAGCCAAGGCTGAATCTTTGCCAACCACGGCAGGATGAGTTCACGCTGGAAAAGCACTGGGATCAGATAGTAAGTCAATCCCATGAAAGCCAGCGTAGTACCACCCGCTACCGTTCCGTGGAAATGCCCTGGAACATAGATGGTGTTGTGGATGATCATGTTCACTTGCTCCACGCTCATCGTCACACCGGTAATACCGCCGATAAAGCCGAAAATGATGATCGACAAAATCGTGCACGCGAATACCGGGTTACCCCACGGACACTTGCGCAGCCACTCGAACAGGCCGTTGTTGTAACCGTTTCTGCGCTGAGCGACTTCAATCGCACCAGGCACCGTTAGACCGTGAATCATACTCGCCAACACCGCCATATACATCATGTAACTGGTGTTGAAGATTTTATATGCCGAACTCATTCCCGGGTCGGACAATAGATGGTGCACCGAACCCAATTGCAGGAACAGGATGTATAGCAGGAATGCGGTACGGCTCACCTTTTCCGACATTGGCTTAGCACCAAATGCCAGCGAGGCAACGGTGTACCAGATGGTGATATGGGCAGTCACGTTGATTTGCTGCGACGAGTGACCGAACGCCCACCAGATCACGCGGTACATCATTGGGTCAATGCTCTCAATCAGACCCAGCGACCACAGGAACGTCGGTATCAGGATGATGGCACCCGAGGCGATGGTGAAAATTGCGATAATCACAGCAATCAAACAACCGTAGACCGTCAGAGGCAGGGAGCCCTTATAGGTCTGCTCTTCTTTAGCAATTACCAGCGTGCCCAAGAATACAAAACAGCCGATTAATGCACCCACCGCAAACAGGATCAACCCGAGATAAAAATGCGGCGCCGCATCCATCGGGACATAGGACGTCATCATTACGCTGGAATTGCCCTGCAAAATTGCAACGGCTGTAATAGCTGCACCGACAGTCATCAGCACAACCTGCACCCAAGCCCATCCGGGCGTCGCTAGTCGACAGCTAAGCACAGTCGAGGCACAGAAATAGATCACCGCCATTTCAAAAAAGATGATCCACACCATTAAAGCTACAACACCATGCGCGGTAAGCGCCATGTAGAACAAGTCTGCAGGAAGCAAGTGCACTGCTGGCCAGCGCGTCAGCGCAACCAGCAAGCCGGCGGCACCGCCAACCAGCAGAAACACGACAGCAAGCACGGCATTGATCTTTACCAGTGCCTGCGCTTTCAAATCAATGCGCATTCCGGTTAACGGATCAATGCGAAATGGGGATTGTGCGGTTGTTATAGCCATTTCCTACTCCTTTACGTAAATTCTGCCGAGCATGATGTGGTGGCCAATGCCGCAAAATTCATTGCACGCAATGCCAAATGTGCCAGTCTTGTTAGGCGTCATGGTTATCACCTGCTCATAGCCAGGATAAGCCTGGAAATTGATATTTTCTGGCAACAACGCAAAACCATGCTGCCAATCCAATGACGAAATATGTACGCGATAGCTCTTGCCTTTCTGAAACTCAAGCACAGGACGCCACTGCCACCGGCTGGCCGCCAGATAAACATCTGAGCCAGGAGGAGGGGCAACCACTGGCAAACTAGGGTCGCTGGCATCCTGACGCACGGTGTATTTCGCGGTAAAGTCTTCAACCTTCTTGGCATAAGCCTCAGGCGTAGTTCTATAGGCCTCGTTATTCATGTTCTGATTGCCAATCCAGTGCCAGGCTATCATCCAGCCAAACATGAAAAGACACCAAGACAGAGCCAGTACGATCCATATAATTTCGGTGCGCTCGATTGGTTCTGTTGCCCAACCCTCTTCTGGTGGTGTATATGCTGTTGCCATTGAAACCCCCTCTTAAATATTAAGAATTAAATAACCTCAAAACAGAATTCGGCTATGGCGCGATTGGAATAGTCGCGACCTCCATCACACCCCATAGCGTGTAAAAAACGGTGGGCATAACCAACCCCAGCATCAACATAAAGTTTTGATCATCAAGAATCCGCTGCAACACGGTTAGCGGCTTTTTGGTTTCATTTGCTTTCATCTCTGACATAACAGCCTCCTTGGCATGATAACTTAGTAATTTGTTTTAACTGCAATTTTTACCCTAAGAAACAACTCTAAAAATACCCCAAACGATGTAAAAAAATGTTACACAAGCCACAGCGATGATCATCTTGCGCCGACTAGACACCTTCGCCCGCTGCAAATCGGCTGTTGTTTCGAGCTCGTATTGTCCTGATTGTTTTACTGCTTCCATCACTATATCTCCCCAGATTTAAAGGCGGCGGGCAAATTGCAAGCATAACTAACATTTAGCTTGCCTATTTTCCTTGGCTGCACTCGAACTTTCTTTGATATACGTCAAGTTTCATGAATATGAACCTACATTGTACGGGGCCTTCCCACACAGGAAATTTAAGGTGGTTTCATGAAACGTAGCTAGAGTCACTTTGCCCCTGCAACCCGAATCCTGTATGACATTCTGAGGGTTAGAGTTCCCTCGCCTTTAACGGCCTTCGGGAAGTGCGGATTACTGCAATTGCCATCCCCTCAGGAGTCACGCAAAGTAAAATTACTCCACCGCTCAAGCCCCAAATATTGTTGAGCCGGAACAATTCAACGAATAATGATATTCCAAAGCATCTAAAATGGTCAAACTCGGAGATATTCAGATATTGTGGTTCATCGCAGCGTTTGACCATTAAGCCCAAAACTACCAACAATCGCTGTAACTTGGACAGAGCGTTCTGCCGCACACGTATCGACAAAAACACTGCGACTATGTTCACAACTAACGTTCACTCTAAACGACCTGAAATTTTGTTAGGCATGCCAACCCTTTTCTGCATCTCGCTGAGGGAATATGCTTTCCCCCACATCTTAAAGACTACAAATAGACGAGACCAATATGCGTATAGCTACCTGGAACGTAAACTCTCTCAATGTTCGCTTGCCACATGTGTTGGACTGGCTGGCTGCACATCAGCCTGATGTGTTGTGCCTCCAGGAAACCAAGCTGGAAGATGCTCAATTCCCGCTGGATGCATTGCGGCAAGCAGGTTATCAGGCAGCATTCAGTGGGCAGAAGGCCTATAACGGTGTCGCCATCCTCAGTAAGGTCGCTGCCACAGAGATCACATACGGCTTGCGTGGCTTTCCCGATGAACAGAAACGTCTGATCGCCGCCACAATCAGCAACATCCGCACGGTGTGCGTTTATGTCCCGAATGGCCAGAGTGTGGGCTCTGGCAAGTATCTGTACAAATTGTCCTGGCTGGCTGCGTTGCATGAATGGCTGAAGGAAGAGTTGGATCACCACCCAAAACTCGCTCTGTTAGGTGATTTCAACATCGCGCCGGAAGACCGCGATGTGTATGACCCAAAGGCATGGGCAGGCAACGTACTGGTAAGCGAACAAGAACGGGCAGCATTCCGAACGCTTGAACAACTCGGCTTTTGTGACAGCTTCCGCCTATTCGAGCAGCCGGAGAAATCCTATTCCTGGTGGGATTACCGCATGATGGCGTTTCGCCGCAACATGGGGCTGCGCATTGACCACATTCTGTTGAGCAACACGCTGGTTCCGGCCTGCACTGGCTCCACCATTGATCGTGCGCCGCGCAAGCTGGAACGACCATCCGATCACGCGCCGGTAGTGGCGGAGCTGACTAGCTAGAATTGCGTTGACACAGAACATGTTATGAAAATCAACATAAATTGATTTTTTGCCAGCCATTCCGGGAAGATCTAACCTGCCATACCTTGCTTGAAACAGCGTGCGCAAGAAAATAAATAGTGCGAGCGCATTCTGCACCGCCAAAAACCCGGCAAACCCGATCACCACATAAGTCAGACGCTTACTGGCTTCGTGGCGAGAGCCGGACTACTTATCCTTCTTGTTGGCAGCACAGGTCGATTGAAAAGCGCTTCCGCCAGCAAATGCTTCTCAATGCCCTGAAAACGTAAAAATTGAATTCCGATATGAAACGTTGAGTTACTGGAGGAAAGCACGGTGTGACACATAGCGCACTCAATACTGGTAACGACGCTTTTCTGCCTGAAATGAGGCAGGGGCGTATCAATCAAGATGACAAGCGGCTCACCCGTAAGAATATTTTTGTCAGCATAAATACCCGCTCCGCCCAAAGAAAGATCACAAATACGATCATGATAAATTTCATTCTCCCCCATCCTGATAGACGCCTTCCAATCAACGGAATATCTGGGGTATTTTCTTCGATCGTCTTTAGCTCGCTGCAATTGCATATTCTTCCTGTCATTACCTTAACTTGGCAAATAATGTGCCTAACGCAAATATCATATAGGGCCACGTATCGAAGCATTGTCGATCGAGCCCGCAGATCGTCTCCAGGCTAGCTGACGCCCACAAGCAGTTCATGCCGATGTGTGATGCTACGCCTCTCATGGGGGAGTGTCATCCGCAATTTCTCTCCCAGAATCTATTGACGCCCTCTTGAATTTGTTTTAGCCATGCCGCCCTTCATCCAGTCCAAGATCCTGAATTTTGCGCGTAAGCGTATTCCTGCCGATGCCCAATAATGTTGCTGCTTCAATACGCCTGCCACCGGTATATTGCAGTGCCTGGGTAATAAGCGTCCCTTCAAACTGCCGGCTCAGATTATCCAGGATATGCTGATCGCCGCGCTGTAGAGCAAGTACCACCTGCTGTGCGAGACTGCTGCGCCACTCGCCCGAGATGGCAGAAGAAGTTTGCGATCCACGCCACTCCGGCGGCAGATCCGCGATTTCAATGACTTGCGAGGGCGTCATGACGGTCAGCCAGTGGCACAGATTTTCGAGTTGCCGCACGTTACCGGGGTAATCTTGTGCCATCAGGTACTGAATGGCTGCCTCGCTGAGTGACTTTTGTTCCACACCGAGTTCGCGCGCATTCTTTTGCAGGAAGTATTTAGCCAGCAACGGTATGTCCTCGCGTCGTTCGCGCAACGGCGGGAGGCGTAGCCGAATTACATTGAGACGATGGAACAGATCCTCACGGAACAGGCCCAGTTTCACGCGCTCATCGAGATTCTGATGGGTAGCGGCAATGATGCGCACATTGGTCTTGATTGGCTGGTGTCCGCCAACGCGATAGAAATTTCCATCGGACAGCACGCGCAGCAACCGGGTTTGCAACTCGGCCGGCATGTCACCGATTTCATCAAGGAACAGCGTACCCCCCTCGGCCTGTTCAAAACGTCCGTGGCGCGTCGCAGTTGCGCCGGTGAAGGCGCCGCGTTCATGGCCAAACAGCTCGGATTCCAGCAAGTCCTTGGGGATGGCAGCGGTGTTGATGGCGACGAAAACCCTGTCCGCGCGTGGGCTGTGACGGTGCAACGCACGTGCTACCAGCTCCTTGCCCGCGCCGGATTCGCCATTGATCAATACGGTGGCATGTGATTGCGCAAGCCTGCCGATGGCACGAAACACCTCCTGCATAGCCGGTGCGTGCCCCAGGATATCCGGTGTGGCGAGTGCGTCATCGACAGAAGCGTTCTTGCGCTGGCTTTGCTCCAGCGCGCGGCGGATCAGTTCAACCGCATGACTGATATCGAAGGGCTTGGACAGATACTCAAAGGCACCCCCCTGAAAGGCTGAAACGGCACTTTCCAGATCTGAGTAGGCTGTCATGATGATGATCGGCAAAGACGGATGGCGCTCGCGCAGGGTTTGCAGCAGCTCGAGCCCGGAACGGCCGGGCATACGAATGTCACTGATAACCACTTGCGGCGTATCTTTTGCGATTGCTTGTAATGCCTCGTCGGCGGAAGCAAAGCTCTTGAATTCGATATTCTCACGCGCCAGTGCTTTTTCCAGCACCCAGCGGATGGAGCGGTCATCATCAATAATCCATACAGGTTTCATCGTGCGTTGCCAGTCATTGTAGTGGGAACAACATGGTAAAGCAGGTGCGCCCCGGTTCACTATCGAATTCAATACTGCCCTGGTGCTGACTGATGAAATCCTGCGCCAGAGTCAATCCAAGGCCGTGGCCATCCGGACGACCTGATACCAGCGGGTAAAAAATCTTGTCATGCAAGTGTGCAGGCACGCCCGGGCCGTTGTCTATGATTTGTACCATAATAGCCAGGCGGTGGCGCTTTTTTTTCAGCGTGACCTGGCGGGCGATGCGTGTGCGCATCACAATGATGCCTTGGCCGGCCATTGCCTGTGCAGCATTGCGCACGATATTGAGCATGACCTGAATCAACTGCTCTTTGTCTCCCATCAGTGGCGGCAGGCTGGTATCGTAGTCGCGTTGAATGGTTAATCCTGCCGGCATTTCGGCCAGAGCAACACTGCGCACCCGTTCCAGCACCTCATGGATATTGAGTGCGCTAAAATGCGGCACATGTTGTGGCGTAAGCAGCTTTTCCGTCAGCGAGCGCAGGCGATCGGCCTCCTGAATCACCACTTGGGTATATTCGCGCAGGCCAGGCTTTTTCAATTCCCGCTCCAGTAATTGTGCCGCACCGCGGATACCACCAAGGGGATTCTTGATTTCGTGTGCCAGATTGCGCAGCAGCAAGCGGTTGGCCTCGGTTTGACCCAGCATCTGTTCTTCACGCGCCAGTTTCAGCGGGCGATCCATGGGGTGGAATTCGAGCAGCAGATAATGTTTATCCGATTGCAGTGGCGTAGCAGCACAGCGCAGATGCAGCCGGCCGTGAGCATGCGTACCCAGCGTGAGGTCATGCTCTATATAACTTGCATTGTTGCTCAGCGCGTGCTGCATTGCAGCGGCAAGTTGTTCGGTGTGCGTAAATGCATGCAGCACCGGATGCCCGATCAAATTCTTGCTGCTCAGCGCAAACAGGTTTTCTGCTGCCGGGTTGAGGTAAGCGATGCGTGATTGCCCATCCAGCAGGATTACTGCCGTAGCAAGATGCTCCAGCGTGGGGAGGAAGTTGTCTGGCATATTCGTTTCTTAATAAGAGGGAAACTTTCCAGACTTGGGGCAATTACTTGAGATTGGACAGTTCGGATTTGAGCGATTCGATGTTCTTCTCGTGCAACGTCACCTGCTCCTGCAACGTTTTCATCTTTTCCTCAAATTTGGCTACATTGCGGTAGGTTTTGCCATCCTTGCCTTTGTATACTTCAGGAGTTTGCCCTCCTTCCTGCAGGTTCTTCCTGGCCTCCTCAAGGAGCCTTTCTTCTGTAGCCAATTCGTCTGCAAGTATCTTGCGGCGCGCATCGTCACGGCTTCTCTGGGTAGTGTTATCCACCTTGGGGAAGCTGGACGGGCTGGCCTCACTACGCGTGCGCGCTGGTGGCTGCAATGTAGGCAGAGGCTCCAGATCAAGTTTTTTCGCGCCTTTCATTGGCGTGCTGGAATAGGTCACATGCCCTTCGGCATCGACATGTTTGTAAATCTCAGCCTGTACCCAACCAATATTGACCGCATACAGCAATACAAACAAGTAGCATGGCTTCATAATCTTATCCTGCAAGGGTTGCATAGGTGAAGTATAGGTCAAAGCCGAAGAATGTGACAAACGGCAGAATGACATCAATACAAGACAGAAATATCCGTTGGGTGATTAGGCTCAGCCCTAGAAACGGTTCGCTTAGATGAGCGATTTGAAAAGAAGCAAGGGAAAGCCTGCGGATTCTGCCCCAACGTTTGAGCACACCGTCTGAACAGCAAGAGAGTTGCGAACCCAATAGGCCCTAATAAAGCGCCCGATTAACCAGCGCCAGATCATCTTCGACTAAGGTTCCGGCGGCGGCCTTCAGCCGCAGTTGGCTGATCAGGTAGTTGTATTCCGCCTGGTACAAGTCGCGCCGGGTGGAATAAAGCTGCTGTTGCGCATTCAGCACATC
>JAUQWW010000079.1 GCA_030834965.1 Gallionellaceae bacterium | reverse complement strand
GCCCGCCGCCTTTAGGCGGCTCACGGTTTTATTGGCCCCTTTGAGGGGTTCACAATGAAGGCTCCCGGCTCTGCCGGGGATTGTTTCGTGAAACTCGCGTAACGGGCTCCTGTTCCCCTTGCACTCAGAGCCGGACTCCATGATGCAACTCGTATAAACAATGTGCCGCGTATCAACAATGTTGACACATATCGGGCGGCTGTCTAAACTACGAAAAATAGCATCAAAGGAGGCTACATCATGGAAGTCATTGTCAAGAAATGGGGCAACAGTGCCGCTGTACGCATCCCGGCAGCCATCATGGCGGCGGCCCATGTCGACCTGGATCAGCCCGTTGACGTGCGCGAAGAGCAGGGGCGTATTGTCATCGAGCCTGTACGTCGCAAGTCGTTCAAACTGGATGAACTGCTCAGCGGCATCACCGGCAACAACCTGCACAAACCTGTCGATACAGGTGCGCCTGTCGGCAAGGAAGTCTGGTAATGGCACCCCGCTTTGTGCCGGATACGGGCGACATCGTCTGGCTGGAATTCTCGCCGCAGGCCGGGCATGAACAAGCAGGCCACCGTCCCGCGCTGGTGCTCAGTCCCGCAGCTTATAACAGCAAAACCGGCACCATGCTGTGCTGCCCGATGACCACGCAAATCAAAGGATATCCGTTCGAGGTCATCATCCACGCCAAAGGGGTGAGCGGGGCAGTGCTGTCTGATCAGGTGAAGAATCTCGACTGGAAAGCACGCAAGGCTACACCGAAGGGAAAAGCATCATCAGAAGAACTGGATGAAATACGCGCAAAGATTTCAGCATTGATGGGGCTGTAAAACGAATCTGATGCCGACCATGAATCCGCACGGCGGGTTTTCGGGGGCGTGCGGCTTTTTGTTTTTGGGAGAAGAGAAAGAGAGCTCAATCATTCGGCGCAATGCGCTTCGCTTATTGACGCCCTACCAATGCGCCTTACGCGGGTTGCATCTGATCGCCGATAGCACATTGGTTTGCCTCCGTCAGTGTTGTGTTGGGCTTCCTGCGTCAGCCCAACCTACGAGCTTCGCAATGATTTCATCATCAGTGTATCCGCGACCACGGATCACAGCTATGTCTAGATTTCGCTTGTTGCATAAATATTCTGCAATTTCGCTTTTTGAATGCCCAGCTTTCAAAGCGCCGTCAACATCAAAATTAATGAGCGGGTTCCCGTCAGCGTCATAGTTGAAGCCTGCCCGTGGTATCTCATGGGAAGCTATTGCACTTGCAGGTGCTTGCTGGCTAGATGCGGTTGGTAATACTTTAGGTGATGTAGTGGCAATATTACTTACGATGGTTGGTAAGGCCCACTCTCCAAAAAGTTGAAGAATAGCAAAGCACCAAGCAATAACTACAAAGATACGCCATGCCTTTCCTTTTGTTTTAGTGGTAAGAAATAGACACCCAAGGCCGACTATAAGACCTGCGCCAATAAATGCAATTGCGACGGTGCCAGACCAAAGCCCAAGAAACATCATTCCATTTCCATACAGGCGAGGATGCTGTATCAAAAGGATGATGGCGATTCCGATAATATGTCGCCAGAACACCATTGATCGAGGCGTCAACAAAATTGTTTCAGGGTTCATAGTGAATGCTATTTGGGGATGGAAGTGTAGATGCGGAATAGAGATGCCCAACATGGAAGTAACCGGCTGTGCTTCGCGCTGGATGGACTGTAGGGTTAGAAATCATGAGTTACTACCTCGACTCTTTAAATCTGCTTCTTCTTTTTGTCTTCGCTCTTCTTCTAGGCGCAAGACTTTCCGCATGGTGGTTTTATAGAGAAGCGCGGAGAACCCGCCAGCAACTAGACCAATGGGAACAAGAACAGCAAAAACGATGGCAGGCCAGGTATGAAGATACCGAGGCAGGTTTGCGGGATTGGTTGAGGACGCTAGGGCTGCCGCAACTTGAAGAAGAAATGCGATTAAGAGAAGCAGCGCACCAATTGCGTATTGTGCCCTCTGAGCGGCTAATGAAGATGCCACGGGTGCGCTGAAATCCCAATACGGGGTTGATTGAAGCAAAATTTTATTTGATGTGTGTAGGATGCCGCCAATGCAAAAGAGCACAGCAGAAACGAAACCGACTGATGCGGCGACAAGTGTAAGCACAAGCTGCTCGGTCATAATGATTTCTAACGTAAAGTGGCCTCCCATTTGATGCAAAACATTGGGTCAAAGCGATGGGTAAAACGTTTTCGCCGCCAAAGTTGCTTGATCAGGTGCGCGGAAAAATCCGCCTGAGGCACTGCAGCATCCGCACCGGGAAGTCTTATGTGGACTGGATTAAACGCTATATTCTCTTTCACGGCAAGGATCATCCCACGGATTTGGGAGCGCAAAACGTTGAGGCGTTTTTCACTCATCTGGCGGTGGAAGGGCGGTTGCCCTCCATTCGAGCCTTTAAGTTTGATGGTGCAATCACGGCAGGCCGTCGATGAAGCGCTTCATGGAAACCTTGAGCGCCGCAAAATTCGGGTTGTACATCAGACGCCGCAAGGTGCCGGCTTTCAGGTTTTCCTCGGTTATTTCCCCATGAAATACTTCCTCTGAATTGTTGTGGCAGGCGTCATACTTTTCCATATCATCGGGGTAGTAATGGATGGCATTGGAATAATCTCCCGCTGCCCCGTAGTGGGGGTCGTCGGGCGGCAACACGACGGCCGTATGCGCGGAACTCAATATGTTCTGTTCGGGCAATACGCTATTCACCAGCTCCAATTTTTCCACCGGAATACCGGGCGGAAAGTTTTCCGTGTCGGTGGTGTAAAGCACCAGTCTGCTGGAGGGATGGCGCGCATGCGCCATGAATTCCAGCGTTGCGGGGGTATTGGCGGTGGTGTCATCCTGGCTGGCTGCGGCAAATACCGGAATACTGACTTCATGGCCCTGCAAGCGGGAATGGAGTGTCTTGGTCAGCGCGTGCATCTGGGCAGCGGCGTTCTTCGGGAGTGATTCATATTTGTACAGGCTTTTGTCCGGCCTGATGCCTACCCACTTCGCCGCGGGGATCAGCCAGCTATACAGCTTGTGCATGTTGGCCCAGGCCGCACGCGCGGTGATGCTGAACGCAGGAGAAAACAGGAACAGGCCGCGCACACGAGTGTCATGCAGGCTGTGATAAACACTCAGCGCACCGCCGGCGGAGAATCCCGCCAGATAGATTTCATCAACTTCTTCCGCAAGCCTGTCGGTGCCATAGGCGACGGCCTTGGCCCACTCCTGCCAGCTGACTTCGAGCAAGTCTCCGGGCTGGGTACCGTGCCCCGGCAGCAACACGGCCATGACACGAAAACCGTCCTCCTGGAATATCTCTGCGAGATGACGCATGAAGTAGGGGGAGTCGGTCAGGCCATGGGTGAGCAGCACGCCGCGCCGATAGGTTTTTTTTTGCCCAGCCGGATAACCGGCTGCCGGCTTCAGCTCGAACGGTGCATTGCCTTCAACTATTTTTTCCAGATTGGCAGCACCCGCCCTGGCGTGTGCTTTGGCAATCATGTCGCGGGTGCGTGCGACGTAATCCGCAAACGCCAATTGATCCCCGTTGAATCGGGTATTCAATCCGGACACCTGATGCCGTGCCTCAAGCGACGGGATTCCTGCTCCTGACGCACCTTTCAATCTTTGCACTACGGGTTCTCCTGTACCTTGAAAATTGAGCGTGCGAACAAATCGCCGATCTCAACAATGTGAATGCGTGCTGAATTTAGTTTATGCTATTTCAACTTCAACAGGTTCGCTACCTCTGCGTGATTATTCCATGACACATACATTAAAAATCGGCCTTGTTTCAATCAGCGATCGTGCCAGCAGCGGGGTCTACCAGGATGCGGGCTTGCCGGCATTGCAGGATTGGTTCCAGCACGCGCTCGCAAGCCCGTGGGAATCCGTGACTCGGCTGATCCCGGATGAGCAGCCGCTGATCGAGGCGACGCTGATCGAACTGGTTGACCGGGAGAAATGCCACCTGGTGTTGACCACCGGCGGAACAGGGCCGGCGTTACGTGACGTCACTCCCGAGGCCACGCTGGCTGTGGCGCATAAGGTGCTGCCGGGTTTTGGTGAACAGATGCGCACAGTCAGCCTGCGCTATGTTCCTACAGCGATTCTGTCGCGCCAGGTTGGCGTGGTGCGTGGTCAGTGTCTGATTCTGAATTTGCCGGGGCAACCGAAGGCAATCAAGGAGACGCTCGATGGCGTATTTGCTGCCGTTCCTTACTGCATAGATTTGATCGGTGGGCCATACGTCGAGACGAATCCGGATGTGATTACGGCGTTCCGTCCCAAGTCGGCGCAGCGGCAGAAATAACTTTGCCGCTTGCGTGCGAGCTGCACGTGCGTGGTTTTCGGCGAGTTAAGCGGGGAAATCTCAACTGCTTTTTTTGTCGTCTGTCCTAACGGGCAACTCGCAGTTAATCCGTACGCCTTCCCCCGGCTCGCTGTACAAGTCAAATTTTCCCTCCGATGCAACCACCCGTTCCCGCATTCCAAGCAGGCCGACTCCTTCGGATGGCTGGTTGGGATCAAAGCCCACGCCGTTATCTTCCACGCTCAGTACTACGCTATCGGCGCCGGAGGATGAATCTGGCACGCGGCGCAGTTTTACCAAAATCTGGCTGGCGTGTGCATGTTTGGCGGCATTGTTCAGGGACTCCTGAACAATGCGGTATAGCGTGATATTCAGATTGTCGCTCAGGTCACCAAGTTCTCCTTCCGGCACGAATTCGCATTTCACCATGCCGTAGTGGTTGTGGCACCACTCGCTCACCAATTTATTCAGGCTGTCTACCAGCCCAAGCGCATCCAGTCTGCTGGGACGCAAGTTATGCACGATTTTGTGCAGTGCCTCATGCATTTCGCTGGCGCTTTCATTGATGATGCCGATGCTGGTATGCAGTGGTGAGGCGCTTCCGGCAATCTTCGACATGGTCTTGGCTTGAAACTGTATCGCGGTAAGCCACTGGCCAATCTCGTCATGCAATTCGAGGGCAAGATTGCGGCGCTCTTCTTCCAGAATGGCGAACATGCGCATGCTCAGGTAGCGGTTCTGGCGCAACAGATTATGGGTGCGTTCGCGATCGTATAAATACAGCCAGGTAAGCAGCGCAAGCAGGATGCTGATGCCAATGCCGCCTATGGCGACGAGTTTCGGCTTTTCATCATCCTCGAGCGCGTCAAAGTTGGGGAGCGAGTGAACCACCATGGTCCAGTGCTGACCCGTAAAATCGAGATGCGTTGTTGCCTGGAAGCGCGCATCTTTGGTCAGGAGGTGGGCACGCGGAATGTTGTCGGAATCGTACATCATGTGTTCCCCCACCACTTCCTTGCCGTTGTAGATTTCGATGTCGACTTCAGTGGCGTGCTCACCGAGGATATCGGCCATCAGGTCGCTCACGCGAAGCGGCGCATAGACCCATCCGGCGATGTTGGCACGACGCTCGGCGAGCGTGTTGTGCGGCATGCCATATTTATAGACGGGTGCGTACATCAGGATACCGGCCTGCACATCGTTTGCGGATGCCTGTTTCAGCCATGCCATGTCGGAGATGACGGCACTGTCGAAATCGCGCGCTTTTTCCATCGCGGCGCGGCGCATCCCTACCCGGAAGTCTCCGCTGAGTGGCTGCTCCCGGTCGGAATACATGTCATAGCCAAGTGTGCTCTGAGTGATCTCGTTATACGGCTCGACATAGATGATGGGGGTGTAGATTTTGCGCTCGCCTTCGGGCGTGATGGTGTATTCGGGGAAGCCCTGACTGCGGATGGCGGCAACGTGCCGGCTTTTTTCCGCCTTCGGTACGATCTGCGCAAAGCCCAAGCCCTGAATTCCGGGGTAGTTCTCTGACAGATGCAGCATGTCGACATAATGGCGGAATTCGTCGCGTTCCACAGCGCTGGCATGATTGAACAACCCTTCTGCTCCATGCAGCACCTGCTCGTAGATTTTTATGCGCTGTTCGATGCGGTATTGCGCATCGCGCACGCGGAAATCAAATGCGGTTTGCAGCTCTTTCACGACAATTTGCTGTTCGTTTTTCCACAACAGATGAGTAATCGTAAGAAAGACGACTAGTGCCAGCCAAGGGAGCAGGTAGGTGAGGCGCGACTGGTGTGAGAGTAGCGAGGGTTGGTGGGGCATCAGAAATCTTCTGCAATATTCCCGGATTGTGCGTGAGTCTGTTCAGGTCGGGGAGACAGCGGCCATTCGCTTGGATAATTCATTGTAATCCTTACCGGATGTTAATTTGGACTTATTGATTGTCCATTATATTCACGGGAGCAATTTGGAGTAGAATTGCGTGCCGCTGGCGGTACCGCGTTAGGTGCAATCGGTATTGCGTTAGGTGCAATCTTACCCTGAAGAATTAGGCAACTTCCATGCAATTTAGCGAGCAGCAGAAAGCGAGAATACTTCTTGTTGATGACCATGCGCTGGTCAGGCAGGGTGTCGCCATGCTGATCAATATGGAGCCGGAAATGCGCGTCTGCTGTGAGGTGAGCGACGCGCAGCAGGCATTGGTTGCAAACCGGGCCTGCCCGCATGATCTGGCGATTGTGGATCTTTCTTTGGGCGGCGCTTCCGGGCTGGACTTAATCAGGAGCCTGCACTGCGAATTTCCCGGCTTGCGCATTCTGGTGATGTCCATGCACGATGAAACTGCGTATGCCGAGACGGTATTGCGGGCCGGTGCGAGCGGCTATGTGATGAAGCAGGTGGCAATGGATACTGTGCTGTATGCGATACGGCAAATCCTGCACGGGGAGCTGTATATCAGCGACCAGATGCGCCTGCAGATGCTCAAGAAAATGGTGCATGAACATGCGGATGGGCATGCGGAAAATCCCTCGATATGTTGTCTGACCTCCTGTGAGTTTGAAGTATTCAACCTGATCGGCATGGGATTGAGCACCAGTGAAATTGCCGCAAAGCTTGCGCGCAGCGTCAAGACCATCGAATCACACCGTGCCAACATCAAGAAAAAGCTCAACCTGGATACCGGCAACCAGCTTGCACACTATGCCATCACCATGTTGTCGCCGCTGAATAAGAACTCACCTACGCCGCAGCGTTAAGGTTTCAATCAGCCCGTTTGCATGTGCTCAATGAGGTGGCAAGGCAACTATGCTGCCTGCCAATGGCCCGAGCGCCCGCCCTGTTTTTCCAGCAAACGAATCCGGGTGATTTCCATGCCGCGGTCGACGGCCTTGCACATGTCATAGATGGTCAGCAGCGCGACGCTGACTGCGGTCAGCGCTTCCATTTCGACGCCGGTGCGCCCGAGCGTTTCCGTCGTGGCCGTGCACTCTACCGAGTTGCCTTGCTGATCCAGGCGGAACTCGACCGCAACATGGGTGAGATACAACGGGTGACACAAGGGAATCAGCTCCGAGGTACGCTTGCTTCCCTGTATTGCGGCGATGCGCGCCACACCCAGCACGTCGCCCTTGCTGGCCGTGCCGGAAGCAATCAATGCCAGCGTGCTGGCGTTCATCTTGATGCTGCCGGAGGCGATTGCGATACGTTTTGTCTCGTTTTTGTCGGCGACATCCACCATGTGCGCCTGTCCATTCTGGTCGAAGTGGGTCATGGTGTTTGTCATTTGGATTCTCCAGTAGGGTGCCAGTGTTGCATGCGCTGCACGTCTGAATCGCGCGTTTCCAGCCATTGTGCGCCATGCCCGGTCTGTTCTCTTTTCCAGAACGGAGCCGCAGTTTTTAGGTAGTCGATGATGAACTCGCACGCAGCGAATGCCTCGCCGCGGTGCTGGGCGGCCGTGGCAACGAGCACGATCTGGTCATTGGGCAGGAGCGGTCCGATGCGATGAATGACGCGTGTGCCGAGCAGATTCCAGCGTGCGGTCGCTTCCTCAATGATTTTACCGAGCGCCTTTTCGGTCATGCCGGGATAGTGCTCGAGAAAAATGTTTTCTATTTGGACATCCTTGCTGAAATCGCGCACCAGTCCGACAAAGCTGACCAGGGCGCCTATCTTCGAGCTGCTGCCGCGCAACGCAGCCAGTTCGGCGGCAACATCGAAATCTTTTTCCTGGATCGAAATGCTCATTTCATCCCCCGGAAATGGGCGAAAAGATGGCAATCTCGTCGTGTTCGCTGATGCGGGCAGTCAATCCGGAAAACTCCTGATTGATCGCACAGCGCACGCGGCTGTCCGACAGTTCCTGTGCCCATACGTCTCCGCGTGAACGCAGCCAGGCCAGCAGTTCGGCAAGCGTGGCTAATCCTTCCGGAACATCCGCAGTTTCGTTGGAAATCTTCAGATGCTCTCTCGGTCGGCCAAAATATACGAGTTCAATTTTCATGATTGTTTCGGTCTCAGGGATTAACGTTAGATTCGCGCAGCGAGTCCTCATCCCCCTCTCCCGCTTGCGGGAGAGGGCTGGGGAGAGGGGAACGGGCATGGCGGATTTTATTATCAGGGGCGACATTTTTGCCATGGCCGTTTGGGGCAATGGAAAAATAATTCAGGATAAACGCAGCCACATCCTCCGGTTTGTTGATGTCGAGCACGGGTAGCGGGAGGGTTTCTTTGCTATCCGTGACGACGGCAATGATGCGCGAGTCGGACGGGTACAGGCTCTGCTGGCCGGTTTCAGTGCGATGCACTTCCAGTTTTGGTATGGCGGCATGCTTGTAGCCTTCCGCGAGGATCAGATCGCAGGGGGAAAACTTCGCGCAGAGCTCGTCCAGACTGGGTTCGGTTTCGTCGCGCAGCTCGTGCATCAGCGCCCAGCGCTGCGCATTGATGATCATCACCTCACCAGCGCCGGCCTGGCGATGGCGATAAGAGTCTTTGCCCGGCTTATCGATGTCGAAATTATGGTGGGCATGCTTGATGACGGCAACCCGCAAACCTTGCCCAGTCAATAGCGGAATAACTTTTTCGAGCAGCGTGGTTTTGCCGCTGCCGGAGTAGCCTGCAAACCCGATTATTTTTTTACCAGACATGGAATATCGAACCTGCCAATTGGCCATGAACGCGATATGACACCCCGCCATGCCCGGTCATTGAGTAAAGGATGGCGATCGGTAAAAATGTTACGCCCGGCAGAGTCAGATTGGCTTCCATCATCATTTTCCTTTGGCGGCTATTGGCGCACCAGCCGAACAGGTCATGCTGGCGAGGTTATCCGCCGTCATTCGGTTGGCCTGGGTCAACTCGTCCTGCGAATTGATGTTGGCGAATGCGTGGGCATTATCAAATAAGACTTCGCTCAGGCGCAGGGTGTTCTGCCAGTCTGTTACCTTGCGCCCGCCTGAACCCAGGTAGGCATCGAGGCCGGGCAGTACGCGCCTGTGATACAGCGCGATGGCGGGCTGGCGCCGTCCCGCTGCGACGGCCGCAGCAGCGTCGGTGGCACCTGTTTGGACGGCCGCAAATAACCGCACCAGCAGGTCATCCGGCAGATATGGCGTATCACATGGAACGCATGCAATCCAGTCATGACGCGCATAGTGCATGGCTGACTGCAAGCCGGCGAGCGGCCCTGCCCAACCGGGTGTCCGATCGGCAATGATGCGATGGCCAAAGCGCACATAGGCGTCGTGTGCACCGTTCACATTGATCAATACTTCATCGCTCTGCTTGCTGACGATGTCCAATACCCAGTCAATCAACGCACGGCCGTGCAAGGGTTGCAGTCCCTTCGCGCCGCCTATGCGGGTGCCCAGGCCGCCCGCCAGAATGACAGTGGTTATGGGGTGCTGCACAGATGCCGGATTTTCGCTGGTGCTCATCGGGTGCACATTAATCAATGGGGATCTGTTCAGGGGTGGGTTTTGATTTGCGCGGTATCTGCGGAGTGGCCATCTGGTCTGGATGCATCACGGAACCATGAAGTTGTTGTGTCTGCTGGTTGATGTTTCGGGCGGCATGGCTCATTGCCTGTTCGACGCCATCCGCTTCCTGCTGCACCCGTTCGCGCAATTTGTGAATTTCCTCGATTGCCATATCACGCGATATGTCGGCTTTGACGCCATTGATATAGCGTTGCGCACGCCCCCACAGGTGGCCGAGGGTGCGCGCCACTTTGGGCAGGCGCTCCGGGCCGACGACGATCAGGGCAATCACAAGGATTACCACCAGTTCCGAAAAATCTATTCCGAACATATCGGCATGCGCCGGATCAAGCCTTGGCGTGCGTCTTGCTCGTGACTTCGCCTTCTATGGTGGTGCCAGCCTGCGGTGCCTGCTTGGGAGCTTCTTCCTCGCTCTTCATGCTTTCCTTGAAACCCTTCACCGCTCCGCCCAGGTCGCTGCCCATGTTACGCAGCTTCTTGGTGCCAAATATCAGGACGACGACCAACAGCACAATTACCCAGTGCCAGATGCTTAATGAGCCCATTTTATTTCTCCTGAAAATTGAAACACATCAAAAACTGTGTCGCGGCGTGATTTGCGACACGGGGATGAACGCATTCTTTAACACACCCTTCGTTCACCTGCCAGGTTGAAAGCAGAAAACTAGAATGGCTGAACCCGCACAGCGTTTCCCGCTTCAACATTTCCTTGCGATACCGGCAGTACTATAAAACAGTTTGCCTTGCTCATTGAGCTGAGGATGCCGGAACCTTGCTCGCCAGTGGTGCGCACGACCCATCTGTTGTTTTCATCCTGACTGAGAATGCCCCGTTGAAATTCGGTGCGTCCGGGAATCTTGCGGATAGGATGGGTGCAGACAGCCTGAAGTTCCATAGCCGGTTTGATATGTTGCCCCATCAACACGCGCAATGCATCGCGCACGAACTGCTGGAAGGTGACCATCACTGCAACCGGATTGCCGGGCAGCCCGAAGAAATGACAGGATCCGATCTTGCCATATGCAAGCGGCCTGCCCGGCTTCATCGCAATTTTCCAGAATACGACCTCGCCGATTTCCTGCAGCAGTTGCTTGATGTAATCCGCTTCTCCCACGGAAACGCCGCCGCTGGTGATGATGACATCTGCCTGGGCGGCTGCCTGCTGGAAGGCTGCCTTGAGCGTGTCCTTGTCGTCGCGGATGCTGCCCATGTCGATGACTTCCGCGCCCAGCTCGCCCAGCATGCCCAGCAGTGTGTAGCGATTGCTGTCGTAAATCTGGCCGGCAGCCAAGGGTGAGCCCGGTTGCCGCAATTCATCACCCGTTGAAAACAGTGCAACCTTCAATTTGCGGTAAACCCTGACTTCGCTGAATCCCAGCGATGCCAGCAGGCCCATCTCGGCGGGGCGTATGACCTGCCCGCGGGTCAGCACAGTTGCGCCCTGTGCGATATCCTCCCCGGTGTGGCGGATGTTCTCTCCCCGGCGGTAGGCATCGGCTATGGCGATCATGGCTCCATCAACCTTGACCTTCTCCTGCATGACCACGCAATCGCAATCATCAGGAATGAGTGATCCGGTCATGATGCGCACGCACTCGCCAGCCGATACGCGTCCCGAAAAAGGGCGTCCGGCGTATGCGCTGCCGATCACCTTCAGCTTGCATGGGACTGCTTCCAGGTCGGCAGCGCGCAGCGCATAGCCATCCATTGCCGAGTAATCATGAGGAGGCACGTTCATAGGCGACAACACATCTGCCGCCAGCGTGCGCTGCAATGCGTTGCGCAGACTGACTGATTCCTGGTCAGTGAGTGCAGTCAGAAACTGTTGAATGAGCTGGCGAGCCTGTTCCACCGGCATCGAATTGGGGTCATAGTCCCCCATGGCTTCAAGGGTGGACAACAAGTTTGATTCCATCAATTAAGCGTCCTTGGCCGTATTTTGCTGTCAATGTGGCAAATCAATGCAGCGGGAGGTTGTATCAAGTCAGCCTCCGATATAAGACATTTCAATTTTCTTTTGTGGTTGCTCCGCGCCGTTCATGAACGAACTCCGCAGTTCGGAATAGCGATCTGCGCGCGCCCGCCATATTTGCGCCACCACTGAAGCGATTTCCTCGTCCGTGTTGCCATTGCGTATCAGTGTGCGCAGGTCATGTCCGCCCGATGCGAAAAGGCAGGTATAGAGCATGCCTTCAGTCGATAGTCTGGCGCGCACACATTCGTGGCAAAAGGATTTTGTGACGCTGGATATGACGCCGATTTCGCCGCTGCCATCCTGATAGCGCCAACGTTCCGCGGTTTCGCTTTTAAGGGTCGACGCGATTCTTTCCAGCGGCATCTCCGCGGCAATGCGCCGCACCACTTCGGCAGAGGGAACAACCTCATCCATTTTCCAGTCATTGGAACTTCCTGCATCCATGAATTCGATAAAACGCAGGATGAAAGGCGTGTCCTTGAAGTGGCGTGCCATCGGTACGATTTCCTGGTCGTTCATGCCGCCCTTGACCACCATGTTTACCTTGATCGGGCCGAGTCCGGCCGCATGAGCGGCGTCCAGCCCATGCAGTACATCCGATACGGGGAAGTCCACGCCGTTCATGCGCTTGAACGTGTCATCATCCAGGGAATCGAGCGAGACCGTTACGCGTGCCAATCCCGCATTTTTCAGGGCCTGTGCTTTTTTGGCCAGCAACGAACCGTTCGTGGTCAGCGTCAGTTCAATGTCGCGGCCACCGGGCGTTTTAAGTTGTGCAAGCATCTGGATCAAATTTTCGACGTGCTTGCGCAACAGGGGTTCACCGCCGGTCAAACGGATTTTTTGTACGCCATGCGCGACAAAAATTTTTGCGATGCGGGTGATTTCTTCAAAAGTGAGCAGGGATTTGCGCGGCAGAAAAACATGATCCTTGCCAAAGGATTCTTCAGGCATGCAGTACACGCAACGGAAATTGCAGCGGTCCGTGAGCGAGATGCGCAGGTCCTGCAATGGGCGCGCAAGTGTGTCAGCGACAAATCCGGTCGGCGCTTCAATTACTGCGGGAATTGTCGGAGCCGGGCTGTGATTGCGCTGGCTTGCAATGAAATTAATTTTTTCTGTCATGAATGAAATCAACCTTAATTTTCTAGTACGCAGGCTTCAGTCTTTAGTAAGTGCGGCCTTGATTAAGTGCAACCAAAAATAACGGCGATCATTTCAAATGCTCTCACAGAATTGTAAGGGATGTTCGCGTGACGGAGGATTTTTTTGAGGTAGATCATCAAATCTTCAAAATAGGGGAAACCCCTAGATTAAATTAGGAAGTTCCCCGATTTGTTTTTCCTTATTGCTGTTTTAGCATCTGTCCCCGCTGACGTGTATCAATCGAAGAGTGGATTTTCCGCCTGACGAATATTAAGCGTTAAGCAGCATGTGAAATGCAATATTTTCGCACGATCCATACATCATCGAATGGGTGAGCAGTTGGAGCGCTACGAGAGGGGGCTGTCCACAACTGGCGGCCGATACCATTGAAATTACATCTTTAGAGGGGGCTGTAGATGAATGCGAAACTTCGGGTGCTGATAGCACTGGTCTTTGCGATTTTTGTTTCACAGGCTGGTGCACAAGATCTGGGCGTCAAGAAAGGCAAGGCGTTGTACGAGCAATACTGTATCGGTTGTCATCAGGCGGGTGCCGTCGGCAAGGTGGGCTTTGCTCCCTCACTCTCCAATAATGAATTTCTCTCCATTGTTTCTGCGGATTTTCTGGCAGATACCATCAAGAACGGCGTAGAGGGCACAGGCATGGGGCCCCAGGGAGCCTTGGGTGACGAGAAAATCCGCGCGATTGTTTCCTATCTGCAGAGCCTGAGTCCGGTGTCGGGTAGCCGCGCCGAAGAGGTGGCGAAGCAGCCGGCTGCCCGTGGCGATGCCAAGAAGGGGGCCGTGATGTTCCAGGAGGTATGTTCCACCTGCCACGGCCCTCACGGCATTGGTTTTGATGCGGGGGGCAGCGGCCCGGCTGTTGGCACTCCGGGCTTCCTGAAACATGCGACGGATGGTTATATCCGCACCACCATCAAAGAGGGACGGGGGAACACGATGATGAAGGGATTTGTCGGACCTGAGGGAATGGCCAATCTCACCAGTCAGGAGATTGAGGACATCGTCACCTATCTGCGCACCGCACCTGCCAAATAATCAACTAACTTCGGAGACACTACTATGAAGCGGATGAAAGTTACACGACGCGATTTCTTGAAGACCAGTGGTTTCATTACCAGCGCTGTTGCCGGATCGAGCCTGCTCAGCATGGCGAACCCTGAACTGCATGCAGAAGCAATGAGCGCGGAAAAATCGGCCACACGCACCACTGCACTGGCTGCGTGCCCTTATTGCGGCGTGGGGTGCGGCACGGTCATTCAGGTGGAGAATGGCAAGATCGTCTCCATGCGCCCCGATAAGGATCACCCAACGAACATGGGCTTGCAGTGCATCAAGGGTTTGACAGCCGCCGAGCCGATCTATGTGGACCGCATGGAAGGTGATCCCTATGTGCGCAAGGATGTCTGGGCCGAGTGGAAGAAGCCGGGGCATGGCGATATGGACTACGTCAGCAAGACCAAGGGTTCTTTCGATGAAGAGCATTTTGTGCGTGTGCCCTACCATGATGCTGGAGAAATGGTGGCACACAGAATCGCCCACTTTCATAAAAAATATGGCGGGAATTCCATTGCGCTGTACGGTTCCGGCCAGCTCACGCTGGAAGGGCAATACCTCGAGAATCTGCTGATGAAGGGCGTGCTGTCATCCAACACCATCGAAGCCAATGCACGCATGTGCATGACCTCGGCAGTCACCGGGTACTTTGCAACACTCGGTTCGGATACGCCGCCGCTCTGCTATGAAGATCTGGAACTGGCCGATATGGTCATGCATTTCGGGCACAATGCACGCGAGGCACATCCCATCGTCTTCTGGCGCATCGCCGACCACAAGAAGAAGAACGACATCCCCACGGTGGTGGTTGATCCGCGCGCGACCGGCACCGTCAAGGGTTACGCAGACATCAATCCGAAAAATACCGTGCATGTTCCCATCCTCAACGGCGACATCAGCTTTCTGAATTCGCTGGCGCATGTGCTGCTGACCGATCATCCCGATTGCATCGACTGGGACTTCATGAAGAAGCACACCACCGGCTGGGAGGAATACACCGATGCCTGTTTGAAGAACTATAGCCCGGAACAGGTGCAGGATCGCATGGGTAATGCAGAGATCACGCCGGCATTGATCCGCCGCGTTGCAGGCATGTATGCCGATGCCGTGCGCAAGCGGCAGCGCCGCGGCCCGAACGGCCACGGCGGGGTGATCATCATGTGGGGCATCGGATACAACCAGCATATTCACGGGCAGCATAACGTGATTTCCATCATCAACCTGCTGACCATGACCGGCGACCTTGCCAAGCCGGGCTGCGGCCCGTTCTCGATGACCGGCCAGCCGAACGCCATGGGCGAACGGCTGACAGGCGGCCTGACCGGGCGCCTGCCGTTCAACCAGCCGCTGGAGAACGACAAACATCGTGCACAGATGGCCAAAGCATGGCGCGTGCCGGAAGCAAATCTGATCAAGGCCATGAACTCGGCGAACCCGGGATTTGCCGTAGGCATGATGGAAAGGGCGCTGAAGGGCGACCTGAAGGCTGCATTCTTCATCTATGCCACCCATATCGATCTGCCGGATCAAAACACGCTGGTACGCCCTGCGATCACCAAGACGTTCAACGTCGTGCAGGAAATTTACCGGCATGCACCGAATAATCTCTATGCCGATGTGATTTTTCCCGCGGCGACCTGGGGTGAGGTACAGGGGGTATATGTCAATTCCGAGCGGCGCTTGCACGTGGTCGACAAGGCCGCACAGGCGCCCAAGGGTTGCCGTGCCGACATGGATATCGTCATCGACAAGGGCAAGGAGATTGCCCATCTGCTGGGACTGGATGCCGAAGCGATATTTCCCTACAAGAAGCTCAAGGACGGCTCCTATGATGCCGAAGCGGTACTCCGCGACATCATCGTCGCCACAGCCGGCACCGACGTGGACCTGACCGGCATGCTGGAGGTGGAAAAGCGGGACAAGATCGGTCTCTATGATCAGATACGCGAACTGCGCGGCATCCAGTGGCCGGCACCCACTTACGAAATTGCCAAGGCGGGCGGCACCAAGCGCCGCTACATGGGGCAGGAGGGGAAATGGGAGGACAAGCCATATTTCGCCTTCCGTACTTCAGACGGCAAAGTGCACATGAAGCTGTGCAATCAGGATTACTCGAAGCGCAAGGAAGTCACCGATAAGCTGATGGAGTTCGGGGTCAAAAAAGATCATTACACGATCGATAATATCCCGCTGCTGAAACAGGCGCGCGACATGGCCCTGACGCCGGAACTGCCGGATGATGAATTCCGCAATCGCGCGTGGAAGGATGTGCCTGCGGGCAAGTATCC
Organism: Gallionellaceae bacterium; assembly: GCA_030834965.1. Taxonomy (GTDB): domain Bacteria; phylum Pseudomonadota; class Gammaproteobacteria; order Burkholderiales; family Gallionellaceae; genus JAUQWW01. The sequence continues at coordinate 11,719 of JAUQWW010000079.1, read as the reverse complement.
GTACTGGCTCGGACTGGGCGTGGTGTATGAGCATTTCCATACCGCCAAGTCCAACCGCAGCCCGACGACCCGCCGGCTCGTGCCGGAGCAGTATGTGGAGATGCACGAGGAGGATGCCAAGCAGTTGGGTATCAAGGATGGGGACAAGGTGCGCTTGATTACCCGGCGTGGAGAATACGAGGCGCGTGCCCAGGTGGGAAGCAACAGCCTGGTCAAGCCGTCGCGCAACAGCGTGCCACGGGGCTATGTATTCAGCCCGTGGAACCTGTCGGTGGCGGACAGTGCCGATCCCAAGAAAAACAAGTGGCTGGTGAACAAGACGTCCAGCCGAGTTTGGGATCCCGTATCCGGGCAGGTGGACTTCAAGAAACTGGCCTGCAGGATCGAAAAGGTCTGACCAACACGCGCCCTCTCTCCCGGTGGGGGAGGGCGCATGCCCCGTCAGGCAGCCAAGCTGTTTTTGTAAACCTGAAAACCTCAATTGGCCACAGAGAACACAGAGATCACAGAGAAAAACGAATGGGTTATCAAATTTCGGCGACTCACCCAACGGGTGCATATGGGAAACGCCATGAATACCTCGCGCTCTCTGTGCGCTCTGTGATCTCTGTGGCTTGAATTGCGGTTATTAGGATAAATCGTGCCAGCGTCATTGATGCATTCTGATTGATTACAAAACGTAGACCGCCATCCGCATGAAACGCAGAAGCCTCTTGAAATATCTAGCAGTTGGCGCAGTAGTGGGCGCATCGACGGCGCCTTCTTTTGTGCGGGCAGCGCAAAAGAAGGCGTCGACGATGCGTTATTTGCGCCCGCCCGGTGCCGCCTCGGAAAGCAAGTTTCTGGCTGATTGCATACGCTGCGGCAAATGCGGTGAAGTCTGCCCGAATCGGGCCATCAATTTCTTTGGCTTTGAAAACGGTCTGGCATCGCTGGACACCCCATACATCATCCCGCGCGAGCAGGCCTGCATGCTGTGCATGAAATGCGGCGATGTCTGCCCCACCGGCGCACTGCAGTCTATTGTGCGCGAGGCCGAGGACATTGTGGCCAAGGTCAAAATGGGCAAGGCTCGTGTTGATATGAACCTGTGCCTGTCCTACCAGGGCAAGACCTGCGGGGTGTGCTACCGCGCCTGCCCGTTGCAGGATGTTTCCATACGCGTGGGTTATCTGGAGCAGCCCCAGGTGCTGGACGCATGTGTGGGCTGCGGACTGTGCGAGCGCTCGTGCATCCAGATACCGCAGGCAATCATGGTGATTCCGAACCGGAAGGAGGCATAGCGTGCGCACCTGGCAACGTCATCTGAACAAACTGCGCTGGATCAGCCTGTGTCTGGTGTTTGGCATGCTGGTCCTGCTGCCGTTTCTGCACCTGTACCAGACCTATATCGCGGCCCATGCCTATGATCTGCTGCCCGCCAATGAAAGGCAGATCTACGACTCCATGGAGAAACTGACTGCGCCTTTTCTCAGTAATCCGGAAAAGCAGCTCGATGCAATAAAGGGGACGACCTGGAGCGGCACATTGTTTGGACTGAAACTGAGCGACCCGCTGGCCGCGGTCGGCCAGGCTGCGGCCAGCATGAAGGTCTATTGGCCTTTCATGCTGACTGTGGCCATTCCAATCCTGTTTACGCTGGTGTTCGGCCGTTTCTTTTGCGGCTGGATCTGTCCGGCCACCTTTCTCTACGAGCTTAATGACAATCTGGGAACCTTGATGCGCAAGGCCGGCCTGCCGATCACGCAGCGCCGCCTGGACGGGCGTTTGAAATACCTGGTGCTGGGCATCGGCATGGTGTTGTCCGCAGCTATGGGCGCGGTATTGCTCGCAGCCGTCTATCCTCCGGCCATCATCGGGCGCGAACTATATTATGTGATCGCGATTGGTGGCTTTGGCGGCGGCACATTGTTTTTCCTGATGACGCTCGTGTTTGACTTGATGGTGGCGCGCCGCGGCTTTTGCCGTTACCTGTGTCCCGGCGGTGCCCTGTACTCACTGCTGGGGCGCTATCGTTTAGTCCGCATCCAGCGTGACGTCGCCAACTGCAACGACTGCGCGAAGTGCAATGTCGTCTGCCAGTTCGGCCTGGATCCCCTGCGCGACAATTTCGGACAGGAATGCAACAACTGTACGGCTTGTATCGCCGTCTGCCCGACCGATGCGTTGAAATTCGAGCTGAAGGCCAAGGACGCGCCCAACCAGGGCCCGGGGCATCTTGGCCACCAGTACCGCAAGCAGCAGCAGAAGTCAGAAATAGCAGAAGCAGCATAAGCAGGGAAAGCGAGGCGCATGATGGATCGCAGAACCTTTATGACACGAATCACCGCAGCCGCCGGCATTGCGGGCTTTTGCTCGTTGCCGTTTGCTGTCGCACGCCTGCTGGCGCCACGAGTAGCCGAAGCAGCCGAGACGCGCATACCGTTGCCGGGCGCGCTGGAGAACCACGATAAGTTTATCGACGCCTGCATCGGTTGCGGCGTGTGCGGCGAGGTGTGCCCGCCGCGCTGCATTCGCTTTCATACCAACGATGGCGGAAAGGAAGCGAATACGCCATACATCAATCCAGTGGAAAAAGGCTGCACGCTGTGCGGCTTGTGCATGGAATTCTGTCCGACCGAGGCGCTGGTGGTCACCCCGATCCGCGAAGTCAAAATGGGGATCGCGCAGATCGACCGAGCCGCCTGCTATCCGTGGGTGGATCGCGGCGTATGCGGCGCATGTCTCAACATATGCCCGCTGGGAACAGATGCCATCCGGACCGAGCCGGGCACCTTCCGGCCCGTCATACAAACCGGCTGTGTCGGTTGTGGGCTGTGCGTGGAGATATGCCCGGAGCCCAGCCTGCCCATCAAGATTGTCGATTATTCGCTCAGCACCAAGAAGTACTTTGAAAAGATTGGTGAGCAGCCTGAGGTAAAGAGTGAACCGGAGCAGGTCGAGGCGCCGCAGGCCACGCCTGCGTATCAGCTGAAATACTGATTGGATACCCTTGAAATGAGCACAATATTTTTTTCTCGAATCCTTATAGGTCTTGCATGCATGCTGATGGTACTGCCGGCTCATGCCCATCATATATTGGGGAAACCCGCCTATAACAGCGGAAAGGAAAATTCCAGCACCCCGCCCAGCATGCAGATGGAAACGCAAATCGGCGACTATCTGGTGAATTTCATGGTGTTCCCTGCGTTCCCCAAACCCGGCGTGCAGGGACGCCTGCATCTGTATGCGGCACGGCTCGATAACGGACTGTCATACCAAGGCAAGGTTACCTTCAAGGTGCGCGATGATAGATGGTTTGCACCCGACGCCGAAGTGCTGGGGACGCACGAGATCGATGACAAGGTTTATCGCCAGGGAGTCGTATTCTCCAAGGAAGGCGACTATATCGTGACCGCCGAGTTTCAGGCAGATGGGCAGCCTTACATCATCGACTTGCCGCTGCGTGTGGGCGAGCCGGCCGGCATGATGCCGATCGGGGTCGCCGCAGGCGCCATCGTGCTCGTGTTGCTTGGCGTGAGCACGGCGCAGCGGCGGCGCCTGATGCGGCTCAAGGCCGTGCGCCACCACGAGGCGGCACGTAGCGAAACATGAGTGGTGGTGAGCGATGAACTGGGACTGGCTGCTGCTGCCGACTATCGGGGCAGGACGTATGTCTCACCCCGGCTTACCTCCCGGGTGGGTGATGCTGGTGCTGGCGGCCATGTCGTGCATGGTGGCGTGGGCGATATGGATACCGGTCCGGGCCGGCCATCCACATAGTTCGCGCAGCCTGGTTCACCTCCCGGTCATCGGCCCGGCGGTGCGCAAGATGCTGTCCCTGCCCTGGCTCGTGCTGGCGCTGCGCATCGCAGTTGCCGCAATTTTCCTGCTTACCATATACGCCGGCCTCTTCGGCACGCCGCTTCCCGAACGCAATCTGGCCACCATGCTGACCTGGACGCTCTGGTGGTCTGGACTGATCGGCGCGATCTTCTTCGTGGGGTCCGCCTGGTGTGCCATTTGTCCGTGGAATGCGTTGGCGACATGGCTGGTGCGGCGGCGGCTGTGGCGGCGCGGCAGCGAAACGTCCAGTCTCGGTCTGCGCGTTCCAAAAGTGCTGCGCAGTGTATGGCCGGCGTTGATCTTGTTTGTTGGATTGAGCTGGTTCGAACTGGGGTATGGTGTCACGGTCAGCCCCTATGCCACTGCATTATTGGCCTTGCTGCTGGTGGTGCTTGCCACGATTTCGCTGGCCGTGTTCGAGCGCAGGGCATTCTGCCGTTACTTCTGCCCGGTGGGGCGCACCATCGGCTTCTATGCCGAATTGTCCCCCGTCGCGCTGCGCCCCGTCGATCCTGATGTCTGTGCGCGCTGCACGACGCTGGAGTGCTATCACGGAACCGCAGAGGTGGAACCCTGCCCGACCCATCAGGTCATGGGGAGCATGAAACAGAATACCTACTGCATTTCCTGCGATGCCTGTTCACGCAGTTGCCCGCACCAGAACGTCGCCTGGCGTTTGCGCAGCGTGGGGCAGGAAATCATCCAGGCTGCCCATCCGCGCTGGGACGAGGCCTGGTTCATTCTCGGCCTGCTGGCGCTGACAAGTTTTCACGGCACGACCATGCTGCCGGTATGGGAGCACTGGATGAGCGTGCTGGCACAAAGGATCGGTGATTCCGGCCAACTGCTGTGGAGCTTTTCCATCACGATGGGGGTCAGTCTGCTGGTCCCGGTTGCGCTGTTCGCGCTGCTGGCGTTGCTGACGCAACGGCTGATGGCCAAACAACCCGAATACCGGCGGGTGTTCTCGGCGCTGGCGCTCGCAACCTTGCCGCTCGCCTTCGTCTATCACCTGTCGCACAACCTCAGCCATCTGGTGCGGGAAAGCCGCGGCATGACCGAGGTCATGCTCAACCCGCTGGGGATCAATGCGCAACCCCTCACATGCAACCAGGCCGAAGCACGCCATATGCTGACCGCGCTGCAGCAGGACACCATTTTCGCGCTGCAGGCAGGGTTGTTGTTGTTCGGCTTCTGGATGGCGGTGCGCATCCTGCGCCATCGCGTCACCAGCATCGCTCCTCAAGGACAGGCTGCAGCAGGATGGCATATACTGCCGATGCTGAGCTTTATTGTGGCGATTACCCTGTATAACCTGTGGTTGCTGATGCAACCGATGACCATGCGCATGTAACGAAACATCATGAGCGAAACTGAAATCGATCCCTCCCGCAGGTCGTTCTTCAGCTCCCTGCTGCGCAAGACGACCGATTTCGCAGTTCGGGTTGCCGATGCACAAACTGTTGCGCCCGCAGCGAACTGGATACGGCCACCGTTTGCGCTGGACGAACTGCAATTCCTGTCGGCTTGTACGCGTTGTGACGCCTGCACCGCGGCCTGCACGTATGGCACCATTCTGCCCCTTGCGTCCCATCATGGGCTGAGGGTGGCGGGGACGCCCGTGCTGGACCTTCAGAACAAGGCCTGCCATCTCTGCGCAGATTGGCCCTGTGTCGCCGCCTGCGAGCCGGGCGCGCTGAAACTTCCCGTGCAGGAAGAGGGAAGCCCGCCACCGCTGCCGCGGCTGGCCGATGTCAGCATCGATATCCTGACGTGCCTGCCGCATAACGGCCCGGAATGTGGCGCCTGCGCTTCCAGTTGCCCGGTGACGGGCGCCATGGTATGGAATCAGTACAAGCCCTACATCGTGCCGATGCTGTGTGCGGGCTGCTCGCTCTGCCACGAGGCATGTATCGTGGAGCCCAAGGCAGTTCTGGTAAAGGCGCATTACAGGAAAGCGGCGCTCACTGTGACTGCGGAACAATAATTCCAGAAAGAATAACCTCAAGAAACAACCTCGGAAAAAGCAAGTGGAGAAGATGCCGCGCAACAGCAGCTGGTTGTGTCTGCTCCCTCAACTCGGTACTTCTCCCTTGTAATAATCAGGTGCTAACAGGTGGCTGCCTCACGGCAGCGTCATGGTTACACGCAAGCTGATCCCGATACAGGCCTTCTGCGTCGAACCCCAAGCTGCTCGTCGCGCCCGTGCTTTCCATCCATTCCCATATGTTGTCCAGCATGTCATGCAGGGTCGAAATTGATTGGAAGTTAATCCCGCTTAACCGAATGCGCCTTTCGGCACACAGCATACGCGCCTCATCGCGGCGCCCAATCAGCACCAATTCGTAAATTAGTGCATATACCGCCTGCCCAATTCCCTTGCCATGGTCTGCAATTTGCCTCACTGAATTAAGGAGATTACTTATTTTATTTTCGATTTTATAGGTATAGCCTTAAATAAAGACATTCATGCCTGCAAAAGAATTGGCGCAGCTTGTTAACCACGGAACAAGAGGATCTGCCATGAAATTCATGCTGACGTTCAACTGGAGTCCGAATACACAAACGCGGGCGGAAGCCATCGCAAGAATTCGCCAGACCGGCGGACTGCCACCGGCAGGCGCCAAGTTGCTCGGGCGCTGGACACGAGCGGATTTCAGTGGCGGCTATGATTTGCTGGAAAGCAACGACCCGCAGGCTCTGGCTGAATTTGCCTTGATGTGGAGCGACCTGATGAAGGTGGAGATTTTTCCCGTGCTGGAGGACGAGGAACTTTCCAAGGTGTTAAAGCGTATTGCAAAGTAGCAGTCAGCAGGGTTGCACGAGCTTCGTGCATGGATCTCACCAAGCAAAAAGTTAAATCAATTGGGCCAAAAGCGATTGATATTTTCAAACAATTCAAACCGGAGATTTACGACTAAGCACTACGAGTAATTTCTCGACTGATGCGCTCTGCAGAATGAAATGTCTGCACATGTTTTGTGTGTCGAAACGGAAAAAAACAAATTAGCACCTTGCTGCGCAGTGGATGCTAAGCAAATTGACAGTAACGGTGCAATTCAAGAACAGCAAAGCGGGGGAGGGGAAGAGCATGAAGACATCAATCTGGCTTGGCATATTGGCCATTGCAGTGATTGCTGCAATAGCGTTATTCACAAAGCAGCCCGGGATAGCACAGGCAGGCATGGCAACTCCGCCATCCGTTGCGCAGGTGCAAATGGCCAGTCAACAAAGCAGCGCCTATACGGATGACGGGTTTCATTCCGGCGAGGCTGGACTGAGTCCTGGTGCGCGTGCGGGACGCGAAATCTGGTTCAAGGCTACCGCCGGCAACGAGCGTTTTCATACTTATACTTTTCAGCAGCGCGTCGGCGTATTGATCGACTGGTTCCGGGTGCTGCGCGGCGACCAGCGCGAGCAGCGTTTTCAAACCTGGGGGCTCATTAATGATCCGGGCTGCTGCACCCCGGGCAGTCCGAATTGCCCGGCCAAAAGCTGGGAAGAAACCTATGGTTTTGACTGGTGCCCGGGTGATGAGACACTGCTGAAATTTGTCGGCAAGTCCGGTTACCGTGACCCTGCTTGCGATTTCAAGGATGCGCCTGTCGATCCAGCCGACCCCGAAGGGCATCAGAAGGGGCGTGAAGATTCCTGTAACCTCGCTTTTGGCACCTCAACCGGGGCGCTGGGTTTCCGCAAGTTTCCCAATCCGAAATTTGATCCGGTGGCCTGGAGAAAACTCAATGGCAGTTTGGGAACCTGGGAAGGTTATGACCGCAAACTGAGCGCCGACCCCAAGCGCAATGATTCCAGACTGACTCGTCTCAGCGACGGTTCCATCGAGCCGCCATTCCGCATCGGCATGGCATGCGGCGCCTGCCACATTGCATTTAAACCGACCAATCCGCCCGCTGATCCCGCCCATCCAGAATGGGAAAACATCACCGGGCTGATCGGCAATCAGTACATACGCATTTCTGAAATCATCGTCTCGGGCATGCCCGCCGATACCCTGGAATGGCAAGTGTTTGCCCACGCACGTCCTGGCACGTCCGATACCTCGGCTATTCCCACCGACCAGGTCAACAATGCCGGCACGATCAATGCACTTATCAACATAGCGCAGCGCCCGGTTCACGACAATACCGAGGTTCTCAGATGGCGCAAGACTGACAGCTGCCCAACCGGGGCAAAAGAGAAGGAGTGCTGGTGCGAGCCGAACAAACCCGGCAAGTGCTGGCAGCGCGGCATCAAGACCGAGGCTGTGCACCACATACTCAAGGGCGGTGAAGATTCGACCGGCGCGATCGGAGCGATCCAGCGCGTGTATTTCAACATTGGTTCGTGTGCAGAAAAGTGCTGGCTGAATCATCTGACCGATCTGCGCCAGCTTGATCCCTCCGCGCGCAACTTCGGCCAGACGCCTTTCAACATCGGCCAGTGCCGGCGCGACTGCGCCAATTTCCGTGCCATAGAAGATCGTCTGCACGACATCCTGGCCTTCTTTCTGGCGCCTGAAAGCGCGGCGGCTGATCTGCAAACTGCACGTGCAAACACGCATCCGTCGAAGCCATATGACAAAGACGATCTGATTGCCGATCTTGAAAAAGAATTCGGCAATGGGGCAGTCAGCCGTGGTCGGGCCGTATTTGCCGCCAATTGCGCGCGCTGCCATTCCAGCAGCAAAGAACCGGTGGAAACGGTGGATTTTAACGCGATCGACCCAAAAACCGGTCTGCGCGCCGACTGGCTTGGCAACGACGCGCTCACCCCGGCATCGGAAATTGGCACTGATCGTTGCCGTGCTCTGCATTCCAATCATATGAAGGGGCATGTCTGGGAAGAGTTTGCATCCGAGAACTACTATGCCCGCCCGGCTGATGCAAATATCCCGGAACCGAACGGTGGCGGGCGCGGTTATTTCCGCAATATCTCATTGCTCAATCTGTGGGCACATGCTCCGTTCATGCACAACAACGCGGTGGGACCGGAATTGTGCGGGGGCGGCAGTGGAGCATACGACTTCTATCGCAGCAGTTATGTTGATGCCAGCCAGCCCGGCAATCCCGTGCTGCCGCCGGACAGAAGCCCTGCCTGCTGGAAATATGACCCCAGTGTGGAAGGCCGCTTCAAGCTGTATGTGGCGTCAATGAACGATTTGCTGAATCCGTCACAGCGCATTCCCAAGGCGACCAAGCTCGATCAGGACATTGTGATCGACGTCGGCCCGCGTGTGTGGGACGGGGCTGAAGAAAAACTCGTCGGCTTTTCGGTGCGCATACCTGCAGGATCGACCGCAGGCAATGTCGGTAACTTTCAGCACAAGGCGTTCATTGACGATTTGATCGGTGCCAAGCTGCATCCGGGGCAGCTCGAGAAAAACTACGCTGCGCGAGTAGGGGCAGACAACGCACGCCAGCTTGTAGCGGCCATGCAGGATACTGCCAAGGCCATCGTAGACGACCCCGGCAAACTGGTTGACGCAATCAAGGCGGCACGTGCGCGACTGCCGCTGTTGGGTGAGGTGTATTCCTCATGCAATGCGGAAATCGAAAATGACGGCCACCGTTTTGGCGAAGATCTGTCACCCTCCGACAAAAAAGCCCTGATCGCCTTCCTGGCAACGCTTTAAGGAGAATCAACATGCGCATCCTGCCCCTGCTTATTCTTGCTGCCGCCTTGCCATTGTCTGGCTGTGACTACATCAGTAGCCAGTTTGCGGCCAAGCCGGATATTTTTTATTCCCCTTACGGCGAGGGCTATGCCGAAAAGCCTGATCTGGCCCAACTTGAATACGAGCATCCGCTGTCGGCCATGGAACTCATCAAGGTCACGCCCGCGTATCTCAACACGTTGACGCAGGAACAGCTCGACCAGCTGTATGCGCGCCTGCCTGCCGGCCCCATCCCCGATGGCGCATTTGACGGCAGCATCGTTTTCTCCAAGGGCAGCAGCGGTAAGCTGCGTCTTGCCGAAATACTGGGCGGCCTGAAAGGATTGGCCGCACAGTTCAAGGGCAAAAAGCTGGAAATCGTGGGTGAGACGTTGTGGAAGGGCAAGGTTTTTTACCGTGATGAAAAAGTGCTGCGCAACCGCATCGAGGATCTGACCATTCTTCGTCCCGTCATCGGCACGGGTGAGATTCCAAAAATAACTGTCGCAGGCCGGGATGCATGGCTGCTGTTTCCGGCCAAATTGTATTGCGGCCAAAGTCTGCTGGATTCGCGGCGCGAGTCCATCATCATCGACTATGCCTTCACCGATGATCTTCCCGGCTATCGCGAGAAGCCGGATTCCCTGGCCGGCCGCAACGGCCTCAAGGTGCGCGATGAAATCCGCATGATACGTCCCGGCCTGTATCTGGGCCGCGCCTATCTTGATCGCGCTTTCGGGTTGAATTTCATCCTTGAAAATAAATCGCTGGCTAAAGCGGGCGAAGAAGATTTCCTTGCCGGCAAAATCGCCCAGGAGTGCTGGTCAGGCGCATAGCGTGAGCATTGCGGAAAGTCTTTGGGGGCGTCCATTACATGAACCGGTTAACGGGAGGAATCGTGGCGCTGCTGTGCATTTTGAGTCTGAGTGCCGCTGCGGATGAAGGGGACCTGCCTCCGGCAGGCCGCTCGCGCTTTGATTTTCTGGTGGGTGATGCACCGATACCGTACCCGCTGCCGCGCCTTATTGCGCGCATCCGCTCGCAACTCGAAGCATCGGACGACGGCTTGTCGCCCATCAAGATCACGCTGATTCCGCTGGGGCGCTCGCTGCGACGCTCCGTTGCCGCGCCCGATTTTTTCCAGTTTCCCAGCGTGGTTGCGGCGGTGGATGGCAACTCCAAGGCAGGTTATCCGCCGCTGCGAGACCAGCTGTTTATCGGTTATAACGAGCGCGCCGACACCGTCGAGGTCATCAGCTATAACGAGCAGGCTGGGCGCTTTGAATTTCAGGTGGTGCGTGACTACCGCGCTGGCGCGCAGCCGAAGCTTTACTATGCGAACCGCGCGCTGTGCCTCGCCTGCCACCAGAATAGTGCGCCGATTTTTTCGCGCCCATTGTGGGACGAAACGCCGGCCAACCCCACCGTCGCCGCGCGGCTGAAAGCCACCGGGCGCGATTTCTACGGCATCCCGATTTCCGGCAGCGACATCTCCAACGCCATCGATGCCGCAGCGGCGCGTGCCAACCTGTTCCAGATTTGGCAGCAGATATGGCGCGAAGCATGCAGCGCTGCCTGCCGCGCACAATGGTTCGATGCCGCGCTGGCCTATGCCCTGTCCGGAAAGTTGCCCGAAGCCGATAAATTGAAATTCGCCGATCTGGAAAAGCGCTGGGCCAAAACATGGCCGCAAGGTCTCAGCATCCCGGGCTCCAGCTTTCCCAATCGCGATCCGTTCGCACATGTCGTGGAGACTTCCGTCGAGCCACAAGCGACGTTGCCGAGCACCCTGGCTGAGCTGGCACAGCTGGCGCGCGTTCCCGCCCAACTGGAACCGCTTACTCCGCGTCCGCCCATGCAACGCTGGGTTAGTCCGGATAAAGTACAGCTGGTTTCCGGGTTGGCCGGATTGCTGAACAAGGCCGATGTGCAAGCATTTGATCGCGCGCTGGCGATGCATGCCAACGGTCATGGCGAGCCGCCGTCCCAGATAATGAAACAGCGACTCTCCATGACCGTTTCCCTCTCTCCCAGCTCTCTCCCAAAGGGAGAGAGGGACGAGGTCTCGCTTCGCGAGTTTCACGCTAAGGCGCAGCCGCAGACAATCACGGCGCCCTGTCGCTTCACGCGCAAGCCGGGACGGGTAGTGTTCAATTGCGCTACCTCAGAGGTGAAATTGTCGGGGGTACTTCAAAACGCGGGAAGCGCACTCAGCGCCCGGATAGACCAATTGCAAGTGGG
>JAUQWW010000078.1 GCA_030834965.1 Gallionellaceae bacterium | reverse complement strand
GCCACGCTGGACGCCGTACAGCCCGACGCACTGCGTGAGCTGAACGACGTGCTGACCACGCTGCTGACCGGCAGCGCGGGCAACAAAAGGCATATCAAGGGAGGGGTGCGCACTGCGGCAGAAATCCTCAACTTCATGGGCGGCGCGCTGGAAACCTCTGTCATCGAAACGGTGCGCAGCTACGATGCCGACCTGGCGCAGGAAATCATCGATGAGATGTTCGTGTTCGAGGACCTGATCAAAATGGACGACCGCTCCATCCAGATCATCCTGCGCGAAGTGCAATCCGAATCGCTGATCGTCGCGCTCAAAGGCGCAAGCGAAGCATTGCGCGAGAAAGTCTTCAAGAACATGTCATCACGCGCCTCCGAAATGCTGCGCGAGGACCTGGAAGCAAAAGGCCCGGTCCGGCTCAGCGAGGTGGAAGCAGAACAGAAAGAAATCCTCAAGCTGGTGCGCCGTCTGGCGGACGAAGGCCAGATTGCACTAGGCGGCAAGGGAGAGGAGGCCTATGTCTGACGCAGTCATATCCAAGAGCCGCCTCACCGCCTATCAGCGCTGGGAGCTGCCCACCTTCGATGTGAAGCAGGTCATTGCCGCCCCGACACTGGAGGAGCCACCCCCTGCGGCGCCGGTTCTGCCTGTCCTGCCTACCGCTGCCGAGATTGAGCAGATTCACCATCAGGCTCATGAGGAGGGTTACCGTGCCGGTTTCGCCGAGGGTGAGCAACTTGCACAACGCCTGACAGCATTGATGGACGGACTGGACAAGGAAATGCAACAGGTAGACCAGCAGATCGCCCAGGACTTGCTGGATTTGTCGCTGGAAATTGCCAAACAAATGTTGAAGCAGGCACTCAGGGTCAAGCCCGACCTGCTGCTCAGCGTCGTGCGCGAAGCCATAGCCAGCTTGCCGCATTTCAACCAGCATGCCCATTTGATCGTACACCCCGCCGATGCGGAACTGCTGCGCACCAACATGGGTGAGCATCTGTCTCACATGGGCTGGAAGATTTTTGAGGATGCGCAAATGGAGCGCGGGGGCTGCCGTCTGGAAACCGCGAACAGCCAGATTGACGCTACGCTGGCCACGCGCTGGAAGCGCATCATTTCATCTATCGGAAAGGACGACACATGGCTGGAATCCTGACCCCCGCGAGCACTCACTCCCGGCGCTGGCAAACCTGCCTGCAGGACAGCAGGGAATCGGTTGCGCAGGGCAATCCCCTGCTGGTCAGCGGCCGCCTGACCCGCGTCACCGGGCTGGTAATGGAAGCCGTCGGCCTGAAGATGGCGGTTGGCAGCACCTGCGTCGTGGAATTGCCCAACAACCGCATCGAAGCAGAAGTAGTCGGTTTCTCCGGAGACAAATTGTTTCTGATGCCGGAAAATGATGTGCAAGGCCTGATACCCGGTGCGCGCGTCGTGCCGGTGGAGCCGGCAAGTGCGCCGATGCCGGGCGGCAAACGCCGCACGCGGCGGCGCGCCACGGATCGCGCGCGCCACCTGCCGGTGGGCGACATGCTGCTGGGCCGCGTGCTGGATGGCGCAGGGCGTCCACTGGACCAGATCGGACCGCTACTGGAAGAGGAAACCGCGCCGCTGCAAAGCCGTCCGATCAACCCGCTGGATCGTGCGCCTATCAAAGATGCGCTCGATGTTGGTGTACGCGCCATCAACAATCTGCTTACGGTCGGACGCGGTCAGCGCATGGGCCTGTTCGCCGGCAGCGGCGTGGGCAAGAGCGTGCTGCTCGGCATGATGGCGCGCTACACCAGTGCGGACGTAATCGTGGTGGGGCTGATCGGCGAGCGCGGCCGCGAAGTGAAGGAATTCATCACCGACATCCTGGGGCCGGAAGGCATGGCGCGTTCCGTTGTCGTTGCCGCACCCGCCGACACCAGCCCCTTAATGAGATTGCAGGGCGCAGCCTACGCCACCACCATTGCCGAATACTTCCGCGACCAGGGCAAGCATGTGCTGCTGATCATGGATTCGCTCACGCGTTATGCCATGGCACAACGCGAAATTGCACTGGCGATCGGTGAGCCGCCCGCCACCAAGGGCTATCCACCCTCGGTATTTGCCAAGCTGCCGCAACTGGTGGAACGCGCCGGCAACGGCGCTGAAGGCGGCGGCTCGATCACCGCGTTCTATACCGTGCTGACGGAAGGCGACGACCAGCAGGATCCCATTGCCGACAGCGCACGCGCCATTCTGGACGGCCATATCGTGCTGTCGCGCCGTCTGGCAGAGCAGGGCCATTACCCGGCCATCGACATCGAGGCATCCATCAGCCGCGCCATGAACCATCTGGTTTCCGGGCAGCATTTCAGCTCGGTCAACCGCTTCAAGCAGCTGTATGCCCATTACCAGCGCAACCGCGATTTGATCAGCGTGGGTGCGTATGTGAACGGCAGTGACCCGTTGCTGGACGAAGGCATTGCGATGTACCCCCACCTGGAGCATTTCCTCAAGCAGGGCATGTACGAGCGCGAAGCCTATGCAAGTGGAGTCGCGGCATTTGCCAATTTATTCAACCAGCCACATTGATATCGGATAGGCCATGACCAAGACCTTCTCCCTGCAGCCGCTGGTGCACCTGGCACAACAGAAAAACGATGCCGCCACCAAAAAATTTGGGCAGCTCAACAAGCAGCAGCAAGCTGCGCAAGCCAAGCTGGATACCTTGCTGCAATACCGCAAGGATTACCAGACACGCTTTCAGGATGCGGTGCAGAACGGCATGAACCAATCCGACCTGCGCAATTTTCAGGGTTTCATCCAGCGCCTCGACGAAGCGATCGCCCAGCAACGCAGCATCAACGAGCAAATGCTGAACTCGGTGCAGGCGGGACGTAGCGAGCTGCAGGATACGCAGCGCAAGATGAAATCCTTCGACACGCTGGCGCAGCGCCACATTGAAAATGAAAAAAAACTGGAAGCAAAATCCGAACAGCGTCTGCAGGATGAACACACCGGACGCCATGCCACCATCAAAGCTACCGTTGCACAAGACGAGAGCTAACCACAGGAGCACATCATGCAAAACCTGCCCATCACCGCCATCCCGCCTGCCAGTCCGGCACAACAGGCCGCTTCCGCAGACAGCAATGCGCCGCAGCCCGCCGAGGCATTCAGCAATGTGCTGGCGCGCCAGCGCGCCAATGCAAGTACACCCAATACAGATGCACGGGACAGCAAGCAGGCCGCTCCATCCTCTGCCGGTGATGCAGCACCTGCCAGCGGCGATGAACAAGCCACCGAGCCGCAAGCACTCGCACCCGACACCGCCAGCACACTGCCCAACGGCCTGATACCCAATGGACTGATACCCGGCGGCCTGCCGCCCGGCGAAATGCTGCCGGCACTGTTGCCCGTCCCTCCCGCTACGAATCGTGTGGCAAGCGATGCGCAGCCTGATCCGCTGGCACCCGCGCCAGATGCGGCCGCGGCATTAGCCGGCGATATGCTGGTGGAGCTGCTGCCCGCCTCCGCCACCACGAGCAGCGCCACCGCCAATGAAACGAGCAGTGCCACCACCAATGAAAAAGACCGCCTGCGTGAACCCGCGCGGGGCGAGGCCAGCACCCTGCCCGGAAACATGCTGGCAACGTTGATGTCCACACCTGTCGCGCCACAGGAAAGCAGTGCAGCCACACATCCGCAGTCCGTTGCGTCTGGTTCGGCTGGCAAGCTACGCCCATCCGCAATCATGCTGGATGATGCCTCGTCACTGTCCCGCGCGCAGGGTAACGGCGGGCCCGCAGCCATCGCCGCCGCGACTGCTCCGGGCAGCGCCATTTCCGCTGCGCTGGAAAACCTGGGCAGGAACGGATCAACAGCGGCACAACCCGGCAGCAATGCAGCGGAACTTTCCGTGCCAGGCACGCAACCCGGCGCGCCAGGCAACCTCGCCTTTCTTGCGCAGAATGGCATGACGCCCATCGCGGCCAGCCCGAATGTGCCGGCACAAGCCGCGGTGAATGTCCCGGTGACGCATGAAGCCTGGGGCAACGAATTCGGCCAGAAAGTCACTTGGCTGGCCACGCAGCACGCACAGAGTGCAGAGCTGCACCTTAATCCCCCGCAGCTGGGTCCGCTGGATATCGTCCTCAACGTCAGCGGCGATCAGGCCACCGCACTGTTCACCTCGCCCCACGCTGCAGTGCGCGATGCCGTGGAACAGGCGCTGCCCAGACTCCGCGAAATGCTGGCCGACAGCGGCATCACACTGGGCAATGCCACGGTGAGCGATCAATCCCCGAAGGAGCAGCAAGCATGGCTGACCGGCCAGCAACAAAACGGGAGCGGGAATCAGTCCGGGAAAGGGGGTAGCGCTTCTGCGATGGGCGCCATGCTTTCCGGTGATGCGGTATTGCCGGTGCGTATCCACCAGGGCATGGTGGATACGTTTGCCTGATGAACACCGCCAAAAGCCTTGAGCTGAGGGGGATTCCCCGCCCTATTCCGCTTATCATAATTTCTGGATCTGTTTAATAATCCAGCTCAAGAGATTAAGGAACAGCAATGGCAAAAGCCGAAAAAACGCCCCCGGCCGCAACTGATGGCGCTGCAAAACCCAACAGCAAGAAAAAATTGCTGTTCATCATTCTTGGCGTGCTCGTTTTAGTGGTGGGCGGCGGCGCTGGCTGGTATTTCACCAAGGGTGGACGCCACGCTGAAGAAGCCAAGGCACCCCCGCCGGCGCCGCCAAAATTCATGGCGCTGGAACCCTTTACGGTCAACCTGCAAAACGATACCAGCGAACAGTTCTTACAGATCGGCATCAC
Source organism: Gallionellaceae bacterium (assembly GCA_030834965.1). Taxonomy (GTDB): domain Bacteria; phylum Pseudomonadota; class Gammaproteobacteria; order Burkholderiales; family Gallionellaceae; genus JAUQWW01. The sequence goes on along the minus strand of JAUQWW010000078.1, from coordinate 14,756 downwards.
GCTGAAGTTCGTCGAACCGGAACTGGAAGAGCAGATCAAGTTGCACATGCCGGAAATTCGCAGCCGCCTGGTTTTCCTGCTGTCGAGCAAACGCGCCTCGGATCTGGTACCAGTGGAAGGCAAGAAAAAGCTGGTTCAGGAAATCATTGCAGAAACCAGTTCCGTGCTTGGCTTGCGCAATGCCCCTGCCCCCAAAATAGTCGTGTTTGAAGACAACGCTGGGCCTGACGCAGGCGCGTCATCTGCCGTAGAAACTGGCTCTGCAGAGGCCGCTTCTGCACCAGATGAAACCGTGCCGCCACCGGTACCGGTGGCGGCACGTCGCGACAAACAAACCGGCATAGTGGACGTGTTATTCACCTCCTTCATCATCCAGTAATCATGCCATGAGTACAGAATTTCTCTCCCAGGATGAAGTCGATTCGCTGCTGAAAGGCGTGACGGGCGAAACCGACGATCAAAGCCAGGAGGCTGCGCCTCAGGGCGGCGTCCAGCCATTCAATCTGGGCACACAGGAACGCATTGTGCGCGGGCGCATGCCCACGATGGAGATCATCAATGCGCGTTTCGCGCGCCTGTTCAGGCTTGCCTTCTTCAACCTGGTCCGGCGCACAGCGGATGTTTCGGTTGGGCAAGTGCACATACAGCAATACGGCGAATTCATCCGCAACCTGCCGGTTCCGGCCAACTTCAATCTGGTGATAGCCAAGCCGCTGCGTGGTCACGCACTGTTCATCTTTGACCCCAACTTGGTATTCCTAGTCGTGGACAACATGTTCGGCGGTGACGGGCGTTTTCATACCCGGGTTGAAGGGCGTGAATTTACCCAGACCGAAAATCGCATCATCAAGAAGCTGCTCGAAGCGGCGTTTGAGGCTTACGCTAAAGCCTGGGAGGGTGTGTATCCGCTGGAACTGGAATTTGTCCGTTCAGAAATGAATTCGCAGTTTGCCAGTATCGCCACGCCCAATGAAGTGGTGCTGGCTTCCACCTTCGACATCGAATTCAGCGGCCTGGGCGGGGCGTTTCATGTGCTGATGCCTTATGCCATGCTGGAACCCATCCGCGAATTGCTTTACAGCAGCGTGCAGGGTGAACATGTGGAAATGGACCAGCGCTGGACGCGCACGCTTGTCTCGCAGATGCAGTCCGCAGATGTTGAATTGACTGCAGTACTTGGCGAGGCACGCATCACGCTGGGCCAGGTGCTCAAAATGCGCGATGGAGATGTGATTGAGCTGGATACCCGCGAAAACATCGTGGCAGAGGTGGAAGGTGTGCCGGTACTGGAGTGCCAGTATGGCGTGTCCAATAGCCGGTATGCATTGAAGGTGGAAAACATACTGGTGGCAACAGCAAGCGATATAACAGATGGAGGCAAACATGCCTGACGAAAAAACGGAAATCAGCGCAGACGACTGGGGCGCTGCGATGGCGGAGCAAACCATGGTCGTTCCCCCTGCAACTGCCCCCTCTACGGACGACTGGGGCGCTGCGATGGCGGAGCAGACTGCCGCCAAGCCGCCTGCGGACGACTGGGGTGCTGCGATGGCGGAGCAGGCTACGGCCGCACCACCGTCCCAGCCTCCTGCCCAACCCCACGCATTCCAGCAACTGGATACGGGGGCAGCGCAGAGTGCGGTGCACAACGATCTCGATATGATCATGGACATTCCGGTGCAGCTCTCGGTCGAACTCGGGCGCACCAAGATGCCGATCAAGGATCTGTTACAGCTGTCTCAGGGATCGGTTGTGGAGTTATCCGCCCTGGCGGGTGAACCCATGGACATCATGATCAACGGGCTGCTGATCGCACGAGGCGAAGTCGTGTTGGTGAACGAAAAACTCGGCATCCGCGTCACCGACATCATCACCCCGTCGGAACGCCTGCGCCGTCTCAGCCGCTGACATGGGCGCTTCCAGTACATTCTTCAGCGACGGATTGATGCGTGCCCGTTTCTGCCTTGTTGCGACCTTGTGTGCGCCGCTTTTCGCAACAGCGCAAACCGCACAGTCTGCGTACACGCCTCCGCCGCCAGCGGCGGTATCGTCGGGCAGCATCATGCAAGTCATCTTCAGCTTGCTGCTGGTACTGGCGGCAGTGGTGCTGGTGGCCTGGCTACTGAAACGCATCAACCTGCCGCAACAGGGTGCCGGCAGCCTGCTCAAGGTGATTGGCGGCGTGGCGGTCGGCCAGCGCGAACGCATCGTGCTGCTGGAAGTGAATGACACCTGGCTGGTGGTGGGTGTCGCCCCCGGCCAGGTAAGCGCCCTGCACAGCATGCCCAAAGCCGCCTTGCCCATCCCGCAGGGGCAGGTGCCGCCCGGTACGGACGGCACATTCCAGGGCTGGCTGAAACAAATGATAGAGAAGCGCAATGCGCCGTAGCCTGTTGCTGCTGACACTGCTGTTCGCGCTGGTTCCGGCAGCATCCGCCGCGACCGCCGGTCTGCCCGCCTTTACCAGCACCCCTGTCGCCGGCGGCGGACAAGCCTATTCGCTCAGCCTGCAAACCCTGTTGCTGCTCACTTCACTGAGCTTCCTGCCCGCCGTGATGTTGCTGATGTCCAGCTTCACCCGCATCATCATCGTGCTGTCGCTGCTGCGTTCCGCCCTCGGCACGCCCTCTGCCCCGCCCAATCAGGTGCTGATCGGCCTGGCCCTGTTCCTCACCTTCTTCGTGATGTCGCCGGTGCTGGACAAGATCTATTCCGAAGCCTACCTGCCCTTCAGCGAAAACAAGCTCACGCTGGATCAGGCGTTCGATAAAGGTAGTGCGCCGCTCAAGACATTCATGCTGCGGCAGACGCGCGAAACCGACCTCGCACTGTTCGTGAAAATCTCCAACAGCGGGCCGCTGCAAAGTGCGGATCAGGTGCCGCTGCGTATCCTGGTGCCATCCTATGTCACCAGCGAATTGAAGACTGCATTCCAGATCGGCTTCGTGGTATTCATCCCGTTCCTCATCATCGACATGGTGGTGGCGAGCGTGCTGATGTCCATGGGTATGATGATGGTGTCGCCTTCGGTGATCTCCCTGCCATTCAAGATCATGCTGTTTGTGCTGGCAGACGGCTGGAACCTGCTCATCGGCTCGCTGGTGCAGAGCTTTTATACATAAGGTTGAACGGCGATGACTCCTGAAAGCGTGATGACACTGGGCCGCCAGGCGCTGGAACTGACCCTGATGGTGTCTGCTCCGCCGCTGTTGGCGGCACTGATCATCGGCCTGGTGGTCAGCATTTTCCAGGCCGCTACCCAGATCAATGAAATGACGCTGTCATTCATTCCCAAGCTGGTTGGCCTGTTTGGTGTGCTGATCATCACCGGCCCGTGGATGGTCGGCATGAGGGTGGATTATATCCAGCGCCTGTTCGGCAGCATCCCCTGGCTGGTCGGATAAGCCTCCTACATGATCACCGTCACCAGCGCCCAGCTCTCCGCCTGGCTCGCCCTGTTCATCTTCCCGTTCACGCGCATCCTGGCGCTGATCGCCAGCTCGCCGATACTGGGCAACAGGCAAATCCCGGTGCGCATCAAGGTCAGCCTGGCGCTGATGCTCACCGTGATTATCGCCCCGACACTTGCCACGCAGCCCAATGTCGATCCGGCATCCGCGCCGGGATTCATCGTGCTGCTGCAGCAAATTCTGGCTGGCCTGGCGATCGGTTTCACCATGCGCCTGATTTTCATCGCCATAGAAATGTCCGGGGAGCTTATAGGGTTACAAATGGGCCTGGGCTTTGCCAGTTTTTATGATCCGCTGAACGCGTCGTTCACACCGGTGGTGGCACAGTTCATCGGCCTCATCGCGGCACTCGCCTTTCTGAGCATGGACGGCCATCTGTACATGCTGGCCGCACTGGCGGACAGCTTCCAAACCTTTCCGATCAGCTCCGCAAAGCCTTCCGCGACGGCCCTGCATACCATGGCTGCGTGGGGCGGCAGCATTTTCACGCACGCGCTGCAATTGTCCATGCCGGTGATCGGCGCGCTGCTGATCACCAACCTGGCGCTCGCCATCCTGACGCGCAGCGCCCCGCAGCTCAACATCTTCCAGATCGGCTTCCCGATTACCCTCGCCATCGGCTTTGCAACCCTTCTGCTGTCGCTGCACTATCTGGCGCCGATGCTGGACCAGCTTACCCACACCAGCCTGTCCGCAGCGTCGCATGTGCTGCAACAGCTCAGCAAGCCGTAGGGCATACGCACTGACTATTCGCAGCGTTGCTACATACAAAACGAGCAATCAGGAAAACGGACCGAATGGTCATCCCGGGCGTCAGCAACAAAATGCCCGGCGACGATGTCCTTACATGTAATTGAACATCGACAGGTTCTGTACTTGCAGGAAAGATTTCTGCGCAGCCTGCAGGCTGGTTTGTTGCTGCGTCAAATCAGTAATTGCCTTGTTGTAGTCCAGGTCCTGCAATTGTGACAAGACTTGCTGATACTGCAACCCAAGGTCGCTCACAGTCAATTTTTCAGAATCCAGCTGTTTCATGCGCGAGCCGATGGAAGCTCGTACTGTCAATATGTTATCAAGGCCACGCGCAAGACCGTTCAGCGCACGATTAAGGTTGGCATTATATTCTGTGGCACTTGCCATATCGCCGGGGGTAACGCCTGCATTGAGTGCGTCGATCAGATCGGATACCGTCTTGAATACGCTTTCATTGGTGCTGGGCGCGACATCAAACTGGTCGCCATTGGCTGGTGTACCGGTAATATCGAACTGCAAGCCATCAAATGTGATGGCCTGCCCACTGGTATAGGGATTGCCAGATGAAACAACGGTCGCTGTAGTCGTATTGGTCACGTCATAAGTCGTAACCCCTCCGGCTGCCACATTGAAAGTTACCTGGTAGTCATCACCGGTAAGCAGCGCAGGATTAACCGCCATACCCACGCTGGCAATACCGCTTCCCGTATTCGCAGCCGCTGGCTGGATCACAAATGCTCCATTCCCATTCTTGATGCGCATGAAAATATCTGCACCGGAATCGCTGGTCGCCACTTGCCCCGCAGTGCTGACCTGAACCATGCGTTTGCCGTCATCGCCCCTATACTGCACGCCGGAGGCTGTATTGATAAATGGCGAAGTATTTCCCTGAAAACCGGCAAACAGATAATTGCCGGTCGCATCGGTATGATTGGCCTGCACAACCAATTCGTCCAGGCGCCCTTGCAGATCACTGGCAAGCATCTTTCTGTCCGCATTCGATAGCGAACCATTACCGGCATTGACTGCAATCGTCTGCACATCCTGCAGCAGCAAAGTAACGCCTTGCAAGACTCCTTCTGATAGAGCCAATGCAGTTTGCGCCCTGTCAATGTTGCTGCCATGCTGGGTGTTGGCGGCATCTGCCTGCGATACGTCCAGAGCAAGCGCTGCAGCAGCCGGGTCATCCGCTGGAGTCAGCATGCGCCGGCCTAACGAGACCTGCTGCTGTGTCTGCAAGAGTTTGGACTGTTGCCGGTTTAACGTAGCAACATTCACATCAAAAAGGGTACTCGTAGCAATGCGCATCGCACACCTACCTTCCTAAAGAGAGCAACGTGTCAAACAGGGTATTCGCAATTTGCATCGCCTTGCCCGCGGCTTGGTAGGCGCGCTGATAGCGCAGCAGATTGGCCGCCTCTTCATCCAGGTTCACCCCGGAGACGGCTTGCTGCGCCTGTATGGTTTGCGCCACCATGGTATCCTGCGCCGCACTGGCCACTTGCAATTCGCGCGTCTTATTGCCTACCTGGCTCACCAGTTGACTGTATGCGCCCTGATAATTGACTGTCCCGCCAGAAAGCGTTTTCTGGTTTTGCAGTGCTGCCAGCAACAATACGTTGCGGTTGTCTGTCGGAGCGTTGTTATTGGCGCCGACCGTAAACGAATCACCAGCTCTGGGTACGCCCGTAATTTGCACCGTCCAGCCGTTGTAGGTGATGTCGTCTCCGGCGGTATAAGGGACACCTACCGCAGGAATGCCTGCGCCCGCACCTGTGACGTTGAACGTTGTCGGGCTGGTAAACGTGATGCTTACCGCTTGCTGCAAGTTCAGATCGGTCGAGGGATGCGCCGGGTCAACCGTTCCGGGGGGAGGCGCATTCACCGTGCCGAGGCTGATCCTTCCCGTACCGATGTTGGTCAATGTTGCATTCGTGCGCAAGGGCGCTGCAGCCGCAATTTTGGAGGGGTCGGTGAAAGCAACTGCAATATGGGCCGCTCCGTTTTTGGTGGGGCGTATCAGGAATGTGTCACCTGCATTGGGGGCGCCGGATGTGACGCTGATCGTTAAGCCATCCACAGTCTGCGGCAATGCGGCATAGTTTGTAGCCTTATTGTCCGAGAGGCGCGTCAGGGTATAACCGGCGGCCCCGTTAAACATCAGTGTATAGTCGCTGCCGGTTAGCCCGGCATAACTGGAAACACTTGCCCCGACGGCAGCGTTGCCAGTGTTATTGGTATAGCTGCTGACTGCCGGCACTGGCTGCACAAAAAAGTCGGCGCCCAGCACGCCATACAAGTCCTGCCCGAGTTGATGCTGCTGATTGAATGTTCCCGCCAGCCCCATGGCCACAAGCCCTAACGAATTCTGAGCGGGGTCCAGCGACTCGCTGCGGAAAGTTATCATCCCCCCCAGCTTACCGCCCTGGAAAGCGCTTTGTTGCAAACGGATAACGGTGCCGCCGGCGGTGCCAGCCGCCACTTCGAGTTTAGTCGGGTCACCCAGTGACTGAACGGTTTGCAGGCTATAGGCCTGCCCGCTCACCACAAGCAACTGGCCACTGCCAACGGAGACATTAAGGCTGCCGTCGTCCTGTTTCACGACACTGGTCTTCACCTCCTGATTCAGCTCCGCAATAAGCTGGTCGCGCTGATCCAGCAAGTCGTTGGGCGGCCTGCCGCCCGAGGACGCCTGCGCTACCACAATATTAAGGTTGAGCGTCGCAATCTGCTGCGCATAACTGTTAATGCTCGCCACGCTGGCAGTGATCTGGCCGTTGATACTGTCGTTAATGTCAACCATCCGTTGATTCATCGACTGGAAACGGCTTGCAAGCGACTGCGCGCTGCTCAGCATGGTCTGTCGTGTAGCCGCAGCCTCCGGAGCATTTGACACGCCATTCACTGCGCTGAAAAAATCCTGCAACGCGGGCGATAAGCCTGCATTCGGGTCGGCCAGCATATTGTTGATTTGTTGAATCTGGGAGTAATAGCTGCTGAGATGTGAAGCCTGCCCCTGCTCGCGGACAACCTGGTTGGAAAGAAATTCGTCGTATATCCGCTTGACCGAGGTGATATCCACACCCTGGCCAATAAAGCCCGACCCTGTGGCTTGCGCCTGTCGCGTGCTCGCCACAGCCACCTGACGGCTATATCCGGTGGTATTTGCATTGGCAATATTGTGTTCGGTCGTCGCCAGCCCGGTCTGGGCCGCATTCAACGCGCTGATGCTGATACCGAAAATGTCGCCCGCCATGATATCTTCCTTATTACGCAATCTGCGTTTGCAGATTTATCGGCAACCCAAGAAATTTCTTGAGCCTGAATGATGGGCCTGGTCGCGCTATCCGCCCAAGGTATTGATGCGACTCATGATTTTTACAAGCTTATCAGCGTAGTTGGGATCGGTTGCATATCCCGCACGCTGCAGCGCATGAGCCGCTGCAGGCGCCCCCTGGCCCGGCTGCACAACCGACGCATAGCGCGGATTGTCGCGCAACATGCGCGCATAATCGCTGAACGCCTCGGCATAAGAACCATAAGCCCGGAATTTTTCCACCTGCTTGCTGGGGATGCCGTTGTGGTACTCGGTGGTCGTCACTTCGGCCACTTTGCCGTTCCAATTGCCACTCGCCTTGATGCCGAACAGGTTAAAACTGCTGCTGCCGTCCGGCATGCGGATTTCACGCCGCCCCCATCCGCTCTCCAGCGCCGCCTGCCCCATGATGAGTTGCGCAGGGACGCCGCTCTCACGGCTCGCCTGGATGGCATACGGCGTCATGCTCTGCACGAAATCCTGCTGGAAATTCTGGCTGTACGCCGAGGGCAGCGCACTGGCGCTGTGCGCCTGCGGCGCAGAGGTGACGGAGACTCCCGGACTGAGTGACCGGCTCAATTGTCTGGTCATCATATCGGCCAACCCTATGCCCCGGCTGGACATATCCTGCGCCAGCTGCTGATCCAGCATCCCGGTAAACATTTTGGTCTGTTCGTTATCAAACATGCCGTCCTGTGGAGTCGCCTCGCGCATGCTTTTCAGCATCATGTTCAAGAACACCGCCTCGAACTGTTGCGCCGCCGCCTTCAGCGCCTGGTCGGGCGATTGCCTGGCCTGTGCGCGCAGCTTGTCCAGGCTCTGCGAATTGGCTGCCAGGCTGCCGGAAATATCTGTAGGGGAGATCATTTACTGATGCCTCTATATGATCTCGAGTTCCGCGCGCATCGCGCCCGCCGATTTCATCGCCTGCAGGATTGCCAGAAGATCCTGCGGGGTTGCGCCGATGGAATTCAGCGCCTTCACCACCTCGTTCAGCGACACGCCTTTTTTCAGCATGACCAGCCCTCCTTTGTCGGACTGGACATCAATGGTGGATTTCGCGGTCTGCACCGTCTGCCCTCCCGACAGGGCATTAGGTTGGCTGACCGTGGTATCCGTATTGATGATCACGGTGAGGTTGCCATGAGATATGGCGCAATTGTCCAGCGTCACCGCCTGATTCATCACCACCGAACCGGTACGCGCGTTAATGATGACCCGCGCCAGACCCTGCGCCGGATCAACCTGCAGATTTTCGATGCGCGACAGGAAAGCCACGCGTGCGCTGCCTTCCGGCGCACGCACTTTGATCACGCGCCCATCCTGTGCGGTAGCAATTTCCTTGCTGGGTGACAACTCCCGGTTGATCGCCTCGACAAGCCGCGTGGCCGTCGTGAAATCGGTGGCATTCAGCTCCAGATTGATATAGTCGCCCTGCCCCAACACCGTTGGCACGGCGCGTTCTACCGTTGCACCGCCGGGAATGCGCCCCACGCTCAAGTGGTTGACCTGCACCTTGGCGCCGCCCGATGCGGCTCCCACTCCGCCAACCAGCATGTTGCCCTGCGCCATCGCATACACCTGGCCATCCGCACCCTTCAAGGGCGTCATCAGCAGCGTGCCGCCGCGCAGGCTTTTTGCATTGCCGATCGAAGAAGCGGTGATATCTATGGTCTGACCCGCGCGCGCAAACGGCGGCAACGTCGCCGTCACCATGACCGCCGCCACGTTTTTCAGTTGCAGGCTGGTGCCCGGAGGCAGGGTCACGCCCAGCTGCGCCAGCATGCTGATGGTGCTCTGCACGGTAAAGGGCGTTTGCGTGGTTTGATCGCCGCTTCCATCCAGCCCGACGACCAGGCCGTAGCCTATCAGCTGGTTATCACGCACCCCCTGGATGCTGGCCAGATCCTTGACGCGTTCAGCAGAGGCTGGCGGCGCTGCAACCAGCATGATGACCATAGGCAGAAGGCAGAAAAAGGAAACTCTGTTCCAGATGCTCGATCCTCGCCCCTCATTCTTTTTCATCGTCAGCTCCTTCAGAAAGGCATTACCGAGAGGAATACGCGCGCCAGTATGCTCATGAGCGCAACCTGGTCAACACTGCTGGCACCCTTGTATTCGACATGCACATCGGCCACCTGGGTGGATTGCACGGTATTGCCGCCGCTGATGGTGGCGGGATTGACCACCCCGGAAAAGCGGATGTACTCGCTGGCATGGCCAATCGCCACCTGCTTCTCGCCGCCCACCAGCAGATTCCCGTTCGGCAGCACCTCGACCACGGTAACGGTGATGGTTCCGGTGAATGTGTTACTGCCCGCACTGTCGCTTTTCTTGGCCATCTCGCTGGAGGATTGTCCGGTTATGCTGAGGGGATTCAGCAATGCCTCGAAGCCACGGCTCCCGGTAATATGGGGCGTTGTCGCCGAAATGCTGCCGCTGTGTTCCGCGTTGCTGCTGGATTTCCCGCTGGCCGAAGTCGCTTCGGAAATATTGATGGTCAGTACATCGCCCACGTTACGCGCGCGCCTATCTTCAAACAGGGGTCGTTCGTTTCTTCCGGCCTGAAAAATTGCGCCGTTGTGGGGGGCTCTCAGCGTCTGCTCGGCCGGGCGCGCCGTCAGCGGCTGATTGATGTTGGTTGAAGGCACACTTGCGCATCCCGCAAGCGCCACCAGCGCCCCGCCTATCACCCATTTAGGAAAATTGCTCATGCCCCACCTCGTCCTGATTACATCTGTGACAGCTTCTGCAGCATCTGATCCGAGACGGTAACCGCCTTGGAATTGATTTCATAGGCACGCTGCGCCTGAATCATGTTCACCAGCTCTTCCACCACATTCACGTTGGAAGTTTCCACGTAGGCCTGGTTCAGCAATCCTGCGCCGTTGGTGCCTGGAACATTGGTATTGGGTGTGCCGGATGACCCCGTTTCCACATACAGGTTTTCGCCCAGACTTTGCAGGCCGGCCGGATTGATGAACGTCGCCAGTTGCAGGCTGCCAATCTGCACCGGGGTCGTCACCCCCGCCTGGGTGACCGACACGACGCCATCGCGGGCAATGGTTATGCTGGTCGCATCGGCCGGAATGGTCATGGCCGGCTGTATCGGGAAGCCGCTGGACGTCACCACCTGCCCCTGACTGTCTTTCTGGAATGAACCATCGCGCGTATATGCCGTCGTTCCGTCGGGCATCAGCACCTGGAAAAAACCGGCGCCCTGTATGGCCACATCGAGATTGTTGTCGGTCTTTTGCAGATTGCCCTGGGTATGGATGCGCTCGACGGCAATCGGGCGCACCCCGGTGCCGATCTGCAAGCCTGAAGGAATCTGGGTTTGCTGCGACGACTGCGCACCGGGCTGACGTATCGTCTGGTACAGCAGATCCTCGAACACGGCGCGCGAACGCTTGAAGCCGGTGGTGCCGACGTTTGCCAGGTTGTTGGAAATCACATCCATATGGGTCTGTTCGGCTTCCAGCCCGGTCTTGGCAATCCACAAGGAACGTATCATGATTATTACCCTTTCAAAATTTCAGCAAGGTCTGTCGAGTTGCTAAGGTGTGTGCAGCAAAATCATCCATTGACATTGAGCACACTCCCGGCCTTATTCGCATTGTTGTCAGCGCTCTGCAGCATCTTCATCTGCATATCAAACTGCCGTGCCAGCGAGATCATGCTGACCATGGCTTCAACGGTGTTCACGTTGCTGCTTTCCAGATTGCCCGACGCCACGGTCACGTTGCCGTCTGCCTCGGCCGCATTGCCATCCCTGGTGCGAAACAGGCCGTCGTCGCCCCGCACCATCATGTTCTCGGGCGGGTTCACCAGCTTGATGCGCCCGACCACTACCACCTGACTGGGCTTGGGTCCGCTGGGCACGGTGGAAATGGTGCCGTCCTTGGCCACGGAAACCTCGGTATCCGGCGGGATCGTAATGGGGCCGGCATCGCCCGCCACATTCAAACCGTTGCGCGTCTGCAGAATGCCATTCGGCGTAACCTGAAGACTGCCATTGCGGGTATAGGCCTCGCTGCCATCCTCCATTTGCACGGCGATCCAGCCTTGCCCCTGCACCGCCACATCCAGCGCACGCCCGGTCGACTGCATGATCCCCGGCGCAAAATTGCTGCCGGCGGTGGAATCCACCACGAACGTGCGCGTCGGCAATCCTTCGCCAACCAGCGGTACAGCACGGAAGGTATTGATTGCGGCCCGATAGCCCGGAGTATTCACATTGGACAGATTCTGCGCCACGGTTGCCTGCTGTTGCAGCGTGTGTGAAGCTCCGGTCATCGCGGTATATATCAGTCTGTCCATGGCGATCTCCTCAGCACCTAGCCCTTAGCCCTTGGTTACCTCAGGTTCACAATAGTCTGCATGATGGAATCCTGCGTTTTGATGGTCTGGGCGTTAGCCTGGTAGTTGCGTTGTGCCGTAATCATTTTCACCAGTTCCGCCGTCAGGTCCACGTTGGAATCTTCCACCGCAGACGTCTGTAGCACACCATTGTTGCCTGAGCCGGGTATTCCGATTACAGGGGCGCCGGAAGCAGTTGTGGCGGACCACACATTGTCCCCGAGCGGCTGCAAGCCCTGATTATTCGGGAAAGTCGCCAGCGCCACCTGACCCAGCGCCCGGGTCATGCCATTGGAGTAACGTCCCATGATGGTTCCGTCCGCAGCAGCGCTGAAGCCGGTCAACGAGCCTGAGGTGTTGCCGTCCTGCGTCAGTTTGGTCACCCCGAATGATGCCCCGAACTGCGTCGCCGTCGTGAAGTCGTAGGAAATGGTCTGTGCTGAGGCGCCAGCGGGTGTGTAGGTTGGAGTAGTTGGTGTTGTCGACGCCGCTGCGTCGTATGTCCCGTTGGTACTGAATACCAGCGTCCCCGCCGCTGTCCACGGCGCCGGGAAAACGGGTGCCGGATCGGGAGAGAGGTAAGTGGTCGGATTGGTTACCGGCGCAGTTGGGTCGCTCACCGTCGTATAAACATTCCAGGCATTCCCCGTCAGCGCACCATACGTTACCGCGCCAACTGCACCCAGCGCAGAGGGTTGCGAAACCTCAAAAGTCGTGCCATTGGTAATGGAGGTAATAGTCGTTCCTGCAGGGAAGCCGCCACCCGTTACGGACTGACCCACAGCCAGCGCGGCCGTGCTGCCTACGGTTGCGGTGGTGCTGCCTGTGGTTGTTGTGGTGACCGGTGCGGAACTGGCGGTGACCGGCGCTTTCACAAAATACAGGGTGTTTATTTGCGCATTCCCTTTGCTGTCATAGGTTGATGTCGAGGTCGAACTATTGAACGAGGATGTATTGGTGGGATCGAATGCGACGCTGGGCGCCAGCATGCGCGAGTCCAGGTTCAAGCCCACCGTCACCGTAGTCGTTTGAATCGGGAGAATACTGGCCGTTGAAATCTGCAAATTCGAGGTCGGGCCGCTGGTGGCAACGACACCGCTGGTGCTGGCCGGCCAGCCCGTCAAATTCTTGCCGGTGCTGCTGACGATATAACCATCCTTATCCAGTTGAAATTGTCCGTTCCGGCTGTAGCTGATTCCATTGACCCCGTTCATCACAAAAAATCCCGGGCCATTGACCGCCATATCGAGCGGACTGTTGGTCACGCTGATATTCCCTTGCGTAAATTGCTGCGCAACCGCTGCAAGCCTGGCGCCGATACCGATCTGCGAAGTGCCCGCCCCACCCAGAGAAGCCGCAAAAACGTCGGCAAACTGCGCCTGCGAGCCCTTGAACCCCACTGTGTTCGCATTGGCCACGTTGTTGCCGATCACCTCCAGGTCGCTGGAAGCCGCATTTAACCCGCTCAACCCTTGTGTAAAGCTCATGACATTCTCCTTACGTTAGTGTCAACTCCGCATCCAGCTGGCTGAATGGTGGATTGTCTGACTGAGTAACTACATGCAATATTTGCTGTGTTGCGAATTCCGTACCGTTACTGCTTTGTTACAAGACCTGCTTGATTGCCGACAGGGCAAATCCACCCAATTTCCCTATTTCCAGAGTGGCACCACTTACTCCGGGCGTGACGGCATTCACCATGCCGAACGCCAGGCTGTCGGGAATCGATTTTTTGTCGGACAGCACTGCCTCAACCGTAAATTTGTAAGACCCCTCTGCCGCAGCTGCACCCGCATCCGTTTGGCCGTCCCAGGTAAACGGCAGCACCCCGGCATCGTGTGCACCCAATTGCAGGGTGCGCACAACATTGCCTGCGGCATCCTGGATGGTTACGCTCACACTGTCAGCCGGCTGCGCCAAATCCACCCCGCCAATCGCTTGACCATTGGCCAGATTCAGCGTGGAGCCGGGAACCAGGACACCGTGCCCGATCATGCTCGTAGCCGATACGGACTGCCCCATGGCCATGCTGTCACTGAGCGCCTGCAGCGTTTCATTGAGCTTGTCTATGCCGGTCACCGTGCTGAGCTGCGCCATTTGCGAGGTAATCTGCGCGTTATCCATCGGATTCAGCGGGTCCTGGTTTTTCAACTGCGTCGTCAGCATCAGCAGAAACCTGTCCTGCGCTTCAGCAGTGCTATTGGCAGTACTGGTGGAATTCTTCTTGTTTGCCAGCGAGCTGTTCGCAGCATTGAGCGAAGCAATCAGCGCAGAATCTTGAATTTGGGCAGCCATGGTTTAATCCTTTCTCTACTGACCGATGGTCAGCGTCTTGAGCAGCAAACTCTTGGAGGTATTCATCACTTCCACGTTGTTCTGGTAGGAGCGCGATGAGGAAATCATGTTCACCATTTCCTCCACCACATTCACGTTGGGCAACGTCACATAACCCTGCTCATTGGCCATGGGATGCTTGGGGTCGTATATCATTTTCATCGGCGAGGTATCTTCCACAACTGCCGTCACTTTCACTCCGGCGCTTCCCTGCTCACCCACCGGCATGGTACTGAACACCACCTGCTTGGCTTGATAAGGCTTTCCGTCCGGGCCAGTCGTGCTGTCAGCGTTGGCCAGATTGCTTGCCACCACGTTAAGCCGCTGCGACTGCGCAGTCATGGCAGAACCGGCAATATTGAATAAATTGAACAATGACATGATGATTACCCCTGTAATGCGGTTAACACACTCTTGACCTGCTCGCTGACAAACCTCACGCTGGCCTCATAACGCAGCGCATTGTCGGCAAACTGTGCGCGCTCGACATCCATATCCACCGTGTTTCCATCCGCACTCGGCTG
>JAUQWW010000077.1 GCA_030834965.1 Gallionellaceae bacterium | reverse complement strand
GGCGTTGAGGATCAGGTGCAGGATGGAAAGATCTTGCGAGACGTTCATTGGAGAGCTTCCAGTTGGGTACGCATCGGGGCGGGAATGGAGGTGACTTTCATCGGTGCAGCGCCGGTGCCGACGCTCACGCAGACGATCTGGATCTTGCCGCTGATCAGTTCGTCCCAGCCGTCCTTGGCTTCCGGGTTGGTGCGCCGGATGTGCTGGCGGAAGAAGATCTGCGATCGGGTGATCTTTTCGACTTCGAGGCTGACCGAGAGCAGGTCGTCAAGGCGGGCCGGTTTCAGGTATTCGAGGGCAACGCTGCGCACCACGAAGGCAATGCCAGGGTCGCGCAACAGGTCGGCCTGTTCGTGGCCGATCTCGCGCAGCCATTCGGTGCGGCAGCGTTCGAGGACTTTCAGGTAATTGGCGTAGTACACCACCCCGCCGGCGTCGGTGTCCTCGTAGTAGATACGAACAGGGATGGTGTAGGCGTTGGGCTTCTGCGCGTGCTTCATAACCGAATTTTAAGTCGACTTTGAAAGTTTTAATGTAAGTAATTGTTACAAGCCATTGTTTTATGGCATGTTCATTGAGTTCGCCACAGCTCGCTCTGGGCGTTCGGGGCCGGTGAGTCGAGGCCGAGGTGGCGGTAGATGGCGGCCGTGGCGATGCGTCCGCGCGGGGTGCGTTGCAGGAAGCCCTGCTGGATGAGGAAGGGTTCGAGCACGTCCTCGATGGTGTCGCGCGCTTCCCCGATCGCCGCCGCCAGGTTGTCGAGCCCGACCGGGCCGCCGCCGAACTTCTCCAGCACGGCGCCGAGCAGCTTGCGGTCCATGATGTCGAGGCCGATGTGGTCGACGTCGAGCATCGTCAGCGCGGCGTCGGCGACCGGCTGGGTGATGGCCCCTTCGGCCCGCACCTCGGCGAAGTCGCGCACGCGGCGCAGCAGGCGGTTGGCGATGCGCGGCGTGCCGCGGGCGCGGCGGGCGATCTCGAAGGCGCCCTCGGCGGCGATCTCGACGTCGAGCAGCTGCGCCGAGCGCGTGACGATGCGCGTCAGCTCCTCCGGCGAGTAGAACTCCAGCCGCGAGACGATGCCGAAGCGGTCGCGCAGCGGGTTGGTCAGCATGCCGGCTCTGGTGGTCGCCCCGACCAGGGTGAACGGCGGCAGATCCAGCTTCACCGAGCGCGCCGCCGGGCCTTCGCCGATCATGATGTCGATCTGATAATCCTCCAGCGCGGGGTAGAGGATTTCCTCCACCACAGGAGAGAGGCGGTGGATTTCGTCAATGAACAGCACGTCGTGCGGCTCGAGGTTGGTCAGCAATGCGGCGAGGTCGCCCGCACGCTCCAGCACCGGGCCAGAAGTGTGGCGCAGGTTGACGCCCATCTCGCGCGCGATGATGTGTGCCAGCGTGGTCTTGCCCAGCCCGGGCGGGCCGAACAGCAGCACATGGTCGAGCGGCTCTTTGCGTTTTCGCGCGGCCTCTATGAAGATTTGCAACTGCCCGCGTATTTTTTCCTGCCCGACGTATTCGTCCAGCAGCTTGGGGCGCAGCGCGCGCTCCAGCGCTTCTTCCTGCGGAGAAACTGCCGCCGGGGAAATGATGCGTGGGGCGCTCAGGTCGTCGTGTTGAATCATGCTTTGGAAAGGAATTTAAGTGCTTGGCGGATGCCGTCCGACACGCCGGCGTCGGCAGGCAATTGTTTTGCGGCCCAGTCGGCTTCCTTCGTGTTGTAGCCCAGCGCCAGCAACGCGTTGACGATATCGCTGCTGTGCGCTGAGGCCGCAGCGTGAAGCGTCTTGCCGGGCAGCACTACGTCGAATTTTCCTTGCAGTTCCAGCAGCAGGCGCTCGGCGGTTTTTTTACCCACGCCGGGAATCTTGGTCAGCCGTCCGCTTTCCTTGCGTGCCACCGCATCCGCCAGGTCGACGAGGCTCAAGCCGGACAATACGGACAGCGCCAGCTTAGGCCCCACACCGCTGATCTTCAACAACTGGCGGAAGGCCATGCGTTCATCCAGCGAACCGAAACCGTAAAGCAGGTGCGCGTCCTCGCGCACGATGAGCTGGGTATGCAGCACCACTTTTTCATGCAGCACGGGCAGGTTGTAGAACGTGCTCATCGGCACATCCAGTTCATAGGCAACGCCCTGCACGTCCAGCAAAATTTGTGGCGGATTTTTTTCCAGCAAGATGCCGGTCAAGCGCCCTATCATTTCATTATCCTAATCTGCCGTTACGCATACGCAATCCCTTGGTAGCCAGCGCGCCCATCCCCATGCCGGCATGCGCATGACAGATGGCGCAGGCCAGCGCATCTGCCGCATCCGGGCTGGGGCTACCGGACAAGGCCAGCAGGCGCTGCACCATGTCCTGTACCTGCTCTTTCTTCGCGTGGCCGTTGCCCACCACGGCCTGTTTCACTTGCAGCGCGGTGTATTCCGCCACCGGCAGATTCGCCAGCACTGCCGCACAGATGGCCGCACCGCGCGCCTGCCCGAGCAACAGGGTAGATTGCGGATTGACGTTGACGAATACCTTTTCCACTGCCACCTGCCGCGGCTGGTGAGTCTCAATCACCTCGACAAGCGAATTTAGAATGACTTTCAAACGCTCCGGCAACTCGCCGACTGGCGTCTTGATGCAGCCGCTGGCGACATAGACGAGCTTCTGCCCGACTTTGTCCAGTACACCAAACCCGGTAATGCGCAGGCCGGGATCGATGCCGAGAATACGCATTATTCTTCAATCACGGCGTTTGTATAAACTTCCTGCACATCGTCCATATCTTCCAGCGCATCGAGCAGCTTCTGCATGCGCACCGCAGCATCGCCGGAGAACTCCACTTCGTTCTCCGCCTTCATGGTGACTTCGCCCATCTCGGGCTTGAAGCCCGCTTCTTCCAGGCGCTGCTTCACTTGCATGAAGTCATTCGGCGCGGTGATGACTTCAATGCTGCCGTCGTCGTTATTGATGATGTCTTCCGCGCCGGCGTCCAGTGCCACTTCCATCAGCGCATTCTCGTCGGTGCCAGGCGCAAAAATCATCTGCCCGCAATGCTTGAACAGGAACGACACCGAGCCATCGGTGCCGAGATTGCCGCCGTACTTGGTGAAGGCATGGCGCACATCGGCCACGGTGCGCGTCTTGTTGTCGGTCAGGCAGTCCACCATCACCGCCGCACCGTTGATGCCGTATCCTTCATAGCGCAACTCAAGATAGTCCACACCTTCCAATTCTCCGGCTCCGCGCTTGATGGCGCGCTCGACGTTGTCCTTGGGCATGTTCTGCTCGTAGGCCTTTTCCATCGCGAGGCGCAGGCGCGGATTGCCTGCCGGGTCGCTGCCGCCCAGCTTCGCTGCCACTGTGATTTCCTTGATCAGCCGCGTGAATATCTTGCCGCGCTTGGCGTCCTGCTTACCCTTGCGGTGCTGAATGTTTGCCCATTTACTATGACCCGCCATTGTCTGTTCCCCGTTGGTTGCGTCCCACAGCACAGGTGCCGCGAAGATTTGCGTTCAAGAAAGCGGCGTAATGTTATCATTTTTAGTGGCTTTACCCAAAAGCATCCAACCGAAAGGAAGCTCATATGAATGCACCACTGCTCATTGCCCAGAATGCTGAACATGAACTGGTTCTGCTGCCCCAGATGGCAAACCGCCACGGCCTCATCACTGGCGCCACCGGCACCGGCAAAACCGTCACGCTGCAATCGCTGGCTGAATCCTTCAGCAGCATCGGCGTGCCGGTGTTCCTGTCGGATATCAAAGGCGATCTTTCCGGCCTCGCCAAGGCAGGCGGAGGAAACGAAAAAGTCCAAGCACGTGTCGACCTGCTCAAGCTGACCGATTTTGCCTATCGCGCCTATCCGGTCACGTTCTGGGATGTATTTGGCGAAATGGGACACCCGGTGCGCGCGACCGTCTCCGACATGGGACCGCTGCTGCTTGGGCGCATGCTCAACCTCAATGAGGTGCAGCAAGGCGTGCTCGCGCTGGTGTTCAAGATCGCCGATGACAACGGTATGCTGCTGCTCGACTTCAAGGATCTGCGCGCCATGGTGCAGAACGTCGGCGACAATGCCAAGGATTTCACCACCGAATATGGCAATGTCTCTACCGCGAGCATCGGCGCCATTCAGCGCGGACTGCTGGAACTGGAAGCACAAGGCGCAGAGAAATTCTTTGGCGAGCCGATGCTCAACATCGATGACCTGATGCAGACCGACAGCAAAGGCCTGGGCATGATCAACATCCTCGCTGCCGACAAGCTCATGCAATCGCCCAAGGTGTATTCCACCCTGCTGCTGTGGCTGCTCGCCGAGCTGTTTGAAAACCTGCCTGAAGCGGGCGACCTTGCAAAACCAAGGCTGGTTTTCTTCTTCGATGAGGCTCACTTGCTTTTCAACGATGCGCCAGCTGCGCTGCTGGACAAAATCGAGCAAGTGGTGCGCCTGATTCGCTCGAAGGGCGTCGGCGTGTATTTCGTCACGCAAAATCCGGCGGACGTGCCTGAAAAAATCCTGAGCCAACTCGGCAACCGTGTGCAGCACGCGCTGCGCGCCTTCTCACCGCGCGACCAGAAAGCCGTGCGCGCCGCCGCCGAAACCATGCGCGACAACAAAAGCCTGGATGAAGAAGCTGCCATCACCGAACTCGGAGTAGGCGAAGCGCTGGTCTCCATGCTGGACGAAAAGGGCCGCCCCACGGTGGTAGAGCGCGCCTTCATCGTCCCGCCCGAAGGGCAGATCGGGCCCATCAATGCTGACGAACGCAAACAGATCATCAGCAACTCAGTGCTCGCCGGACATTATGAAGCCCTGGTTGACCGCGAATCCGCGTATGAAAAAATCAAGGCGCGCACCGCACAATTGCAAGCAGAGATTGCGCAACAGCCAGCTCAGGAAACAGGCGACGGCGGTGGGCTGGGCGGCATGCTGGGGGGCATTTTCGGAGGGGGCACTTCGCGCCGCCAGAGCGTCGGGGAAGCGATGGTAAAAAGCGCCGTGCGCACCATGGGCACGGAAGTGGGCCGGCGGATTATTCGCGGTGTGCTGGGATCAATACTCGGGGGGCGAAAGTAACAGGCATTTTCAGATACTGCCAGCAATCCATTGAAAACAAATATCTATCTCATGCCCCCATGGAGGATCCACTCACCGTCTGTCCTGAGTAAACGACCGTTGGAACCAAATACATGCAAGTATCTCTAAGTCTGAGAAGCGCGGTGCCGATATAGAAATCAACGGGGCGATGTTTCAGCTCAGATTCAGTAAAAGAGGAGGTGTATCATGGCGACAGTAATGGATATGAGCAGTTACGAGATCGAACGTGATGTCTCGATAGAAACTGAATACGGAGATGAGATTGCATGCACCGGCTGGAATCCCGCAGTTGCCTTGGCGTGCCAGCAACCTGTCCAGACAGAAAAGCGCCCGGCGATGCCTGCAGAACTTGCCAAAGTTGACGTGGAGCAGTTCCTGCAAAAGATGTACTCCTTGCTGAGCTAGACCCGGCAACAGGTATATATCTGAACGGCCACTCACGCTTGAAGAAAGCGTGAGTGGCCGTTTTATTTGTGTTACCCAGCCCGGGCATAGATGTGTGAAAATGGCACCCTGCTTGAGTAAACCGCCGCATTGCTTGCGCCAATGGATGCAAGCCACAGATTTCTACAGGAGATCGCCATGGGCCACGCTTTCACCAATCAGAAACCCGTTCAAATCGATGCAGGGCAGGTAAAACTGGAGGGCAATCTTGCCCTGCCGGAGGGTACACACGGGGTTGTGCTGTTCGCCCACGGCAGCGGCAGCAGCCGCTTCAGCCCACGCAATAATTTTGTCGCCGGCGAATTATTCAATGCCGGTATCGGCAGCCTACTTATTGACTTGCTCACCCCAAGAGAAGACGCAGATTACGAGACTCGTTTCGACATCCCGCTGCTCACAACGCGCCTGACCGCGGCAACCGCTTGGCTGCAACAATACCCAGCCACTCAGGCTCTGAAAATCGGCTATTTCGGCGCCAGCACCGGTGCGGCTGCCGCATTGCAGGCGGCGGCAGAGCCAGAAAATTCAGTTGCGGCTGTCGTCTCGCGCGGCGGGCGCCCTGATCTGGCAGGAGGGAACTTTCTTGCCAGGGTCAGCGCGCCGACGCTGCTCATCATCGGGGGCTATGACGATGGGGTGATCCAGCTTAACGAAGAAGCGTATGCGCAACTTCGCTGCAAAAAAGAATTGGTCATCGTGCCGGGTGCCACGCATCTATTTGAAGAACCCGGTACACTGGAGCAGGTTGCCCGGCATGCAGCCGTCTGGTTCAAACGCTACCTGGACTGAACGAGCTCTGCCCCATGATGATTAATGCACTGCAGGATAGCCGAAGGCAGCTAGAATCTTGATGACCTCTTCGTCCTCCACCTGCGGAAAACTCATATAGAACTGCCCCACGGCAAAAAAACTGGCAGGCGTCGACAGGCACACGATGCGGTCTGCCTTGCCGCGAATTTTCTCCAGCGTGTCCTGCGGTGCCACCGGCACCGCACAAATCAACTCTGCCGGATTTTTTGCCCTGAGCGCATGCAGCGCCGCAATCATGGTCGAGCCGGTGGCCAGCCCATCATCGATCACGATGACCACGCGCCCAGCCGGATCGATCGGCGGGCGAACGGGCGTGTATTGCGCACGGCGCTTTCGCATCGTTTCGATCTGTGCGGCAGTTTCCCGTTTGAGGTATTCCTCGTCCGCGCCTACGCTGGCGGCCTGAGGGGCGATATAGGTCCAGCCGCTTTCATCGACCGACCCGATGGCGTACTCGGGACTTCCCGGTGCGCGCAATTTGCGCACCAGCACCACGTCCATCTCGCCGCCCAGTTTCTCGGCAATGATCTTTGCCATTGGTACTGCGCCACGGGGAATGGCCAGCACCAGCGGGTTTTTGCCGCAATATTCGGAGAGCGCATCGGCCAGCTGCTCGGCCGCTGCGTTGCGATTTGCGAATATCATATTACCTCCTGCAAATACTATTTTGCGCCAATTTTTTCCGGGAAAATTCGCCAAGAAATCAAAAGCGTGTTTGGAATGACACAATGTGTTCACGATATCCACCACGCATGATTAATCCATCAAGCATGCGTTGAACTTCCGCATCACGCCATGCAAGTGCGCAAGCCACACGCCCATCGCTGCCACTTCCACAAGATTTGACCAATTGGTCTGGCGTTGTCACCGAATGCTTTGTCAGCTACCCAGTTATTCAACCATCACGTTGACGCATCGTTCCACGCCGATTGACGAGTGGCCATGGTCGACTATTCTGATGCAAATTTCACGTTTACCTTGATCCAGATAATCAAAAGAATAGCTGCCCTTCGTCTGGCGCAGCATGTCAACACGACGGTCATCCACGTAGAGGTGGGCATGATCCCCATCGCCGCCAAGCGTGATGTTGTAATCCAGCTTGTTGTCCGCCTTGGCATCGAGCTTGGCACCCTCCGCAGGGGAGATGATGTCGATTTTTGACACGGCAGGGGCAAGCTTTTCAGTGGGCGTTTCAGTAGAAATTTGAGCAGGGGTTTCAGCAGGCTTATTGCCACAAGCAGCCAAAACAAAAACCGATAGAGTCGCGATAAGGGCAGCGCATTTCATTTATGAGTCCCCCCTGATGCTGTAAAAACAGGTGCAGTCAAACCACGACATCTTTGGATCCGAGGTGGCCGTAAATCCAGGTTTGAGCTGAGCCCATTATTCCACCATCGCGATGAACATGGCGGAAGCTGCATTGCGGGCAAGAAAACACTCGACGTAACCAAACGCACGCGTAGCACTTGTAGAACTGCGCGTTTTTTTGCCTTACATGTTCGAGTCAGATGGTAGTACGGCAAAGATGGGAAGCGAATAAGCGGATTGCCTATTTTAGGCTTGCAAGTCCCTTATAATCCCACGCGCGCCAAACGTCAGAACGGGTCCGTGGGATCTTTGCAGGCCGATGGCGTTAGAACGACAGGGGCAGTGAAATTCCAAGGGTAACAACACGAGTGGTGAGCACTTTACTGCCTGGTGCATAACAGGTGAAATCAGCGCATCACGCGTATCGCAGTGGAAAAGTGGGGTAACCTTCCGATTGCGTCCGCAATTGCATCCTCATTAACGCATAGAGGGTTGCGCAGCTTTCAGCACCTCGCGCTCGACCTGCACGCTCTCGTTGCCATCGCCCAACCACACCTGTCCGTCCTGAATGGTGCATTGCAGGTTCATGGTGCGCTGCGCCAGCTTGGCGAGCGCGCGCGTAGTCTCCACGGGCAGGCTGATCACAGTGAGGTTCTTCAGGCGCTCGAACTGGCTGCCGTTCTGTGCAAACCACATATCGGCAGTGCGCCCGCCATAGGCGTACACGATGACCTGATTGGCGCGTCCGCACGCCTTGCGGATCAGCTTCTCGTCCGGCAGCCCGACATCGATCCACAGCTCGATCGCGCCGGTCAGGTCTTTCTGCCATAAAGCCGGCTCGTCGTCGGCGCTCAATCCCTTGCCGAACGCCAGATGCTCATGCGCGTGCAGCGCAAACGCCAGCAGGCGCACCATCATGCGCTCATCGGTTTCGGAAGGATGCCGTGCGAGCGTCAGTGAGTGATCCGCATAGTAATGGCGTTCCATGTCAGCAATCTGCAGCTCGGCCTTGAATATGGTCGCCTTGATTGCCATGTCACTCCACCACCCTGCCGCGCAGCGCCTTCACGGCACCCCGCTTGGTCTTGCTCTCGATGCGCTTCTGTTGCGCGTTGCGCGAAGGTTTCGTGGCGATGCGCTTCTTTGGCGTAACTGCCACGCTCTGCACCAGCGCTTTCAGCCGCCGCAGCGCCTCGTTGCGGTTTTTTTCCTGATTGCGGAATTCCTGCGCCTTGATGACGATGACGCCATCCTTGGTGATGCGCTGGTCGTTCAATTGCAGCAGGCGCTGCTTGAATTCTTCCGGAAGTGAAGATGCGACGATGCCGAAACGCAGATGCACGGCACTGGATACCTTGTTGACGTTCTGCCCGCCCGCGCCCTGCGCGCGCACCGCGCTCAGCTCGATCTCGTGATCGGCGATGGTGACGTTGTGGGAGATATACAGCATGATGCTTATGCGACTACACGAATGCACACATCGCCCAGCGTCACCACCGACCCCGCGCGTACCTTGGCAGTCTTGCGCAGCTCCACCTTGCCGTCCACCGACACCACGCCCTCCGCCACCAGCGCCTTGCCTGCCCCGCCGCTGTCGCACACACCGGCCAGCTTGAGCAGCTGGTTCAGCTCGACGAATTCGCCGCGCAACTGGAATTCAACTTCCTGCATCACAACTTTACCGCGTGCTCGCGCGTGGTATGGAACACCACTTTGGGCCAGCGCTCCTGCGTCAGCTTGAGGTTCACGCTGTTGGGCGCGAGATAGGCGAGGTTGCCCGCTGCGTCTATCGCCAGGTTGTGCGACAGCGCCTTCTGGAAATCGGCAAATACCTTGGCATCGTCGCAGGTGACCCAGCGCGCGGTGTTCACGCTGCACCCCTCGAACATCGCATCCACGCCATATTCACCCTGCAGGCGGCTGGCCACCACGTCGAACTGCAGCATGCCGACCGCGCCCAATATCAGGTCGCCGCCATCGACCGGCTTGAACACCTGCACCGCGCCTTCTTCGCCGAGCTGCTGCAGGCCCTTGTGCAGCTGCTTCACCTTCATCGGGTTGCGGATGCGCACCGACTGGAAATGGTCCGGCGCAAAATACGGAATGCCGGTGAACTGCAACAGCTCGCCTTCGGAGAAGCTGTCGCCAATCTGCATGTTGCCGTGGTTGGGCAGGCCGATGATGTCGCCGGCATAGGCCTCCTCGGCTTGTTCACGGCTGGAAGCCATGAAGGTCACCACGCTCGACACCCGAATCTCCTTACCGATGCGCAAATGCTTCATCTTCATGCCGCGCTCGAAATGCCCTGAGCATACGCGCAGAAACGCGATGCGGTCGCGGTGCGCGGGGTCCATGTTGGCCTGGATCTTGAACACGAATCCCGAGAACGGCTGCTCATTCGGATTCACTGCGCGCACCGTCGCATCCCGCTCGCGCGGCGCAGGCGCCCAGTCCAGCAGCGCGTTGAGGACTTCACGCACGCCGAAATTATTGATCGCGGAGCCGAAGAACACCGGCGTCTGTTTCCCGGCAAGAAAAGCTTCGAGGTCGAACGGGTGGGATGCGCCATGCACCAGCTCGACCTCCATCCGGAGCTGCTCGATTTCCAGCGGAAAGCGCTCGGCCAGCACGGGGTTGTCCAGCCCCTTGATGATTTCCACCTCGCCATCGGCGCGCTCCTCGCCCGGCGTGAACAGCAGAATCTCGTCGCGCAGCAGGTGGTACACGCCGCGAAAGGTCTTGCCCATGCCCAGCGGCCAGGTCACCGGCGCGCACTGGATTTTCAGCACCGACTCCACCTCGTCCAGCAGCTCCAGCGGGTCGCGCACCTCGCGGTCCATCTTGTTCATGAAGGTGAGGATCGGCGTGTCGCGCATGCGGCACACGCCGAGCAGCTTGATGGTCTGCGCCTCCACGCCCTTGGCCGCGTCGATCACCATCAGCGCGGAGTCCACGGCGGTGAGCACGCGATACGTGTCCTCGGAAAAATCCTGGTGGCCCGGCGTGTCGAGCAGATTCACCACATGGCCGCGGTACTCGAACTGCATCACCGAGCTGGCGACCGAAATGCCGCGCTGCTTCTCGATCTCCATCCAGTCCGAAGTCGCATGGCGCCCACTCTTGCGCGCCTTCACCGCGCCCGCCATCTGAATCGCGCCGGAGAACAGCAGCAGCTTTTCCGTGAGCGTGGTCTTGCCCGCGTCCGGGTGCGAGATGATGCCGAACGTGCGGCGGCGCGCCACCTCGCGTGCAATCTGCGCGTTGGGTGCGGCGGTGTTTTCTGGTGTTGCCTCGAGATTCATGATGTTGCCCTGCAAACCGTCTTGCGAAAGGGCGCAAGTCTAAAGAGTTCGGGAGAGGATGTCTAACGGGGCTGGGCAAAAGCAGGGTAAATTTTTTCCTCCCCTCGCCCGCTTGCGGGAGAGGGGCTGGGGGAGAGGAGGGAGCGCACTGGAACTTGAGAACTCGTAGGTTGGGCTGAGCCTGCGAAGCCCAACGTCTATCGCTCACCAAAACCAAACCCTGCATCATCCGCCGTGACGCCCCACTCTCGCATGGTCTGGTTTGCCTCCGTTAAGTGTTATGTTGGGCTTCCTGCGTCAGCCCAACCTACGAGTTTTTTTCCACGCCGTCTGCTTGTTTGAATCGTTGCATGAATTCATCTTCCTCTTGCTTGAGACGTTGGCAGTAATCCATGAGCAAGGAAAATTGAGCATTGCCTTGTGCCAGAATTTCAATTATCTGCTCTGGGTATTGACTCTGGTCAATGGGTGACCTTGTGAGAAGAAGTTTGATTGGTGAAGCCGAAACCAACAACCTCCTATGCTGCTCAGGTAAGAGAAGAATGGACTGAATGAACACTTTATCGACGACCTGCAATAGGGTGCCAATGTTTGTTGAAAAACCGGTAGTCGTTTCTTGTGAGCCGTAGCGCAACTTCTGATATAGCTTTCCGTCACGATCATTGAGGTGTTGTGTAAATCCACAGACATCGGCGTCGTCAAATAGCGAATGAAACTTGGCGCAGGCGCGACGAAGTGAATCAACATTGTGCCCGTGTGTTGTTCGCATATCGCTGAGCGCGGTTGCTGTTTGCGACTGCACCGCAAGATGCAGCTTTAATGATTTCTCGACGATATCGATCATCATTACGCAGATCGTCGGTATCGTTGTGGGCCGACCGAGTCTATACAGCATTCTCATCGCGATATAGTCGGAGCAGATGCGAAGCATCAGGCCGCTGGAAAATCCAAACCAATCGATATTCTGGCGTTGGGGCGAGGATTTTCGCGTTAGCACGGTGAGCAACATATAAGTGAAGACTAACGAAAGTAGCCGGCAAAAACGCCGGATGGGCCGGGGGGCGATGCCGGATCAAGCCTGGGCCACATATTCATCCCTCCGACTCGTAACGCCACAGCCATCACGCCGTGTCACCCCCGCACCGGCTCAAAGCTCGCATCCAGGTTCTGGTCGTCGCAGTAGTCGAGGAAATCGCCGCGCAGGGTGGGGATATGCACATCCGCCTGGATGCCTACGGTCATGGCGACGGAAAACATGGGCGTGCCGGTGTGCGGCGCGGGGTAGGTGTCGGTCTGGAGTTCTTCGATATTGATGCCGTGCCGGGAAAAGAAGGCAGACAGGCTGCGCACGATGCCGGGATGGTCCATGGCCACGACTTCGACGCGATAGGGAATTGCCGGCTTTGTCTGCTCGCGCTTTTTGGTGCGCTTGTGGATGATGGTCAGGCCGAGCTGCTTGCCCAGCGGCTCCATTTGCGCTTCCAGCTTGGCGAGCGCATTCCACGGGCCGGAAACCAGCATGATCAGCGCGAACTGCCCGCCCAGCACGGCCATGCGGCTTTCTTCGATGTTGCATCCGCTCTCGGTGATGTTGCTCGACAGGCGGTCAACAAGGCCAACCTTGTCTTCCCCCGACGCGGTGAGCGCGAGGTAATTGTCTTGAGTGTCTGTGTTCATGATAGTGGTCTCTGTGGCGACGATTGGGGGAATTGTAATGGAAATGAGCCTGGCGGGTGTGGCGCACCCCCGGCATCCGCCTCAGGTAACATCGCCCCCCACATAGAACCATCGCCCGTCTTCACGCACGAAGCGGCTCACTTCGTGCAACCGATGCGCGCGCCCGCCCACCTTGTAGCGCGCCACGAATTCGACGATGGCATGATCGGCATCGTGCTGCTCATGGCGCTTCACTTCAAGCCCGATCCATTTTGTTGCAGTATCTTCGGCCAGATCCAGCACAGCGGGGCGTGTGGAGGCATGCCAGGTCGCCAGCAGATAATCTTCGCGCTCCAGGGTGTAGGCGGTGTAGCGCGAACGCATCAGCGCTTCGGCGGTGGGCGCGGATTCGCCGTGCTCGATGTAACGCCCGCAACACTGTGCGTATTCCTTCTGGCTTCCGCATGGACATTGCTTCAGCTCTGCCACAGCGGCGGCTCCTGCATCAGCGCGATCTGCTCGCGCAATTCGAGCACGCGATCCTGCCAATAGCGCTGGGTGTTGAACCAGGGAAACGCCTGTTTGAAAGCGGGGTCGTCCCAGCGCTGCGCCAGCCATGCGGAATAATGGATCAGGCGCAGTGTGCGCAGCGCTTCGATCAGATGCAGTTCGCGCTCATCAAAATCATAGAAATCTTCATAGCCCGCCAGCACGTCGCTCAATTGCCGCACCATGTCGGCGCGCTCGCCCGACAGCAGCATCCACAGATCCTGTACCGCCGGTCCCATGCGGCTGTCGTCGAAATCCACGAAGTGCGGGCCGTCATCCGTCCACAGCACGTTGCCCGCGTGGCAGTCTCCATGCAAACGCAAGGCGCGCACCTTTCCTGCGCGGGTGTAGCAGTGGCGCACGCCATCCAGCGCCTGCTCTACCACGCTGCTGTAGGCTGCGAGCAAATCAGCCGGAATGAAATCATGCGCCAACAGATAATCGCGTGGCACAACACCAAAAGTTTCGATATTCAGTTCGGGACGATGCTGAAACGGCTTGAGTTCGCCGATGGCGTGAATGCGCCCGAGAAAGCGCCCCATCCATTCCAGCGTGTGACGATCTTCCAGTTCGGGTGCGCGCCCGCCGTGTTTTGGAAAAACGGAAAAGCGGAATCCTTCGAACTGATGCAGTGTTTTTCCGCCCGGCGCCAGCGCCGGCACAACCGGAATTTCGCGCTCGGCCAGTTCCTGCACGAAGGAATGTTCTTCCAGAATTGCGGCATCCGTCCAGCGTGCGGGGCGATAGAATTTTGCCACCAGCGGGGCACCTCCCTCGATGCCAACCTGATAGACGCGGTTTTCGTAGCTGTTGAGCGCGAGCAGGCGACCGTCGCTGCGCAAGCCGAGGCTGTCCACCGCGTTCAGCACGCAGTCCGGCGTCAGCGAATGGAAGGTTGTCGCACCAGGCTGCACGTTATTTCTTGGCGGAAGGCATGAACCCCAATGCATTCCAGCCTTCATGCCCCAGGCGGCGCAGGGTCTCGAGATTGTCGTCGAAAATCTCCTCGGCTCGGGGATACGCAGCCACGGCCTTGACGATGCTGGCTTCGCGCAACAGTTGCAGCGTCGGATACGGCGCGCGGCTGGTGAAGTTCTCGATGTCGTTTGGCTGCGTGTCGGCAAACTGGTACTGCGGATGCATGGCCGCCACCTGGAGTATGCCGTCCAGGTCTATGTCTTCGAGCACCTCTTCCACCGCCGCCATGAAATCATTCTGGTCAAAAAAATCGGTGAGGACATGGGGATGAATGAGCAGCGTCGTGTCAATCTTATCCGATGACGTCTCTGCCAGCAGCTCAAGCTCGCGCATCAATTCATACAGCAAGTCCTCGGGGTGGGTCGCATCGCTCACGACATAGCGGATTTGCTTCTTGTCATGCACTTCCTTGGCGAATGGGCACAGGTTCAGCCCGATCACGGCGCGCTCCAGCCAGAGTTGTATTGCAGCAATAACGTCTTCGTCAGAAATGGTGGAACTCATTAGCGCCCCCGCCCACCGGATCGATGCAGCACGGGCGCAGCACCGCGCCCCGCGCCGTGCCCACTCGCGGGTTTACTGCCACCTGCACGCGGCGCAGATGGGGCACGCCCGGCGCCTGCCCGCGGCGCTGGCTGGCCACGACCCTGCCCTTGCCCACGGCCGCCGCCCTGTCCTCGGTTCTGGCCGCCCCCCCGATTTTGCCCATTCAGGATAGGCTCGGCCTTGATGCTCGGATCAGGCTCAAAACCGGGCACTTGCACGACCGGAATGTCGCGCTTGATCAGGCGCTCGATGTCGTGCAGCAACTTCTTTTCGTCGATGCACACCAGCGAGCTCGCTTCGCCTTCGCTGCCCGCGCGGCCGGTGCGACCGATGCGGTGCACATAATCCTCCGGCACATTGGGCAGCTCGAAGTTGACCACATGCGGCAATTCGCTGATGTCGATGCCGCGTGCCGCAATGTCCGTTGCACACAGTACCTGCAGCTTGCCGCTCTTGAATTCGGCCAGGGCGCGCGTGCGCGCCGCCTGGCTCTTGTTGCCGTGTATGGCCAGCGCCGGAACGCCGTCCTTGTCCAGTTGCTCGGCAAGCTTGTTGGCGCCATGCTTGGTGCGCGTGAACACGAGCACCTGATGCCAGTTATGTTCCTTGATGAGATGAGTGAGCAATTCGCGCTTGCGCTGGCGATCCACCGGGTAGATGCGTTGCTCGATCAGCTCGGCAGTGGCATTGCGGCGCGCCACCTCGATCATCGCCGGCTTGTTCAGCAGCCCATCGGCCAGCGCTTTGATCTCGTCGGAGAAGGTGGCGGAGAACAGCAGGTTCTGCCGCTGCTTGGGCAGAAGCGCCAGAATTTTTTTGATGTCGCGGATGAAGCCCATGTCCAGCATGCGATCGGCCTCGTCCAGCACCAGAATTTCCACATGCGACAGATCGACTGTCCGCTGCTGCACATGGTCAAGCAAACGCCCAGGCGTCGCCACCAGAATATCCACGCGCGTTTTCAGGCGTTGAATCTGCGGGTTGATGTTGACCCCGCCGATCATCGTCATCGAATTGAGCTTCAGGTATTTGCCGTATTCGCGCACGCTCTCCTCCACCTGCGCGGCCAGCTCGCGCGTGGGGATGAGCACCAGCGCGCGGATCGGCGCCTTGCCGGAAAGGGATTTTGCCGAAGCGGCAAGCCGTTGCAGGATGGGCAGGGTGAAACCGGCGGTCTTGCCGGTGCCGGTTTGTGCGCCGGCCATCAGGTCGCCGCCGGCCAGCACGACGGGAATGGCCTGCGCCTGGATCGGCGTGGGTTCGGTGTAACCGCGTTCAGTGACGGCGCGGACGATTTCTTCGGACAAGCCGAGAGCAGAGAAAGTCATTAGGTATATTCCTGGGTAAAAATCGGCCTGTCGCCTTTGAAGGCGCCAGTCTTAGGCAGATAGGGGAGTTTTGAAGTCCAACATGGACGGTGCGGCAAGGAGACTGGAAATAATTGCCGCGGATGAGATTATAGCAGAGCTGGGGGGCATTCCCGGATTCATTTCATTCCTCCGCGCCAGCAATCCCCTTATGAGGAGAGCTTGATCAAAAAAACGGAGTAAACCGGGTAAGGCCCGGTTTGCTCCGTTTGTCCGGATGCAACAGCTTCGCTGCTGCTTTACTTATGATGGGGCGGCTCGGGTGAGTCCATGATGTTGCCGGCGGCCAGGCTCACAATGGTGATGCCAATAAAGACGCAAACCATCCCAAGCCATTTACCTACCACGAATCCCCCGATGAGCCATAAGACAACGGCTACAACTATCGATATCAGCAGCAGGCCAATTTTTGAGTTCATCACATTCATCCCTGTAACCTTTCATGTCAATTACAACATATGCAAAATGCACCGATTTAGCCAAATCATAGCGCAATGTTGCAGAAAGGGTAAGCAGAAAGGAACAATGCCACGTACGCTACCGTGTCACATCGCTTCAATGCTGTATTCCACGCGCAGCGCATGAGTTGCACCGGGAGCAACGCTGACTATATTTTCCGCGGCATTGGCGCTTTCCACGCAGAGCATGCCGCGATATCCAGTATCGCTGCCAAAATCGCCCATCTTGGCTGCCTTTTCGATCCACGGGTTCCATACCACGGTGGAGCGGCTGCCGCTCTTGGCGACACGGATGCGGCGCTGCAAGCCGCGGTCTTCGATCAGGCAATCCGTTTCCGTATTCACATAGAGCCGGTCAACTTCGGAGGCGATGGTGACATCGCCCGCCTGCGTCCTGCGCTGCCAGTCTCCCACTTTGTCGAGATAGGCGCAGCCTTCCAGGCCGGTGATGCGCACCTTGTCCACGTCACTGATGGCAAAGTAGGTGTGCAATGCTTCGCCGATTTCAAACGCGGTGTTGCCGGTATTTTCGGTAACCAGTTCCACGGCCAATGTGCGGCCGACGGTTACAATATTGCGCACATGGCAGGCATGCGGCCATTGTGCGGATGGAATCGAACTCTGCGGCAGTTCGAAGGTGATGCGGGTGCTGCCATCCGGCAAGGCTGCGCTCGCCGCCACTTGCCACGGGACGGTACGCGCGAAACCATGCGCCGGAAAGCTGCTGTCGGTTGCGTGCGCTCCGAACCATGGCCAGCAAACCGGCACACCGCCACGGATCGATTTACCCGGCACCAGTTTGGCCGCCGGACTGAGCCAGATGACCGGTTGCGCGCCATTGGGCTGGAAAGTCATGACATGCGCACCCTGCAACGCGATGGCAGCTTGCGCATGTGCATTGGCAATGCGCACGACGACCAGGCCGCCTGCATCAGGGGCAAACTCGAGTTGCCCCGCAATGGCAAAGTGCTGGTTGAGTGCAGAAATATCCGGCTGGCTCATGCTCGCTTCCTTGTATGCGCCCGGCAGGCTAGTTGTTGCGCAACCTTGACCAGATGCGCATCTTCATCAGCTTGAGCAGCACGGTCAATAGCACCAGGTAGCCAATCACATAATAGCCCAGCTTCTTGCGCTCCTGCTCATGCGGATCGGCAGCCCACATCAGAAAGGAAGTCACATCGCGCGCCTTCTCTTCGATCTGTGCGCGTTCCTCGGGAGTTCTCGCGCCGGCAATACCCAGTACGTCAGGCATCTTTACGCCCGGAAAAAGGTGGTTGCCGCTTTTCCCGTCCGGGGTGACATAAAATCCCAGCAAATAGGAATATAAATAGTTCGCCCTGCCATCACGCGCCTGTGCCATCAAGCTGAGATCGGGAGGTATCGAACCGAATCCTTTCACGGCCACTTCCGGAGACATTTGGCTGGGAATTGATGTTCCCGGCGGATTGCTGCCACGCCAGCTATTCACCTTCTCCTTTGCGATGCCCAGCTTAAGCAGATCACGGTACTTGATATACTTCAGGCTGTGACAGCCTGTACACATCGATATTACCGTTTCTGCTCCACGCTCCAAAGACTGAACATCCGTGCGCACCTGGACTTTTGCCAGTTTGTGCTCTTCCGACGCCCAAGCGCTGTATGAAAGGCAGCATAACGCTAACGCGATTAACCTGCTCATGGTGCATCTCCTTTATTCTGTCCTTTTGCAAGCGCATTGGTTCGGTCGAACTGTGCCAGCAACTCCTGCGGCAATCGTGCGCGCAGCCACTTATCCTCACGCTTGGAAACAATGGGGAGTATGAAAAACGTGGCGAAATAAAGGAATGTTGCCACTTGCCCCATCGGTACGACATAACCCGTTGGCGCCTGCGCACCCAGATAACCCAGCACAAAGATATCCGCTATGAACAGGAAGAATGTGACGCGATATATCGGACGATAACGTGCGCCTCCGGGAATGGTCGAGCGGTCAGCGAATGGCAAAACGGCAAACAGCAGGAGGGACATCACCATGGCCACGACGCCGCCCAACAAGTCCGGGATCGACCGCAAGATTGCGTAGAACGGCAGGAAATACCATTCCGGTACGATATGCGGCGGGGTGACCAGCGGATTGGCCGGGTTGTTATTGACGGCCTCTATGAAGGTATTCGGCGCAAAGAACACGAACCAGCAGAATATGATGAGATAGACGCCTAGCCCGAACCCATCCTTCGATGTGTAGTAGGGATGAAAAGGAATGTTGTCCTTGTCTTCCAGGTTGATGCCCGATGGGTTGCTGCTTTTCACGGTATGCAACGAGACCAGATGGATCACGACCATGCCTGCAACCAGGAACGGGAATAGATAGTGCAACGCAAAGAAGCGCGTCAGCGTCGCATCCCCCACTGCAAAATCCCCGCGCAGCCACAGCACCACCGCTTCGCCGATGAATGGCGTCGCGCCGAACAGGTTGGTGATAACCCCCGCGCCCCAGTAGGACATTTGTCCCCAAGGCAGCAAGTAGCCCATGAATGCGCTGGCCATGATCGACAGCAACAGCACTTGGCCTGTCCACCACAGCAGTTCGCGCGGCGCGCGGTAGGAACCGTAGTAAAGTGTGCGCGCCATATGGACATAGATCACGATA
Organism: Gallionellaceae bacterium; assembly: GCA_030834965.1. Taxonomy (GTDB): domain Bacteria; phylum Pseudomonadota; class Gammaproteobacteria; order Burkholderiales; family Gallionellaceae; genus JAUQWW01. The sequence goes on along the minus strand of JAUQWW010000077.1, from coordinate 20,199 downwards.
AAGAAAGCGGAAGCGCCGGTGGAATGCAGATAACGGAGCAGCCAGCCGTAATTGACATCGCGCATGATGGTCTGCAAGGAATCGAACGCCATGCTGGCATCCGGCTTGTAGTGCATGGCCAGAAAGATCCCCGTGAGAATCTGCAGCACCAGCACAAAGCCTGCCAGGAAGCCGAAATTCCACCAGTAACTCAGGTTGCGCGGCGTCGGATATTCGGTCAGTTCATGCTTGATTATTGCGGTCAGCGGAAAGCGCCGGTCTATCCAGGAAATAATACCTTTTGCCATAATGAAGTCCTCTTCCGTTTATGCCACGCCAATGATGATTGTTTCACTGGAAACGATTTTGTAGGGTGGAACCGGCAGGTTTGCGGGGGCAGGGCCATGGAGGATCCGGCCGCTGTTGTCATACCTGCTGCCATGGCAGGGGCACAACCAGCCTTCATTGTCCCGTGTGGGAACGCAACCCAGATGGGTGCACAGTCCAACCACCACCAGCCATTCCGGTTGCTGTGTCCGGGCAGTATCCTCCTGCGGATCGGGGCCTCCCTTTGACGCCTGCATGGCGGCAATCTGGGCGGGGGTGCGATGCACAACAAAGACTGGCTTACCCTCCCACGAAACGGTCTGTGATTGACCGACCTCAATGACCTTGAGATCCACTTCCGAAATGGCATTTTCCAACACATCCGCACTCGGATTCATGCTGTTGATGAAAGGCCAGGATGCTCCCGCCACCCCTACCCCACCTACCACCGCCGTTGCCTTCTCCAGAAAATTGCGGCGCTCCGGGCAATCCAACGGCTTATCCATTGATTTACTGTCTGACATAGACCCTCCCCAAAAAAGTAGTATGTTAGTTATTACTATACATTGAAACGGAAATGCATGACATCCCCGTCACGCACGACGTAATCTTTCCCTTCCAGCCGCATCTTGCCTTTTTCCTTGGCGCCCGCCTCGCCCTTGCAGGCGATGAAGTCTTCATAACTGATGACTTCGGCGCGGATAAAACCATGCTCGAAATCGTTGTGTATGACACCCGCCGCCTGCGGCGCGGTGTCGCCGATATGTATGGTCCAGGCGCGCACTTCTTTCACCCCGGCTGTGAAATAAGTCTGCAAACCGAGCAGCTTGTAGGCCACGCGGATGAGGCGGTTCAGGCCCGGCTCATCGAGGCCGACATCGGCCAGGAATTCCTTCTTGTCTTCATCGGAAAGCTCGGCGATTTCCGATTCCAGCGCGGCACAAATCGCCACCACCGGCGCGCCTTCGCGCGCGGCGAATTCTTCCAGCCGCGCCAATAGCGGATTGTTCTTGAAACCATCCTCGGCCACGTTGGCCACATACATCGCGGGCTTGATGGTGAGCAGGCACAGCGGTTTGAGCAACTCGGCCTGCTCCGCATCCAGCTTCATCATGCGCACCGGCTTGCCCTCGTTCAAATGCGCGGCAACCCGGTCCAGCAGTTCGCCAAATTTGGCGGCGTCTTTGTCGCCCGAGCGGGAAAGTTTGCTGTTGCGCAACTGGGCTTTTTCCACAGTCTGCAAATCGGCCAGCGCCAGTTCGGTAACGATGGTTTCAACATCGGAAATCGGATCAACCTTGCCTGCCACGTGAATGATGTTGTCGTCCTCGAAACAACGCACCACATTCAGGATGCCGTCGGTCTCGCGGATATTGGCGAGAAACTGGTTGCCCAACCCCTCTCCCTTGGAGGCGCCCGCCACCAGCCCCGCAATATCCACAAATTCGGTGATGGCGTATTGCATGCGCTGCGGCTTGACGATTTCCGCCAGCGCCTGCATGCGCGCATCCGGCACCTCCACGATCCCGACGTTCGGCTCGATCGTGCAGAAGGGGTAGTTGGCAGCCTCGATGCCCGCCTTGGTCAGCGCATTGAACAAGGTGGACTTGCCCACATTGGGCAGACCGACGATTCCGCATTTCAACGACATTGATAATTCCTTAATTTGGCGCGATTCGAGAAAGTCGCGGATTGTAACATCTGGACAGTCTGATTTTGAACCTGGATTACGAAAACAGTCGTGCACACCCTAAGGCATTTTTCATGCCAGCTGAAGCTGACCGGACAGATTGCGTGCTACAAAACCGGACAGATCAGAAGCTCGCGACAAACCTGATAGCACAGACCTGATGGCACAGACCTGATGGCACAGCTATTGCTCGAATCATTTAACTGCTAGAATAAACCCGCGTCGCGTACTGCAGGCAACCGGAGCGGCGTGTTTGGGTGGCCGCAGGCTGGATGGATTTTCACACTGTCCAGGTCGCGCACGGCAGTCCAAATATTCGCGTACCATTAGTCGATTTCCCGTACAAAAAAAATGCGAAGCATCCTCGCGCACAAAACGACTACAGGGATATCAGACCAACCATCCGAACAATGAGAATTTAAATTCGTAACTATAAGGGATAGCCACCATGAGCCGTCGCCATTTCGTACATTTTTCCCATATGACTCTTACCACCAAGATGTTTTATACGGGGGTGTTCTGCGTTCTTGGGGTCGGCTATCTCGCGGCGATGGTGTATGTGTACATATCCCATGCCGGACGGGATGGCAAAGAGATGCTGACGGCTCAGGACATCGTTATTGCCTATGCCGGCAGCAATGCCGGCACCAAGCTGGAAAGCGCGCTGATGGGACCCATGTCAAAGATGCTGCAGCCGGATGAGAATCTTCAGATCGTGGATTGGGTGCGCAAGGGCACCCACAAGGAGGAGTTCGATGCCAAGATCGGCCCGTTGATGGCAAAACGCTGCGTGGTGTGCCATAACAGCAGCAACCCGCACCTCCCCAGTCTTGAGCACTACGAAACCGTATTGAAGGTTGCGGAAAAAGACACCGGCGCCAATGTCCATACCCTGGTCAGGGTGTCTCACATTCACTTGTTCGGACTGACTTTCATCTTTTACCTCGTCGGCTCCATATTCACCCATGCCTACTTTCGCCGCGAATGGTTGCAGGCCATTATCGTCGTCACGCCGTTCATCAGCATCATCGCGGATATCGCCTCCTGGTATCTCACCAAACTCAACGCGGAGTTCGCCTGGATAGTCATCGGCAGCGGCGCCTTGATGGGAACCTGCTTTTCCATCATGTTCTTTGTTTCCATGTGGCAGATGTGGATTTCACGCAAAGCCCCACCGCATCTGGCGGCGGAACGCGCCGCTTAGGCCTCCCTCACTGGCACACTAAAAAACACGGGGGACTCGATGAAAAATATAATTGGCTTGGCGCTTGTTGCTGCGTTCGCACTGGCAGGCTGTGAAAAACCCGATGAACATAAGGAGGTCGCCGAGCAGGTCAAACATGTCTATGAGGATGCCGCGGCCAGGACTGAACGCAAGCCTGCAGGGGATGCAGAGGCGGGCAAAGTCATCGCGCAAAAATGCGCCCGCTGCCACGGCATGGATGGAGTGCTCGCCAATCTGGGCGCACCCTTTATCGCCGGACTTCACCAGGACTATATGGTAAGCGCCATGCTGGCCTACACCGATGGGTCGCGCAAGAATGACCAGATGAAGTCCATCATCGACGAGTTGAAGCATAAACCGGAACAGATCGCCAATGTTTCGGCTTACTACGCAAGCCTCAAGACCCCATGGAAAGGCGCAGAAGCCAGCAGCAAAGCCAACGGCAAGCCCATGATTTCCCTCAGAAAGGATGCAGTCGCTGCCGGCTCCGCCCTTGCAGCACGCTGCGATTCCTGTCATGGCGCAAATGGCAGCACCACGAGAAGTGAACTCATCCCCGTGCTCGCCGCGATGCCGCCGGAATATTTCATCCCCGCATTGAGGAGTTATTTCAACGGCAAGCGCACGCATAGCTGGATGAATATCTTGGGCTCGTCGACTAGCGAGAAGGATATCAAGCTGCTTGCCGCCTATTACGCCGTACAACCGCCCATACAGCTGTCGCGCCCGGGCAAAGGCAATGCCAAGGCTGGTGAGCATTCCGCCGGCATGTGCGCCGGATGTCACAGCATTGACGGCAATGCCCTGAACCCGGAAATCCCGAGTCTCGCAGGCCAGCCGGCAGAATATTTGATCAAGACAATAAAGGACTATCGCGACGGGCACCGCAAGGATCCCTTGATGACTGATGCAGTGCGCAAAATGCAGGATGAAACCATCGTCAATCTGGCTGCGTACTACTCCAGCCAGAAGCTGGAATCCTCGCTGCATCGGGCAAGCTCCAAGGGGTTCGATCCCGTTACTGAGGGACGCAGAATTGCCAACTCATGCGACGGCTGTCACGGCAAGAACGGCAACAGCGAGAAAGCCGGCATCCCCAGCCTCACCGGCCTGCATGTCAAATATCTGGTTTCCGCCACCCGGGATTATCGGGACGGCATACGCAAAAATGACGTGATGAAGAAAATGGTCGGCCACTTGAGCGATACCGACATCGAGAAAGTCAGCTTCTACTACGCAACACAGACTCCCATGTCCAGTAAACAGGTGCCCAAGGCCGACCTCGCGGCAGGGGAGAAAATCAGCTCCGGTTGCACTGCCTGCCATGGCGAAGGCGGGGTCAGCACCGCCCCCTTGACGCCAAGCCTGGCCGGACAGGATGCCGGCTATCTCGCAGCGGCAACGCGGGACTACGCCCGTGGCGCCCGCAGCAACGAAAACATGTCCGGTCCTGCCAAGGGGTTGAAACCGGACGACATCGTGAACGTGGCAGCATACTTTGCCTCGCTCAAGGCGGCCAAGCCGGATACCACGCTGCCGGTATCGCCGCAGCTTTCCATCGTCCAGAAATGCAACCGTTGCCATGGCGAGAACGGCAGGAGCACTGAGCCTGGCATTCCCAGCCTTGCGGGCCAATCTGAAGCCTATCTGGTGCTGGCGATCAAGGAGTACCAGGACGGAACGCGCAAGAACAACTTCATGAACGCCATGTCAGACGTGCTGAGCCTGGTGGAAATGAAGGCGATTGCGGCCTTCTATGCACGGCAATAATCCGAACGCGGACGTTCCCAAACCAAATGAGAAAGGCTCACAGTGATGTGAGCCTTTCTCATTTGTGCTATTCGATCAGGCATTCGCTGTGCATATCCCACCCACTCATAAGTGGATCGTTGCCTTCGTGCCAACGCATTCTCTCTGGGTAAATCCTGATAATGGACAATCTTTGCCCCACTACTGTCCAACCCTGGCGCGAAGGACGTGACCGCGATTGTCCTTTTGCGGAGCATCTCGCTACTGCTTTGCGTAATAGGCCGCTATTCCTTTCATCTCCATCAGGCTCAGATCGGCATGTGCTTCGTTCACATCCTTGATCTTGCGCGCGCTATCCTGGTAAGCCTTCATGGCCCCCACCAGATAGGATTCAGATTGTCCGGCAAGCCTGGGAATGCTGTCTGTGGAGCTCTCGCCCTTTTCACCATGGCAGCCATGGCATTTTTCGATGGTTTTCATCGGGGGCTGGGGCATCACCGTGTGAGGCTTATTGGCCTTCTGCGCGGTATAGTAGCCAGCCACATTGATCAGATTGCTGACATCCTGTGGTTTGATCGCCCTGGCAATCGACTGCATGTCTTCATTGATGCGCTTGCCATCCGCATAGGCCATGGTCGCATCAATGAGGTACTGATGATCCTGGCCATTAAGGTTGGGTATCCTTGGGTCTTTCTTGATGCTCTCATCGCTGTGGCATACGGTGCAGGCGGGACTGATCTTTTCTCCCGCCGCCAAGTCGAACTTGCCCGGCCTCTTCGTCGCCACCGGGTCTTGCAGTGCGTAATAGAGACTGACTTTCTCGATGTCATTGTCTTGCAGGAATGACACCATCTCCTGCATCGCCGCATGCTTCTTCACGCCATCACGATAGGCGATGGTCGCGTCGGACAGATACCTCGCCGTCAAGCCCGTGAGACTGGGAACCCCAGGCCTTGTGCTATTGCCATCCCTGCCATGACAACTGTCACACATTCTTGCAATCCTCTTGCCATCTTCCACTGGCCGGAATTCCTTGGAAGACTGCGTCTTCCAGCGATACAGTGAAAGGGGTTCCTGTGCGGCAAAATAGGCCGCAAGATCGGCAATCTTGGCGTCGCTCATATCCTTGAGGGCAAACTTCATCGCGGCGTCTTTGCGTTTGCCATCGCGGTAAGCGCGCATGGCGAAAGCCAGATACTCCGCAGGCTGGCCGGCCAGATTGGGAAGAGCCGGATTCAGGCTGTTGCCCTCAAAGCCATGACAGCCTTCACAGTTGCTAGCAGCGGCTGCGCCGAGCTGGGCATTTCCCTGAGGTGGGGCCGGCGGTTTCTGGGGAGTCTGGACGGCATAATAAGCTGCCAGTTGTTCAATCATCTTGTCTGTCAGGGAATTTCCCATACCGAATATCCCCATGACCTTGTTCTTGCGCCGCTCATCGAAATATGTCTTCATCGAATAAGTGAAATATTCGGGCGGCATGGCCGCAAGGGAAGGCACATCAGGATGATCGAAGCTATTACCCTCTTCGCCATGGCAGGAGTTGCAACGCTTGGCGATATCTGCACCGGCTTCGATGTTTGCTTTGGTAATGGGCATTTCTGCCTTCCTGCGCGGGACGCCGACCCCGGCGCCCTTCCACGGTGTATTCAGGCTGGCATAGTAAGCTGATACGTCGCTTATTTCGTCCGGCTTGAGCTGTTTCACGACCTTCAGTTTTTCTTCCGCCATCTTGGCGGGGGTGACATTACGAGAACCGCCTGCATAGCCCTGCAATGCAGCAGCAAGATAGCCCTCTTTCAGCCCCGCGATAAAGGGCGGCCCCACTTCCGAATGTGTCCCGTTCATACCATGACAGGATGCGCACACCTCGTTGGCCAGTTGCTTTCCGGCCTGCACATCGGGCACATGCTTCGGCCCTGCCGGCACCTCTTGCTGGACAAGCTTTTCGGGTACTTGCTGATTTTCTGGCGCTTGCTGGGCGGCTGTTGCAGGCTCTTTGCCTGGTGCTGGCTTTTCATCCGTCTTGCCACAACCTGCAAGCACGCCAGCAGCAATCATCACGATGTATATGGCATATTTCATAACACACCTACCTTCTCGATATGCATGCAAGGGAGTCACTGCACGAGCGACGTCGCAATACCCCAGCCTTAATGCGCAAAGAACCCGTTTAACACCAGCACCAGCTCGATCAGGCCAATGATGATCAGGGTCGCACCCAGAATCTTGGATGAGGACGTCATTCGCTTGGACGGCGCATCGACCAGATACTTTTCAAGTTCGCCCGAATCCACCAGGCGTTGATAATCCACCGCATGTTCATGCTTATACTCATGCAGCGGGACGCAGCCCGTAAACATGCAGATGTCCTGCGGGAACTTGTCCGGCCGGAAGTGGCAATTGAAGAAGTGCACCGAGAACAGGAATACCGCCGCCAGGAATGCTTCTTCGCCATGCACGATGGTGCCCACGTTGAACACCCAGCCCGGCAGGAAACGCGACGTCAGCTCCGGAAACCACAACATGACTCCACTCACACCCACAATGGTGAGGCCCCAGAACGGCGCCCAGTAGTCAAACTTCTCCCAGTAAGCCCAGCGGTCAAAAACGGGGCGCGGTCCTTTGTCGAAGAACCACTTGAACATGCCAATCACACCTTTCAGGTCATTCAGGTTGGGCACCATGGAATCTGGCCCGAACACTTCCCAGGTCTTCCAATTGCGAGTTATGAAGTAAATGAGATAGAACACGTGGCCGAAGAACACGCTGACAAACATCATCCCGCCAATTCGATGCACAATACCTGCTGCCTTGACACCGCCCAGCAACTTGATGGCAATGGGCGCCCAAGCACTTCCGGCAAATAGCAGTGACATGCCGGAAATGACCAGCATCATCACACCCAGCGCCAGTGTGAGATGAGCCGCGCGCCAAATCCAGCCAAAGCGCCTGACATATTTCTCGCCTTCAGGATGCTTCTCTTCACGCTGGTGATGTCCTCCTCCAAGCTTGCTGGTATCGATGTGCGGCTTGCCCTTGTTTCTCTTGCGATCCCGGTATTCCGCATAGAACCACAGCGCACTATGCATGTAGAAAAAGGCAAACACAGAGAACAGCAACCCGATCATGAACTTGGAGACAACATACATCTCCGGATAACGCTCGAAGTCATGGGTATTGCCGTGTGGCTGGAATGTCAAAAAGCCGGCGCTCGCACCCTGATGACATTTCGAGCAGGTCGCCAAACGGTTATCAGGATGCACCGTTGAGGCGGGATCCGTGATCCGCTTGATCTCGTGAGAGCCGTGGCAGTCATAACATTTGGCCGTGTGCGTTTCACCAATTGTGTTGACCTGACCATGGTAGGTTTCCCTGTAGGCTGCCATGCTTTCTTCATGGCAATTGCCGCAGTTCTTGCCAATGACCAGCTTCGCGGGATCACCCTTGGGTTTGTCTATGGAATGCGTGGAATGGCAGTCGATGCAAACCGCCGCATTGGCATTTTTCTTGTCCAAAACCTCATTGCCATGCACCGACTTGGCATAAGCATCACGTGCCTTGGCGTGGCACTTGCCGCACAGATCCGGAACCTTCAGACGTCCTGGATCGCCACGCTTGCTGTTGATCGGGGTAATGTAATGGGCAGTGTGACAATCACTGCAATAAGCCTTGGGCTTGGAAGGATCATTCTTGCCTGGCTGGGCGTGTATGGAATTCCGGTAAAAATCTATTTGCTGGACAACCGTGCCGAGATACTTATATTGCGCGGTAGTTCCGGCATCCTGGGCAGCCTTCCATTTCTTCTGATGGCATGAAATGCAGTCGATCTTGATTTCTTTGATGACCTGATGCGGGATACGTTCGATATCCGTGTGGCACTCCACACACTTGAGCACCGTGTGGACGCCGCTTGAGTACCCCTCCCTGCCAACATGCAGCTCCCGTTTCTTGCCTTCAGCCGAAGGTATGGCAAAGCCACTGATCCCATGACAGCCAAGACAATTTTCACTCTCCAGCTGTTGGCTATTATCAACACCTGCAGCGACCCCTGGCATTCCTGCCAGGAATAAAATACACGCTATAAGTGATACCGGAAGATTAGGAATACGCATCACAGCCTACCGCCTTTATTGGTCTTGAGGAACAGGTCGATGCTTCAAATCAATCCATGTGTTTCGCCACGAGCTAGCGAATGAACATTGTCTTAAATACAAGCTTTAATCAAAGTTTACCTGAATACCAGCATGGGTGACATGGTTTCTACAACCATTGTGTTCCACTACTGCCTGCCAATACTTGGCGGCGCTTCGCCGCTATTTCAAATGCGCCGTTCCGGTCAATACGTCTTACAGCTGGAGTTGCACAACCCTCTCTGCGTGTTGCACATAATGCGTGGCTGCAAGCGTTCTAGCGTGCCGGCTTTCTGGGCTTGGCGGGAGCAGGGCTCTCGTGAGTTTCTTTCGGCTCATCCTTGGGGCTGAGCATTTTGCGCATGGTGTTCTTTATCAGCACGTAAGTGCGATCAAGCTGATCGTTGCCTTTGTCAAACTTGTTCGCGGCGGCGAGGGCGTCGGCTTCTTTGAGCATGGACTCGGCCGTATCAAACTCGATGTGCGATGTCTGATGCTCGCTGTCAATCCGTCTGCCGGCTTGCAGCAGTATGACGACGCTTTCCTTGTGTTTGGCGTAGCTGGTTCGTATGCTCTCTTCCTTGACCACATCGTCGTTCCGGTGATGTGCTGCTTCTGACGTGGCGCTGCCGGACAACTTACTTGGGGTCGCTTGCAGGCTGGCAATGGCTTTTTTGCTGCGTGAATTGGCGTCCTGAATCAGGTTCCTCGCAAGTGCAATGTCGCCGGCTTCAAGCGCAGCACCGGCCTCGGCCGCGGTTGCTTTAATCGCTCCAATTTCACTTTCCTTGCCGCCGGCCTTATCTTCATTCAGGTGCTTAAGCATTGCCAGCAGCGCCTTGCTGGCCTCAATTTCGCGTACGACATATTCGCGTGGTTCGGTGGCATCCGTTTGAGGTTTGGCATCAAGAGATTTTTCAGTACTGCCCCCCTTGCTTTTGAGGTTTTCAAGTTTGACGATCGCTTTCGTCAGCAGGTGATAGCCAACGTCGAGAGCCTGATAGGCCCCATCGTAATTACCTGCCTTGGCAAGCCGGTCTGCTTCTGTCGCGCTCGACTCAACGTTGCCGAAAACATCCGCATTATTGACTCCCGCTTTCTCCGATTCCTGTTTGAGCGCAGTCGTCATAGTCTGCACGGTGCCGGCAAGTTTTTCGTAATCACGCTTCTTCTTCTCGATCATGGCGGGGTCGTCAACAGGTTTTGCAGCGACATTGGGGATGGCGCCCGAGCCGTCTTTGAGGCTGGGCATATTGCGCATGGTGTTCTTTAACAGCACGTAAATGCGATCGAGCTTATCCTTTCCGGCGGCAAATTTGTTCGCAGCGGCCAGTTTTTCGGCTTCCTGGAGCATAGACTCCGCCGTCGCAAACTCGGCGTGCGATGTGTGATTTTCGCTGTCAATTCTTTTGCCGGATTCCAGCATGGCAACGACGCTTGCCTTGCGTTTGGCGTAGCCCATTCGGATGCTCTCGTCCTTGGCAGCAGCATCCGCAGCAGCATTGGTGTCCTTGGCAAAAGCCGGGCTGACCAGTTGTAAGGCGACAATTTCGGCACCACACAGCACCGCAAGTGCCGTGATGAAAGCCCGGACGAAACGATTGATACAGGTGTTTTGTATTTGTGACGGTTGGAGTTGATCAGTCCGGCAACGGCTTACATCCTGAATGACTGCCCGAAATTCCATATCCGTATCGGCAATGGCGTTGTTGCTGGAAAACATAGCGCATACTCCTAAGAGATATTGAAAGCGTGCTTCAAATCTTCCTGCGACTTTATGACACCTGTTCAAGCCAATTGATTTTCGTACGTTGCTGGCGATTCGCCGTTCAAAAACGAATGTATTCTACTGCGATTACAGAAAGTGAAGTAGCTCGGCAACACTGGAATCTTGATCTCCATCCGGCGCCGCTCGATGTGGCTGCGCGATAGCGAGGTGTCGTTTAAGAATGCCTGGGCAGTGTGAAGCGGGATCGCTGACGAAGGTGAATTGACCCACTACTCCAGTCAACAATCGTCCCTGGCGATCTCGCCGGCTTGAATTGGGATGTTTTGATTAACTGCTATGCAGCTTGAGCATCGCCGCTTCCAGCTTGCCCTCGACGATCAAATGCGCGACATCCTGTGCACGCTGCATGGCCTGCTCGATCAACACGGATTCTTCGCGGCGCGGCGCATTCAGCACGTAATCAGAAACGCCTGCACGTTCACCGGGATGGCCGATGCCGAGGCGCAGCCGCCAGAAATCTTTCGTACCGAGGTGCGCGATGATGTCCTTCAGCCCATTGTGCCCGCCATGCCCGCCGCCCAACTTGAGCCTGGCACTGCCTGGCGGCAGGTCCAGTTCATCGTGCACCACCAGCATATGTTCCGGCGCGATCTTGTAGAACTGTGCCAGCGCCCCCACTGCGCGCCCGCTGACGTTCATGAAGGTTTGCGGCTTGAGCAGATACAGCTCGCGTCCATGCACCTGGCCGCGCGCGGCCAAGCCGTGAAATTTGCTTTCTACCTTGAAATTGAACTGGTGTGCATGCGCAAACGCGTCCACCCACCAGAACCCGGCATTGTGGCGCGTACCTTCGTACTCGCGCCCGGGGTTGCCCAGACCAACGATCAGTTTAATTTCGCTCATCGTTTTGTCGCACTCATCTGATTGTTGGATTCATCCTTCGGCACGCCATGAAAAAAGCCCGCCATGCAATCCAGGAATGCATGGCGGGCTTTTGATCGTACGCTTGGCTGCGTGTTACTTCGCCGGCGCTTTCGCGGCAGGAGCAGCGGCTCCGGCAGCAGGTGCAGCAGCCGCTTCAGTCGCAGCCGCTTCAGTAGCGGCCGCTTCTACCGCGCCACGCGGAATCTGGACGGTAGCTACCACGGCCTCCCCGACATGACCGTGTCCGGCCACTTCCACGCCTTTGGGCAGCTTCAGGTCAGACACATGGACGGAGTGGCCGATGGCCAGTGTGGACAGATCCACCTCGATGAATTCGGGCAGATCAGCTGGCAGACAAGCGATGTCCAGATCGTTCATCACGTGGCTGATGATGCCGCCGCTCGTTTTCACGCCCGGAGCGATATCGGCATTCACGAAGTGCAGCGGCACTTTCACGTGTATCTTCTTGTCCTTGGATACGCGCTGAAAGTCGATGTGCTGCACTTGCTGGCGGAAAGGGTGCATCTGGAAATCACGCAGCAGAACGGGTTCCTTCTTGCCGTCCAGGTCGAGCGTCAGGATGGAGGCATGAAACGCTTCGTTGCGCAGGCTGTGGTACAGGTTGTTATGGTCGACGTCGATCAGCGTGGGCTCGCTGCCGCCATAAACGATGCCGGGCACACGGCCGGATTTGCGCAGACGGCGGCTCGCACCCGTTCCTTGCGCCTTGCGGGATGTTGCATTTAGTTCGATTTTCATTTTACTTCTCCACTTCAAATTCGGAACCGCCCGCGACCAGGCAATTCCGGGTTACGCGGCGATCAACATGATTGCCGCAAAAACTGTTACTCAGTAAACAGTGAGCTAACCGACTCTTCCGCATTGATGCGGCGCATGGTCTCGGCCAGCAATTCCGCCACGCTCAGCTGGCGGATGCGCTTGCAGTTGCGCGCATCTTCGCGCAGAGGAATGGTATCGGTCACCACCAGCTCGTCCAGAGCGGAACTCTCGATACGCTGGATCGCCGGGCCGGACAATACCGGATGCGTACAATAGGCGATCACGCGTTCCGCCCCCTTGTCTTTCAGCGCCGCAGCCGCTTCGCACAGCGTATTGGCGGTATCCACCATGTCATCCATGATCAGGCACGTTCGGCCTGCCACTTCGCCGATGATGTTCATCACCTTGGCCACATTGGGCTTGGGGCGGCGCTTGTCGATGATCGCAAGATCCGCATCCATCTGTTTTGCCAGCGCGCGCGCGCGCACCACGCCGCCTACGTCCGGCGATACCACCACCAGATTCTGGTAATCGTGCTTCCACACATCGGACAGCAGGATAGGGCTGGCGTAGATATTGTCCACCGGTATGTCGAAGAAGCCCTGAATCTGATCCGAGTGCAGGTCCATGGTCAGCACGCGGTCCACGCCCACCACGGACAACATATTCGCCACCACCTTGGCGGTAATCGCCACGCGCGCCGAACGCGGGCGACGATCCTGCCGGGCATAGCCCAGATAGGGCAGGGCGGCGGTGATGCGTCCGGCCGATGCGCGCTTCAGCGCATCCACCATCACCAGTACTTCCATCAGGGTATCATTGGTCGGGGCACAGGTGGATTGCAGCACAAACACGTCCTGGCCACGCACGTTTTCGAGTAACTCGACCATTACCTCGCCGTCGGAAAAGCGGCCAACGGTAGCGCGCCCAAGGTGGATGTTTAGATGACGCGCCACATCTTCTGCAAGCTTAGGATTGGCATTGCCGGTGAATACCATCAAGCTGTCGTAGGACACGTACCACACCCCTTGAATTAAACAACTGGCGAATTAAACAACTGGAAACTGCACAAAATCTAAAATGGGCGCATGCGCCCCGAAATACACTAACTGGCTGGGGAGGTAGGGATCGAACCTACGAATGCCGGAATCAAAATCCGGTGCCTTACCACTTGGCGACTCCCCAAGAAACTTTTATGTTGCGGCAAAATCCCGCAACGGATGGTGCGGCAAGCCGTGCGCCACGATGCCGTGCATGCCCAGCGGAAGCTGGCTTAACACTGCCTGCGCCTGCTCCGCGCTTTCGAACCCGGCAAACACGCAAGCGCCCGATCCGGTCATTCGCGCCTCTGCAAACTGGCCCAGCCAAGCAAGGTGCCACGCAACTTCCGGGTACAAATCGCATACCACAGGCTGCAAATCATTATGCAACTGCGCCATCGGAAGGGCGCGAATTGTGAGGGAATTCGTATTCCGTGTCAATTCCGGGCGTGCAAATATCTGTGCCGTGGCGACATGTACCGGCGGGAACAGCACTACATACCACGCGTCGGGTACGGCATAGGCCTGCAACTGCTCGCCCACGCCTTCGGCAAAGGCGTTCTCGCCGAATATGAACACTGGCACGTCTGCTCCCAGGGTCAAGCCCATCTGCATCAGCCGTGCGCGCGACAAGCCCAGATTCCACAGACGGTTCAGCGCCAGCAGCGTCGTGGCCGCATCGGAACTTCCTCCGCCCAGGCCGCCGCCCATCGGGATGCGTTTCTCCACTGCGATGTCCGCCCCCAGCGGGCAGCCGCATTCCTGTTGCAGCAGGCGCGCGGCGCGCACGCACAGATCCTGTTCCTGGGCCACGCCTTCCAGCTCGCTAATGCGGCGCACCACTCCATCCTCGCGCAGCGTGAAGTGCAGCGTATCGCTGAAATCAATCAATCGGAACAGGGTTTGCAGCAGGTGGTAGCCATCCTCCCTGCGCCCCACCACATGCAGGAAAAGGTTGAGTTTGGCCGGTGCCGGACAGCTTAAGGTATCTAATGTGGTACTCGCGCAGCGAGACTCTGCCCCCCTCTCCCTCTGGGAGAGGGATGGGGAGAGGGATGGGGAGAGGGAAACGGGCATGGCGTGTTTTATTATCTTCTTGGCTGACATATTTTTCACGCCCGTTACTGAATTTCCCATTCGTCTATCAGCAACTGTATTTCCATCCCCTCGCGTTGCAGGATCATGCGCAGCGGCAGGCTATCTGATGCTTGTGTGGCATAACGCGTGTAGTGTATTTCCCAGCCGTCCTGACGCATCACGCTCACCTGCCCGTTCGCATCGCGCTCGATGCTGGCCTCGCTCTGCGGCGCAGGCAGCGCCAACACCCAGTTGCGCAGGCCGGCCAGCGGCAATTGCCACCCCAGCACCCGATGCGTCAATTCTTCGGTGTCTTGCGCGGTGTAATGTCTGTCCGACGTGTCCAGCGACACCCCCTGCGCATCGCGGCGAATGCGAGCCACGGTCTGGCCCAGCGGTGCCAGCAGCAAAATCTCGTCCTCTGTGATTTGATGCGCCCAGCGCACGCCTGCGGACGAACGCTCGCTATTATGCTTGACTGCGATGCGCCCGGTCAGCGCAAAAGGCTTCGTCTCCGCCTGTTCAGGGCGGGCTGTGGTCTGTGGGATGAGCGGCGCCGACGCACAACCGGCCAGCACCAGCACAATCAGGCAAAGCAGGCCACGCATCAAGGCAGGAATTTCTTTATCGCTTCCTGCAATACCGCGTTCTCAGGATGTGTCTTCTGTGCATCATTCCATATTTTTTTTGCCTGCTCCTTTTCGCCTTGCATCCACAACACCTCACCCAGATGTGCAGCGATTTCCGGATCAGGATTGACCGCATAGGCGCGGCGCAGGAATTCCAGACTCCTGGGCAGATCACCCAGGCGATAATAACCCCACCCTACGCTGTCGATGATGGCGACATCTTCCGGAGCAAGCTGGCTGGCCCTCTCAACCAGCTCCATCCCCTCCTTCACGCGCTCGTTGCGATCCAGCAGGCTGTAGCCCAGTGCGTTGTATGCTTGTGCATGATCTGGCTTGATCTGAATCACCTTGCGCATCATCTGCTCAAATTTTTCGTGATTGCCGATCTGATCTGCCAACATCGCAGCTGCATACAACAGATCGGGGTGGTTGGGCAGCTTTTCCAGCTCCTGCATCAGTATCTGATACGCCGCATCCAATTTTTTTGCTTCGCGCAACAGCTGTGATTCGACCATGACCAGCTGTACTCGCTGCTGGTTGTTCTGCGCGACGGTCTGGTGCAGGTACTCGCGCGCCTCCTCCAGCTTGCCGGTTTTGTAGATCAGATAGGCTGCACGCAGGCGGGCGGCATAGACATGCTCGCCGTCCTGCACCTGGCGATAGTTTTGCAGCGCCTCTTCATCGTTCTTCTTCACCTCGCTCAACTGACCGAGATAGTAATACACCGTGCCCTCGTCTTTCATGCCCTTGACGAGCGCCTGCTGCAATTCCTTTTCTGCACGATCCAGTTCGCCCAACTCCAGAGACAGCAGCGCCACGGCAAACGCCAGTTCTGCGTTTTCGGGTTGCCGCTCAAGCAGCCGCTGGAATTCCGTGCGCGCTTCCGGATACTGTTTTTGCACCATCAGGGTGCGCGCATATATCTGACGCACTCCCACCATGTCAGGATAGGACTCCAGGTATTTTTTCAGGAGCACCAGTGCCAACTGCGGTGACTCCTTCTGCAGCAATTGCGCCTCGAGTATCACCGCCATATCCCAATCCGGGCGCAAGGCGCGTGCCTGATGCACGGCATCCAGAGCCAGCGCATGCTTGCCTGCGGCTTCCGCTGCCTGCGCAACGACCCAGTGCGCTTCCGGCACGCCCGGATAGGGCTGCGCCAATTCGCCGACCAGCTTGAACACCTCCGCCTTGTCCGGGTGCCGCTGAAGCAAGGGATAAATCTGCATCAACGCATGCCCAACCTTATTCGGATAAGACTCGAGCAAGCTCACCAGATAGGGGCGCGCCACATCCAGCTGGCCTCCTCCTATCAGCAGCGTGGCCAGAGTCTGCTTCGCCTGCAGGGACGATGGCTCCAGTTCCAGCCATAGGCTGTATGCCTCGACCGCTTTTTCCATCTGCCGCGCATCGATAGCCAAATGGGCGGCACGGCGCGCCACACGCGGATCGCGCGTGGCCTTGGCCAGATCCAGATAACCCTGCGTGGCGAGCTCCGGCCTGCCGCGCTGGTTCGCCACTTCGCTCAACAGGAAGTCATAAAGCATTTGGCTGCTGAGTTGCAGCTTGGGCAAGTTCAGCGGCTTTTCTTCCGCTGCTTCTGCCTGGGGTTCCACCTGGCTCTCCGCTTGGGCTTCGGTGTTTTCTGTCGGCCCACCGGCCTGCTGTGGCACGTGCGCACAGGCTGCCAGCAGCATGGAAAGGATGATCGCGCTACGTTTCAGGGTCATCATAATATTGATATGTATTAGGTAATCAGTGTATTGGAGTAAACAGCAACGTTCGACTCAGGGAGCAGCAAAAAATTCAACAACCGGGCCAAAGGGCGGTGGGGTAATACTGCCACAGCAAAAATCGAGCGCCCAACCGGGAAAAGCCCACCCGCACGACTCATGGAACACAGTTTAAATTTAGGGTATCGACACGCGGCATTTTTAGAGATGCTCATATTAGGTTATATTGTGTTCTCATCACAACCCGAAACATGATACCGCATGTCCGCCGCACCCCTCACCCTGTGTGCACGCAACCTAAGCCGCCGCTTCGGCCCGCGCGAGGTCGTCCGCAATGTGTCGCTGGAACTCCGGCGCGGCGAGGTGCTCGGCCTGCTCGGGCACAACGGGGCGGGCAAGAGTACCACCCTGCAACTGCTCACCGGCGCGCTCTTGCCGCATGCGGGACAAATCGAAGTATGCGGCTTCGATCTTGCACGCCAGCCGAAGCAGGCCAAGGCCTGCATCGGTTTCCTGCCGGAAACACCGCCGTTGTACCGGGACATGTGCGTGGACGATTATCTGGAGTTCGCCGCCAAACTGCACGGCGTGCCGCGCCCACAGATTGCGGGCGCGCTGGCTGAGACCAAACGTCGTTGCAGCTTGCAGGATACCGGCCAAAAAATCATCGGGACACTTTCCAAAGGTTACCGGCAACGCGTCGGCATCGCGCAGGCGCTCATCCACAACCCCGAAGTCATTATCCTCGACGAACCCACTGTCGGACTCGACCCGTCCCAGATCCGCGATATCCGCACACTCATCCGCGAGCTGGGCGACGCGCACAGCGTCATCCTGTCCACCCACCTGCTGGGCGAGGTTGAAAGCATTTGCGACCGCGTCGAGATCATGCACCACGGACGCCTGATTTATAGCGACAGCAGCGCGCACATGCAGCAATACGGACACCAGCCGGGCTTTGTCGTCACCCTGCTGGCGCCGCCGGCTCTGGCTGAGCTGGAGGCGATTCCCGGCGTGCTCAAGGTCGAGCCGATTTCCGCCACCCATTTCCGCATTCTGCACACAGCGGAGAGCAACTGCGGCGCGTTACTGCTGGAGCGGGCCGCAGAACGGGGCTGGCAGGCGCAGCAACTCACTCCGCTGCAAACCAAGCTGGAGGATGTATTCATGCACATCACCCAGAACGAGGCTGCATGATGGTCGCCGCCAAATGATCTTCACTATTGCCCGCAAGGAATTCCGCAGCCTGCTCGCCACCCCATCGACCTGGCTGTTTCTGGGCGCGCTGCAATTCATCTTCGCCTGGTTTTTTCTGGCGCGCCTGGATGCTTTCCTGCAAGTGCAGGCGCAGCTGGCGCAACTCGCCAATGCGCCGGGCGTCACGCAGGCTGTCGCCGCGCCGCTATTCGCCACCATCGCGCTGATCATGATGATGCTGGTGCCGGTATTCACCATGCGCCTGATCGCCGAAGAACGGCGCAACCGGACCATGACGCTGCTGATGACTGCACCGGTTTCCAGTACGCAGATCGTGCTGGGCAAATTCACCGGCCTGCTGCTGTTCCTGCTACTCGCCATCGCAGGCAGTGTATTGATGGTGCTGTCACTGGCAGCTGGCACGCAACTGGACAAGGGGCTGATCTTTGCCAATGCGCTGGGGCTGCTGCTGCTTGCCGCCAGCTACGCGGCACTGGGGCTGTATATTTCTTCGCTCACCGTACAGCCGGTAGTGGCGGCCATCGGGGCAATGGCGGCGCTGTTCGGGCTGTGGCTGGTGGAAATCAGCGCGGCGGACGGCAACACTGCCTGGCGCGCCCTCGCCCCCACCAGCCATTTCCAGAGCTTCAATAGCGGCCTGTTGAATAGCGGCGACCTGGCGTTCTTCCTGCTGTTCAGCATCGCCTTCCTGCTGCTGGCAATGCGCCGCATCCATAACAACCGCATTTACGGCTGACATGAAATACCCACAGCTCAATCTGCTGATCCGCAACATTGCCTTCGCCGCGCTGTTGCTCGCCGCTGCCGCTGCACTGTATCAATTCGCAGCTCGTCATCCCATGCAATGGGATCTCACGCAGAACGCCATCAACAGTCTGGAAACCAGCAGCGTGGATGTGCTGAAGCAACTGCGCGGCGAAGTGAAGCTTACGGTGTATGCCACCGGGCAGGATGCCAGCCAGGGGGACATGCACAAGCTCATCCGCGAATTCGTCGCGTTATATCAGCGCTACAAGCAGGACATCACACTTGCCTTCATCGACCCGGTGAAGCAACCGGATGAGGCACGCAAGGCCGACATCCGGGTAAACGGCGAAATGCTGGTGGAATATGACGGACGGCGCGAGCATCTCACCATGCTGAGCGAGCAGGCCCTCACCAGCGCGTTGCTGCGCCTGGCACACCGCAAGGAGCAATTGCTGATGTATCTGGATGGCCACGGTGAACGCAAGCTGGAAGGCTCCGCCAATCACGACCTTGGCGAATTCGGCAAGCGCCTGCAACAGAACGGTTTCCGCCTCGGCAGCCTGAATCTCACGCTGGCGCAGGACGTACCGGTTAACGCCAGCGCGTTAATCATCTCCCAGCCACAGATCGATCTGCTGCCCGGCGAAGTGGACAAACTGCTGCGCTATGTTTCCGGCGGCGGCAACCTGCTGTGGCTGGTGGATGCCGAACCGCTGCACGGCCTGGAACGGCTGGCCGAAAAGCTCGGACTGCTGCTCACGCCCGGCATCGTGATTGATCCCGCTGCTGAAGAGATGAACGCGCCCGTGACCTGGACCTTGGGGGCTGGCTATCCGCCGCACCCTGTCACGCAGAATTTCAACCTGATCACCGCCTTCCCTTTTGCGCGCGCCATCGGCTACGAGGAAAGCAAGGAGTGGCGTCATGCCACGCTGGTGGAAGCCGCGCCGCGTGGCTGGGTGAGCAGCCGTTTCATACAAGGCAATAAACCAGTCTTCGACAAGAACCATGACGTACCTGGCCCGGTGACCGTCGCACTCGCGCTGCAACGCAACATAAACGACCGCGAGCAGCGCATTGTTGTAGCCGGCAGCGGCAGCTTTCTCGCCAATGCCTATTCCGGCAATGGCGGCAATGCCGATCTCGGCGTCAACATGGTGAACTGGCTCACCAATGAAGAAAAACTCATCACCACCCAGCCGCGTGCAGTGAAAGATGGCGC
>JAUQWW010000014.1 GCA_030834965.1 Gallionellaceae bacterium | reverse complement strand
CGCCTTTCAAAAGGTGGTAACAATAATTTCTTGTGACTTGTGGCTTGAATTATAATCTGCAATCCGCCGCCAAAGGGGCTGAGCTCAATCTTGCGAAGGTGTATTAATGAATAAAGTTGCATTGATTACCGGCATCACCGGACAAGACGGCGCCTACCTTGCCGAGTTTCTGCTGAAAAAGGGCTATGTGGTGCACGGCATCAAGCGCCGCGCTTCCCTGTTCAATACCGACCGCATCGACCATCTGTACCAGGATCCGCACGTCAGCAACCGCAACTTCATTTTGCACTACGGCGACATGACGGACTCCAGCAGCCTGATCCGCATCATCCAGCAAGTGCAGCCGGACGAAATCTATAACCTCGCGGCGCAGAGCCATGTGGCTGTGTCGTTCGAAGAACCCGAATACACCGCCAATTCCGACGCGCTGGGCGCACTGCGCGTGCTCGAAGCGATGCGCATCCTCGGCCTGGAAAAGAAAACCCGTTTCTACCAGGCTTCCACCTCCGAACTTTACGGTCTGGTGCAGGAAACTCCGCAAAAAGAAACCACGCCGTTTTATCCGCGCTCGCCTTATGCAGTCGCCAAGTTGTATGCCTACTGGATTACCGTCAATTACCGCGAAGCCTACGGAATGTATGCCTGCAACGGCATCCTGTTCAACCATGAATCGCCGGTGCGCGGCGAAACTTTTGTCACACGCAAGATCACCCGTGCCTTGGCGCGCATCAAGCTGGAGCTGCAGGATTGCCTGTATCTGGGCAATCTCGATGCCAAGCGCGATTGGGGGCATGCGCGCGATTACATTGAGATGCAGTGGCTGATGCTGCAACAGGACAAGGCAGAAGACTTCGTGATTGCCACCGGCGTGCAGTACAGCGTGCGCGACTTTGTCAATGCCGCAGCCGATGAGATGGGCATCAAAATACGCTGGGAAGGATCTGGCGTGGACGAGAAAGGTTACGATGCTGCCGGCAAATGTATCGTGGCGGTGGACCCACGCTACTTCCGTCCGACCGAAGTGGAAACCCTGTTGGGCGATCCCACCAAGGCCAAAGAAAAGCTGGGCTGGACGCCCAAGGTGACCTTCAAGGAGCTGGTCGCCGAAATGGTGCGCGAAGATTTGAAATCTGCCGAACGCGATGAACTGGTCAAGAAGCATGGCTACAAAGCCTTCGACTTCCACGAATAATTATCATGAACATGATGCAGCATGACAGCAAGATTTATGTAGCCGGACACCGGGGCCTGGTTGGGTCGGCACTGGTGCGCCAGCTGAATGCCAAGGGCTACAATAATCTCGTTATTCGCACCCACGCCGAACTCGATCTCACCGATCAATGTGCAGTACGCGACTTTTTCGCGCAGGAAAAACCCGAGTACGTTTTTCTTGCGGCAGCCAGGGTCGGGGGCATTCACGCCAACAACACCTACCCGGCGGAATTCATCCACCAGAACCTGGCGATTCAGACCAACGTCATCCATGAATCCTGGCGCAATGGCGTCAAGCGCCTGCTGTTTCTGGGGTCGTCCTGCATCTACCCGCGTGATTGCCCGCAGCCGATGAAGGAAGACTATCTGCTGACCGGCCCGCTGGAACCGACCAACCGGCCCTATGCAGTAGCCAAGATTGCGGGCATAGAAATGTGCCATGCATACAATCGGCAGTACGGCACAAAGTACCTCGCAGCCATGCCGACCAATCTGTACGGCCCGAACGATAACTACGACCTGCAGAATTCACATGTGCTGCCCGCGCTGATACGCAAGATGCATGAAGCCAAGGAGCGGGGCGACAGGGAAGTCGTTGTGTGGGGAACCGGCACGCCACGCCGGGAGTTCCTCTACAGCGATGATATGGCGGATGCCTGTGTTTTTCTGATGGCAGCGACGGAGGATAAACTTGCTGCGTTGTTTACCCTGGATACACCGCCGCTGGTTAATATCGGTTGCGGGGAGGATGTGACGATCCGTCGGCTTGCTGAGATTGTGGCGAGGGTAACAGGCTTCTTGGGAAATCTGGTTTTTGATACCAGCAAACCGGATGGAACGCCGCGCAAGTTGCTTGCGGTGGGCCGTATGTCTTCCTTGGGCTGGACTGCGAGTACGGCTTTGGAAAGTGGTATCGCTCTTGCATACCATGATCTATTGAAGCACACAGCTTAATTAGCGCCAGATTTGTCTGCGAGATCTTTCTTGCATTACGGCAACAAACCTGCTCAAATTGTGTGTGTTCAATGAATGAACGATGGGCTACGGCGTCATGCTAACCGACGAATATCGCTACAAGATTTTGAAAGAACTGGAAGCCAATCCCGAAATCAGCCAGCGGGAACTTGCCAAGGGGTTAGGCATTAGCTTGGGCAAAACAAACTATTGCATCCAAGCGCTGATCGAAAAGGGATTTGTGAAGGCCAACAACTTCCGGAATAGCCAGAATAAGAAGAGCTATGTCTATCTGTTGACGCCCAGAGGAATCCAAGAAAAAGCCAGAATCACCCTGCAATTCCTCAAGATAAAGCTCGATGAGCATAGGCAGCTGAAAAAGGAAATTCAAAAACTGCTAGAGGAATCGGAGCAAATTTTGGTGCGGCATGATGGCGCGCTCCCTGTCAAACATATAACGGGTAAATGATAGCTTCTAACGGGCACAGCGGTAATTTTGGAGGGAGTATGTTTGACGGGAAAAGCGTGTTAATTACCGGCGGGACGGGATCGTTTGGGCACACATTTGTGCCGATGACATTGGCTAAATACAACCCAAGGCGTCTTGTCATTTATTCGCGCGACGAAATGAAACAGTGGGAAATGGCAAAGTTGTATGGCGACGACCCGCGTGTACGATTCTTTATTGGTGATGTGCGCGACAAAGATCGTCTTGCCCGCGCTCTTGATGGTATAGATTTTGTGGTCCATGCAGCAGCAACCAAAATTGTGCCAACTGCTGAATACAATCCGTTTGAGTGCGTAAAAACGAACGTGATCGGCGCGATGAATCTGATTGATGCTTGCATCGATCACGAAGTTAAACGTGTTATCGCATTATCGACTGACAAAGCCAGCAGCCCGGCAAATCTTTACGGTGCAACAAAACTTACCTCAGATAAGTTGTTTGTTGCAGGTAATTCTTATTCGGGATCGCATAAAACACGCTTCAGTGTGGTTCGCTACGGCAATGTGATGGGCTCACGTGGCTCTGTTATACCATTTTTCCTATCGATTGCGGACAAAGGGGAACTGCCAATTACCGATGTTCGCATGACTCGCTTCATGATTACGCTGGAGCAAGGTGTAGAGTTGGTGTGGCACGCCTTTGAAGACATGGTGGGTGGAGAAATCTATGTCAAGAAAATTCCCTCGATGAAAGTGACAGACGTTGCGCTGGCGTGCGCCCCCAACGCGAAACATGAGATTGTTGGAATCCGTCCTGGCGAGAAACTTCACGAGCAAATGATTGGTACGGAAGATGCGCCCTATACTTACGAACACTCCGAACACTTCAAGATACTTCCAGCTATTCACAACTGGAGCAACGACCCATACCGTATTAAAGATGGTAAGAAGGTACCTGAGGGTTTTACCTACTGTTCGGACAACAATGCCGAGTGGATGAGCATTGAAACGTTGCGAGCTTGGATTACACAGAACCGGGAAAAAGTCGGCAACATATGACAGCAATGATTCCTTACGGTCGGCAAGATATTTCCGAAGTAGACATACAGGCGGTCGTGGATGTGCTGCGTTCAGATTATCTTACACAAGGCCCGGCGGTTCCAGCTTTTGAAAAGAGTGTCGCAGAATATTGCGGTACACAACACGCCGTTGCGGTTAATAGCGCTACGAGTGCCCTGCATATTGCATGTTTGGCGTTGGGCGCGGGTAAGGGTGATGTGGTCTGGACATCGCCTAACACTTTTGTGGCTTCCGCAAATTGCGGCCTGTATTGTGGTGCGCGAGTAGATTTTGTGGACATTGACCCGCACACCTATAACATGAGCGCGCAGGCGCTGGAAAAAAAACTATTCGAAGCCAAGCAGCAGGGTGCACTTCCTAAAATTGTCATCCCAGTGCACTTTGCTGGTCAATCGTGTGAGATGTACAAAATAAAAGTGCTTGCAGATCAATACAACTTCAAAATTGTTGAGGACGCATCGCATGCGATAGGCGGAAGATATCTTGGCGAGCCCATTGGTAATTGCCGCTACTCCGACATCACTATTTTCAGTTTCCATCCGGTCAAAATTATTACTACCGGTGAGGGTGGAATAGCGCTTACCAATGACACCGAACTGGCGAACCGGCTCGCATTGTTACGTAGCCATGGCATCACGCGTGACTCGGAGCAAATGACTCATCAGACAGATGGCGCCTGGTACTACCAGCAGATTGGCTTGGGCTATAACTATAGGATGACGGATTTGCAAGCCGCGCTTGGCACTAGCCAAATGGAGCGGCTCGATGAATTTGTATTGCGCCGCCAAGCTATTGCGAAATATTACGACGAGATGCTGAGCAATCTACCCATAACCCTTCCATGGCAGCACCCCAACTCTTATTCTGCATACCATCTCTATCCTATTCAATTGAAAGATCACCTGAATCGGCGCAAAGTATTTGACGAGCTACGCGCTGCTGGAATAGGCGTAAATGTCCATTACATTCCGGTGCATACTCAACCCTACTATCGCAAGCTGGGTTTCGAGATCGGTGATTTCCCAATTGCCGAGGATTACTATGTCAATACAATTTCACTTCCAATCTTTCCGGCTCTTACCAAGGATGAGCAAAATATGGTTGTATGCCTGCTAAAGCAGTTCCTTGAAAAAACACATTAATCCAACGAGGTAACGTGATGAGAGAATGCGGTCATTCTATTCAAATAAACGGCAATTTTGTAGGCGATAGTGCCCCATGTTTCATTACCTTTGAGGCAGGCCCTACTCATCAAGGATTGCAGTCAGCAAAACGCTTGGCGAAGTATGCTAAAGAAGCAGGCGGAAATGCTATCAAGTTCCAGGTGTTCGACCCGCTGAGGCTGGTTGCTGACCCAACCTTGCCATTTACGTACCAAGTGTTGGTGGATGCTGCTACGGGGCAAATGGAGACCGTAACAGAACCTCTCCGCGATATTCTTCTGCGACGTCGAATGAGCATGGAAGAATGGCGAGAGCTCAAGTGCTACTGTGATGATATAGGTTTGGCATTTTTTGCCACAGCCTGTTTTCATGATGACGTGGATTTCTTGGTTGAAATAGGGTGCCAATCAATCAAGATAGCCTCGGCAGATGTCAATCATTTACCATTTATTCGCTATGCCGCACGGACTGGACTTTGCATCCAACTGGATACCGGGATGGCTTCCCTGGGGGAGATTGAGTCTGCCGTAGATGCAATACGCGAAGAGGGTAACAACAACATCGTTATCCATCACTGCCCATCAGGCTATCCTGCCCATCTTGAGAGTATTAACTTGAGAGTTATTCCGACTATCAAGCAAGTATTTGGTTGCCCAGTAGCGTTTTCTGATCACAGCGTGGGTTGGGATATGGATATTGCTGCATTGACCATTGGTGCAAATATGCTTGAAAAAACTATTACCGAAGA
Source organism: Gallionellaceae bacterium (assembly GCA_030834965.1). Lineage (GTDB taxonomy): Bacteria > Pseudomonadota > Gammaproteobacteria > Burkholderiales > Gallionellaceae > JAUQWW01. The sequence goes on along the minus strand of JAUQWW010000014.1, from coordinate 85,031 downwards.
TCGTACCATTCGCTCCGCGGAACATGTTATGTCGTTGGAGCCACAAGATATGCAACGCTTTATCCAGGTAGTCCGGGAGATGGAGGTCGCGCTTGGGAATAGTAGACGCACACTATCAGATGAGGAGCGCAAAAAACGAAATGCAATTCGCCGTAGCTTGCACGTGGCACGTGATCTTCCTGCTGGCCATGTCTTGACAGAGGCAGATATTGATTATCGTCGTCCGGGCACAGGCATCACACCAGACAGGTTGCCGGAGGTACTCTCAAGGCCGCTCATGGCAAAAAAATCCGCTGGCCAGCGATTGGAATGGGATGACTTGGGATAATGGTTTCGCAATCTGTAGCTATTGTTGATTACGGAATGGGTAATTTGCGCTCGGTACAAAATGCCGTAGAGCATTCAGGCGGTAGGTCGGTCATTGTGGCGAATCCCATGGAATTGTCTGCCTATGACAAGATTATTCTTCCTGGTGTAGGAGCTTTTGGCCAAGCAATTGCCTGTTTGCACCAAACCGGACTTTCCATCGCCTTGAATGAACGCCGCGAAGCTGGTGCACACATTCTGGGTATTTGCCTCGGTATGCAGCTGATGTGCAGCGCTTCAGAAGAAGACGGCATCCATGAGGGGCTAAATTGGTTTTCTGCACAAGTGATCCGGTTTTTGCCAGAAACAGGGCTATCCGTTCCCCACATGGGGTGGAATGGGGTGGATTTTGTACGGGATGATCCTATCTTGGCTGGACTGACATCCGGCAGTGATGCCTATTTTGTGCATAGCTATCATGTGCGTTGCGATGATCCGACTGATGTGCTCGCAACCACAGATTATGGACTTCGCTTTGATTCCATGATTCAGCACGGCAATGTGCGCGGCATTCAATTCCACCCGGAAAAAAGTCAAGAATTCGGCTTAGGGATCATCCGCAACTATTTGGAAATGCCGTGCTAAAAAAACGCTTGATAGCCGTGTTGATCCTGCGCGATGGACAGGTCGTACAGAGCGTGCGGTTCAAGCACACGAATGTCATTCACTCCGACGCCGTTCACGCCATGGAGGCCTTCAACAAATGGGCCGTGGACGAAATTGTCATTCTCAATGTAAGTCGAGATTCCGCCAGCCGTGAACAATTTTCCGAAATAGTAGAGCGCATTTCCAGGTACTGTTTTGTGCCACTTGCTGCAGGGGGATGGATCGACAATGAAGATTATGCGCAGAAACTGTTACGCAGTGGTGCAGATAAGTTGGTTATCAACACCGCACTAGCCGATGACCCCCAACTCGTCAGCCGGTTGGCATTGCGTTATGGTCGGCAATGCATTGTTGCCTCCATGGATGTTAAGAGAGACGCTTCAGGACTGCCGCAAATTGCGGTTGACCGGGGCGGTCGGGTTATCGATATTGCGCCAGAGGCGTGGGCGCGCAAAGCTGTGGAATTGGGTGCAGGAGAGATCCTGTTTAATTCCATTGATCATGATGGCGCTCGAAAAGGCTACGATCTTGAATCCATCCAGAAAGTTTGTGAAACAGTAGAGGTGCCCGTGATTGCATTTGGCGGAGTGTTTACCTGGAATCATCTGGTTGAAGGTATCACTGCCGGTGCCGCGGCCGTTGCGGTTGCCAACCTCTTTCACTATACCGAACAAAGCACCCGTAAAGCAAAAACACACCTTGCTAATGCAGGTGTTTTAGTCAGGCAACAAGGGCAGAGTTTGACACCAGCCAAGACTGGGATGGCTGCATAAAATTAACTAATTGGAGTCAAGTAAATCCAAGGTGTTGCCGGGTTAATTTAACTTTTTAGAGATGAAAAAAAAATAGGAATCTACATGAGATATTGTGCCCGATGCATGTACCCTGAAAACGCCCGCCCCACCATCATCTTTGATGAAGAATGCGTGTGCAGCGGTTGCCGCTACCATGAAAGTCGCAGCAAACAGCTCGATATCAATTGGGATGAGCGCGAGGCCATGTTCAAAGATATTCTTGAAGAAGCGAAACGCATAGCCAAGGAGAGAGGTAACAGCCACGATTGTATCGTGCCCGTTTCCGGCGGAAAGGATTCCCATTACCAAGTGTGGCTGCTCAAAGAAAAATATGGAATGAACCCCCTGTTGGTGACTTTTAACCATGCATACAATACTCCTGCTGGTAACCGTAACTTGTACAACCTTGTCGAGAAATCGGGATGCGATTTTGTGCGCTATACCGCTGGCCTGGACTCAGTCAGGCGTATTTCGCGCTACATGCTCGAAACAGTAGGAGACCTGACTTGGCACTATCATGCCGGGATTCGTACCTATCCGTTTCAGGTCGCAGTTGAGCGCAATATCCCACTTATTGTGTGGGGTGAGCACGGCTTTGCGGAACTTACCGGCATCGTATCACTGGAGGACTTTGTCGAATTCACCCGATGGACACGCAAGGAACATGACATGCGCGGTTACGAGCCGCATGATTTGATTGGGAAAGGCGGTATCACCGAGCATGATATTGCACCCTATATCTACCCATCGGATGAAGATATTGCTCGAGTGGAAGTGCGCGGGATTTACCTGTCAAACTTTCTTTACTGGAACGCGAAAAGCCAGGCAGAAATCATGATGAAGGAGTGGGACTTTGCTCCCATTGCCTATGAGCGTGAGCGGACATTCAACCTGCACAGCAAGATCGAAGATCACGCCAATGATGTGCATGATTATTTGAAGTACCTAAAGTTTGGATATGGGCGGGCAACGGACGATGCCAGCATGGAAATTCGGCATGGAAGGATGGCTAGGGAAGAAGGGATTGCGATGGTCAAGCGCTATGACGCGCGTGAGCCGTCTACCCTTCAGACCTATTGTGATTTCCTCGGCATTTCCAAGCAGCAGTTCTACGATTGGGTAGAGCCGATGCGAGACGAAAGACTCTGGAAAAAGGATGCAGCAGGAATATGGCAGCCACAAGATGCGGTATTCATGCATGAGATCGGCGAGCTGGAAGAACGGGCCAGAGTTGCGCCTGCAAAAGAACGTACACTATCGGACGAGAACCGTCGTATGTATTACAACCCGGCAAATCCTCCACTCAAGACTGGGGAACAAGCTTTGGATCAGCCTAGCCTTACTTTCAGTGTGATCTGACGCAAATGTCCAGAATCGCTCTTATTCCGGCACGTGGGGGCTCAAAACGCCTGCCCAGGAAAAATATTCTGGATGTAGAAGGGGTGCCAATGTTGGCACGCCCCATCATGGCGGCACGCGCGACTGAACTGTTCGATCAGATTTATGTATCTACTGAGGATGCAGAAATCGCCAAGATAGCAAAACAGTATGGGGCAGAGGTGATCGAGCGCCCGCCACAAATCGCCGAGGATCGATCGACAGTAGTGCAGGTCTGCCTTCATGCATTAGAGATGCATCCTGAGATAGATCTTATGTGCTGTATATACGCCACGGCAGTGTTGCTTGAACCAGAAACCATAGCCGCAGCGTACAAATTGCTGGGAGGTGAAAGGGAGGCAGATTTTGTGATGGGTGTATCAGAATATGAATATCCTCCTGTTCAGGCGCTAAAGGCCGACGACAATGGCTACCTTTCCTATATGTGGCCGGAATGGCGCGGCATACAGTCGCAGTTCCACCCACATCTTGTAGTGAGTAACGGAACTTTTTACTGGGCGCGCAGACAGGCCTTGCTGCAAGAGAAAACGTTCTACGGACATCGGTTAAAGGGTTTCACTGTTCCAAGTGAGCAGGTTACCGACATAGACACACAAGAGGACTATAAGAAAATTATTTCCAGATTTACAACCACACCAACTTAGGAAATAAATATGAATGTGAATAGAAGCGATCAAGAAAAATTCTGGGCTGATAAATATGCAGACAATTATATAAAAAAGAATAGTCAGTTTGACAATCAGCTAGGTGCCGAAGCATGGGGCAAAATGCTCTTTAAAATTGGCAATGCAGTGGGGTGTTATCTAGAGTGTGGTTGTAATATTGGACGCAATATAGACCAATTAAAGTTATTGTTGCCATCGGCGAAGCCCTCAATCATCGAAATTAGCAAGCCGGCTTTCAGTTTTGTTACAGCACGCCATTATTTCGAGCACGCTTTTAACGGAGCCATTTTGGAGTCTACATTTGAAGATGGCTCATTCGATTTGGTCTTTACTATGGGGGTTCTGATTCACATCAATCCGGATCAACTGCTTGAGCACATGGAGCGGATGTATAGGTATTCAAAAAAATATATTCTAATTGGTGAGTATTTCAACCGGACTCCAACATCTATTGAGTATCAAGGAGAGAAAGACAAATTATTTAAGCGTGATTTCGGAAAGCTTTTTATACAAAACTTCGAGGTGAAGTTGGTTGATTATGGTTTCTTGTGGGGGCACATATACGATGCCGCCGGGTTCGACGATATTACTTGGTGGTTGTTTGAGAAACGTTGAGAAAAAAATTGCCCTGCGCGTTGACGCATCCAGTCAGATCGGCACCGGGCATTTCATGCGTTGCCTGACTTTGGCGAACGCGCTCAGAGCACGCGGTGCTCGCACTCGCTTTGTCAGCCGCCATCTGCCTGAGCACCTGCGCAGCAAACTGGTGGAAAAAGGCCACGAGTTTGTATTGCTCGATACTGTCCAGAATGACACGAGACTGGATGAACTTGCACACGCCCTTTGGCTGGGTGTTAGTCAGCAACAGGACGCGGTGGCTTCCATGCAGGCGCTCTCGGATCAGCATTGGGACTGGCTCATCGTTGATCATTACGCGCTGGATGCCAGATGGGAGTCGGAGCTTCGTCAATCAACCCGAAAGATTTTGATCATCGATGATATTGCCGACCGTCAGCACAACTGTGAGGCTTTGTTAGACCAGAATTTGTATGTAGACATGCAAACACGCTACGCAGGAAAAGTGCCAGCGCATTGTCAATTGCTTCTGGGCCCGCGCTATGCATTGCTACGTGATGAATTTAGAAGGCTGCGTGACCAGATCAAACCACGTAGCGGACCAGTCAAGCGCATACTGATTTTTTTTGGCGGAGTAGATGCCGACAACTACACTAGTCAAGCGATCGACGCCCTGGCACAAATGGAGATTTCTGAGATTCATGTTGATGTGGTGATTGGAGCACAGCATCCTTGTCGTGAGCGAATTGAAACAGAATGTGTGCAGCGTCATTTTATCTGCCACGTACAAACCAAACACATGGCTAAATTGATGGGGGCTGCGGATTTGGCAATTGGTGCGGGAGGCTCGGCTTGCTGGGAGCGTTGTAGTCTTGGCTTGCCGGCTTTACTTGTGAGTTTGGCGGACAATCAAATCGACATTGCAAAGGCGCTGGATTTGTTTGGCGCTTGTATTTATGTTGGATCATCCAAGTCGATTAGCCCCTTAATGACGCGGGACGCACTTGTTCGCCTGTTAAATAGACAAGAGCAACTAGAGGGGCTTTCAAGAAAAGCATATTCGCTTGTAGATGGCCTGGGTGTTGGTAGAGTTTGCCAGGAAATGATCCACCAAGATGAAAATTTCAATTCTGTGCACTGACCCTAATCATCCAGTCAACAAGAGCATCAAAGCCTGGGTGCGAGATATGTCTTCAAATGGGCACTTCGTTACGCTTGCTTATGACAAAGCGGAGCTGCAAGGAGGAGACATTCTCTTTCTGGTTTCATGCAGTCAGATAATAAAAGATGCAGAACGGAAAAGTTATAAAGCAGTATTAGTTTTGCATGCAAGTGATTTGCCGAAGGGTAGGGGCTGGTCGCCACACATATGGTCAATTCTGAGTGGAGCCAACCAAATAGTGGTGAGCTTATTGGAGGCGAGCGAGCCAGTTGATAGCGGGCATGTTTGGCTAAAGACAAGTTTTACTCTTGAAGGCCATGAGCTATTGCCAGAAATAAATGCGAAGCTATTTACGGCAGAGCTGTCACTCATGACTCAAGCAGTCGAGCAGTTTGAAACTATCAAACCGACTCAACAAGTAGGCGATCCTGGCCCATATATGCCAAGAAGGTCAGCAGCGGACAGTCAGCTTGACCCAAATAAGACAATCGCCGAGCAATTCGATTTACTACGCATTGTTGACCCGGAAAGATACCCCGCTTTTTTCAGTTATCGAGGCAAACGGTATTTGATCAAGATTGAAAAGGTCGAAAATGAGTAATGGTGTTCAGATAAGTATCGCGGGGAGATCCATTGGGGCTGGACAACAACCATTTGTTATTGCCGAAATGTCGGGTAACCATAACCAGTCGCTGGATCGGGCACTGGAAATCGTCGAGGCGGCGGCCAAGAGCGGTGCACACGCGCTGAAGATACAGACCTATACGCCAGATACCATGACGATCGATCTGGATGAGCGTGAGTTTCATATCAGCGACCCGAAGAGTCTGTGGGCGGGCGCGTCCCTGTACAAACTGTATGGCGAAGCCTACACGCCGTGGGAATGGCATAAGCCGATCTTTGATAGGGCGCGTGAGCTGGGCATCATTCCATTCAGCACTCCGTTCGATGACACGGCGGTGGATTTTCTCGAAAGTCTGGACGTGCCGTGTTACAAAATCGCATCGTTCGAGAATACCGATTTGCCGTTGATCCGTCGCGTTGCGGCTACCGGCAAGCCACTGATCATTTCCACCGGCATGGCCACAGTGGCAGAGCTGGACGAAACCGTGCGCGCCGCACGTGAAGCAGGATGCAAGGATCTGATCCTGCTCAAGTGCACCAGCACTTACCCGGCCACCGCTGAGAACACCAACATCCTGACCATCCCGCATTTGCGTGAATTGTTCGGCTGTGAAGTGGGGCTATCCGATCACACTATGGGCGTAGGCGTGTCGGTGGCCAGCGTTGCCTTGGGTGCCACCGTCATCGAGAAGCACTTCACGCTCAACCGCGCCGATGGTGGAGTGGACAGCACATTCTCTATGGAGCCTGCCGAGATGGCACAGCTGGTGGTGGAGACCGAACGTGCCTGGCAAGCGCTTGGACACGTGAGCTACGGCCCGACAGAGGCGGAGAAAAAATCTCTGGTATTCAGGCGCTCTCTTTACATCACAGAAAATATAGAGAAGGGTGAACCTTTCAATCAGCATAATCTTCGGGCTATACGACCTGGCTACGGGTTGGCTCCCAAACATATTGCTAAATTCATTGGCAAATGCGCTGCTAGAGACCTGCGTCGCGGCACAGCAGTAACCTGGGATATGTTGGATACAACAAACTGATGACAGGCTTCGCTAAAAAAAATGGACTGGATAAAACAGTCAAGGTCGCTATCATTTGTCTGGACGGTGCAGTACCGTTATACGCCAACACATTGCGGTTTGTCGCATGGAAATTGCGAGTTGAGGGGGGGAGCGTCATTCGCTTCGGGTGCGACGGGATATTGGAGACTTGTACTTCAATCAATTCAACGGGGAAAATTGGATTGAGTGGAAGTGAAAGAGAAAAGATTTGCCAGCGATGCCGTGCTGCTCAGCAAGAAATAGCCACAAAAACCTTCTTCGAGGTAAACGAGAAGGATAAATTGGCAGACGAAAATGCGGTTCGCTTTCTTGATGAAGTAAAAGATCGACTGGCCTCCGGCAGTAGAGTTGCTGATGTATTGGACATGAGTTATGCAGGCCTGCCTCTGTGCAGAATAGCTTTTTTTGACTATTCAATAGTTACCAAGCTGGCGCCAGAATCAAACCTGGATGCTCTATCTGCAGATAGGTTTGTTGCAGGTGTCAGTGATTTGATAAAGCTGATTCATGCTTTTGAACGCTTCCGTAAACAGCATGACATAACGCATATCGTTTATCTGAACGGCAACTATACGCAAAATTCCTTGGCTCGGCATATCTTCGGTGAAAAAGGGGTGATTTGTCTCAGTGTAGAACCGCAATTGACGTCGCAGCGTGTGCTTAATCGCGTAATGCTGGCCCCGGATAGGCTAAGCCTGCATCCGGAAGGCTTGTTTCACTTCGACTTGGGTAATTTGTCGATCGATCGGAATAAATTGGCAGATGCACAAAATGTGCTGCTCAATTTCGGTGCTCGTATCAAAGGAGCAGACTTCAATGCCTATACATCTCTGGATGGACAGGCTATTGCAGCCGAAGAAGTGGGGCGTTTTGAGAAGTTTCTGAAGACGCACAAGAGAATCACTTCATTTTTCCTCAGTAGCGAAGATGAGTTGACGCCCCACATGATTACGCACGGTGTTTCTGAGGTGGCCAATCCTAACCCCCTTGGGCCCTATAGAACTCAGTTGGAATTTACCTCTTATTTGTTGGCCGAGGCTGCAAGCCATCCGGAGGTTGGATTTGTGATCCGCTTGCATCCTCGCATGGCAGCTAATAAGCGTGATCATTTTGAGTCTGAAGAGCACCGCCGATACAAGAGTCTTTTAGCTGAACTAAATGTGCCGGAGAATGTTTTTGTCTTGTACGGAGACAGCAAGATTTCATCATATTTCGTTATTAGTGAATCTGATCTCGTTGTTATATCCTGGTCTACCATAGGATTGGAAGCGTTATTGCTAGGCGTACCAGTTATTGCCGTCTTTCCTGGTTATTTGATGTATCCCCTTGCAATGCTTTCTAAACAACCAATAAATCAAGGGGAGCTGGAAAGCGCGTTATGCAGCAATTCAAACTTTGGCGTTGCTGATGACAAGAAGCTTTTGGCGTGGATGGGCATGGCATTTGAGGGGCAGTTCTTCGCAACCGCAGCTCCGAGAGGGCGACGTCGATTGCTTGATAAGATCTATTGGGTAGTTTATCTAATATCAAAAAGAACGGGAATGATTGGCGCCATTTATTGGCTGGTTAATACCATCCTTCTGCGCCAGGTAGTCATTGATACCGTACGCCTGTTGCATAGAAGAGAAAATGAAACTCCGGGTACAGAAGTTTTCCAGAAGGCCTCTCTCCAATTGTTAACGCGATATAGAGACAAGTATCGGCAGTTGTTGGAAGCATATGGGCTAAAAATTCGACGTGCTCGTTAAATCATGCAATCAAAAATCGTATATTCGAAATATAAAAGTGGCCTAACAAGACGCCAGGCAGCCTTGGAAAGGTTGTCAAAGGTAGGCAAGAAATGAATACAGCGGTCATGCATCACAACAGGAATGTGGCACGATTTGTATTGGGATTTGCAGGTAAGACAGAGAGTACCCTGCTATTGTCGACAGTCGTTTTGCTCTCGATTCTGGATATGATCGGTATTGCGCTTGTTTTTCCTTACATCAAGATCGCGACGAATCCCAGCTTGCTGATCGATCATTCATTTGGTTTGCTGGATTGGATCAAAACGATGGGGATGAGCCAGCAGATCGCGGTCATCAGCGTCGCACTTATCCTGCTCTATATTTCCAAGGCAATAGTGCAAGGGCTGCTGATCCGCTTCCAGCAACTTCGGCTTGCAATTTTCACCGCCAGATTAACGGATGATATGGTGAACAATATATTGTCCACGAGGTACGGACTGTTCCAGGAAATATCGGGATCAGAGTTGGCCGGGGTGGCGTATTCGAATACCGTGCATGCGACCATCGTATTTCGTTCTCTGATTCAAATGGGTAACGAGATCGGGTTTCTCCTATTGATGGGCCTTGCGTTCCTGGTCATTAATCCGGCAGCAACATTGACCGCGTTGCTGCTGCTCGTCTTGCTGGCGACCACAATATATTTCCTGGTGATACGGCCGACATCATTGCTTGGCAAGGAACAGAGCAATATAGAGAATGAACGATACAGACTTTTGTACGCCATTGTGAATGCGATTCGAGACATAAAGGTGATGGGGTTGGCCGGGCTGTTCGATGTCAAAAGTCGGGAGGTCTCCGCGCAATATGCCAAAGTTGCCTGGCGCTTCAATTTTAATAGCGCGTTGACTCTGTTGTTGGTGGAAGTGGTGGCATTCATAGGGCTGGTCGTTTCCGTATTGGTCATATTGTCTGCTGGGGCATCCGTCGAGGAGTTGCTTCCTGTAATTGGGGTGGTTGCTGTGGCCGCTCTACGGACCGTCCCCGCGTTTGCAAAGCTAATGGCTTCGCTAAACGCATATAAATTCTCACGTTCGTTTGTCGAGCATTTGATATACATCCGGGATAGACTGGAATCCAGTAGGCATGCCAGATTGGAAGACGGCATAAATTTTGATAAACGTATTGAATTGCGGGATATCGGTTTCAAATATCAGGAAAAAACCATACTTCACGATATCAATCTGGAGATTGAGCGAGGTCAGTCAATAGGGATTGTGGGCATTTCGGGCTCAGGGAAAACAACTCTTCTGGATCTGATAACCGGGCTTCAGCCAGCATCTGCAGGCGATTTCTATTGTGATGGCCAGAAATTCAATCCATTCACAAGCAGGACCATGGAAAGATTTGTTGGCTATGTTCCTCAAACATTGGCGCTTCTGGATGAAAGCATCGCTTACAACATTACGTTTGAGCATAAGCCAGACATTCAGCAGCTAATGCGAGTAATAAAGATTTCCAATTTGAATACTCTGGTGGATGAGCTCCCTTCCGGGGTGGATACGAAAGTCGGCGAAAATGGAATTAATTTGTCTGGCGGGCAACGACAAAGAATTGGTATCGCGCGAGCCTTGTACAGGAAACCGAAGATTGTGGTTTTCGATGAATCTACAAGTGCGCTGGATGCGCACACGGAGCAGGAGGTTTCTGCAGAGATTGCCAAATTGCGGGGTGAGATAACGATGTTGATTGTTTCTCATCGTTTGCCGGTGGTTGCTGAGTGCGATCGCATTTACGTCATTACGCACGGATGTATTGAAGATAGTGGGACACACAAAGAATTGCTGGGCAGGTGTGAGTTATATCGTGATTTATATTCACTGCAAACCACATTTGCCTGAAACCATCGCAGAGTAAATATCCATGGCATCAAAAATAATTGTTAAGCTGAAATCGCTAATTCGAAATTTAATTCCGATCGGTCGCCTTTCATATTCGCAAGAAGGTGAGGATTTGGTGCTTGCGCGTATCCTCGGTGAACTGGGAATAACGGCGGGATTCTTTGTCGATATTGGCGCACATCATCCAACGCGATTTTCCAACACGTATTATTTTTACCGGCGCGGGTGGCGAGGCATCAATGTCGATGCATTGCCTGGAACGAAGAAATTGTTCCAGCGTAAGAGGCCTAGGGATATAACCATAGAATGCGGCGTGGGATCAGCAGAGGGTGTGCTGAAATATTTTGCATTCAATGAGCCGGCGCTGAACACTTTTTCGGAGCAGGAAGCAAAAAAAAAAGAAAGCCCGCTCTACCGAATAATCAATACAATCCAGATGCCGGTCGTGACCCTGAAGCAGATTCTTGATGCAAATTTGCCAAGCGGTTTGCAAATCGATTTTATGACGATCGATGCGGAAGGATTTGACCACGAGGTCATTTCCTCCAATGACTGGGATCGCTATCGTCCGCGTGTGGTTCTGGTGGAACTGCTGAATACCGACATTCAGAATCTGGAGACGCATCCCACTGCGCAGATATTATACCGGCACAACTATCGAGCGTTTGCCAAGACACATAACACCTATTTCTTTGTCGCGAATGAAGCCTTTCCGCGCAGTGCATAACTGCATGCACATAGCCTTTTTGCCGGGAACGCCGAAATGACTCACGCGCCAGTCGCCCTGTTCGTATACAACCGTCCCTGGCATACACGGCAGACTGTTGAGGCGTTGCTGGCCAACGACGAGGCTGCGCAAACGCCGCTGTATATATTTTCGGATGCGCCCAAGGATGCCTCTGCAAACAAGGCGGTCGCGGAAGTTCGGGCATATATTGCCGGTATTACGGGATTTGAATCCGTGACGGCCATCGAAAGAAGCCGCAATTTTGGATTGGCAAATTCGATCATCGATGGTGTTACGCAGGTATGTCAGCAGCAGGGTCGAGTCATCGTGCTGGAGGACGACATTGTAACTTCCCCATATTTTTTGCGATTCATGAATGATGGGCTTGGATTCTATGAAAATGATGAGCGCGTGATCAGTATTTCGGGCTATGTTTATCCAATTAAGGAAAGCTTGCCGGAGACTTTTTTCCTGAGGGGCGCAGACTGTTGGGGCTGGGCCACTTGGAAGCGAGGTTGGAGTTTATTTGAACCGGATGGCAAGGTTTTGCTAAAAAAATTGGAACAGAGAAGCCTGACATATGCTTTTGATTCAAATGGAACCTATCCCTTTACGCGAATGCTGAAAAACCAAATAAAGGGCAAAACCAACTCGTGGGCAATACGTTGGCATGCAACGGCCTTTGCAGAAAACAAGCTCACTTTGTATCCAGGAAGAACCCTGGTTCATAATATCGGGGTTGATGGAAGTGGAACGAATTGCACTCCAACTGATGATTTTGCGGGTGACATCGCAACCTCAATTATAGAGGTAAGGTCGATCCCTTTCGAGGAGAATAACTTCGCCCGTCAACAGGTCATGTTGTTCCATGAAGGATTGCGCTCTTCGCTGCCTCTCAGGGTGCTTCGCAAATTGAAAAATATATTGGCAAAAAGCACTAAATGATAGCGATCATCAAAAAGTACATTTTGGGGCAACAATATGCCCCTGACTTTGTGGGGCTTTGGCTCAATCCGTTTTACCACTCGCGCAGCGGATTAAGGAAAGCCATTGGGCAGATGGCTACGAGCATGAGCGGCCGCTTGCTGGATGTGGGTTGCGGGCGCAAGCCGTATCGTGAATTGTTCCGCGTTGAAGAATATGTCGGGCTGGAAATCGACACCCCGGAGAATCGGGCAAACAAGCAGGCAGATTTTTTCTATGACGGCGGCCAGTTCCCATTTTCGAACCGTGATTTTGATGGGGTAGTGTGCAATCAGGTATTGGAACATGTGTTTACTCCAGACCGGTTTCTGGGTGAAATCCATCGTGTGTTGAAAGCAGATGGGATGTTGTTGTTGACCGTCCCCTTTGTATGGGATGAGCATGAACAACCGTGGGACTACGCAAGGTATTCCTCATTTGGTCTGAAAAGTTTGTTGGAGAAGAATGGATTTGAGGTGATGAGACAGCAGAAAGTCAACGCCGATGTGCGGGTGCTGTTTCAACTGGTTAACGCATATTTGTTCAAGGTACTATGGACGCGGTGGGCGGTCGTCAATCTGCTGATTTGTGTAACAGTGATGGCGCCGTCCAATATCCTGGGCGTGCTTTTATATAAGGTGCTGCCAGCCAACTCCGACTTGTACCTGGATCAGGTTGTGCTGGCCAGAAAGGTTGCGGATGACTGATTATCATAATATGCAGGGCAAAGAGGTGTTGATCACGGGCGGGGTTGGATTCATCGGCTCCAATCTGGCTCGACGTCTGGTGATGTTTGGCGCAAAAGTAACCCTGGTCGATAGTCTGATCCCGCTCTACGGGGGGAATCTGCACAACATAAAGGACATCAAAGATCAGGTGACGGTCAATATCAGTGATGTGCGCGATCCTTTTGCAATGGCTTATCTGATTCAGGGCAAGGATTATCTTTTTAATCTGGCAGGGCAAACCAGTCATCTGGATTCGATGACCAATCCGCAGGCGGATATTGACATCAATGCGGCTGCGCAATTGTCCATTTTGGAAGCATGCCGGCAACACAATCAGAAAATCAAGATTGTGTTTGCGAGCACGCGCCAGTTATATGGCAAGCCGGAATATCTGCCAGTCGATGAGGCCCACCCGATCAGGCCGGTGGACGTGAATGGCATCAACAAGTTGGCCGGGGAGTGGTATCACTTGCTGTACAACAATGTGTATGGCATTCGGGCTTGTGCGCTGAGGTTGACGAATACCTATGGCCCCGGCATGCGGGTAAAGGATGCCAGGCAGACTTTTTTGGGAATATGGATCAGGAATATCATAGAGGGCAAGCCTATCCTGGTGTTTGGTGACGGTTTGCAGTTGCGCGATTTCAATTATGTGGACGATGTGGTGGACGCACTCTTGATGGCGGCGCTTGATGCAAAGGCAGACGGACAGGTATTTAACTTGGGAAGCAAAGAGGTAGTGAGCTTGAACCAGTTGGCGCAGATGCTCAGTGAATTGAGACCCGAATCAAGCTATGAAATCGTCCCCTTCCCACCTGAGCGCAAAGTCATTGATATTGGCGATTACTATAGCAACTACGACAAGTTTCAGACAGCCTTGGGTTGGCAGCCGACGATTGATTTGAAGCAAGGCTTGGCAGCCAGTCTGGGTTATTATGAAAAAAATTCTGCATATTATTGGGAGCCTTGAGTGAGTGAAGGGATCGAATGCCCGCTGTGTGGGGGTAACAGAGCGGCCATACTAAGAAAGTTTGAGATACGTGAATTGGCCTCGATCTGGAAACAAAAAGTGGGCTTCGATCCTTTTTTGCCAACCGAGAAAGCAGGTGATCTTCGTAAATTGTTATGTGTTAAGTGTGGCCTTGCCTACTTCAGCCCTAAGATAATCGGTGATCATGCCCTATATGGCAGGCTATCAAAGTTCGCTTGGTATTACCCAAAGAACAAATGGGAATTCGACCAAGCAATAGGGCTAGTGAAACAATATAATCCTCGAAGTGTATTAGAGGTCGGTTGTGGAGCGGGGGAATTTCTTCATCGGCTTGTTGGCTGCGTGGATAAGGTTGTTGGTGTGGATATTAACGAACGCGCGATTGAGGTAGCGAGAAGCAAGGGGTTAAATGTAACGAATCAAAGTCTTTCAAATATAAACGACTCCTTCGATATGATATTTATGTTCCAAGTGCTTGAGCATTTGGAGTTCCCTGGGCCATTCATTGTAGAGGTTCTAACAAAATTGAACCCAGGCGGACATCTGCTATTGGCAGTGCCAAACCCCAATGGATATATGAAGCATGTAGATGTTGTTTTTCTAGATATGCCTCCCCATCACAATACCTGTTGGCCCAAAGAATCCTTTGATTATCTTGCCGATGCATATCGGTTAGAGATGGTTCACTATGAAGTTGAGCCAATGAACCATGAATATTTGCGCGCACTACTATTTGCGCAGATATCACAAGATAGATTATGGCGCGGAATCAAGCTGGTGCAGAAGGTTGTTGTGATGTCGCTATTGCCACTCTTATTCTTGTTGCGTAATTCAGCGGAGTGCTCCGGTCAGACGCATTTTGTGGTGCTGCAGAAGCGGCTGGAGAGCAAGGGCGACTCAGGTTCTACAAGAGTTATATGATTCTACGGGAGAACGAATTACTGTGCCAATCGGCAGCAAGACCCGGTCTGGGTCAACATTTGTGCGAGTTTTTCGTCTATGTCTCGTTGTGATCAGCATGCACTGTTCAGATTTCCATCGCCGATAAGTTACTATGATTCCGATAAAGGTAATTGGGCAATTTTCAGAATGGAGTGAAAATCATCCGAAAGGACTAATTGTTTTGATCGCGGTAATTATTTTTTTCCTTAAAGATGCTTTTGCAATTGATCGATTATTTTGGGCTAATGCAATTGGTCGAAATTTTTCTTTTGCGGCAATAACACTGTGGAAATTAGATGGCCTGGAATGAATTGGATTGATTTATATCGTCGGAAGGAACTGACTTGGTTTTAATGAATGACTTTAGGGTCGAACCCGAGGATCTGCGAGTTGCAGAGTTAGCTGCGCTGGACAGGGTGCTACGTTCCGGTTGGTACGTGCTGGGTAATGAGGTGAAAGCGTTTGAGGCGGCGTGGGCCGAACGTTGTGGCCTGACATATGCCGTGGGTGTCGGCAATGGCATGGACGCCATTGAGATCGGGTTGCGTGCGATGGGTATCGGTAAGGGAGATGAGGTCATAACTACGCCGATGACGGCTTTCGCGACGGTATTGGCAATCATCCGTGCCGGAGCGAGTCCAGTTTTGGCGGACATTGATCCAGATACCGCATTACTCGATCCAGTGAGCGTTGAGCGTTGTATTGGCCCTCGAACCAAGGCGGTATTGCTGGTGCATTTATATGGGCAAGTGCGTGAGATGGAGCACTGGACGGCGTTGTGTGAGAAGCATGGCATCGCGCTGCTGGAAGACTGTGCCCAATCACATTTGGCGCGCTGGAATGGGAAGGTCGCAGGTAGCTTTGGTCGCTTTGGTGCTTACAGTTTTTATCCAACCAAGAATTTGGGAGCGCTGGGGGATGCAGGAGCATTGGTTAGCAGTGATGATGAACTCGCTCAGCGCGCTGCGGTACTAAGAAACTACGGCCAGAGTGTGCGCTATCACCATACGGAGCTTGGGCTAAATAGCAGGCTGGACGAGCTGCAAGCTGCTTTGTTGATGGTCAGATTGGAACGCTTGGATAGTTTCACTGAGCGTCGCCGCCAGATTGCCAAAATGTATAGTGAAAGAATCACAAACCCGCGAGTCAGATTATTGGCTGAGCCGATTCAGGCAGAAAATCATGTGTACCATCTATTCGTAGTGATCTGTGACGAACGTGACCAATTGGGACAACACCTCAAGTTCGCAGGAGTGGAGACGTATGTGCACTACCCGCTGCCGGTGCATTCACAGGAGCCATGCAAAGAGATTCATTGTGATCCTAATGGCCTCGCCATGGCCGAATCGCACGCAGCCAAGTGCCTTTCCGTTCCTTGCCATCCTCAGATGAGCGATATGCACATTGCGACTGTGATCGATGCAATCAATGCCTTCAAATAGTCCGGCTGTTGGCGCTGAACATTTTGTAACACTGTTCGACAACAACTTCCTGCCGATAGGCTTATGCTTGCATTCTTCGCTGCTTGAGCATGGGCAGCCTTTTCACCTGTGGATACTGTGCATGGATGAACTGGTTGAGCAGAACTTGCGGCGTCTGGCATTGTCATATGTCACCTTAATCCCGTTGCGAGAAGTCGAGGATGCTCGCTTGCTTGCGGTCAAGCCGACCCGCAGCCGAGGCGAATATTGCTGGACACTTACACCATTTACACCGCAGTTTGTCTTTGATCAAAATTCGCAGGCACAGCGTGTTACCTATCTGGATGCGGATCTTTTCTTTTTTGCGCCCCCAAAATTACTGCTGGATGAATTTGAGCGCTCTGGCAAGCACGTACTAATTACCGAGCATGCTTATGATCCTCGCTATGAGCGGTTCGGGAGAGCTAAGCGAGGAGGGCGGTTTTGTGTTCAATTCGTCACATTCAGACGTTCTTCAGAAAGCGCAAAGGTTATGCGCTGGTGGCAAGAACGTTGTCTGGAATGGTGTTATGCCCGGGTCGAAAACGGAAAATTTGGCGACCAGAAATATCTCGATCAGTGGCCAGAATTATTTGGGCCAGAAGTACACATCCTGCTGCAGAAAGACAAAACACTGGCTCCGTGGAATGTGGCGTACTTCGAGAGATTGGGGCACGGAGAGCTAGCGCCGGTCTTTTATCATTTTCACGGATTCAGGGTGCTTTCCACAAACGAGATATTGCTTTATTCCGGCTACCGTGTAGGCAATGCTGCCAATTATTTGTATCAGACGTATTTGAGCGCACTGCACCACGCGATAACTGAACTAAAGCAGACAGGTATTCCGATCCCCTGCTTGCCAAGACGGAAAGATTTGATTGGCAGGTTGGCGACGCTTAAGCGTCAATGGATTGATGGCGAAAAAAGCGTATTTATCAAAGCTAAGAGATGACTGAGCCGGTCAATCTAGTTGCTTTCGATCAATTACCAGCACCTTCCATAAAGGCAGAAGGTGGCATACGTCTTCGCGGAAACGTGAAAGGCTCATCCCCGGATAATCCTCTAATTACGGTCGTCACTGTAGTATTCAACGGTGCGGCTACACTTGAAGACACCATACGCAGCGTCATTGAGCAGACCTATGGCAATGTTGAACACATCATCATTGATGGAGGTTCCATTGATGGAACGCTAGACGTTCTTCGCAAATACGACGACAGTATCGATTACTGGTTGAGCGAAAAGGACGCAGGAATCTATGATGCAATGAACAAAGGCATTGCCTTGGCGAGAGGCGATTACATTGGCATGCTCAACTCAGATGATTTCTTTGCAGACTCCTCAGCACTGGAAAAAATAGCGGCACGCCTCAAAGAAGATGATGTGGATGCTGTCTTTTCCTGTTTGGATATCGTTGATCCTGCCAATCTTGCTCGGGTGTTGCGCAAATATCGCATATCCAGCTTTAGCACATTCATGTTGCGGATAGGTGTTATGCCGCCGCATCCGACTTTTTATTGCAGGAGATCATGTTATGAGAAGGCGGGACCATACCGCACGGACTATCGGATCGCGGCAGACTTTGAAATGCTTGTTCGCTTGCTATTCAAGCACCGAATCACTTGGGCGTTTATTGATGAAACTACCGTCAAGATGCGTTCCGGTGGTCTAAGCAGCAGCGGGATTAAATCTAGCTGGATCGTCAATCGTGAAATTATTCGCGCCTGTACGGAGAATGGGCTGTATACCAATATGTTCGTGCTGGCATTAAAACTGCCTATCAGACTGTTGGAGCGTATTCTTTGAGCAAGGCTACGAATCGCTGGTTGGTGACTGGCGCGAGCGGCTTCGTCGGTCGGCAGTTGTGTGCTGAGATCGTCAGACGGGGATGGCAAGTCAAGGCGGCTTTACGTACGCCAGATTCACCAAAAAATGGGGGCGGTCCGGTAATTGTCGGTCCGATAGATAGCCAAACAAGCTGGATTGATGCACTACGCAATGTGGAGGTAGTGGTTCACCTTGCCGCACGTGTACACGTCATGCGCGACGATTCGGTTGATCCATTAAGTGAATTTCGCCGTATCAATACAGCGGGAACGGAACATCTGGCGCGGTGCGCGGCAGCCGCACGTGTCAAACGTCTGGTGTATGTCAGCTCGATAAAGGTGAACGGAGAAGAAACGATCGGCGGGCACTCCTACACGGAGCTCGATGGCGCTACGCCGCAAGATCCGTATGGAATCTCAAAATGGGAGGCCGAGCAGGCTTTGCATAGCGTGACGCAAGAAACCGGACTAGAGGTGGTGATCTTACGTCCGCCGCTGATATATGGCCCAGGCGTCAAGGGAAACTTTGCACAGATGTTGAATATAGTTTCCCGAGGCATTCCGCTGCCATTTGCATCCCTACACAATCAGCGCAGCCTGATTTATCTGGGCAATCTCGTCGATGCCCTGATCACCTGTGCAATCCATCCTGCAGCACCCGGCAAGACTTTTCTGGTATGCGATGGCGAGGATGTTTCGACGCCGGATTTGCTGCGCCGCCTGGCAGCTGCAATGGGTGTGCCTTCCCGTCTGCTTCCATGCCCCGCCGCATTGCTGCGATTCGCCGGCAGCATGGTCGGGAAGTCGCAGCAGATGGAGCGTTTACTTGGTTCGCTGCAGGTTGATGGTGATAAAATACGCCGCGATCTCAACTGGGTTCCTCCTTACTCGCTGCAACAAGGGTTGCAGGCGACTGCGGAGTGGTACCGAACTACGCATACATGACACATTACGCTCCCCTGATTGCAGCCTTGGCTACCATGCTGATCACGGTCATTCTGTTGTTCAGCAATGCGGGCAAAAAAATCCAGGATGTTCCCAACGAGCGCTCGCTGCATGAGGTACCTGTCCCGCGCATCGGCGGGGTTGGTCTGATGGCGGGCATACTGTCGGGATGGGCGTTGATGCTATTGTCGTTGGCATGGTGGGTGGTATTGCCATTACTGCTTCTGTTTGCCGTTTCCCTGCTGGATGACATGCGCGGCCTGCCAGTGCGTTCAAGGCTGCTGGCGCATATTGTCGCCGCCGTTGTTCTGGTGATCGGTTCCGGCATCGCGTCGCAGCATGCCATACTGGCTCTGGTTGTGGTGCTGGGCGTGGTCTGGATGACAAATCTTTACAATTTCATGGATGGTTCGGATGGGCTGGCCGGCGGCATGACATTATTCGGCTTCACCATGTATGGCCTGGCAGCGCTGATGCATGGCGACGAGATTCAGGCCATGCTCAATTTCTCGATCGGCGCAGCTGCTTTGGGTTTTCTCTATTACAACTTCCATCCAGCCAGGGTCTTCATGGGGGATGCGGGTTCCATACCGCTGGGTTTTCTGTCCGCCGCGATGGGGCTGTGGGGCTGGCAGCAAGGGCATTGGCCCGCCTGGTTTCCGCTGCTGGTATTCTCCCCGTTTGTGATGGATGCCACCGTTACGCTGCTGAAGCGCACGGTGCGCGGGGCAAAAATTACCGAAGCGCATCGCGAGCATTATTACCAGCGTTTGGTGCAGATCGGCTGGGGGCATCGCAACGTCGCATTGCTTGCCTATGCACTGATGTTTGCGGTTGGCGTTTCCGCCATACTGAGCATGCGTCAGTCCGGCACCGTGCCATGGCTTCTTTTTCTGGCATGGGGTGCCATTTATGCGGTATTGATGCTGATTCTGGATAGCCGCTGGCAAACATTCAAGCGGGAGCAACATGGCTAAGCTCAATATACGCACGCTGCTGGCGATATTGCACGATTTGGCGGCCGCAGCTTTGGCCTGGAGCCTGGCATACCTGCTGCGCTTCAATTTTGAGCCGCCACCCAACTTCATTGACGAGATGATGCGCACCCTGATCTGGGTGGCGCCATTGCAATGCGTGGTCTTCTGGAGCTTCGGCCTGTATCGCGGTCTATGGCGCTACGCCAGCGTGGCCGACCTGCGCCGCATTTTTCTGGCGGTCCTGTCTGCTGCTGCGCTCATCCCTGTGATGCTGTGGATGTTCCGCGTCAGTGCTGTGGTGCCACGCTCAGTGCTGGTGATCAACCCCACACTGTTGCTGCTCATCATGGGTGGCAGCCGTTTCGCATATCGCTTATGGAAAGAGCATGGCTTGTATCGCAACCTGAGGCTGACTGGTGATCCTGTGCTTGTGCTGGGCGCCGGGGATGCAGCAGTGAGCCTGTCCAAAGAGATGCGTCGCAGCAATGACTGGCGGCTGGTCGGATTTCTCGACGACGATGAAACGAAACATAGGCACACACTTAATGGGATCCCGGTACTGGGCGTGATGGACACGCTGCCGCAATGGGCCGAGCGGTTAAACGTTGCCCAGGTCATTATTGCCATGCCGTCTGCTTCGCATCAGGTGCGCAAACGGGCGATTGATCTGTGCAACCAGGCTGGAGTCAAGGTGCTGACCGTGCCGTCGTTCGATGACCTGCTGAGCGGGCGCGTCGCCATCTCACAACTTCGCGCGGTCGAGCTGGACGATCTTTTGGGGCGCGACCCGGTAACGCTGGATGCAGCCGGACTGAACGCATTACTTACCGGCAAGACGGTGCTGGTGACCGGTGCTGGAGGGTCCATCGGTTCCGAATTATGCCGCCAGATTGCGCATTTTGGTCCGGCCACGCTCATGCTGTTCGAGCAAAGCGAATTTGCCCTGTATACCATCGAACAGGAGTTGCGCACGGCCCGGCCCGATCTTGTATGTGAATTTCTGATTGGCGATGTGCGCGATGCAGCGCGGCTGGACGAAGTGATGGCGCAATATCGTCCGGCCGTGGTATTTCATGCGGCAGCCTACAAGCATGTGCCGCTGATGGAGCAGCGTAACGCCTGGCAGGCGATCCGCAACAATGTGCTCGGTACATGGACGGTGGCTGCTGCCGCACAGCGCGCCGGGGTAGGCAAGTTTGTACTGATCTCTACCGACAAGGCGGTAAACCCGACCAATGTGATGGGTGCGAGCAAGCGCCTGGCCGAAATGGTATGCCAGGGTTTGCAGCAGCCTGAGGGTACGCGCTTTGTGATGGTGCGCTTCGGCAATGTGCTGGGCAGCACCGGCAGCGTCATTCCAAAATTCCGCGAGCAGATTGCCAAGGGCGGGCCGATCACCGTCACCCACCCGGACATCACGCGCTATTTCATGTCCATTCCGGAAGCGGCGCAGCTGGTGTTGCAGGCGGGCCTGATGGGCAAAGGCGGAGAAATTTTTGTGCTGGACATGGGTGAGCCGGTGAAGATCGTGGATCTGGCGAAAGACCTCATTCGCCTTTCAGGCCTGACCGAGGACGATATCCGGATCGAGTTTTCCGGCCTGCGTCCCGGCGAAAAGTTGTATGAGGAATTGCTCGCCGACAATGAACATACCCTGCCCACACCCCATCCGAAGCTGCGTATCGCGCAGGCACGTGAAGTGAATGCGGCTTGGCTGGAAGAGTTGCTGGCATGGGTCGGATCACACGCTACGCTGGGTGACGCCGAAGTGAAGCGTGCCTTGAAGCAATGGGTGCCGGAATATCTGAGCGAAGATCGGTGCAAGGAGCCTCGCGATCCGGTCCAGGACTAATGCGGTATTGAGCGTGATCGAGAAAATCCTGTTTTCGGAGAGTTCACCCAACCTGGGCGGGCAGGAGCTTCAATTATTGCAGCAAATGACTGCCTTGCGATCACGCGGCATTTCAGTCAGGCTTGCATGCCGGCCCCTAAGCGGTATTCACCATGCAGCACTGGAGCGGAGCCTGGATGTGGAATTGGTGCCATTCAGGAACAGCCTGCATATACCCAGTATTTACCAAGTGACAAAGTTGTTGCGTCGCTGGCAACCTGCAGCCATCATCAGTCATAGCGGTCATGATGCGAATGTCTGCGGGCTGGCGGCACGCCTTGCCGGTTACAGGCCGCACCTTGTGCGCTCCAGAACGTATCAGCACGATATTCCACATTCATGGACCTATAACTGGCTGGCGGATATGACGTTGGTGCCCAGCCGAGAAATGCGTGAAAGAATTCTGCAAAATCCCCGCGTTAACCCAGAACGGATTCATATTCTCTACCCAGGGTTGGCATTCGATGAAATCGCAACGAAGGCACAGCAGCCGCTGCCAGAAACAGTCGAGGGCTGGCTTGCCAACCATGCAGGAAGATTGCTGGTGCATGCTGCGATGCTCAGGCCAGAAAAGGGACACTTGTTCATGCTCGATGTACTGGCACACTTGCTGCCTGATTTTCCGGATCTGCGCTATGTGATCGCCGGTGAGGGGGAAATGCGCAAGCCGATACAGGAGCGTGTGCGCACACTGAAAATTGAGGAGCACGTACTGCTTACCGGCATGCTGCAGCAGGTTCCCGCCTTGTTAATGCGTGCCGACATCGTCATAATGCCGTCGCTCATCGAGCCTTTGGGCATGGCGCAAATCGAAGCACTTAGTTTGGGCGTTCCCGTTGTCGCCAGCAATGTGGGAGGAATACCCGAAACCATCACCCATCAGCAAACCGGGTTGTTGGTCGAGCCTGGTAACTTGCAGGCCTGGCAGGATGCAATTGCATGGGCGCTCAATCATCCGCAGCAAATGCAACAAATGGCGGCGGCTGGCAAGGTGGACGTAATGGAAAAGTTTTCACTCGATGCCAACATCGAGCGCCTGCTGAAGTTGATCAATAATTGAACCGCGTCGGAACAGAATATTTCGCGCTTTGCTTTGAACCAAATTTAAATACAGTGCAAGGATTAAACATACGTAAAGGCGCAGAAGCACTCGCCAAATGGTCGGCGATTGCGATCGGTTTTTCTGTCCCCATCTCCACTGCGCTGGATAATATTTTGCTATTTGTGATCTTGGTGTTCTGGCTGGTTAGTGCGGGCTTCATGCAGAAATTGGCCACGATCAGAACAAATCCGGTCGCACTCGCTGCGCTGGCACTTTTTGGATTGCTAATAGTGGGCTGTTCTTATGGGCAAGGCACCTCAACTGACGCGCTGAACTATCTCGGGAAGTATCTCGATGTCCTATTTATTCCCATACTGATTTTCCTGTTCAAGGAAGAAAAAGCCCGCCGCTTCGGCATTCTAGGCTTCATGCTGGCCATGGCGCTGACCTTGATTTTGTCCTATGCCACCAAGATCGGGTTACTCTCCCATAGTTGGCTTATCCAAGGCACCGCAGATAACCCCTACGTCTTCAGGATGCATATCACGCAAAATATTTTCATGGCGTTCTTTGCTTACCTGCTGGCGATGAAGGCGCGCTATGCCGAGTCGCCGCGTCTGCGCTTGGCGTTTGCACTTGCGTCGGCGCTGGCAGCCTGCAATATACTGTTCATGGTGCAAGGCAGAACCGGCTATGTGGTGCTCGCGGCTTTGATGGTTTATTTCTGTTTCGACTGGCTGGGCCGGAAAGGTTTTGCTGTTGCGCTGGGGGTGCTCCTGGTCGTGGGAGTTGCAGGGTATTATGGCGCCGACACGATGCGAAAGAGGATTAATTTGGCAGCCACGGAGATAGCTGCATGGCAACCCGGGCAAGGTGCCGTGACTTCCGCAGGATTGCGCATGGACTATTATACAAACAGCCTGGCAATCATCCGCGACCATCCGTTGTTCGGTGTCGGAACCGGCGGATTTGAAAAAGCATATGGCGAAAAAATCAGGAATACTGCCGTGGCGTCATCCAACAACCCGCATAACCAGTATTTGCTGATCACGGTACAGTTGGGTGTGCTGGGGCTGGGATTGCTGCTATATCTATTCTTCACACAGTGGCGTATGGCAGGCTTATTGCCGACTGCGCTGGAGCAAAATCTGGCCCGAGGAATGTTGCTGACCATTGCTTCAGGCAGCCTGTTCAATTCGCTGCTGCTGGATCATTCCGAGGGCTTGTTTTTTGCGTGGATGAGCGGCGTGCTGTTTGCCGGATTGAGCACGGCGCAGAAGCGCACCGAGGATAGAAATTGAGCCTGTCAATCATCGTCATCGCTCACAATGAAGCACATGCGATCCGCACGTGCCTTGAGTCGGTGACGTGGGCAGACGAAATCATAGTGGTAGATTCCGGCAGCACGGATAATACGGTTGCCATATGCCGCGAATTTACTCCACATGTTTACAGCCATGACTGGCCCGGCTTTGGCATCCAGAAGAACCGTACCTTGAGCTACGCCAGCAAGGAATGGGTCTTGTCGCTGGATGCGGACGAGCGCATCTCTCCGGAGTTGCGTGACGAAATACAGGCCGCAATGGCCATACCCGGCAACTGTTCAGCATTCAGGATGCCGCGCCTGTCCAGCTTCTGCGGGCGATTCATGCGCCATTCCGGCTGGTGGCCGGATTATGTGACGCGCCTGTTTAGGCGCGGCTCCGCCCGCTTCAGCGATGACCTGGTGCACGAACGCTTGCTCGTCGACGGGGCCACGGGCACGCTCAAATCCCCCTTGCTGCACGATACCTACCGCGACCTGGAAGAAGTGCTGGACAAGGTCAACAGCTACTCGACGACAGGCGCGCGCATGCTCGACCAGAAGCAGCGAAAGGCCGGGCTATCGACGGCCATTCTTCATGGACTATGGGCGTTCATGCGCACCTATTTTCTGCGCAGAGGGTTTCTCGACGGACGCGAGGGATTCATGCTGGCGGTATCCAATGCAGAAGCCACGTATTACCGCTACATCAAGCTGATGCTGCTCAATAGAAAGAGCAGCTAAAGCCAGTCGGTGTTTGCGCTTCCGGTCAGATCCACACCCTCGAAATCATCAGAAATTTTCACAGTGTCGGTGCCTTCCCTTCCAGCAGCACGCCAGCGTGGGAGGCGGCTGCCATATAGCTTGACCATGCCCTTCAGCGGATGCTCGGGCGTCGCGCCGGGCAATGGAACGATGCAGGTGGTCGGTCTGCCCAGCACGTTGGCGGCCCAATGTGAATATCCGGAAATAGGTGTCGCCAGCATGACCGGGCAGCATGCCAGCGCGAACAAGTCAGCCACCGGATTCACACGTGACTCGTGATCCGGCCCCTTGTAGGTGTAGGGGGAATGCGTGTCCAGCGTCAGCACGTCGAAGTTGCGATGCAGCGCGGTGTAGGCAGCCGGATCGCCCGTGCTGGAGAGAAAAAAACAGACATCCTTCTGCTTCGCGGCAATTGCCGCCATGGTCTTCTCGTACCACCAGACGGGCACAGCAGGCCATTCCACGTCTCTGATGTCGTACACGTTTTCATCGGTGACCACATAGTCTCCATGGCGGATATGCACGCCAACCAATGGCCTGCCCTGCACCGGCGCAAACATTGCGCGTATGGCGCTCGCCAGTGCGGGATTCAGGTGAATCTTGGAGGCCACCTGCAGATAGATCGGGTCAAGCTTGTCAGACGGCCCGTCGAGCGAGCGCAGGATGATCTTCTTGTTCTTCAGGCCCGCAAATGTTGCCGCGTCGCAATCCCGGATGCGCATCGCGCCCAGCCTTGCCAACAGCCGCACCTTGCCGCGGCGGGTGTCGTCGACGCTGAAAGAATCCAGTTCATGCCAGTCCAGAATAATGTCGTGGCCGTAGGCATGACGGATGGCAAAAGCGAGCGGCAGGGTTTCAAGACGATTGGTAATTCCGACAAACTCGTCAATGTAAAGTTTGGGCATAGTGGGTAAAATGAAACGACTTCAGCCCGGCAGTGTATATGAAAATTGTAAGCATTTCGAACAAAGCGGAGCGGCCATGAACGTGCCGCAACGTATGCTGGTGATCGCCACCCGGCGCATCGGCGATGTGCTGCTGACCACGCCGCTGCTTCGTTCCTTGCGCCAGGCATGGCCACAGGCCGAGATAGACGTGCTGGTATTTGAGCATACCGAAGGCGTGCTATCTCACAATCCCGACATTAGCCGCATCATCACCGTGCCCGCGCGCCTGGGATTCTGGCAGCATCTGAGCTTCGTTGCGCGGCTGTTCCGTCGCTACGATCTTGCCCTCTCCACGCTGACGGGAGACCGGCCCACGATTTACGCATGGCTTGCCGGCAAGAAGCGAGTGGGGCTGGTGGAAGACGACAGCAAGCAAGGTTGGAAACAACATTTGCTGTCTCACTGGGTGACATTCGATAACCTGAATACCCATACCGTGCTGATGAACCTCAAGCTGGCCGGATTGCTGGGTATCGAGCGCAGCCATGAGGTCGTGGCGTCATGGAATGCATCCGACGAAGCGCATGTTGCCAGCAACGTGCCGTTTGATGTCCGCACGGAAGCTTTTGCGGTGCTGCATGTGTATCCGAAATTCGCCTACAAGATGTGGCGCCAGGAAAACTGGGCTGCGCTTGCGTGCTGGCTGAAAGGGCGGGGAACGCGCGTCGTCCTCACCGGCGGAAATTTCCCGGATGAGATGGAATATGTGGACAATATATTTCGCATGTTGCCGGATGGCGCAGTAAACATGGCAGGCAAGTTCAGCATTGCCGAAAGCGCCTTTCTCGTCAGCCGTGCCAGGGTTTATGTGGGGCCGGACACGATGCTCACCCACGTCGCGGCGGCAACAGGCACGCCCACCGTTGCGCTGTTCGGCCCTTCTAACCCGGTCAAATGGGGACCTTGGCCCAAGGGATATACTGAAGATCACAATCCTTGGGCTATGAAGGGCACGCAGCGCGTAAACAACGTCGTGCTGCTGCAAGGCGGCGGCGACTGCGTGCCGTGCATGCACGAAGGTTGCGAGCGACACATCGCCAGCCTGAGCGATTGCCTGCAGAATCTTCCGGTGGCAAGCGTTATTGCGGAAATACAACAATTGGCGGGCCTAAAATAATGGCGATCTATGCGGTTGGTGATATACAAGGCTGCTGCACCGAGCTTCGCAAGCTGCTGGCGCTGATGCGCTTCGATCCGGAAAAGGACAATCTGTGGCTGGTCGGCGATCTGGTCAACCGCGGGCCGGATTCGTTGGGCGTGTTGCGTCTGGTGAAGTCGCTGGGGAATGCCGCCATCACCGTGCTGGGCAATCACGATTTGCACCTGCTCGCGGTGGCCGAAGGCGTAGCCGAACTGCACCCGAGCGACACGTTACAGGAAATTCTCGATGCGCCGGATCGCGACGAATTGCTGGGCTGGTTGCGCGCGCAGCGCCTGCTGCATGTGGAGAATGATTTCGTGCTGGTTCATGCCGGCCTGTTGCCGAGCTGGACCGTGGCGCAAGCGCAGCAGCTTGCACAGGAAGCCGAAACCGCGTTGCATGGCAGGCACTACCATGAATATCTCACGCGCATGTACGGCAACCACCCCGACCATTGGGACGATGCGCTCGAAGGTTACAAGCGCCTGCGCGTCATCACCAATGCCTTCACGCGCATGCGCATCTGCACGGCGCAGGGCGAGATGGAATTCAAGTTCAAGAGCGAAGTGCAGAATATTCCTGCGGGCTTCATGCCGTGGTTCGAAGTGCCGGGCCGCGCCAGCGCCGATGCCACCGTGGTGTGCGGACACTGGTCGGCGCTGGGGCTGAAGGTCACCCCTCAAATCATTGCACTGGATACGGGTTGCCTGTGGGGCGGGCCGCTATCGGCGATTCGCCTGGAAGATCGGCAGGTGTTTCAGGTGAGCTGCGATAAGCCGGTGGCGAAGAATTGGTGATTAGAGGTGACGGGAATTGCTCGGGTTGCCAGGTACTGATGCAAACAGTCCCTTGCAAGAAGGTTTCATATGAAATCGACCACGCTTTCGACACGGAAGAGAAGGTCACTAATCACCTGGGTAACGTCCGGTTGCCGGCCTGAGCGGGTTTTCCAAAGTTCAAAGATCATAGCTGCTTTATGCCTAGAAGTGGCCGACGTACCACCCCTACTTCACGTCAAGAAATAATATGCCTGTCTCTATATTGAAAATGCTCGGACCCATCGGAGGAGCAGACCTTCCCCTGATTGATCCTGACGTTCCGTTCTTGGACCTTCCCAACTGTTAACCCAGCAGCCGCCGCATCATCCCTTCCGCCTGTCTTGCATAGCCGCCGCCAAACATGTTGGCGTGGTTGAGGGTGTGATACAGGTTGTACAGAATCTTGCGCGTGGCATAGCCTTCGTGTAGCGGCCATGCGGCACGATAGGCTGCGTAGAAATTCTGGTCGAAGCCGCCAAACAACTCCGTCATGGCGAGATCGGCTTCGCGGTCGCCGTAATAGGGCGCTGGGTCGAACAGGACGGGTGTGCCATCGGGCGTAAAAGCATGGTTGCCGCCCCACAGATCGCCATGCAGCAGCGATGGCTGCGGCTGGCAGCCATCAAAGAATTCCGGCAGCCGTTCCATCAGCTTGTGGCCCAGTTCCTGCAAGTTTCCGCCGTGACCGTTGCGCGCCGCGAGATCGAGCTGGAAGCCGAGGCGATGTTCGCGCCAGAACGAAATCCAGTCGGATGCCCAGGTGTTGCGTTGCGGCGTTTCGCCGATGGTGTTGTCCTGCGGGAAGCCAAATTGTAGAGCTTGTGTGCGATGCAATGCGGCAAGCTGCTCACCGAGCAAGCGTGCATCGCCGCTGCTCTGCAAGTCGAGATATTCCAGCACGAGGAAAGCGTGCTCGCTTGCCGTGCCGTGAGCGATGGGTTGCGGCACGCGCACAGTGCGGGTTGCGGCAATGGCATTTAATCCGGCGTGCTCCGCTTCGAACATGGTTAGCTTGTTGGCATCGTTGAGCTTGACGAAATAGCGTGCGCCGCCGCGACCTTCAATGCGCCAGGCTTGATTGATGCAGCCGCCGCTGATCGGCGTGGCATCGGCAAGTTCGAAGCGGCTCTGGGTAGTATGGCCGATGGCGGCAGTGATGTGCTTCCAATCGATCACGGTTTTCCGTTCATAGCGCTGCCCTCTCCCGCGCTTCGCGCACCCCTCTCCCGCTCGCGGGAGAGGGGCTGGGGGAGAGGGAGCTCATGTCCGCTTGAAATTACAGGCTGATGGAATAACCGAAATGTTTCTGGAACAGATCGCGCAGCTCATCGCGCGTCGGCTGGTGATTCTGGCCGCCGCGGCTGGCGATCTTGAGCGCGCCCATCAGCGAAGCGAGGCGGCCCGTGGTTTCCCAGTCCCAGCCAAGCTGTATGCCGTGCAGCAGGCCGGCGCGGTAGGCATCGCCGCAGCCCGTAGGGTCAAGAATTTTTTCAGGCGTGGGAGTCGGTATGTTGATTTCCTTGCCGTCGGTATGAATGACCGAGCCCTTGGCGCCCAGCGTGACGATGAGCGCGCGCGTGCGTTCGGCAAGTTCTGTAATGGTTTTGCCGGTCTTGTCCTGCAGCATCTTGGCTTCGTAATCGTTCAGCGTGACGTAATCGGCCTGCTCGACAAAATTGAGCAGGTCCGCGCCGCCAAACATCGGCATGCCCTGGCCCGGGTCAAATACGAACGGGATGCCTGCCTCGTGAAATTCACGCGCATGCTGCAACATACCGTTGCGTCCGTCCGGTGAGACGATGCCAAGCGTCACGCCGTTTGCCTCGGCCACATGGTTCTGTTCCGAGAAGCTCATTGCACCGGGGTGGAAAGCGGTAATCTGGTTGTCGTCCAGGTCGGTGGTGATGAACGCCTGGCCGGTAAAAGTCTCCGGCACATGGCGGATATGTTGCTGCGCCAAGCCAAGCTTTTCCAGGCGCGCGGCATAAGGGACGAAGTCGTCGCCTACCGTTGCCATGATCAGCGGGCTGCCGCCGAGCAATTGCAGGTTGTAGGCAATATTCCCCGCGCAGCCACCGAATTCGCGGCGCATCTCCGGCACCAGAAAGGCAACGTTCAGGATGTGAATCTGCTCGGGCAGAATGTGTCTCTTGAATTGGTCCGGAAACACCATGATGGTGTCGTAGGCCATGGAACCGCAGATTAGCGTGTGCATTATTTATTGACTGAACTGGCTATTGGGGCAGGAATTATATCGTACCCTGCGAGGGCAGGGAGCAGAGTGCGGCGGGAATGCTCACTCGCAGTCTGGTCACGGGCGCAGGCTATTTGTTGTACAGAAAGCTCTGGTCGTATACGGGGTTCGGGCAGTCCTTGCCCTTGCATTTGCCCTTGCTCCTGGCACGCGCCTCTTCTCTTGCTCGGTTCTCGGCACGTTGCTTTTCCAGCAGCTTCTTGTTGGCCTCTGCCTTCTGTGCCCGTTTAAGTCCCTGCGTGCTCATCTTGCCGTCTTGTCCGGGAAGACCTTTCGGGCTTATCTCATCCGCGTGAGCCGCAGACGATGCAAATGCGGCACAGAGTGCGAGGCTGCAGAGTACCAGCTTGGGTGATTTTTTCATGATGGAACCTGTCCTGTAAAATTATCAGTCTGACAAAAATTGCAGCGTTGCATTCAGCTCAGCATGCGCTTCCTGCCCTGAAAATCATGCATTGGGCTTCCACGCCAGATCCAGTTCGCGTGCTGCCTTTACATCATCCAGACGCCGCACCGGCAGTGTATAAGGTGCACCCTTCACCAGGTCGGGCGTGGCATGCGCCTCATCCCATATTTCTTTCATCGCGGCGACGAAGGCATCCATCGTTTCCTTTGATTCCGTTTCGGTCGGCTCGATCAGCAGGCATTCGGCCACCAGCATCGGGAAATACGTGGTGGGCGCATGGAAGCCCTTGTCCAGCAGGCGCTTGGCGACATCCATTGCGGATATGCCGGTCGCGTCCTTCAATGCTTTGGCCGACACGATGAATTCGTGGCTGGCGCGGCGCTGCGGGAAGGCGATGGTATAGCCGACCTTGGCGAGTTCGGCCATCAGGTAGTTGGCGTTGAGTGTCGCGAAGTCGGCCACGCGGTGCATGCCTTCCGCTCCCAGCATGCGTGCGTACACGTAGGCACGCAGCAGCACGCCGGCATTGCCCATCCATGCGGACAAGCGGCCGATGGACTGCGGCAAATCTTTTTCTGTCAGCCAGCGGTATGCATTGCCTTCTTTGCCTGCCAGCGGAATCGGCATGAACGGCAACAGGCGCTTGCCAACGCCCACCGCACCCGCGCCGGGCCCGCCGCCGCCGTGCGGCGTGGAGAAGGTCTTGTGCAGATTCATGTGAATCACGTCGAAGCCCATGTCGCCCGGCTTCACCTTGCCCAGGATCGCGTTCAGGTTTGCGCCGTCGTAATACAGCAGACCGCCGGCATCGTGCACAATTTTCTGGATGTCCTGAATCTGTTTTTCAAAGACGCCCAGCGTGGAAGGATTGGTCAGCATCAGCCCTGCCGTTTGCGGGCCGACAGCAGCGCGCAACGCGTCGAGGTCCACATCGCCCTCGCGGTCGGTGGGAATCTCCTTGACCGTGTAGCCGCACATCACCGCGGTTGCCGGGTTGGTGCCATGCGCCGCATCCGGCACAATGATCTCCGTGCGCGCCGTATCGCCGCGCGCGTCGTGGTAGGCGCGGATCATCGCGATGCCTGCGAATTCGCCCTGTGCGCCCGCCATCGGGGTCAGGCTCACGCCGGCCATGCCGGTCACATCTTTCAAAATTTCCTGCAGGTCATGCATGCAGGCGAGGAAACCCTGCCCCGTTCTGTCCGGCGCGAGCGGATGGCGCGCCAGAAACTGCGGCAGCATCGCCAGCGAGTTGCATGCACGCGGGTTGTACTTCATCGTGCACGAGCCGAGCGGATAGAAATTTGTGTCGATGGAAAAGTTTTTCTGCGACAGGCGCGTGTAATGGCGCACCGTGTCCATCTCCGAGGTTTCCGGCAACAGCGGCTTGTCTGTGCGCAGCAAGGCAGCCGGAATGCCGCTGGGCTGTGCATCAAGCAGCGGAGCCTGCGCCGCATTGCGGCGGCCGGGATGGGAGCGTTCAAAAATCAGCATGCTTTGTTCCTCGATTTCTTATTTCAGCACCGCGAGCGCGGCGTCGTAATTGGGCTCATGAGTAATGTCGTCCACCAGCTCGGCGTGCAGCAAGCGGTCGTGCTCGTCCAGCACCAGCACGGCGCGCGCGGTCAGCCCGGCCAATGCCGAATCGGCAATCTTCACACCGTAGTTGCGCATAAAATCGCGGCCGCGCATCAGAGACAGCGTAGTGACATTGTTCAATCCCTCGGCCACGCAGAAGCGGTTCATCGCAAACGGCAGATCGGCGGAAATTACCAGCACCACGGTGTTGTCCAGCTTGCTTGCCGCCTCGTTGAATTTGCGCGTGGATGTGGCGCACACCGCCGTATCCAGGCTGGGCACAATGTTCAGCACCTTGCGCTTGCCGGCAAAGTCTTTT
Source organism: Gallionellaceae bacterium (assembly GCA_030834965.1). Classification (GTDB taxonomy): domain Bacteria; phylum Pseudomonadota; class Gammaproteobacteria; order Burkholderiales; family Gallionellaceae; genus JAUQWW01. The sequence goes on along the minus strand of JAUQWW010000014.1, from coordinate 52,128 downwards.
AGCGATATGTCCTTCAGATCCTTGTCCACCAGCGTGAAGGCAGGCGCGGTTTGGCCAACCGCGGGGAAGGTGCCGAACAGGGTAATAGGCACACCTTGCAGGGTAACGGCAGTTTTATTTGAAGTTGGTTTGCTCATGATTGTTTCCTTTAATGTAAGGTTCGCGTAGCGAGTCTTTATCCCTCTCTCCCGCCTGCGGGAGAGAGCTGGAGAGAGGGAAACGGGCATGGGGGGTTCATTATCATGGTCGGCTCTTTGCCATGCCCGTCAGGTGAGCGCGTGTTGCAACGCAGTAATGTAGCGTTGCAAATCTTCTGCAGTCTTGGTTTCGGTGGCACACACCAGAATCGCGCTGCCCAATTGCGGATAATGCGCTCCGATGTCCAATCCACCCAGCACACCTTGCGCTGCCATTTTTGCCAGTACATCGGCGGCAGGTTTGGGCAGTTGCAACACGGTCTCATGGAAACGTGCAGACTTGAATGCGAGTTTCACGCCAGGAAAGGTACAGGCTTTTTCCACCAGTGCCTGCGTGTTGGCATGGGACGCAGATGCCGTGCGGCGCAGGCCATCCGCACCGGTCAGCGCCATGTAGATCGTCGCAGCGGTGACCATCAGGCCCTGGTTGGAGCAGATGTTGGAGGTGGCCTTGGCGCGGCGGATGTGCTGTTCGCGCGCTTGCAGCGTCAGCGTGTAGCCTTGCTTGCCATCGAGGTCAACCGTGCGGCCGATGATGCGCCCCGGCATCTGGCGCACCAGCGCCTGCTTGCAGCACATGAAGCCGAAGTAAGGGCCGCCGCTGGATAGCGGAATGCCCAGCGGCTGGCCTTCTCCCACCGCGATGTCGGCCCCGTTTGCACCCCATTGACCCGGCGCTTTGAGCAAGGCCAGCGACAGCGGATTGACCAGCGCAATCACCAGCGCACCCTGGGCATGCGCCCATTGCGTCAGTGCATCCACGTCTTCCAGCGCACCGAAGAAATTTGGTTGTGGGATGACCAGCGCGGCGAAGTCGCTGCCTGCCTGTTGTTGCAGTGCCGTGAGATCAGTGGTGCCTGTGCTTGCGTCGAAAGGAATTTCGACCAGCTCGATGTCTTGCAGCCTGACGATGCTGTGCGCCACGCTGCGGTAGATCGGGCTGACCGAGGCGGGAATCAGGATGCGGCGCGCACCCTTGTGTGCGCGCACCGCCATCAGCATGGCTTCGGCGAGGCCGGACGCGCCGTCATACAGGCTGGCGTTGGACACATCCAGGCCGGTGAGCGAGGCCATCATGGTCTGGTATTCATACAGCACCTGCAGTGTGCCCTGACTGGCCTCGGCCTGGTACGGCGTGTAGGCGGTGTAGAACTCGCCGCGCGTGACGATCTGCCAGACAGCAGACGGGATATGGTGCTCGTAAGCGCCCGCACCGATAAAGTTGAGCAGCGTCACATCCTGTGCAGCGCGCTCCGTCATCAGGCGCGTCACCTGCATCTCGTTCATGCCTTCGGGCACGGCATTCAGCTTGCCGGTTCTGAGTGCGGCGGGAATTTCATCAAACAGCGCGTCTATGCTGGGCGCGCCAACGCTGGCCAGCATGGCCTGGATGTCGGGTTCGGTGTGGGGGATAAAAGGCATTTCTATTCCTTGGAGATGCTATGAGCCGTTCCCTCTCCCGCCCTGCCGGGCACCCCCCCGCTGGCGGGAGAGGGATGGGGAGAGGGTATGTTGTTCAGTGTGCTTCGCTAGCCGCATGTGCCTCGTATGCCGCAGCATCCATCAGGCCGTTCAGGTCGGCGGCATTGTCCGGCTTCAGCCTGAATATCCATGCGCCGTACGGGTCGGCATTGATTTTCTCGGGGGCGCCGTCGAGCTCGCCGTTGGCGGCTACCACTTCACCGCCAACTGGTGCGTACACGTCGGCGGCGGCCTTCACCGATTCCACCACTGCACATTCCTCACCGGCCTTCAGCTTGCGGCCAACTGCGGGCGATTCGACGAATACCATGTCGCCCAGCAGTTCCTGCGCGTGCTGGGTGATGCCAATGGTGATCGTGCCATCGGCTTCGGTTTTGACCCACTCGTGGGAGGCGGTGTATTTGAGGTTGCTGGGGTTGCTCATGTTTTTTTCTCCTTGATTGAGTCGTTAGTCGCTAGTCGTTAGTTGGCTTTGTCGCTGTGCGGTTGTTAGTTGTTAACTAACCGCTAACGACTACAGGCTAACGACGGCCTTTCCATTGCGCGCGAACGGATACTTGACCACTTTTGCCGCGAGCATCTTGTCGCGTATCGCCACTTGCACCGTGTCGCCGATCTGCACATTTTTCGGCACGCGCGCCAGCGCGATGGATTTTTCCAGCGTGGGTGAGAAGGTGCCGCTGGTGATCTCGCCTTCGCCGTGCGCGGTATTTACCTTCTGGTGGCCGCGCAGTACGCCGCGATCCAGCAGCACCATGCCGACCAGCTTGCGCGCGGGCGGGCTGGCGAGGAGCGCAGCCTTGCCGATGAAGTCGCGTTCGCTCTTCAGGTCCACCGTCCATGCCAGTCCGGCCTCCAGCGGGCTGATGGTCTCGTCCATGTCCTGGCCATACAAATTCATGCCTGCTTCCAGACGCAGCGTGTCGCGTGCGCCGAGGCCGATGGGCTTGGCCCCTTTTTGTGCCAGCGTATCCCATAAAAATGGCGCGGCCTGGGCCGGTATCATGACCTCAAAGCCGTCTTCGCCGGTATAGCCGGTGCGCGCAATAAACATTTCTCCCATCACGGCAGCGCTGAATGGGACAAGCTGCTCAGTCAATGCCTTGCTGCCGGGCAGCGCCTCCCAAACCTTGGTGCGTGCGTTCGGGCCCTGTACCGCGATCATCGCCAGGTCGTCGCGCGAAATGATTTCGAGTTGCGGCGCGAGCTTTGCGGCTTGCTCGCGCATCCATGCGATGTCCTTGTCCGCCGTACCCGCATTCACCACGATGCGGAACCATTGCTCGTTCATGAAGTACGCGATGAGGTCGTCGAGCACGCCGCCGCTGGGCAGCAGCATGCAGGAATACAGCGCCTTGCCGGGCAGCGTCAGCTTGTCCACATTGTTGGCCAGCAGGTGGCGCAGGAAGGCGCGCACGCCCTCACCACGCATATCCACGCCGCGCATGTGCGATACGTCGAACATGCCGCAATCGCGGCGCACCTGATGGTGTTCGTCTATTTGCGAGCCGTAATTCACCGGCATGTCCCAGCCGCCGAAATCGACCATTTTTGCGCCCATGGCGCGGTGTGCTGCATTGAGAGGAGTTTGCCGGAGCGTCATTTTTATTCTTTCAGAAAGTAAAAAGGCGAGGCAGAATCATTCTGCCTCGCCCCATCTGTCCTTGATACCTGAGAGATTACGACAGCTGTCGCGTGCCCCTTCGGTGGTCAACTACCCTCTCCCCATCCCTCTCCCATAAATGGGCGAGGGGGACAGAGACTCGCTACGCGAGCCTTGTGTGATTGACGCTCTCCAGATTTGCCTGCATCAATGGTTCATGAGCCTGAGCGGTTACGGGTGTTGCGCCTTCGGCGGTGCGCCCTTGCTGATGGGCAGCACGCTCTCCCAATTGGTTTAAACGGCGGAGTGAACTATACCGGAAGAGACGGTTGGGGGGCAATGTTTGCTTGCGCTCACTTCGAAGATTCTCCCCATCTCTGCATCAGTGCATGTTCCACACCCAGATGGTCCAGTATCCGTGCCACCACAAAATCCACCAGGTCCTGCACGTTCTGCGGGTGGTGATAGAAGCCGGGGTTGGGCGGCAGAATGACTGCGCCGGCATGACTCAGCTTGAGCATGTTCTCCAGATGAATCGCGGAAAATGGCGTTTCGCGCGGTACCAGAATCAACGGGCGTTTTTCCTTGAGCATCACATCGGCCGCGCGGGTGATGAGGTCGTCGCTCAGGCCTGCGGCCACGGCCGCCAAGGTGCCCATGGTGCAAGGGCATATCACCATCGCATCGCCCGGGTTGGAGCCGGAAGCCATGGGCGCATACCAGTCGTCGCGCCCGAACACGCGCAGCTCGCCACTGAATTGTCCCAGCCGCTCCGCCAGCATTTTTTCCGCATCCTGCGGGCGGTTGGGCAGCACAAAATCCAGTTCCTGCTTGGCGACGATTTGCGCCGCCTGCGAATACACCAGATGCACGCGCTGTCCGCTTTGCAGCAAACATTCGAGCAGGCGCATGGCGTAGGGCAGGCCGGATGCGCCGGTCAGGGCGAGGACGATGGTTTTCATGAGTTGCTTCACCGCCTATTTAAAGACAATCCGGCCGCATTTCTCTGTGCCTCTGTATCTTGTGGTTAATCGGGTTTTTATCCAGATAGTGCGCGGCAACCAGCCCGTTCACCGTACCGAACAGCAACGCCGCAGCAGCGAAGATGGGAACGAGGTAAGCCAGGCCGGTATGCGGAATGAGCCAGAAATAGACCAGCAGCAGTTGTCCTGCGATGTGTGCAAAAGCGCCGAAAATGCTGTGCGTTACCGGGCCAAACCAGCGTGAAGGTAAGTGCTGGCTCGCTGCCAGCACCGCAAGGCTGCATAGCGCGCCGCTGAGGCTGAGGAAAAATCCCGGAGTGAGAAAGCTGCCCATCAGCAGGCTGCCTGCCAGCACGCGCAGCAGCGTCACCCAGGCTGCGGTGCGCCAGCCGTAGCGCGCCAGCACGATGAGCGTGACGATGTTTGCCAGCCCCGGCTTGACGCCCGGCAGCGGCGAGGGGATGGCTGCTTCCAGCACCGACAGGCCGAGCGCCAGCGCCGCCATGCGCGCGATGTGGTGATCTTCAGCGGACGTACCGAGCAGGATTGAAGAAGGATTTTCCTCTTCTCCCTTCTCACTTGTGCGAACGGGTAACGGCGTAGCCGTTGGGAACCCGTCGGCCTCCCCATTGCGGGGGCTCCCTTCACCGCGATCTTCAATAATTGAGGCTGTCATAATTTTTCTGCTTGCCGCTCAATTCGACGCTGACCTGATTGGGCAGGCAGACGGCGACTTCGCCTGCTTGCTTCAGCCACCCCTGGCGCACACAGTATTGGCGCGGGCTGGGATCGGAGGCGATGCGTGCCTGCAGGTTGTGGATCGCGATCTGGCTGATGCCGAGCGGGCCAGGTACAGAAATAAGTTGATTGCGCGACAGCGGCACGACGCTGAATATCTTGCCGCCGCTGCGGATGATGGCCTTGTCAGCCGCACCGCCCTGCCACAGTGTGACACCGAGGAATGCTGTAAGCAGCGCGCCGAGGAGCAGGGTGAGCCAGTCGCCGGGTTTGATGTGTGCGATGGATAGCATGGTTGCTGAGTTGTGGAAAACTACTGAGCCACAGAGTACACCACAGAGAGCACAGAGAAAAGCAAATGGTGATATGGCGCTCATGGTTGCACCTGGACCGTTTTCTGACACCCTGTGGCTCGAATTGAAGCGTTTTAGATGGCTAGCTCGCGGTGGCGCAGCAGCACCTGCTGTTGCGCTTCAAAATAATGCGCCAGTTTTTCCGCCAGATAAACCGAGCGGTGTTGCCCGCCGGTGCAGCCGATGGCAACGGTGAGGTAGCTGCGATTGTCGTTGATGAAGCAGGGCAGCCAGTCCTCGACGAAGCTGCGGATGTCATCGTACATTCTCTGCACGTTTGGGACACGCTCGAGAAAATCGATCACGGCCGTATCGCGTCCGCTCAGGGGTCGCAGGATGGGATCGTAATGCGGGTTGGGCAGACAGCGCACATCGAATACGAAATCGGCATCGAGCGGAATGCCGTTCTTGAAGCCGAATGACTGGAACAGCAGGGTCAGGCGTGCGCGGTCTACCTGGATGAAACCCTTGACCCAGGCGCGCAGCGCATTCGCGCCGAGCTCGCTGGTGTCTATGCGGTGGCCGATGTTGCTGATCTCGGTGAGAAGTTCGCGCTCACGCTGTATGCATTCCGGCAGCGTGCTCTGATCATTGCTCAACGGGTGGCGGCGGCGCGTTTCGGAAAAGCGTTTCACCAGGGTGTCGGTCTGCGCATCGAGGAACAGCAGATGGATATCCACGTTGCGCTGTTTGAGTTGCTCGATGAAATGCGGCAGCTGTTGCACGCTGCCGCCGCTGCGTACATCGATGCTGACGGCGACGCGTGTATTCCCGGCCTGCTGCAGGCTGTTCATCAGGGCAGGCAGCAGTTCGGCGGGCAGGTTGTCCACACAATAATAGCCGGTGTCTTCCAGGGCCTTGAGCGCGACGCTCTTGCCGGAGCCGGATAGGCCGCTGATCAGAAATAGCTGCATGTGGTTACCCAAAACTTACTGTTCCTGCATGTGCTGCTCGTGGCGGCTGATGAATTCCTGCATGGTGTCGATGCCGCGCTGCTGCAGAACGAAATTGCGTGCGGCTGCCTCCACCAGTACTGCAAGGTTGCGGCCGGTGACCACGGGGATCGTGACCGTGTTGATTTTCACGCCGATGATTTCCTGATGGCTGGCATTGAGCTGCAGACGTTCCAGCTGCGACACGTCTCCGCCGGGCGGACGGTACAGGTGCACGATAAGCTTCAGGCTCTTCTTGCGCCGCACCGCTGTTTCGCCGAACATGGTGCGGATATTCAGCACGCCCAGTCCGCGCACTTCGAGGAAGTCGCGCAACAGCTCGGGGCAGCGCCCTTCCAGGGTCTCCGGAGACACGCGATACAGTTCGGTGATGTCGTCCGCCACCAGGCCATTGCCGCGCGTGATCAGCTCCAGCCCCAGCTCACTCTTGCCCACGCCGCTCTCTCCCGTGACGAGCACGCCGACCCCCAGTACGTCGAGGAACACGCCGTGGCGCGTGGTGAATTCCGCCAGCGCCTTGACGATGTAATGGCGCATCAGCCACATCAGGTGCACGCTGGAGAACGGGGAGCGGAACAGTGGGGTACGCGTACGATTTGCGTAGTCGATCAGGTATTGAGGGACTTCAATCGCACCCGCCACGATCAGGCACAGAGCACCGCTGTGTTCGAGCTGTGTCAGTGCATCGCTCAGGGAGGCGGGCGACAGGGTGTGCAGGTAATCGAGTTCGGTGTTGCTCAACACCTGCACCCAATTTGGGTGGATCAGGTTGAGATGGCCAATCAATCCCATATTGGATGCATTGACCCGTTCGCTGTCGAGTATCTTGTCGGCGCCATCCGCACCCGCGACCCAGCTCAAGGCCAGCCGTTCCTGCTTGTCTTCGAACAGTTGCTGGATATTGACCTGCGCCATTACAGGCACCTTGTCTGGCCGGGCTGTTGAATTATTGCAGGCATCGGGAGTGCCTCATGCCTTCCAGTTGGCAAACAGCTGATGGATGACTGCCGGGTCGTTGCTGGCCTGCAGTTTTTCGCGGAAGGATTTGTCGCTGAACATTTGCGCCAGTTCGCCTAGCAGTTGCAGGTGCATGTCGGTGGCGCGTTCCGGCACCAGAAGCACGAAAATGAGGTTGACCGGCTGCCCGTCCGGTGCGTCAAACGGAATGGGTGCTTGTGATTTGACAAAGGCGGCAACTGCATCGCGCATGTTCTTGATGCGGCCGTGCGGGATGGCGACGCCTTGCCCGAGGCCGGTCGAGCCGAGCTTCTCGCGTGCAAAAAGACTGTCGAATACCTGGCTGCGCGCAATTTGCTGGGTATTTTCAAATAATATTCCGACCCGTTCGAAAATCCGTTTTTTACTGGTGGAATCGGTATCCAGTATGACGTTTTCGGGGGGAAGGATTTTGCTGATCAGATTCATAACTTCAACCAGGTCCGGTAAGGGAAAGAGCGGCGGCCATTATATATGTTCCCTTACACAGGGAGGGGCGATTGCCCCCTCTCCCTTTGGGAGAGGGTTGAGGAGATGAAGGAGACGGCACCTTGATCTCCACGCTGCACTGTTGCCTATCTTATTATTATTCTGCTGCAACCAGCTTGCCGGTTTCATCGTGGCGGCGGGCAGCGTGTTTTTCCTTGTGCTTGAGTATCTGGCGGTCGAGCTTCTCGACCAGATTGTCGATGGCGACATACAGGTTCTCATCGTCGCATTCAACAAAAATCGTCTTTCCGCTCAGGTGGACGTTGGCCTCGGCTTTCTGCTTCAGCTTCTCTACGGAAAGAATTACGTTCACATCAATGACATTCTCAAAGTGGCGTTTGACCTTGTCGATTTTGCTTAGCACATGCTCACGGATGGCGGGGGTGATTTCCAGATGGTGTCCGCTGAGATTGAGGTTCATGGCTTGCTCCTTATGGTTAGAGTGATTTACGAAGATTGACCGGAAGAATATTCATGCCTTCCCGGTATTTTGCTACGGTACGCCGTGCAACCAGTATGCCCTGTTGTGCCAGGATTTCCGACATGCGGCTATCGGTGAGGGGATGGCGCGTATCCTCCTCGCTGACAAATTGCCTGATGAGCGCGCGGATGGCCGTGGAAGAGCACGTGCCGCCCGTTTTTGTCTCAATACCGCTGCCGAAGAAATATTTGAGTTCATAAATACCGCGCGGGGTCAGCATGAATTTTTGCGTGGTCACGCGCGAGATGGTGGATTCATGCAGGTCGAGCTGTTCCGCAATTTCTCGCAGCACCAGGGGGCGCATGGCGATTTCGCCGTGCTCAAAGAAATGGCGCTGGCGTTCGACAATGGCCTGCGAAACGCGCAGGATGGTGTCGAAGCGCTGTTGCAGGTTTTTGATGAACCAGCGCGCTTCATTCAATTGGCCGGAAAGCTGCTGTGCATTTTTTTCACCGCGCTGTTGCAGGATGTTGGCGTACATCTGATTGACGCGCAGGCGCGGCATGGCATCCTGGTTCAGGCGCGCGCGCCATTCTCCCTGGTGGCGCTCGACGATCACATCCGGCACGACATAGTCGGCGGCGCGCTGTTCGAATTCTGCGCCGGGCTTGGGCTTCAGCTGGACAATGAGTTCTTGCGCAGCGCGCAGCGCAGCGTCATCGCAGGACAGGATTTTCTTCAGCTTGGTGAAGTCACGTGCAGCCAGCAAATTCAGGTGCTCCGTCACGATGCGCAATGCCAGGTCGCGGCAGTGAGTGTCATCAGGCAGCGCCTTGAGTTGCAGGGCCAGACATTCGCTCAAGGTCCGCGCACCGATGCCCGGTTCATCCAGGTGTTGCAGCTGGGTCAGTGCGGTTTCCAGGTCGTCCAGGGTAATATCGAGTTGTTCCGGCAGCAGTTCGGCGATCTCTTCCAGGGGTTGCGCCAGATAGCCGTTATCATCCAGCGCGTCAATCAGCAAGCCGATGATGTTCTTGTCGCGCGCATCAAGCTGGCTCATGTTGAGCTGCCAGATGAGATGCTCGCGCAGGCTGGGGTTGTCTGCCACGACCTCGGTGCGGCTTTCCTCTTCGTCATCCGACGCGCCCGAGGCAGAGAACGAAGGCTCATTCCATTCTTCCTGCTGCCGCCATTCTTCTTCGTGGTGCTGCGGCGCCTCATTGTCCGCCGATGCATCTGAGGAGTTTTCCGTGGGGGAGCTGGCCGCTGCATCGCCATGCGCATAGGACTGTGCGTGGTCGTCCTCGCGTTCGAGCATGGGATTTTCGTCAAGCAGGCGCGCCACTTCCTGGTTCATTTCCAGGGTGGAAAGTTGCAACAGGCGAATGGCTTGCTGCAACTGGGGGGTAAGCGTCAGCTGCTGAGACTGCCTGAGTTGCAATGACTGTTTCATTGTTTGGTTCGCGTACTGTGGCGGCGCATAGGTGATACCTATAGCTTGAAGTGCTCGCCGAGATAAACTTTTCTCACGCCTTCATTATAGATGATTTCATCCGGTTTGCCTTCCGCCATGACCGAACCGGCATTGATGATATAGGCACGGTCGCAGATGCCGAGGGTTTCGCGCACGTTATGGTCGGTAATCAGCACGCCGATGTTGCGTTCCTTGAGGAAACGGATGATTTTCTGGATGTCCAGCACGGCAATCGGATCCACACCGGCAAAGGGTTCATCCAGCAGGATGAAGCGCGGATTGGTGGCAAGTGCACGCGCGATTTCAACGCGCCGCCGCTCGCCCCCGGACAAGCTGATGGCCGGATTGTCGCGGATATGGGTGATATGCAGGTCTTGCAGCAATTCCTCCATGCGTGCCTCGATTTCTACTTCCGGGTAGTTTTGCAGTTCCAGTACAGCGAGGATGTTTTGCGCCACGGTGAGGCGGCGAAAGATCGAAGCCTCCTGCGGCAGATAGCCCAGCCCCAGCTGGGCGCGGCGGTGAATGGGCATGTGGGTGATATTCTGGTCGTCGATGAAGATATCGCCGCCATCTGCTGCCACCAACCCGACAATCATGTAGAAACATGTGGTCTTTCCCGCGCCGTTGGGGCCCAGCAACCCGACCACTTCGCCGCTTTGTAGCGACAGCGAAACGTCATGCACTACGGTGCGGGAACGGTAGCGTTTGTTCAGGGTGACGGCACGCAGCTCGCTCATGGGGTCATCTCAGGGCGCAAGTGTGTCTTCCGGCCTGAGCGGCAATGGGCTTGTCGCAGGCTTGTCCGTAGCGTTCACTTCCTTGGGCTGGATGACGACACGCACACGGTCCTTGCTCGATGTGCCTTCGCGCTTGCCTTGCGCGCTGCTCGCCTGGAAGATCTCCGTCTTCGCGCTGTAGCTGATATGGTCGCCGCGCACTTCATCCTGGTTGCGCTTCATGCGCGCCGCGCCGAAGAGATCCACGGTCTCGTTCTGGGCGTCGTATTCGATGCGTTCGGCGATGCCTTCAATATAGTCGTCCGAGCCTTCGCGTTTCTGGCGGAAACTCGCGGGCTGCCCGATTGCCGTGCCGTGCCTGACGCCGTCTTTGTCCTGTGTAACGATGACCTTGTCGCCCCGGATCATCATCGTGCCCTGGCTGAGTTGCACATTGCCCTCGAAGGTACTGATTTGCCTGGCGTCATCAATGCTGAGCTGGTCTGCTTCCAGATGTACCGGCTTGTTGCGGTCGGCCTGCTCTGCGTAGCTGGCCGGGGCGTGGCAGACCAGTGCCAGGCAGAGCACGGCGGCGGTGTTCCGCAAGTGTGCAACAAATCTATTTTTTTGCGGTTTCATGTTGGCTTCTGACTTGCGACAGTAGTTTTATCACGCGGGAATTGTTGTCGAGTTGCATCCCCACCGCATGCACAATGTTGTGTGTGTCCATGATGGTGACAGGAGAATTCGTGTCCGCCACATCGCGGTCGGGAATGACGTGCAGGTAATTGGTGCTGAACGACATCTCGCTTTGCGCCGCACCGGAGAAGCGCACAAGCTTCACGTCGCCGCGCAGAAATATTTCGTCTCCATTGCTCGATACTTCCCCCTCCCTGGCGGAAGTATAAACCGGGGGACGGTCTGCATACAGGCTGGTCAGCCGCGGCTCATCCAGAATGGTGCTGTCATTGACGGGATAATGGGATACCTTGTCTGCGGCCAGCACGAAGCGCGGCATGCCACGCTCATTGTAAGTGATAGCAGCAATCTCGCTGATGACAAAATCAGGGTCTTGGGGTCTGGCGCCGGAGGATTTGGGGGTGAGCGGCTGCACCTGTTGATTCAGCCAATAGGTCGCCGCCAGCAGAAACAGCAGGGGCAATACCGGGTACCACTCGCGCAGCTGTTGCAGACGGCCCGTCATGTCAAATAGGGCGCCAATTGTGAATCAAGCGTGCCCTGCGCCGACATCAGCAGCTCGCACGCTTCCCGCACTGCGCCGCATCCGCCGCCGCGGCGGGTGACGTAATGGGCACGGTCGCGCACCACCTGGGGCGCATCCGGAACGCTCAATGCCAGCCCTGCATAACGCATCACCGGCAGATCCACTACATCGTCGCCCATGAAGGCGGCGGCGGAAGCAGGCAGGCGGAGCTGGGCAAGCAGTGCCTGCATGACGCCCAGCTTGTCGCTCACACCCTGGTGTAGATGCGTGATGCCCAGGTTTTGCGCGCGCAGTTCGACACAGCGCGAGATGCGACCGGTGATGATGGCGAGTTCCACGCCGGATGCCTTGAGCATTTTCAGGCCGTGCCCGTCCAGCGAATTGAAGCGCTTGAATTCCTCGCCCGAGTCGGAGAGATACAGGCCTCCATCGGTCAGAACGCCATCCACGTCGAAGGCGATGAGGTGAATGGCCTGGGCTCGTTGAGTCAGCATCAGATTACCTTTGCACGCAGCAGATCATGCATGTTGAGTGCCCCAACCAGTTTGTTGTCGGCATCCACGACCAGCATCTGGTTGATGTTGTGCTGCTCCATCAGTTGCACTGCCTCGGCTGCCAGCGCGTCCGGCGCGATGCTGCGCGGGTTGCGCGACATCACGTCGCTGACACGCGTCGTGGCAAAATTTAGGTGCTTCTCCAGCGTGCGGCGCAAGTCGCCGTCCGTATAGATGCCCAGCACGCGCTGCACATCGTCCACGATGGCGGTCATGCCCAGCCGCTTGCGCGTGATTTCCAGCACGGCATCGGAAAGCGAAGCATCGAGACGGACTGAGGGAATGCCATCACCGGTATGCATGATGTCGCGCACATGGGTGAGCAGGCGGCGACCCAGGTTGCCGCCGGGATGAGAGCGCGCAAAGTCTTCCTCGCCAAACCCCTTGGCGTCAAGGAGCGCAACCGCCAGCGCATCGCCCAGCGCCAGCGCTGCCGTCGTGCTGGCAGTGGGCGCAAGACCCATCGGGCAGGCTTCCTTCGCTACCGCGCCATTGAGGTGTGCGTCAGAGGACTGTGCCAGGCTGGATTGTGCGTTGCCGGTGATGCTGATGAGTTTCGCCCCCTGGCGTTTGATGACGGGCACGATGGTGAGCAGCTCCTGGCTTTCCCCGGAATACGACAGCGCGATAAACACATCCTTGGACGTGATCATGCCCAGGTCGCCATGGCTGGCTTCTGCGGGATGCACGAAATACGCCGGCGTACCGGTGCTGGCCATGGTAGCGGCGATTTTGCGCGCAATGTGGCCGGACTTGCCCATGCCGCTCACGATCACGCGCCCCTCGCAGGACAGGATGATATTGAGCGCGCGCAGGAAGGTCTCGTCGATGCGCGGTATCAGCGCACGGACAGCTTCGGCTTCGATGCTTAGTACCTCGCGCGCCAGGTCAAGTGCGCGCGGGGCGGCGGAGAAAGCTTTATTCATGGCGGGAATTATAGCAGTGCGCTTAACGCGCATGTGCGGTGAAATTTTTGAAACGATACGCTACTTGAGGCATTATCCATTCATATTGAATTCATTCCAGACCTGAAGCGCGCGCATGTCCAATTCGCTACAACTCCTGTTGATCCTGCTTGCCGTCGCGGTGGGCGTGGTCGTGCTGTGCCGCATTCTGCGCCTGCCGGCGATGCTGGGCTATCTCATGGTCGGCATTTTGATCGGGCCGCATGCACTCGGCTGGATACCCGATGCACCGGAAACACGTCACTTGGGTGAGTTCGGCGTGGTATTCCTGATGTTCAGCATCGGGCTGGAATTCAGTCTCGCACGGCTGCGTGCCATGCAGCGCGTGGTATTCGGGCTGGGCACCGCGCAGGTCGTGTTCACCATGCTGCTGGTCATCGCCGGCTCGCTGTTTTTCGGGCTCGATTGGCGCGCGGGTTTGGCGCTGGGCGGGGTGCTGGCAATGTCCTCAACCGCGATCGTCAGCAAGATGCTGGCCGAGCGCGCCGAGCTGAATACACCGCATGGCCAGAAGATCATGGGTGTGCTGCTGTTCCAGGATCTGGCGGTAGTGCCGCTCATCATCATCATACCGGCGCTGACCAGCACCGGGCAGGCCATTCATATCACCCTCGGCTTTGCTGTGCTGAAGGCGGCCGTGGTATTGGCCGCCCTGCTGATCTTTGGGCAGCGCCTGCTGCGCCCGTGGTTCCACTTGGTGGCAAGACAAAAATCTTCCGAGCTGTTCATGCTCAACGTATTGCTGTTTACCTTGGGGCTGGCTTATTTTACCGAGCTGGCCGGGCTGTCTTTAGCATTGGGCGCATTTGTTGCCGGCATGCTGATTTCCGAAACCGAATACCGCTATCAGGTGGAAGAAGACATCAAACCGTTCCGCGATGTACTGCTGGGCCTGTTCTTTGTGACCATCGGCATGATGCTCGATATAAGCAACGTGATTGCAGGTTTCGGCTGGATCTTGCTGGTGTTGCTCATCCTGTTGCTGTTCAAGGCGGTGGTGGTTGCACTTCTGGCACGCTGGTTCGATGCGGATTGGGGTACGGCGATTCGCAGCGGCCTTGGTCTGGCGCAAGGCGGGGAGTTCGGCTTTGTGCTGCTGACCCTGACCGGCGACGTGCATTTGCTGCCTGCGGAAGTCATGCAGAATGTACTGGCGGCCATGCTGCTTTCCATGCTCATCGCACCATTCCTGATTCAGCATGCCGAAGCCATTGTGCGGCGCATTTCTCCCGCCGAATGGATGAACCGTGCCATGCAGTTGCACCAGATTGCGGTGCAAAGCATGGCCACCGATGCGCACATCATCATCTGCGGTTATGGGCGCAGCGGGCAGGCGCTGGCACGCTTCATGAAACTCGAGCACATTCGCTTCATCGCGCTCGATCTCGATTCACGCCGGGTGCGCGAGGCTGCCGCAGCCGGAGAAAGCGTGGTGTATGGCGATGCCGCCAAGCGTGAAGTGCTGCTGGCGGCCGGACTGTTGCGCGCCAAAACCCTGGTAGTCACTTACAACGACAAACACTCCGCGCTCAAGATTCTGCAAATTGTAAACGAGCTGCGCCCCGACCTGCCTGTGGTGGTGCGTACGGCCGACGATACGCACATCGAGGCGCTCAAACAGGCCGGTGCGGCCGAGGTGGTGGCGGAAGTGCTGGAAGGCAGCGTGATGCTCGCCTCGCAGGCACTGCTGATGGCCGGCGTGCCGCTTAACCGCGTCATCCTCCGCATCCAGGAAAACCGTGCGCGCCGCTACAGCATGTTCAGCGGTTTTTTCCGTACCGCTGCCGATGCATCAGCCGAAGTCACTGAAAATTTGCAGCCGCGCTTTCGCAGCGTGCTGCTCGGAGAAGCGGATGAAGCGGTGGGCAAGACGCTGGATGAGATCAACCTGGCCGAACTGCAGGTCGAAGTCAATGCGGTGCGCCGCCACAACGTGCGCGGCAGCCAGCCTGCAGGGAATATGGTGATGCAGGCCGGCGATGTGCTGGTGCTGCTTGGTCAGCCGGTGCACTTGAGCGAAGCGGAAAAGCGCTTGCGCGAGGGGTTGTGAATTAAGAAACACTTCCTTTTCAAAGTCAGCCTGTTCGGTATTTTTTTCTTCGAGACTGCCAGATTACCGTTCATCCGAAAAACTCAACCGTTCATCCCGCCGAGCATCCCGAAAATTTGCCAGTCATCCGGGAGCTTAACCATTCGTCCCCATAGGCTTTGACCTTTGCGGGACTAAATTCCAATATGCAGCCACTTCATCGCAAACACTGTGTTTGGGAGCCGAGGCTCAAAGATGAAGCAAGGGATAAGCGGCAATATCCCTGTTGAAAACAAAACAATATTTGGAGTGTCTGCAAATTGAGTAACGCACAATCGGCTGTATCGTCACAGATTTAAGCGTCGATTAAGAATCATTTGGCAGGCTGATGCCAGGCAATCATTCAAGGGACAAGGATTTTTCGGGTAGGGGTAAATGGTGTCGCATCTGATGGTATTGGTCGTAAGTTAGTAACCTCTAATTCATGGGAGAATTTATTATGAAACGCACTATTACTGCTATTGCTGTCAGTGTATCCACCCTGTTGACTACCCAGGCGCTTGCCGGGCATACAGAAATGGCTGGCAATCAGCCGCTGAACCCCAGACAGTGCGAATCCAAAGCCGTGGCATTGCCACTGGCCGAACAGAGTGTTTTTATGAAGTCGTGTTTGGCCGAAGCCAGTTCACCGGAAAATGTCAAGGCAGTCGCATTGCAGCAAAAGAAAGCGTATTGCGATAAAAACGTGAAAAACAAAGCATTGCAGGGTAGCGAAAAAGAAAGCTATCTCACGGCCTGCATAAACGATAATGAGGCTCAAGCGCAATTCGCACAGCTTAATCGCGATAGGGCGGCATCGGATTCCGATATTACTTCGATGGATTTCGATAAGGCACTGCAGAAATTCACCGGCTTTGTCACTGCCCTGTTAAAGACGAGCCCTGCTGGCAGCCAATAGACTCCATTATTGACGCGGCTTGATCTGCCGGCGCCGTTTAATCGGTGCCGGTATTCTTCAAACAAAATGCGCCGATGGCGCATTTTGTTTTGTGTGGAGAATTTGTCGCACTAATCGAAATTTGGGTTTTTCGTTGTAAATTTCTCATTGCCTTTTTGATGTAGATCAAAAAAATCTCAATTTCCGCAGGTAAAACTCCTTGGCAGGCCTGAAAAATAGGCAAAATCCTTAGCGCATGCGCACAAGAAGTGATATGGTTTCGCCGGGTAATACCCATCCGTGCAAGTTGGTTCGCACGTCGCTGTTATGATGGGGCCGCAAAATCTGAACAGGGGATAAGGAGATTTTATATATGAAAAAAATAGCACTTTATTTGGCAGGTTTGCTGGCAGCAGTAGGGTTTATCCCACAAGCGTCAGCACTTCCCGCTTTTGCGCGTCAGGTCGGTATGGCATGTAATGCCTGCCACGCACAACACTTTCCCGTGCTGAACAGTTTCGGCCGCGCTTTCAAGGCATCCGGATATACATTGATGGGCGCACAGGCCAAGGTTGAGGGTGAGGGCTTGTCCCTTCCTGATACCTTGAATGGAGCGCTTTTCATCAAGGTTCGCCACCAAAAGGACAACACCGCCGGTGCAGTTGGCGGCGGCACGACTGCTCCTACAAGCTTGGGCAACGGTCGATGGGATTTCGGTGACGAAACCAGCCTGTTCTTTGGTGGGCGTGTGGCAGAAAACGTAGGCTTTATATTCGAAGGCAATCTGGTTAACCATACTGGCGGTGTCGCATCAACGCAAGGGGCGGCCGGTGCGATGGGCGTTGCTTGTACGGCAGCAGAGATAGCAGCCGGTAGCGTAACTATCGGTGCAGGTGGTACCGCTCAGTGTCTGGCGCCACCCAACGTAGCCAATAATGCTGGCGGAAGTGGAGGATTCCTGGCAGGTATCAAGCTGCCTTTCAGTTACGGTGTTGGCACCGATGGTAGGGTGAGCGTGATTCCCTTTACTACCGATGCGCTGGGCGTGCAATATGGGTATGAGTTGTCCAGCGGCGGCGTCATGCGTGCTAATCGCTGGGCGGAACTGCGGCGTGACACTTCGGCTGTTCAGTACAATGCCGACCAGGGTGCTGACGCTGGCGCGGCAACCGGTATCGCTTTCGTTGCGCAAAACGAGATGGGCTTCATCAACCTGACCAAGTGGTCGCCTTCATTCATGCCGGGCGGCAATGGCCAAGCCATATCATCCACAAAATTCAACAACGACTATGCCCGTATCGCTTTCACGCCTACCGTAGCTAACTGGGCGCTGATGCTAGGCGGAGGCAAGATGAGCGGGTCATCGTTCTCCAATGTGGGTGCTGGCCAGCAGGTTGATACGAATCAAACGTTCTATGACTTCCAGGCGCAGGGCCAGCTGGCCGGCAAGGAAATAGCTATATACGCACAGCATGCTAAAGCTCCTAACACCGTCGTCGGTAATGCGTACAATGCCTCTGGGGTGGTCGGCAACCCAGACCGCAAGGCAACTACCATCGGTGTTGACTACTCGGTGATTCCGCATGCCCTGAGTATCGGCGCGTCTCGCCGCAAGGCAGAGAATGGTACCGCAGCTGGCGTCAATGGTGACGATGCATGGACCGTTACTGCCGTGTACGACCTGTATCAGAACATTGGTTTCCATTTGAACTACAGCTCGTACAGCGGGTCTTCGCGC
This sequence comes from Gallionellaceae bacterium, assembly GCA_030834965.1. GTDB lineage: Bacteria > Pseudomonadota > Gammaproteobacteria > Burkholderiales > Gallionellaceae > JAUQWW01. The sequence goes on along the minus strand of JAUQWW010000014.1, from coordinate 34,272 downwards.
AATACGCCCGGCGCACAAAAGAACTTGCTCCTGCTGATGCTGGAAGGTGCATGGTAAGCTAGGTTAAGCTTGCGTAGGATGGGGCACGTAGCCCATCAAACAACAGCAATTGCATTATCAACAGGGGGCTTCGGCCCCCTGCTTTTTGCGCGTGTGAAATAGTTAACAGCAGATAATTGCACCATGATTGTTCCGCTCGCCAACTGGCACGACACGTGTCGTGCCGAATACATTTCGGGCTGGTTTAGTCCTTGTTATACTCGCGACCTTGGATATTAACGGATGGGCATGATGAAGCAATTCCTGCGACGAATCCTCTTGAGTCTGGTGGTGATATCTGCGGCTGGCTGCTCCAATGCGGGCATGCCCACGTTGGGCGGCATGTTTGGCGACGAGGATGGCAATGCCATCCATGTTGCCGAAAGCAAGAAAGCCAGTCCCAATGCGCCTTCGATGAAGTATGCAGCCAGTATTCGTATCAACCGTTACGCGGATGTACGCAGCATAGGCAACCCGCGCAAGATCGGAACAGGTGCGGAATTTGTATCCGGGATGCGCGGCAAGGACCTCGTGCTGGATCAGGATGTGGCAACGGTTGTGACCAATGCGATGAAGACCAGCCTGGATGATGCCGGTTTTCAGGTGAGAGAGGCGCAGGATGGCACCGCGCTGTTTGATTTGAGCGGTACGGTGAAAGAGCTGACCTACGATGTCAAAGGGCGCGACGAGGTCTCCATCGCCATCGAGACGTCGCTGAAAGAAATAAAGACGGGCAAGGTGGTGTGGTCCGGCATCGTGGTGGAAAAAAACGACCGCTTTGCGGGCGTGTCGGGAAATAACAAGAAAGACGTCGCCAATTACCTGCGCAAGGAATTGGGTGTTGTCACCGATAAAACTACCAAAGCGATCAGTGACAGCCTGATGGCTGCGAGTCCCGAGCTGTTCAACCTGACGCCCGGCACGAGACCGATTCCCGGAGTGTCCGTGCTGGTTGCGCCAAGTGCCGTGCATGCGCCCATTGCGCCTGCGCCAACACTCCCGGTGCAGCAAGCCGCGCCGATGCCGGCTGCGAGTGCGGTTGTTCTGCCGCAAACTCAAGAGCCGCGTGCCACCGCAACGAGCGGCCTGTTTCTGATTAATACCAAGCCCACACGCGCCAAGGTCTATCTGGACGGCGTGTATTACGGTCTGTCGCCGTTGCGCCTGGAAATGGAGCCAGGCGTGCATGCGCTGAGTGTGAAGATGGAAGGCTACAAGACGGTGGACGAGAAGGTGTCAGTGCGTAAGGGGGATAGCACCGAGATGGATTTGAGTCTGGAGCGCTAACGCCGTAAGTTATATCTATTTGTATTTATGGAATATTTACTTTGGTGGCTACAGTGGCGTTCATGGCAAAGAGGCACGGTGTACTAAAGTCCAATTGCGCATGTTGGCCAAGTTAGTATGATGGAAACTCAACCCGCTGGCATGTTGTACATGGAATTCGAAAATGGCTACCGATTTTAAGGAGAATCTCTTATGAAGCGTATTATTGCCGCTGTTGCTCTTAGCATATCCACACTGCTGGCCCCATCCGTTTTTGCCGGGAACGAAGAAAGCTGTGAATCCAAAGGTGCTCATTTGCCACCTGCGGAATACGTTTCTCATATGAAGTTGTGCCTGGACCAGGCCAGTTCCCCGGCCAATGTTGAAGCCGTTGCCCTTCAACAAAAACTCGCCTATTGCGTCAGTAACTCAAAAAATGAAGGCTTAAATTGCAGTACCTATGTCGGTTGTAGCGAGCAAAAGCATTATGTCACATCGTGCATGAACGATAATCAGGCTCAAGTGCAGTATGCGTCGATCAATCGGCGAATCGCTCCGGCGAATACCGATACTGCCGGCACGGATTACAACAAGATGCTGGAGGAAACGCCGACTGCTGCAGGGCCTAAGTAAGCATTGCAGGTTTAGCATTCCCGTCTCAAGAGAAAAGCCTTGCTGGTTTCCAGCAAGGCTTTTCTCTTGATGCCGTCGCAAATACTATTCACCCGGGAAGTTCATTTACCTTTGACTTTTGTGCCCATGAATCTCAGTATACGCACTTCATAACGGAGTTAAGCGCCGCTTAAGAATCATTTGGCAGCATGGCGTCAAGCACCAACTCATGCGGCATTGGTTTTTTTGGGTAGGTGTAACTTGCTGCGTTTTGATGATCTTGGTCTTGAGTACGGTTGCTCTTTTGACCTTCACGCTAAAGGAGAATTTTTGTGAGACATATTATTACTGCTATTGCGCTCAGCGTATTCGCACTGCTGGCCACCCCGGTTCTTGCCGGAAATTGTGAATCCAGGGGCGCTCATTTGCCGCCCGCTGAATACGCTGCTCATATGAAGTCGTGTCTGGCAGAAGCCAGTTCGCCGGCCAATGTTAAGGCGGTCGCATTACAGCAAAAGAAAGCGTATTGCGACAAAAATGTGAAAAACAAAGCCTTGAAGGGTGACGAGAAAGAAAAGTATCTCGCTGTCTGCATGAACCATAACGAGGCTGAAGTGCAGTATGCGGTGATTAATCGAGGAATGGCGCCGGCAGGTACCGATACTGCCCGGAAGGATTATGACAAGGCATTACAGGAAGCGCCGCCTGCTGCGGGGACTAAATAAGTCATTTCCGGTTTGGTTTATCACATGAAAGAAAAGCCTTGCTGCGAACCAGCAAGGCTTTTTTTATGATGCTGTCGCAAAGTTTGTTTGCCCGGGCATTCTATTAGCCTTTCGCAGGATTCATTATTAGAGCCATACCGGTGCCTTCCTCTTTGCAGGGGGTATTTTTGGAGGGGGTTGAAATTTCACCGGCCAGTTAATATATTTTGCACTGCTAAGGCCAATTCTCCGGATGGCCGCTGATTCAATTTCGTTATCTCGAAGGAGGATATTTCCATGTTCGGTAATCAATCCAGACTGCGCCAGCGGGCCACGCTGGGGCTCATGGTAGCCGCGGCCATGGCGGCCGGTTATGGCGCACACGCCCAATTTGGCTACTCGCCTTTTTCAGAGGCGCAGGCGGTCCCCAATGAAGTAGCAGTCGTGGCTGAGCCATCCCGCAGGGCAACCATCACGCTGCCTGACTTCGCCGAGATCGCCGCACAGCAGGGCAAGGCCGTGGTCAATATCAGCGTGTCGTCAAAGGTCAAAACCGGTTTTTCCAGATTTCCGCAGGTGGACCCGAACGATCCATTTTACGAATTTTTTCGCCGCTTCCAGCCGCCTGCTCCTCATGGCGCTGTTCCCGCCAGGGAGCTGGGCTCCGGTTTCATCGTCAGTTCTGATGGGGTCATCCTGACCAATGCACATGTGGTGGCGGATGCGGATGAGGTGACGGTCAAACTCACCGACAAACGGGAGTTCAAGGCCAAGGTGGCGGGACTGGACAAGCTGTCCGATGTTGCCGTGCTGAAGATCGATGCAAAAGATCTGCCGACGGTGAAGATCGGCGATCCGCAGAGTGCACGCGTGGGTGACTGGGTAATCGCAATCGGATCACCTTTCGGCTTCGAGAACACGGTGACGGCGGGGATCATCTCCGCGAAATCACGCTCGCTGCCCGATGAGGGCTATGTCCCTTTCCTGCAAACCGACGTTGCCGTTAATCCCGGCAATTCCGGCGGGCCACTGTTCAACGCGAACGGCGAGGTGATCGGCATCAATTCGCAGATCTACAGCCGTAGCGGCGGTTATCAGGGCCTGTCGTTTGCCATTCCGATTGATGTGGCGATGAAGGTGGAGCGGCAGCTGCTCGATCACGGCAAGGTGAGCCGCGGGCGCCTCGGCGTGATGATCCAGGAAGTGAATCAGCAATTGGCCGACACCTTCGGTCTGGACAAGCCTGTCGGTGCGCTGGTGAGCTCGGTGGAAAAAGGCAGTCCGGCAGAAAAAGCTGGCATCGAGCCGGGTGACGTGATCCTGAAATTCAATGGCAAGAATATCGAGCGTTCATCCGACTTGCCTCCGCTGGTGAGCGAACAGACACCGGGAGCAGTTGCCAAACTGGAGCTTTGGCACAAAGGCAAGAGCAAGGAAATAACCATGAGCGTCGGCGAAATGAAGAGCGCCGGCTTCAGCGGGAAAGTGGACGAAGAAGACAGCGGCCGGCTGGGCCTTGCGGTTCGCCCCCTCACGCCGGAGGAGCGCAGGAAGGTCGATGTTGATGAGGGCCTGCTGGTGGAAAACGTCGAGGATGGGCCCGCAGCAAAGGCCGGGATCAGGCGGGGTGACGTCATCCTGGCCGTGAATGGCGAAAGAATCGCCAGCATCGAACAGCTGAGTTCGTCGATCGCCAAGCGCGACAAGCGCGTTGCGTTGCTGATCCTGCGCGGGGATAACAAGATGTTTGTGCCGGTGAACCTGGGGTAAGGAAGCGCAGAGAAAACGCGTTTCTACCCTCTCCCTAGCCCTCCCCCTGCAAGGGGGAGGGGACGTGTTTCGGTGCACGCCGTATCGCTTCCGCGCATTCGCCAATCAAATCCGCGCCGCGATAAACCAGGCCGCTGTAGACCTGCACCAGAGCCGCGCCGGCGCTGATTTTTTCTGCTGCATCCGCTCCGCTCAGTATGCCGCCCACGCCGATGATGGGCAGTGATCCTTGCAGCGCAGCAGCAAGCTGGCGGATGACGGCTGTGGACTTTTCGCGCACCGGCGCACCGCTTAGCCCGCCCGCCTCGCTGTGCTGCGGCAGGCGTTCCACGCCCTCGCGCGACAGCGTGGTGTTGGTGGCGATCACGCAATCGATGCGGTGGCGCATGAGCAGTGCGGCGATCTGCTGAATCTGTTCCTGGTCCAGGTCGGGCGCAATCTTCAGTGCCATCGGCACATATTTGCCATGCAGCTCGGCCAGCTTTTCCTGTTCCGCCTTGAGTTGTGCAAGCAGCGCGTCCAGTTCATCGCTGCCCTGCAACTGGCGCAGATTCTTGGTGTTGGGCGAGGAGATGTTGATCGTGACATAACTGGCAAGTGCATACACCTTGCGCAGGCAGATGATGTAATCGTCGGCGGCCTTCTCAATCGGCGTATCGAAATTCTTGCCGATGTTGATGCCCACTATGCCGGAATATTTTGCGCGCTTTACGTTTTCGACAAGCGCATCCGCGCCGAGATTGTTGAAGCCCATGCGGTTGATAATGGCCTGCGCCTCGGGCAGGCGGAACATGCGCGGCTTGGGGTTGCCCGGCTGCGGGCGCGGCGTGACGGTGCCGATCTCGATGAAACCAAAACCGAGTTCGGCCAGCGCATCAATGTAAGCGCCGTTCTTGTCCATGCCGGCGGCCAGCCCAACCGGGTTGGGAAAGGTCAGGCCCATGACCGTGCGCGGATCGTCGGGGGGGCGTCTGGCAAACAGCGGCAGCACGCCGCACCTGTGCGCCTTCTGCAGCGCATCGAGCGTCATGTGGTGCGCGGTTTCCGCATCGAGAGAAAAAAGCAGCGGGCGTATCAGTGGGTACATCAATCAATCTTTCTTGACGACGACTTGAATAGGGAAGGGCTTTCTCTTGAATATTTCCGAGCGTTTCTTGCCGCGCCATGGCTCCGCCATGATGTCGCCGAGCTGCAGGCACAGCAGCCCGAACAGGCACAGGCCGAGCGTGATGCTGAGCGGCGGCATGGGCAGCGAGAAATACACAGCGCCGCCCGCCAGTGTATAGGTGGCCAGTGCCATGCCTCCGGTCAGCAGGCCGGACAGGCTGGCCAGCACGATGCGGCTCCAGTCGCCCTGATTCAGCCCGGAGAAAATCGTGCTTTCGTGCCACAGCACCTGCAGCGCGGCCAGCAGCAGCAAGGGCGACAGCCACAGCAGCCAGAAGAGTTGCGCGGGCCATACTGCGCCGCCGAGCAGGCCGCTCAAGGCAGCAAGCAGCAGCAACGAAGCGGCGGGCTCGCGCCCGGGCTCGGGCAGTGCCGGCATCCGCGTGAGGCTGCGCAGCAGGCCGGGAAAGCCCGCAAGCCACAGGCGCGTGACCAGCACTCCGGGCAGCAGCACGGCACCCAGCAACGCGGCGAGCAGCAGGGATTGCATCAGACTGCCGGCGGCGGTCATCCAGCTTTCCGCGTAATAGTTGAGATAGGCCAGCAGCGCACCCAGAGCAGCGCCCGCGACGCTCAGCCAGGCGATATAGCGCCGTTGTTTGTGCAGCAGGCTGGAGCCGGTGCGACGGTATGTGCGAGCGTCGAGCAGCAGGATGGCTACGGCCACGACCAGGCCGGCGATGAGTGCCGGAAGCATTGCATTCCCCTCAATGGCCGAGTGTTCCGGCAAGCCCATGCCGGACAGCCAGGCGGACAGTACGGGCAGCACCACCAGTGCAAGCGAGAACAGGGCAAGGCGGGTTTTCATGGTGTGTTGTCTTGACCTGACAGGGGTTGCCATTCCCCGTTTATCAGACCCTGCAGGGGACGGAAGTTGGCTTTGTACGCCATTTTTGCGCTCTCCTTGATCCAGTAGCCCAGGTACAGGTAATCCAGCTGCAGCTCGCGGCACAGCTCGATCTGCCACAGAACGTTGTAGGTGCCGAAACTGGAATGCGCCACATCCGGGTCGAAAAACGTATACACCGAAGAAAGCCCATCCTCGAGAATGTCAATGAGGCTCACCATGCGCAGCACGTCCTGTTCGCGGAACTCCACCAATATGGAATCGACATGGCTTTGCAGCAGAAAGTTGCGGTACTGCTCGCGGCTGTCATTCTCCATGCCGCCGTCGCGGTGGCGCGCTTTCTGATAGCGCTGGTACAGCGTGAAGTATTCCTCGTTGTCGGTCAGCTCATGCAGGGACGCAATCATTCCGCTGTGGTGCTGCCAGGCACGGCGTTGCGTGCGTTTGGGCGCAAATGACTTTACCTCGACGCGTACCGGCACGCAGGCTCGGCAATCGTCGCAGCGCGGCCGGTAGGTAAACGTTCCGCTGCGCCGGAAGCCGCGCCGCACCAGCTCGGAATAGACAGGCGTGGTGATCATGAAGCTCGGTGTGGCAACCTGCGAGCGCGCCAGCCTATCCGGCAGGTAGCTGCAGGGATAGGGCGCGGTGAGATAGAACTGCAGCGCCGATAGCGGGATGTCATGCAACAGGTTCATATTTGTCGTAACGCCAGGGTAAGGCGATGCCAGGTCAGTAGTGTATCAATTCCTGCCGGTGTGGGATAAATTCCATGCGCGAGACTCCACGGTTGAGAGGCAGACGGCTGTGTTTCCACGAAATCCGGGAGCATCCTTTGCAGTAGACAATATTGCCGGGAATTCATTCCGAGCCAGGGGCGTCGCTGTTTATCATGGAGTTTTTACAGAAGAAAACAGATTTTATTCCTGCGCAAATATGCTAACGTAGGCAATGGAGGCAGCACGTTGCTGTGGCTGGCGCGTTGCTGGAAAAAATGACTTCTTTGCTTGAAGGGGGAAAAATAATGATACAGACGCTGAAAAGTTCGCTCGGTTTTGGGTTGTTGGTTGCGGCATTGTTGACGGCCTGTGCAACGTCACCAACGGGGGAAATGGCAGCATCGGCACAATCGGCCGAGATTAAATCAGCCTGGAAGAATTCGACGCATGAGGGGCATCCCCAGAAAATCATGGTGCTCGGCGTCGCCAAAGATCCGGAAAACAGAAAAGTTTTCGAGGATGCATTTGTGCGGGAATTCAAGGCCCGGGGCGTAGATGCAATTGCAAGCCATACGGTGCTTCCGGATGAGAAACAGAACGATCCGGTGGCCATCGCAGAAAAAATAGGCGAGCAGGGATCGGATGCGGTGCTCGTTACGAGGCTGGTGGGCAAAGAGCACGCGCAGATTTATGTTCCTGGAACCATCTTTCAGCCGCACATTTATTACGATACCTGGGTAGATTATTTTGGCTACGGCTATCAGGCATTATTCATGCACGATGCGATTGCCGATGACGAACAAGCGCTGCTGGAGGCAAACGTGTATGACGCAGCGCACAAGAACATGATCTGGTCATCCACGTCAGAAACCACAATGGCCGCCGCGGATCATGCAACGGTCAAAGCCACAATTGGCGCCACGGTTGGCGCGATGGCCGAGCAGACATTGCTGGCCAAATAAAAACAGCTTTGATTCGGCGCACAGTTCATTAAATAATCTGATCGAATTGCCATTGGGTGAAATTGTCCGGGCCGCGTGTCAGTTCCTGCACGCGCTGGACGAATTCCGCGCGCGGAATTTCGCGCGCGCCGAGCGAGGCCAGATGCGCAGTGTGCATCTGGCAATCGATCATGTCATAGCCCCAGCGCTGTAGCTGTGCGGCGAGATGGGCGAGCGCGACCTTGGACGCATCGGTGCTGCGGCTGAACATCGATTCACCGTAAAACATGCGCCCGATGCTGACGCCATACAGACCGCCCACGAGTTCACCATGCCGCCAGGTTTCCACCGAGTGCGCCACCCCCATCCAGTGCAGACGGACGTAGGCTGTGATCATGTCTTCCGTGATCCACGTTCCGCCCTGTGCCTCGCGCGGAGCGGCACAGGCGCGTATCACGCGCTCAAAGGCGGTGTCGGTGCGGACTTCATATACCCCGCTGCGCAAGGTTTTGCGCAGCGAACGGGAAATCTTGAATTCCTCCGGGAACAGCACCGTGCGCGGGTCGGGACTCCACCACAGTATGGGATCGCCCGGATTGAACCACGGAAAAATGCCGTGGCGGTATGCATCCAGCAGGCGCGCCGGCGTCAGGCTGCCACCCGCTGCCAGCAGGCCGTTGGGCGTGCGCAATGCCTGTTCCACGGGCGGGAAGGGAGTATCGTCGTGCAGCAGTGCAATCATTGGACAATGTTAAGCGGTTGGCGGATGGCTCTGTAGCCAAGCAGGCAAGTTTGCGATTATATTGCCACATTAGCGCAGCATGGCGCTTTAACCTGGAAGGGTGGCTCAAGTTGGGATTCTTTGACAAGAAATCTGATCATCCGATGGCAGATATCAAGTCGGCGCAGCTGTTTTTGCATGATCTGCCCAAGAATGATGCGCTGAAAGCATTGCATGAATTGACCACATGGATCGAGTCGGTGCGCGAGCACCAGGATTTTCGTCTCGATCAACAGCTTGAGGTGTTGCGTCTGCTCGACGAAACAGCGCGCCCCTATGAGCGCAAACTGACACGGGACTATTTTGCGGACAAGTCCCTGACCAGATTCCATGAGAATCGCTTGTGGGTGGCGCTGAATGATTTCTTTCTGCAGGTCGCTCAGGCTTACTTGAATGTGCAAATGCGTTACAGCAAGGGCGACAAGGGAAGTGTCGCGATCCAATCATCGCTGCCGCTCGTTGCAGCGCGTTGCATCTCCGCGTTGACCGGCAGGCTGAAATGCGCGGCAGCGCGCTATGCATTGCCTGATCAGACGATATGGGGAAGCCTGGCCGAACTCTATTCGTATGCAGAGGTGCAAAAGTATCTGGATCAACCCGTTACGCTCTACGCGGGCCTGGGCGTGAGCACATCGGTGCGATACGAGTTTGGCAGCCTGCTGATGTGGTATGCCTCCGGCGCCAGCACGCTCAAACCGCTGCAGGTACATCTTGCCGAACGGCTGACGTCGCATTTCTGCCGGAGCTTTGCGATCAGCGCACAGAAGGAACCGGGCAGCGTGTTCTGTTTTGACCTCGAACATCCTGCGCCACCCATGCGGTTAAATGCGGACCTCCAGCTGCAGCCTGGTATGCGTTTCCTCGGTGCAGGCGCAGTCCAGCCGCACGTCCAGGCGTTGCTCGGCATAGTGAAGAAAGGCGTTGTGCCAGAGACGATCAATCTCGGCGGTGTGTTCGATGCCGATGCGGTACGTGAGGTGGTGCGTCATCTCTCCGTGTTTTGGGGATCAGACTTGCCGACGCGACGTGCTGCGCGGCACAAGGTTCTGGTCAAATTGCATGTGGCAATTGGATTTTCCGGCGTGCTGGAGAAGGCCGGCGCCGATCTGGATCACGCCACTGACACCAGTGAGCACTGGACGGTCGAGGATATCAGCATCAGCGGCATGCGCTGCGTCCTGCCTTCAGCGCGCGTATCAGACGCGGCGATAGGCTCGCTGATTGGCACACGGCCGGAAAGAGGGGAGCACTGGGGCGCTGGTATCGTGCGCCGCCTGAGCCGGGATAAACAGAACAACCTGCATGTCGGAATACAGTTGCTTGGCAACCATGTCATCGGCGTGAGTGTGCGCGAGCATGGCGTGAGCGGCGAACAGCGCGCCGTGTTGCTGAACAATGCAAATGATGATTCGGGTGAAGTCACCCTGCTGATGAATGCCGCCGCTTTCTCGGAGAACAGCAGCCTGCATGTGAAATTGTCCGACAAGAACTACTTGCTGATGCCGCTGGCACTGCTGGAGAAGGGTGTGGATTATGACCTGGCACGCTATCGCATGATCGAAGAGGATGTGGGTGCGGAAGAGACTCATTGAATGTAGAGATTCAACTGGCAGAGCGTGTCAGAGTGACCTTACGTTTGCGATGCCAGCTAGATACTGACGAGCCTCCGCTTCCAGCACAATAGAGCCGAAGCAGTCGTTCACGAACAGCACAAAATCCTGGATGCACTCTTACCTCAGTCTGCATGCCGCCGAGACGCGCCATTTTCCACGGAAGGCACTGATCGCGTAAACCTTCGATGAGCCCGCTAAGACTGGTCCTTTATACGACGCTGACCATGGTCGCATTTGCTGCCAACTCCTTGTTGTGCCGTATGGCGCTCAAGGAAACCGGCATCGATGCTGCAAGCTTCACCACGGTGCGCCTGCTTTCGGCGGCGGCCATGCTCTGGCTGCTGATGCGCTGGCAGCAGCAGGCACCGCTCAAGCATGGCACTTGGCGCAGTGCGCTGGCATTGTTCATCTATGCAGCTGCGCTGTCTTTCGCCTACCGCACCATCGACACCGGCGCGGGGGCATTGATGTTGTTCGGCGCGGTGCAGCTGACCATGATCTTAGCCGGACTCATCGCAGGTGAACGCATGGGTGCACTGCAAAGCATGGGCATCGCAGCGGCGATGGTCGGGCTGGTACTCCTGGTGTCGCCCGGCGTGGAGGCGCCGTCCGTGCTGGATTCGATTTTGATGCTGGCAAGCGGTATCGCCTGGGGCGTGTATTCGCTGTTCGGACGCGGACTGTCGAATCCATCTGCCGCAACTGCGGGGAATTTTCTGCGCACCGTGCCGCTGACCATCATCCTCTCCCTGCTCGCGTTACCGTGGTTGCGGCTGGATGCACGAGGTATATTGTATGCCGTGCTCTCCGGCGCGCTGACTTCGGGGCTGGGTTATGTCATGTGGTATCGGGTGTTGCAACACATACGCGTCATGACAGCATCGACAATACAACTCAGCGCCCCGGTACTCGCGATGCTGGCCGGCATCGCCTTGCTGGGCGAATCACTCACGCGCGATCTGCTGGTCGCCTCCTTGCTGATCCTGGGAGGAATATGGCTGGTGTTGCGCTACGGCAAGGTGTGATGCGCTGCAGCATCCAAGATCAGGAACGCACTCCCGCATCTTGGGCCATTTTCAATCGGTGTGCGAGCCAGGCCGCAACATCGCGCACCTCTTCCATGCATACCGAATGCGGCATCGCGTACTCATGCCATTCCGGCTGGTAACCCAGACCCCTTAATTTTTCCGCCGAGGCTTTTCCCAGTGCGTAAGGCACGACCGGGTCACTGCGTCCGTGCGCCATGAAAATGGGGATATTCTGCGCAGCTGTGCTGGCTTCTTGCTCCAGCGTTTCTGCCAGGAGCAAATAAGTGGAGAGCGCAATGATGCCGCCCAGCTGCTGGGTGTGGCGCAGGCCGGTATGCAGCGCGATGGCGCCTCCCTGGGAAAATCCCGCGAGATAAATATTTTCTGGCGCATTGCCGCGCTGCATTTCCTGTGCGATCAATGTTTCGATGGCGGCCTGTGCAGCGCGTATGCCCGAAGCGTCCTGCTGTGCATCGATTGTGGCGTCGGCAATGTCATACCATGCGCGCATGATGAAACCGCCATTGATGGTGACCGGGCGCTTCGGTGCATGCGGAAACAGGTAGCGCACCGCCACCGGCAAATCCATCTCTTCCGCGATCGGGACAAAATCTTCACCGTCGGCTCCCAGCCCATGCAGCCAGATGATGCTGTGTTGCGGGGATTTTCCGGTTTCGAGAGTGATGTGGGGCAGTATGTCGTGCATGGTTTGACAGCGGTTTGCTATTCTGGCGCGTGCCCGGCCTGCTCCGGCATGATGTCGCGCAGCACCTGAAAGATTTCGCGGTAACTCTTCGGCGGTTTCAGCAATTCCTTTTCCTTCTGCGCGTTACGGATCAGCGTACGCAGCCTTTGTGCGTCTGCGGCCGGATGGTCGGCGAGCAACTCGGTCAGTGCGCCTTCGTTTTCCAGAAGGCGGTCGCGCCAGCGTTCGATCTGGTGCAGCCAGGCGATGTGCTGGTGTGATTTGCCGCTCCAGGCTTCCAGTTTGGCGACGATGGGAGCGGGCTCCACGTCGCGCATCAGCCTGCCGATGTACTGCATCTGCCGGCGTTGCGCACCAAATTTGTTGATCCGCTTCATCTCCTGCACGGCATCAAACAGGCGCTCCGGCAAGTCGAGCTCCTTCAGTTTGTCGGTGCTGAGGCCCACCAGTTGTTCACCGATGTCCTGCAGGTCCAGCATCTGTTTCTTGATTTTGGTCTTGCTGGGTGGCAGGTCCAGTTCTTCTTCTGAATGGTCGTCGTGGCGATGCATAGGTATGCGAAATAATAATGGGATGTTGTTATGATAGCGCCTTCCATAAAACTGTTTTGCTGAATTTCCAGAATATGAACCCGATGACGCCATCCAGACACCATCCCCTCGAACATACCCAGGGCAGGTTTTCTCATTCCGCCGATACGCTGCGCCAGCTTGCGCGCGACATGCTTCAATATGCCACGCAGCAGGGGGCGACAGCCTGTGCGGCGGAAGTGTCCGACGGTTTCGGGCAGGCTGTCACCGTGCGTCAGGGCGAGGTCGAGACCATCGAATACAACCGCGACAAGGGCATCGGTATAAGCGTGTACCTCGGCCAGCAACGCGGCAATGCGCACACCTCGGATTTTTCGCGGCAGGCATTGCGCGACACGGTGGATGCCGCGCTTTCCATTGCACGCCACACTGCCAGCGATGACTGTGCCGGCTTGCCCGAGCCGGAATTGCTCGCAACCGGCTTCACGGACCTGGATCTGTACCACCCTTGGCTGCTGAATGTGGAGCAGGCCATCGGCCTGGCCAGGGAGTGTGAGCAGGCCGCATTCGCGCGCGACAAGCGCATCAAGAATTCGGAAGGCGCCACGGTAAGCGTGCATGAGTCGCAGTTTGTGTATGCGAACAGCCTGGGGTTCATCGGCGGCTATCCTACGTCGCGCCACAGCGTCAGCTGTGCCGTGATTGCCGGCAAGGGCAGCGCCATGCAGCGCGATTACTGGTACACCGAGGCGCGCGAGGCAAGCGAAATGCTGAAGGTGGAAGAGGTGGGGCGCATCGCTGCGGAACGTGCGGTGCGCCGGCTCAACGCGCGCAAGCTCGGCACCATGCAAGTGCCGGTGTTGTACGAAGCACCGGTTGCTGCCAGCCTGCTCGGTCATTTTGTCGGCGCGGTGAGCGGCAGCAGTCTGTACCGCAAATCTTCCTTTCTGCTAGACCAGTTGGGGCAGCCGGTGTTTTCATCCAATATCCATATCGACGATATACCGGATATTCCTCGGGGCTTGGCCAGCAGCGCCTTCGACGACGAGGGCGTGAAGACGCAGCGCCGCGCTATTATCCAGGCGGGAGTACTGCAGGGCTACTTTCTCGGCACTTATTCCGCACGCAAGCTGGGCATGAAAACGACCGGCAATGCAGGCGGCAACCACAACCTCATCCTGCGTCCGGGTAAGCTGGACTTCAACGGCTTGCTGAAAAAAATGGGGCGCGGTCTGGTGGTCACCGAGTTGCTCGGCCAGGGCGTGAACCACGTCACCGGCGATTATTCGCGCGGCGCGGCGGGTTTCTGGGTGGAAAACGGCGAAATTCAATATCCGGTTGAGGAGATCACGATCGCTGGCAATCTCAAGGACATGTACCGCCATATCGCAGCGGTGGGCAATGACGTGCTGGTGCAGGGATCGCGCCAGTGCGGGTCGATTCTGGTTGAAAGCATGATGGTGGCGGGGCAGTAGAAAGGTGGCGTCCCACGGCGCCATCCACGCAATGTACTGCTAGGGGTAATACAAAAACAACCGGTATCCCGTCGGCTTCAGGTCGGTCGTATCGAGGTGCAGCTTGACGCTGACTTCACGGTTGGTGGGCATGCCCTGATTTTCGTTATCGTACGGTTTGAGATAGTTGCCCGGCTTGAAGGTGCGGCGCCCCACCAAGTTGTCCTGTGTGTCTGTGAATGTGAGTTCGAGGTCGGGATAGGCTTGTGCATAGGGCGCATGGTTGCGCAGTATGGCGTTCAGGGTGATGACATTGGCGTGCGCCGGGTCTGCTTCCAGCTCCGAGGATTCGATGCTGATCAGGTCTATCTTGTGCGGCAGCGGGATGCTGCACTTGAGCAGCGCACAATAGGACATGAGTGCTGGCTTGAGGCCGGGCAGGCGTGCGGCGAGTTCGATGCGGAAAAAATACGCGGCCTGTGTCAGCATCAGAATCAGTAGCAACAGGCAACCGACGAACCACGGCCAGCGGCGTTTTCTTTTCTTCTTCTTCGGGACGGCAAGGTGGTGCTCAAGCGCACCTTCGGCAAGGGTGATTGGTTGCGCCAGCGTGGCGGGTTTAGCCGCCTCTTCTTGTTCAATGGCGGCCGTTTCAGCGGGAGGCTGGGGCTCAGCCGTAAGTGCCGCAAAGGGAATGGTTGCCTCGCCGACGGGAACTTGCTCCTCATGCTTTTCGGGAGCGGAATCGCTGCTGCTTGCAGAAGGTGTCGGAACCTCTTCATGCATGATGGGCAAGTCCAGTTGCGGGCTGGGCTGGTCGTCATGCAAATGCGCCGTGGCGTTGAACACAGCCTGGCAGCGTCCGCAACGCACCAGGCCATGACGTACTTCAAGCTGCTCCTGGCTGACCTTGAAGCAGGTGCCGCATTCGGGGCATTGGGTGATGGCGCTCATCGTTTCACTCCGGACAGGCATGCCCAGCCTTCCTCCATGACGGGTGGCTCGATTTCAAACCATTCCGCATAGACCTTCATCACATCTTCCGCCTGTTCGCTCAGTATGCCGGACAGAACGATCTGCCCGCCCTGCCGGGTCGCGCCCGCGAGCAGCGGAGCGAGCACCTTGAGCGGATTGGTGAGGATATTGGCGACGACAATGTCTGCCTGCATTTTTGGCGCGTCATCGGGCAAATAGAATTGCGCCGCCACGTCGTTCGCGGCTGCATTGTCGCGGCTGGACTGCACGGCCTGTGCATCCACATCGATCCCGATGGCGCCGCCTGCACCCAGCTTGAGCGCGGCAATGGCGAGGATGCCGGAGCCACAGCCATAGTCCAGAACGGTTTCGCCGCCTTTGATGTTGGCATCCAGCCAGCGCAGGCACAGGCGGGTGGTGGGATGGCTGCCGGTTCCGAAGGCCAGCCCCGGATCGAGAATGATGTTGATGGCTGCAGGGTCCGATGGGGTGTGCCAGGTCGGCACGATCCACAAGCGCTGCGAAATGCGGATGGGGTCGAACTGTGATTGGGTCAGGCGCACCCAGTCGTTGTCCGCAAGGGTTTCGGTGCGATAGGAGGGGGGCTGTCCCAGCCCGATGGCGTGCGCCGCTTCCAGCATGATCGCGTCTACTGGCGCATCTTCGGCAAACAGCGCGGTGACGCGGTTGTGCGGCCACAGATGCGGCGGTGGTTCGCCCGGTTCGCCGAATATCGCCTGCTCATCCGCGGTGTCGGCATCCGCATCATGCACGTCCACCGACAGTGCGCCGAGTTCCAGCAGGGCCTCGCTCAGCGCTTCCGCGTGTTGCGCATCTGCGTTCACGGTCAATGTGAGCCAGGCCATATGAATGCCGCCTTAGCCTTTGGAACGTTCGGCGAGCTTGTGTTCCAGGTAGTGGATGCTGGTGCCGCCGCGCAGGAAAGCGGCATCCACCATCAGTTCCTGATGCAGCGGAATGTTGGTCTCTATGCCTTCCACTGCCATCTCTGCCAGCGCGATGCGCATGCGCGCCATGGCCTGCTCGCGCGTGTCGCCATAGGCGATAATCTTGCCGATCATGGAGTCGTAATGCGGCGGCACGAAGTAATTGGCGTACACGTGCGAATCGACGCGTATGCCGGGGCCGCCCGGCGGATGCCAGGTCGTGATGCGGCCGGGGGAGGGCGTGAACTTGTAGGGATGTTCGGCATTGATGCGGCATTCAATGGCGTGGCCCTTGAACTCGATGTCGCGCTGGCGCAGGGTGAGTTTTTCGCCGGCCGCGATGTGTATCTGCTGCTGCACGATGTCGATGCCGGTGATCATTTCGCTGACCGGATGTTCCACCTGTACGCGCGTGTTCATCTCGATGAAGTAGAACTCGTTGTTCTCAAAAAGGAACTCGAAAGTGCCCGCGCCGCGATAGCCGATCTTGCGGCAGGCTTCGGCGCAGCGCTCACCGATCTTGTTGCGCAGGCGCGGATTGAGCAGCGCCGCAGGTGCCTCCTCGATGATTTTCTGGTGGCGGCGCTGCATCGAGCAGTCGCGTTCGCCCAGGTACACGGCATTGCCGTAGGAGTCGGCCAGAACCTGAAACTCGATGTGGCGCGGATTCTCCAGAAACTTTTCCATGTACACCATGGGGTTGTTGAATGCAGCCTGCGCTTCGCTGCGCGTCATGGTTACGGCATTGAGCAGCGCGGCTTCGGTGTGCACCACACGCATGCCGCGCCCGCCGCCACCGCCGGAAGCCTTGATGATGACGGGATAGCCGATGCTGCGGGCGATCTTGACGATCTCGGCCGGATTTTCCGGCAGCGCGCCGTCCACACCAGGCACGCAGGGCACGCCGGCCTTTTTCATGGTGAGTTTGGCAGTGACCTTGTCGCCCATCATGCGGATGGTTTCGGGGCGCGGGCCGATGAACACGAAGCCGCTCTTTTCCACGCGCTCGGCAAAATCGGCGTTCTCCGAAAGAAATCCGTAACCGGGGTGGATGGCCTGCGCATCGGTGACTTCCGCTGCGCTGATGATGGCCGGGATGTTCAGGTAGCTTTGTGATGAAGGGGCAGGGCCGATGCATACCGACTCATCGGCAAGCTTGACGTATTTTGCGTCTGCGTCTGCCTCGGAATGGACGGCTACGGTTTTGATGCCCATTTCGCGGCAGGCGCGCTGAATTCTCAGGGCGATCTCGCCGCGATTGGCGATCAGAATTTTTTCGAACATGGGAATAGGCTCCGGCTTGGATGCTACACGCAGGATTCCGCGCTTCAGCAAGCTCTCCTGGGGTGTGCTGTCACCTTGGTCTGCGCGCGGCTTTTTTTCAAACATGATTAACCGATAATGAAGAGGGGCTGGCCAAATTCAACAGCCTGTCCGTTCTCCACCAGGATGGCCTTGATGATGCCACTTTGGTCGGCCTCGATTTCATTGAGCAGTTTCATGGCCTCGATGATGCATAGGGTATCGCCTGCGTTCACGCTTTGGCCTAATTCCACAAAGGATTTGGAGCCTGGCGAAGGGCAGCGGTAAAAACTGCCGACCATGGGCGATTTCACCACATGGCCTTCCGGTTCGGCGGGCTTGGCAGCTTCTGCAGGTGCAGCAACAGGCGGTGGGGCGGATACAGCAATCTGCTGCTGCGGCGCAGCATAAACCTGCTGCGTTGCGGTTGCGGCGGGGGAGCGCGTGATACGTACGCGTTCTTCGCCTTCGCTGATTTCCAGCTCAGCGATGCCGGAGCTTTCCACCAGTTCGATCAGGGTTTTGAGTTTGCGTAAATCCATGGTTAGCTCCTAACTGGAATGTTGCAGCGCGTATTGCACCGCGAGTTCATAACCGGTTGCACCCAAGCCGCTGATGACGCCGACGGCAAGATCGGAAAAATAGGATTCCTTGCGGAACGGCTCGCGTGCAAACACATTTGAAAGGTGAACTTCGATAAACGGTATGGCGACCGCTGCCAGTGCGTCACGCAGCGCCACACTGGTGTGTGTGAAGGCAGCAGGGTTGATGATAATGAAGCCAGTGCCATCCTGGCGCGCCAGTTGTACGCGGTCGACCAGCGCAGATTCGGCGTTGCTCTGGAAGTGCTGGAGAGTCGCACCATTTTTTTGCGCTAATTGCTGCAACTTCTGGTTAATTTCGTCCAACGTGACGCGGCCATACACATCCGGCTCGCGGCTGCCGAGCAGGTTCAGGTTGGGTCCATGCAATACCAGAATGTTTTTCATTCGAGCATTTTGCCGCAAATTAGGGCGAAATGTCCAGATTTTCGCTGAAATTATCTAACCGGACGTACATGGCGTGATTAAACGCCTTGAAAGAAATATATTGCCAAAACGATTCCCAGAGCAGCAACCATCAGATTGGTAATCACTCCCGGATTAACCCTGTAGCCTTCCGGGATTTCAATCGGCTTCAGTGTTTTGAGCACCTTGCGGTATTGCTCGGTCGAGTACGCGGCAACCCATGCACCCAGCAGGACAAAAGCCAGACCCGTCCAGAATGAAATGCCGCGCTGCATCGGGTGTGCATGTTGGGGGAGGAGGATAGACACGAACAGGCCGAAGCGTTCGATAACAAACCCGAACGCCATCAACGCAAGGCTGGTGCGGTTCCAGGCGAGGAGCGTCCGTTCGGCGGCAAAGAAAACCCTTGGGTCGTTGAGGTCTGACATGGCTTCCTCGTCAAATCCGCAGGCATCATGCCCCGGCGGGATTAAAGGGGGTGGCTGCTTACAGTTGCACGCTGCTCAGTGTATTCAGGAAGGATTCCGCATTCTGGTATCCAATCACGCGATGGTCGCCCCGCTCGCGCGCCTGGGCATCGAAAAACAGGATGGCGGGCGGGCCGAACAATTCAAAGCGTTTCAGCAGCGCCTTATCATCTTCGTTGTTGGCGGTGACATCGGCCTGCAACAGCACGGCGTTTTTCAGGCGGGCTTGGACCTTGGCATCGGAGAACGTGTAGCGCTCCATTTCCTTGCATGACACGCACCAGTCGGCATAGAAATCCAGCATCACGGTCTTGCCTTTTGCATCGGCGATGCGCGCATCCAGTTCCGCGACATTCTTCACGCGCACAAACTGGAGCCCCGCAGGCGCTTCCGCCTGAATGCTGCCGACTGCCCCCAGCGGGCGGAGAATGTCGCGTGCACCGGAAAGCGCGCCGATGAGATAGGCAATGCCGAGCAGCAGGGCGATGAGCCCGATGCCTTTCCATAGTCTGTGCCAGCCTCCGGCATTGTGCGGGAGCGCGTCCAGCGCATGCAGGTGCACGGAGGACAGGATCAGCAGCGCTGCCCACAGCAGCATTTGCACGCTGACCGGGATCAGCGATGCGATCATCCAGATGGCAACCGCCAGCAACAGCACGCCGAAGAATCGCTTCACCGACTCCATCCAAGCGCCGGCTTTAGGCAGCAGCGTTCCGGCGGATGCACCGATCAATAGCAGCGGCACGCCCATGCCCAGCGACATGGAGAACAGCGCGGAGCCGCCGAGGAATGCGTCGCGCGTCTGCCCGATATACAGCAACGCGCCAGCCAGCGGAGCGGCAACGCAGGGGCCGACGATGATGGCGGACAACGCGCCCATCACGAACACACCGCTGAGATGCCCGCCATGCAGCTTGTTGCTGGTGTCGGTGAGGCGGCCTTGCAGGGCGGTGGGCAGTTGCAGTTCGTAGAAACCGAACATGGACAGGGACAGCAGCACGAATATCCCGGCAAAGGTGCCCAGCACCCATGGCGTCTGCAGTGCATTTGACAGCAGCGTGCCGGACAATCCTGCTGCCACGCCGACTGCGGCATAAGTCAGCGCCATGCCGAGCACATAGGCCAGCGACAGGATGAAGCCATGCATATGAGTGATCTTGTGGCCGCGGCCGACAATGATGCCGGAAAGAATGGGTACCATCGGGAATACGCATGGGGTAAAGGCGAGCAGCAGGCCGGCGCCGAAGAAGAACGATATGATCAGCCAGAAACTGCCCTGCTTGAACAATCTGGCAATACGCGTATTTTCATTGGGGGAATTCTGGCTGTCGGCAACGGGCTGCCCCGCCTGCGCCGCAGGCGGCACGGGTGTGGCTGCTTCCGCTGTTGTTGCGGAAAGTGCGCTGGCTGCGGCGGCTGCCGGCAGCGCAATGCTGATCTGCTTGTTGATGGGCGGGTAGCACAGGCCTTTGTCGCTGCAACCCTGATAGCTCGCATCAAGCAGGATGTTTTGTGGCGCACTGTCTTTGCGCTCCAATGTGATCTCGGTCTGGAACGACTGGTGAAACACCAGTATGTCGCCAAAATTGGGGTCTTTTTTTAGCTCCCCTTTGGGCATGGCCAGATTGGAAATCTTGATGCCCGTGGTTTTTGCGGCATCGCCCGCAAGGCTGAAGGTGGTCTTGTCACGGTAAAGGTAATAGCCCGGCGTGATTCTGAGGCTGGCGATCAGCGTATTGCCATCGCGCGCAATGACATCCAGCCCGAATGCCTGATCCGGGGGAAGGAACGTGGGTTGTTTGGCGCCGCCCAGACGCGGCAGTCTGTCGAGGAATCCCTCCGCATGCGATAGCGGAGCAAGGCACAACAATAACAGCAATAAGAAGCGGATGGTTTTCATATCTTGCCGGTGTTGACTACATGATTGGCGGATTTTACCCCGAGCGCTTCCTCTTGGGAGGTGGTGCCGGAAGGGGCTGACGACGTTTCTTGCGCGACCCATTGCAGATAGCCGGGAAGGCCTGCATTAACAGAGACAGCGATGATCTCGGGAAGTTCGTAAGGATGGTTTGCGCGGATGGTGGCTTCAAGGCGTGGATAGGCGGCGCGCGTGGTCTTGATCAGCAGGGGGACTTCGCTGGCCGTTTCCGTTCTGCCTTTCCAGCGATAAATCGAACTGCATTCAGTCAGGATGTTCACGCATGCGGCGGCGCGGTCTTCGATCAGCACCAGCGCAATGCGCTGCGCGCTGTCGCGGTCCGGCAGGTTGGTAAGCACCAACAATACCTCTTCGTCGCTCATGCCTCCCCCGCTCGCGCACAGCGCATGCCCAGCTGCAACAATTCGTCCCACACATCGCCGCGGCGCAAGCCTTTCACCACCTTGTCGACATGTGCGGCCTGGCGCAATGCGCGCTCCGCTATCGCCGGATTGAAGCGGCGCACCGCGCGCTCCATCAGCTTCTGGCGCACGCCCCATACACGCGCGTCGCGCAGCGCGGAAGCCAGGTTGCCATTGTGCTGCATGTTGCGCAACACCTTGCCCAGTGTGCGAATATCTTCGGCCAGTGCCCACAGAATCAGCACGGTGGCGGTGCCTTCCGCGCGCAAGCCGTCGAGAATGCGCGCGAAGCGTGCGGCATCCCCAGCAAGCATGGCCTCGGACAGCTTGAATACGTCATAGCGCGCCACATCCATCACCGCGTCTTTCACCTGCTCGAAGGACAAAGGCCCTGCGGGAAACAGCAGCGCGAGCTTCTGGATTTCCTGAAAAGCCGCCAGCAGGTTGCCTTCCACGCGCTCGGCAAGAAAAGCCAGCGTGTCACGGTCGGCGGATTGGCCCTGCCGTTTCAATCGGCCTGAAATCCATGCCGGCAGCGCATTCAGCGCGATTTCCTCGGCTGCGATGACCGCGCCATGCTCGGCCAGCGCGGTAAACCATTTGCTGTTCTGCGCGGTCTTGTCCAGGCGCGGCAGCGATATCAGCGTAACCGTGTCGGCGTTCAGTTGCTGGCAATAATCCTGCAAGGCCTGCGCCCCTTCCACGCCGGGCTTGCCGGACGGGATGCGCAGATCCACCAGTTTGCGCGTGGAGAACAGCGACAGGCTTTGCGCGCTGTTGCGCAGCTCTGCCCACTTGAATCCCTGCTCGACGATCATCACTTCGCGCTCGACATACTCTGCTGCGCGTGCGGCGGCACGGATGGCATCGGCCGCCTCAATGGCCAGCAGCAAAGCCTCGCCGTGAACGACATACAGCGGTGCAAGCCCCTGGGCGAGATGGCGTGTCAGGTCTTCGCTGGAGAGTTTCATGGCGAACGGGAGTGCTTCATGATGGGGAGGGTTGCGGCGGCCTGGCATGGACCAGGCGGCGCAACACCTGATCCACTGCGTCGCTGCGCAAGTTCTTTTGCAGCAGGTTTTCTTCCTGTTCCTTGGAAAGAATCTGCGAGTCATCGTAGGAAAAATCGCGCCGCAGAACGATTTCGGATGCGGCAAGCCACTCCTGCTGATTCGGATCATAAGCGCGCAGCGAGACGCGGTATATCAACCGGTATTCACGCACGCGGCCGCCACCGCTCAATGAAAGAATTTGCTTGTCCAATACCTCGGAAACGATGTGCAGCGTCAGCTGCGCCTCCTCGGGTGTGTCGGTGATCTGCGCACCGTTTACCTCCAGCGCATGCTTCAGTTCGACAATGAACAGGGAAAACTCGTTGGTCGTCCGCACGTAGAGCTTATCGACCGGCAACGTATTCTTCCCGCGCAGGTGGAAACTGCAGGCGCACAGCAGCAAGGTAAGCATAAGCAGCAGCGTGGTGCGCATCGGCTTCATTCTTTGGACGTGCCTTTAATTAGATGACCACGTTGATCAGGCGCCCCGGCACCACGATGATTTTCTTGGCCGGCTGGCCGGCCAGCTGTTTCTGCACCGCTTCATGCGCCAGCGCGAGGCGCTCCAGTGACGCCTTGTCGGTATCTTTCGCCACACGCAAGTTGCCGCGCAGCTTGCCATTCACCTGGATTACCAGTTCGATCTCGTCCTGCACCAGCGCGGCTTCGTCCACTTCCGGCCACGGGGCGGAAAGGATGTCGTCGCCATAGCCAAGTTCCTGCCACAGCGCCTGGGTGATGTGCGGCGTAATGGGCGAAAGCAGGCGCAACAAAATAGAAAAACCTTCCCTCATAATTGCCAAGTCAATCTCGGCATGCGGGAATTTTCCTTGGGCATCGGCCTCTTCCAATCTAAATAGCTCATCAAGAGTATTTAGAAGTTTCATGCATGCAGAAACAACAGTGTTGAACTGTTTTTTTTCAACGTCGTAGTTCGCTTGTTTAAGAATCCCGTGGATTCGGAAGCGAATACTCTTTTGATTTCGAGATAGGGAAGTCGAATTGATATTGCTATGTTGATTCAGTAGCCCTTTGTTTTCGTAGCCGTAGGCCCACACTCGTTTGAGAAAGCGGAACGCGCCCTCCACGCCCGTATCAGACCATTCCAGCTGCTGGTCGGGCGGCGCGGCGAACATCGTGAACAGGCGCGCGGTGTCGGCGCCGTACTGGTCGATGATGGCCTGCGGATCGACGCCGTTGTTTTTCGACTTGGACATCTTCTCCGTGCCGCCGATGGTGACCGGCTGGCCGTCTGCTTTCAGCGTCGCGCCGATGGGGCGTGCCTTTGCATCCACCGCCACATCCACGTCGGCAGGATTGATCCACTGTTTCTTGCCGCCTGCGATCTCGCGATAGAACGTCGGCGCCACCACCATGCCCTGGGTCAACAAATTCTTGAAGGGCTCGTCGCCCTGCACCAGACCTTCGTCGCGCATCAGCTTGTGGAAGAAGCGCGCATACAGCAGATGCAGGATCGCATGTTCAATGCCGCCGATGTACTGATCCACCGGCAGCCATTGCTGTGCAGCCGCTTTGTCCACCATGCCGGTCGTGCATTGCGGGCTGGCGTAGCGCGCGTAATACCACGACGATTCCACGAAGGTGTCCATGGTATCGGTCTCGCGCCTGGCCTTGCCGCCGCACTTGGGGCAGGTGCATTCGTAGAATTCAGGCATCTTCGCCAGCGGTGAGCCCGCGCCATCCGGCACCACGTTTTCCGGCAGCGCCACTGGCAGCTGCTCGTCCGGCACCGGCACGTCGCCGCAGCCTGGACAGTGGATGATCGGGATCGGACAGCCCCAGTAGCGCTGGCGCGAGATGCCCCAGTCACGCAGGCGGAACTGCACCTGCTTGTCGCCCAGCCCTTTGGCCTTCAGGTCGGCGGCAATGGCGTCCACGGCCTGCTCGTAATTCAGGCCATTGTATTTGCCGGAATTTACGCAGGCGCCATTTTTCTCTTCATACCAAACCTGCCAGTGCTCAGTTGTAAATTGATTGTCAGAAATGACTTTTTCTAATTGAGCAAATCCCTTGTCGGAATACCCCCCGGATTTGATTTCGTCTTTTGCTAACTTGGGCTCACCTGCTTCAATCACCTGTTTGATCGGCAAGTTGTATTTCTTCGCGAAATGAAAATCCCGCTCGTCATGCGCCGGAACGGCCATCACCGCGCCTTCGCCGTAGCCCATCAGCACGTAATTGCCGACCCACACCGGCACCTGTTCGCCGGTCAGCGGGTGGGTAACGCTGATGCCCGTGGGCATGCCTTTCTTTTCCATCGTCGCGATGTCGGCCTCGGCGACGCCGCCCTGCTTGCATTCTTCGATGAAGGCGGCAAGCTCCGAGTTGCCAAGCGCGGCGCGGGTCGCCAGCGGGTGCTCGGCGGCGACGGCGACGAAGGTGACACCCATGATGGTGTCGGCGCGCGTGGTATAGACCCACAGCTTTTCGTCAGTGCCGTCAAGCGTGTAGGAGAACGCAAAGCGCACCCCGTAGCTCTTGCCGATCCAGTTGCGCTGCATCGTCTTGACCTGTTCCGGCCAGCCGTCGAGCGTGTCGAGGTCGGTGAGCAGTTCCTCGGCGTACTGGGTGATGCGGAAGAAATACATCGGAATCTCGCGCTTCTCCACAAGCGCGCCGGAACGCCAGCCGCGGCCGTCGATAACCTGTTCGTTGGCGAGTACGGTGTGGTCCACCGGATCCCAGTTCACGGTGGCGAGCTTCTTGTAGATGATGCCTTTCTTGAACAGCCGCGTGAACAGCCACTGCTCCCAGCGGTAATATTCCGGCCGGCAGGTGGTCACTTCGCGCGACCAGTCCAGCCCCAGCCCCAGCGCATTCAGCTGCTGCTTCATGTATTCGATGTTGGAATAGGTCCACGCAGCGGGCGGCACGTTGTTGGCCAGCGCGGCGTTCTCTGCGGGCAGGCCGAACGCATCCCAGCCCATCGGCTGCATCACGTTGCAGCCTTTCATACGGTGGTAGCGCGACAGCACGTCGCCGATGGTGTAGTTGCGCACGTGCCCCATATGCAGCTTGCCCGACGGATACGGAAACATCGACAGGCAATAATATTTGGGCTTGGCAGAGGTTTCGGCTGCCCGGAACGCCTGCCTTTTTTCCCAATGTTGCTGCGCGTTCGCTTCAATTTCTTTTGGCTGGTAATTCGGCTGCATCGATAATGCCCTGCGTTGATTCGGTAAGCCGCCATTATAGCGGGATCATCCGCTTGGGATGAATTGAAGATCAACCCGCCGTTTGCCCCTGCCATAAATGCAGCACGGAATAAGCCAGTAAAAACAACGTTAGCCCGCGGGAATGCATTCTGCTAGAATTGCCGTCCAAAAAATTTTATTAAATCCTTTCAGGAGAGTCTAACTATGTCCCGCAAACACCCCGTCATTGCCGTGACCGGTTCGTCCGGCGCAGGTACTACAACCGTCAAGCGCGCTTTTGAGAACATTTTCCGCCGTGAACACATCACTGCCGCCGTGGTTGAGGGTGACAGCATGCATAGCCTGGATCGAATGGCATTCCGTGCGGCCGTGGCCGAAGCAGCCAAGAAGGGCAACCATTCGTTCAGCCACTTCGGCCCGGAGGCCAATCACTTCGACAAGATCGAAGAAACCTTCAAGACCTACGGTGAAACCGGCACGTGCAAGCGCCGCTTTTACATTCACAGCGATGCGGAAGCGAAAGAGCTTAATGCACGCCTGGGCACCAACCTGAGCCCGGGTCAATTTACCCCCTGGGAAGACATTCCCACAGGATCTGACCTGCTGTTTTATGAAGGCCTGCATGGCATGGTGAAGACCGACACCGTGAATGCAGCCAAGCACGTTGACCTGAGCATCGGCGTGGTGCCTATCGTGAATCTGGAGTGGATACAGAAAATCCACCGCGACCAGTCCGAGCGCGGCTATTCCGCCGAAGCGACCGTGGACACCATCCTGCGCCGCATGCCGGATTACATCAACTACCTGACGCCGCAGTTTTCACGCACCGACATCAACTTTCAGCGCGTGTCCACGGTGGATACTTCCAATCCGTTCATCGCGCGCGACATCCCGACCCCGGACGAAAGTTTCGTGGTGGTCCGCTTCCGTAATCCGCGCGGAGTGGATTTCCCCTACTACCTCAGCATGATCCACAATTCTTTCATGTCTCGCCCGAACACCATCGTGGTGCCCGGCGGCAAGATGAACCTGGCGCTGGAACTGATCCTCACACCGATCATGCACGACATGATCGAAAACAGAAACAAGTAGTAGGCTTTTGCAGCTGCAATAACGGGGAGCCGGGCAATGTCCTGGTTCCCCGTTTTTTTACCTCGACACCACTCTTACCCCCTCATGCACCCGATCATCCGGATGCACGATCACCCGTTCACCCGCATTGATTCCGGAGATAAGCTGCGCGCTGAGGCCGTTGCGCTGTCCGATTTCCACGCGGCGCTTGACGGCTTTGCCTTGTGCAACGGCGAATACGGCCCAATCGTTGCCGTCGCGGAACAAAGCGCTGGCGGGGATCTGCAAGACATCGTTCGCTTCCCACAGGATGAAGCTCGCTTCGACACGGTAGCCGTCGCCGAGGCGCTGCCATTGCGCGGCGGGCGAGGTAAAAGAGACGATGACCCAGACGCGCTGTTCTTCCACGCCGAGCGCGGAAACCTTGGTGAATCCCGCAGGCTCAATCACGCGCACCGCACCCTCAAGCGCGCCCTCGCCACCCCAGCGTTCGAACACTACGCGTGTGCCGGGATGGATGCGCACGGCATCGGCTGACAGCACGTCCACTTCGACCTCCAGCGCGCGCGGATCGCCGATCTCGATCAGCGGCTGGCCGGACGCGACCGTGCCTTCGCTCTTGTGCGGAATCCTGAGCACACGCCCGGCCACGGGAGAGCGCACGGCCACCGGTTCGGCGCCGCTGCCGCTGGCGGCATATTGCAGCGCAGTGCGCGCGGCTTCGAGTTCGTGGCGCGCGGTGGCGATGGCGAATTGCGCCGAGCGCAGTTCCGCTGCGCTGCGTTCGGCATCGCTGCTTGCCCGATCTTCGGCAGCTGCGGAAACATGCCCTGCGCGGCGCAGTGCGCGCGTGCGCTCAAGCTCCTTTTGCGCCAGGCTGGCATTACTTGTGGCGGCATTGGCGCGCTGCTCAGCGGCGCTGACATTGGACTCGGCAGCGGCGATGCGCGCTTCGGCCTCGGCGCGACGGCGCACATCCAGCACCTCGGCGCGCTGCGGCTCAAGCTCGGCCAGGGTCGCGCCACGCTCGACCGCATCACCCACATCGAGTTGGATGCGCCGTGCGTAGCCAGCTACCGGGGCGGTGACCACGTAGCGGTCAACCACACGTGTGCGCCCCTCCTGCTCGACACTGACGCGCAGCGGCGCGCGACTCGCGGTGCCGAGGTCCGCCTCGACCGGCTGCGGACGGAATCCCACGAACAGCCCCCATACGACAAGGGCGGCGATCACGGCCAGGAAGAGGCGGCGACGCCATAGCACTTTGCTTTTCAGCTCCATCTTTTACTCCGCTGTCTTCAGCACGCCAATGAGATCGAGTTGGTCCAGCCGGCGGCGCACCGCCAGACCCGATAGTATCGCGGAAACCAGCACCACTGTAGCGGCGAAGGCATAGGTCTGCGGCACCAGCACCACCGGCACGCGAAACAAATCATTCTGCATGGTATGCGCAATGTAATAACACATCCACTCCCCCAGCTTGAGGCCGAGCGGGATCGCAAACAAGGTGAGAATGCCCAGCTCGCCGAGCAGGATATACGCGATCTCGGCGCGCGTGAAACCGAGCACGCGCAGGCTGGCAAGCTCGTGCCCGCGTTCGGTGAGCGCGATGCGCGCGCTGTTATAGATCACGCCAAATGCGATGATCACGGCGAACACCGTGGCGACATAGGTGAAGAACAGCATGGTCTCCTGCATCACGCGATTGAAATTGCGGATCTCCTGCACGCGCTCGGCCACTCCGCCGACGCGCGGCATATCCTTGAGCCGCGCGTAGATGTCCTGCAGCTGCGCGCTGTCCACGCTGAGATAGGCGCCGGAGAGCGTCGGCCCTTCGCGCATGAAGTGATTCAGCGCGGCGAGATCCATGTAGCCCGACACCCCCAGATACTCCCGAACCACTCCGGCCACGGTGGCCTCGCGCACCGGGCGATTGCCTTCCAGCACCTCCACCACCACGCGGTCGCCGACGTGCAGGCCGAGCAGCGTGGCGAGATAGTCGGTGAGCAAAATGCCGTCGGGCGGCAGCGCCACCGGCCGCAGATCGGCATCGAGCAAGCGCTGGATGTCGCCGCCCGACTCGACGCCGCGTATCGCGGTGCGATAGCTGCGATGACCATTGCGCAGACGCACCGGCACCGCGCGGAATACCTCAACATGTTGCACCCCCGGCAGGCCGAGCAGGTCGAAACGGGCCCGGTAGGCGGTGGGGTCGGTGAAGGTCACCGAGAGATCCTCGCGCTGGGCCATGCCGAACTGGATATTCACCATGTAGCTGACCGTGTCGCGCTGGAACAGGCCGGTAAGGATGATGCCGCATGCCATCGCGATGCCCAGCAGCGTGAGCATGGATTTCAGCGCGCGGCGCTGGATGTGGCGGATGATCATGCGCGCCGGCTGCGACAGCCAGCGCTTGAGGCCGAGTTTCTCCACCCAGGTCTCGCGGTAGCGCGCGGGCGGCTCGGGGCGCATCCCCTCGGCCGGGCGCAGCGTGGCGGCGCGCCATACCGCAAACACCGTCCCCGCCCCGGCTGCCAGCAGGCTGGCCAGCGCGGCCACCACCACCGTGTCGGCATGCAGGCTGAAGATGAGATACGGGAAATGATAAAACTCCGTGTAGATGCCGGAGAGCGCCTTGCCCAGCCACACTCCCAGTGCGGTGCCGCTGACGACGCCTGCCAGCACGATCATCGAAACCATCTTGAGGTAATGCCACAGCACCGCGAGATTGCTATAGCCAAATGCCTTGAGCGTCGCAATCTGCTCGCGCTGCATCGCCACCAGCCGCCCGATCACCACGTTGAGCAGAAACGCGGCGATGCCCATGAACATGCCGGGGAACAGGCTCGCCAGCGTGCCGAGCTGCTGCAGTTCCTGGCTCAGGAAACGGTGCGAGCGCTGGTCCTCGCGCGTATAGGCCCCTAGTCCCCCATACGGCCTGAGCAGTTCATCGACACTGTCGATCACATGTTCAGCATCGGCACCCGGGCGCAGGCTTAGCGCCAGATCGTTGAACGCGCCCTGCAAGTCGTAGGCCTGGCCGAGCGCACGGCGTCCCATCCACATCACGCCGTAACGCTTGTAATCGGGAAAGGCCGAGCCGGGGCGCATCTGCTGGATGAATTCCGGCGACAGCGCCGTCCCCACCATGGTCAGCGCCTGGTGCCGGCCATTGAGGATGGCGTAAAAGCGCTCGCCCGTGTGCAGCTTGTGCGCCTGCGCAAACGGCGTGCTCACCACCACTTCATCCGGCCGTCCCGGCGAGGGCAGCCGCCCTTCGCGCAGATGCAGCGCATTCAGTCCGTGGCTGCCGCTGTCGGATAACGACACCATCATCGCCGTCACTGGCTCGGGAAAATCGGGTATGTCGAGACGCACCTGCGCCATCACTCGCGTCTCCACCTGATCCACGCCTTCGATCGCCTGCACGCGCTGGCGCAGCGGCTCCGGCGCGCGCTTCAGCGTGACGAACACATCGGCGAAGCGGTACTTGCGGTAATAGCTGTCCTGCGTCGCAAGCAGCGCATCCAGCGTGGTGAGGAACATGATGTAGGTGCCCACGCCGCACATCACCACCAGCGCGATGGCCAGCGCCTGGCTCTTCATCTGCCACAGGTCGCGCCACAGCTTGCGGTCGAGCGCGCTCACCAGCTCAGCTCCGAGGCCGGTTTCTTCTGCGCGTTGCGTTCGATGCGCACCACCAGCCCGTCGCCGAAATACACCACGCGGTCGGCCATCGCCGCGATCACCGCATTGTGCGTGATCACCACCGTGGTCGTGCCCAGCTCGCGGTTCACGCGCGCGATCACATCCAGCACCAGCACGCCGGTCTGCGCATCGAGCGCGCCGGTCGGCTCGTCGCACAGCAACACCTGCGGGCGCTTCGCCACCGCGCGCGCAATCGCGACGCGCTGCTGCTCGCCGCCTGACATCTGCGTCGGGAAATGATTCAGACGCTCGCCCAGCCCCACCAGCGCCAGCGCCTCCTCCGGCGCCATCGGGTTTTCGGCGATCTCGGTCACCAGCGCGACGTTCTCGCGCGCGGTCAGGCTGGGGATGAGGTTGTAGAACTGAAACACGAAGCCGACATGCGAACGGCGATATTGCGTCATCGAGGCATCGTCATCCAGGGTCAGGTCGTGGTCGGCATACCGCACCGAGCCGCTGGTCGGCGTATCCAGCCCGCCGAGGATGTTCAGCAGCGTGGACTTGCCGCTGCCCGATGGTCCGAGCAACACCACGAACTCGCCCGCGTACAAATCCAGGTCCACCCCGCGCAAGGCCTGCACCTGCACCTCGCCCATCTGGTAGATCTTGGTCAGGCCGCGCGCCTCGAATATCGGGCGCGGCTCCGCTTCAGCATGTTGTTCCGGATCAGTCATGTGCGGCCTGCCTGTGTGCGGCGTTGATCAATGACGCTTCCCCTGACTGATCATCATACGCCGCGAAAAGGTGCAAAGCACCAAACCGTTTCACCCTCTCACGCTTGCGGGAGAAGGGTTGGGGAGAGGGCGCGCGAAGAAGGAAAATCAGCAAATTGCCAATGGAATTTCCCCGCAATTTGGTCCATACTTTTCCTCCCGTATGTCATTCGATGAGAGAAAAAATGAAAAACCAGTTTGCCCTGCTGTTCGCGGCCGCCTTCCTGACCACCTCTGCCATCGCCGCCGAAGAAACCCCCAAGACCCGCTATGACGCGGCGAAGAAAGCCGCCGACACCCGCTATGCCGACGACAAGAAAATCTGCGCCGACGAATCATCCTCCAGCGCCCGCATGCAGTGCCTGCGCGACGCCAAGACCGAACACGAAAAGGCGCTGGCCAAGGCCAAGACTGAGAAAGACAACGCCACAGCCGCCGGCGGCTGCCCCGAGTGCGGCAAGGTGCTGTCGGTGAGGATGATGGAGCAGGAAGGCAAGGGCGGCCCCGTCGGCATGATCGCCGGCGGCGTGGCGGGTGCCGTGCTGGGCCATCAGGTCGGCAAGGGTACCGGCCAGGACATCGCCACCATCGCGGGCGCGGCGGGCGGCGCGTATGCGGGCCACAAGGTGGAGGGAAAACTCAAGACCGTCAAGAAATGGAAAGTTGCCGTGCGTTTCGACAGCGGAGAAGAAAAAACATTTACCTTCAGCAAAGATCCCGGCTTTAGCGAGGGCACCGCAGTCAAGGCTCATAACGGCAGCGTTGTTCGGCGGTGATAGCTTCGGCTGGCCTTGGCGCGAAGCGCTTCGATATTTGCCCCAAGGCCGGACTAGCGTGCCGCCGCACTTGCGCTCATCGAACAAAATACCTTTGGTAGATGATCTGGATGCGAACCTTTATGGCATCGCTGCTGGCTGCGCTAATGCTTACCAGCCACGCTTGGGCGGGTAACTTCGAACCCGGCGCGACATATTACATCGAGCGCTTCGACCCCGCGCTGAAACCCTGGAACCCCGGTCAGGCGCTGAACATCGAGGAAGTGTTCAAGAACTACCAATATTACGAAATCCTGTTCGATTCGACCGGCACCCGGCTCACCGTCAACCGCCACATCCAGGGAAGTAAAACCGAAATCGGCCACTACCAGGTTGCGCCGGATGGGGGGCTAAAAAAGGATGACTGAGTCGGCGCGTCGAAAATTGAATGTGAAAATACCGGCGACAAATTGCCACGCGGGAACCCGGATTGGCTTCGATAACTCCAGACGCTATACTGGCAGCACATAATCCCGTGCAAACAGCCTGAACGACAATGCGTACTGTTGGTCATCGCAAGGAACGTCCCATCACTTTTTCCGCATCCGCGGAGTTGCTGATGGAGGGCGCTCGCTTCAACGAGGAAATTCACCGCCTCCCCACTGGCTCTACGACTTTCATTCCTAAAGGCGTATTCCGATTCAAGACTCATGAGGCCGCCAACCAGCATCAGCAGCAATGTTTGGCCGAGGGCATGGCTCTGATTGCTTCCGAGCGCAAGTAATGGAAGATTTCAGCCGTCCAGCGACGCTGGAAGATCTCAAAACCCTGATTCGCTCCCTGGAGCAGCATGGTGCGGACTACCTTCTGATCGGCGGCTATGCATTATTCATGCATGGTTACCATCGCGCCACAACGGATATCGATGTGCTTGTCCCTGCAACCCGGGTCGCCGGGGAACGCACCAAAAGCGCGCTGATGGTGCTGCCGGATCAAGCCGCCAAGGATATCGATCCAGCATGGTTTGAGGAGGGTGAAAATATCCGAGTGTCAGATGATTTCGTTGTGGATATCATGCTTAATGCTTGTGGCGAAACCTACGAAACACTGAAGCAATATGCAGAGACCATTGACTTGGACGGCTTGCCCATTCGCACGATCAATCTGGAAGGCTTGTTGCGCACCAAACAGACCATGCGGGACAAAGACGTAGCAGACCGGATCGTTTTGGAACGCGCGCTGAAGATACTGAGTGAACATCAGCCAGATGAGGAAAATTCGTAAGATACGCGTGATTTCGGCCAGAGACATGCACAAGAAGGAGCGAAAGATTTATGAGCAAACCACTTAAACAAATCCCCAAGTTCACCAGCGGAGCCGAAGAACGCGCATTCTGGGAAAAGCACGACTCCGCCGACCATGTGGACTGGACGAAAGCCAAACGAACCGTGCTGCCGAACCTGAAGCCCACGACCAAGACCATCTCGCTGCGCCTGCCCCAGCACATGCTGGATTCCATCAAAGCCGCCGCCAATGCGCGCGATGTGCCGTATCAGTCGCTGATCAAGGTGTGGCTGAAAGAGAAGCTGCATAGCCACTGACGTGGGGGTGAAATTAATTCGACTCCGACACCAATGGCACTTTAACTCGCCTTTAACTCGGATTAGACGAAATAGCTCCCTTAGCCAAACTCATATTCATAAAGCATTTCACGAAATTTTTCTACGCGCTTATGGCTCGCTTGAATCATTGGCATTTCCAATGCATTTCGTACAAGGAAACACTCCTCTTCAGTTTCGATTTTCCCGCGATTCTCAATGCGCTTTAGGTCGAGAGCAAATAGCATTCTCATTTCAGTCAGTGTAGGACCACCGAGCTGCTTCAAATCTTCATCTGCAGCCTTAACTCTTTCTTCAGGCCAAGCAGAGAACTTTTCTATGATGTCATTGATAGCCTCTCGCAAGCCCTTTTTTAAAGCAGAATGAGGAGCAATGCCCTCCGCTTGTTCAAGGATGCGAATCGGATGACTTTCTGGAAGAGCATCAATAGGACGAGCACCATTTTCGCAAGCCCATGACACGAAACGCTTAAATGCGTCGTATTCCTTATCAATCAATTCTTTTTTCATTCTGAATCCTATTGCCACATCTTAAATCGGGCTGGAGAATTATCAGGTAGCTGGTATGGAAATTCCCTTCTGGCGGCATTTATATAGTCTTGCCCAAAGATATTTAGATTTCCGATCGACTGAAGTATATTTGCACTTGTCCCACCTTGACTTCGAGCACCCCCATTTGAGTCTATCAGTAACTGCTCTCGACCTCTAATCGCATCAGGGTTAAACGACACCTGATCGACCATACCTGGACCAAATCCTAGAGATGTTTTCAGCACATGATCAGGATAACTCAGGCGCGCGTCAACAATGTCTTGAAACGAAGGGGGTCAGATACCGTCTTGCAAGTCAATCTTGAGCCCTGGGAAATTTGCATCAAACGGCTGCCCGGATTTGATCACACCGTAAATAAGATGCGCCATTTTGCGCATCACCGCTCCCACCACCGCCTTCGGTGCCAATCCTG
>JAUQWW010000076.1 GCA_030834965.1 Gallionellaceae bacterium | reverse complement strand
TAGCGATGCCCGGATGTCTCGACAAAACCTCCATTGCCGCCGACGGCACCACCCCGAACCGAAATGCTGCCGTAGGCTCTGGTGGTGTCATCCGCCCACAAGATTACTTTGCCTCCATTGCCATTGCCCAAGGCGTCTGCCTTGATGCTTGAATCTGTGCCAAAGTAAGTGATAGCCGCGTTCTGTATATCCGGATTCTTGCCCTGATAGTCGCCGCCGACCAGAACGGTGCCGCCGCCATTCTGCCCGGAAGCGTCAAGGCTGGAATTGTCTGTCACCGCAACGCGGTTACCGAGCACTTCGATGCGGCCGCCTTGTTTTCCGTTCGCTTCGATGCGGGCATTTTTCTCGACGTAAACATCCTTGCTGGCTTTAAGAAATACTCTGCCGCCCTCACTGACCAGGCTGCTCGCGCTGGCAGTTCCGCTGTTCCTGACCACTGCGCCCACCATGCCGATGCGGCCGCTGTCGGCAAGAATCTGGCCGACGTTGGTGACGCCGTTATCTGCGCCGGTGACTTGCACGGTTACGCCGGGCGTGCCGGTATCCAGAAGTTGAACGGTATTGCCCGCGGCCAGCAGGGTTTCGCCTTTGGGTGTGGTGATGATGCCCTGGTTATCGACCTGAGGCGCGACGAGATAGACCGTGCCACCTTCCGGCGTGGTGATGCTGCCTGCATTCTGGATGCTGCCCGCACCGGGCGTGAGGCCGAAATTAAGTTTGCCCGCAAGAAAATCTTCATTGGAAAGATTCAGCGTGGAAGCCACGAATCCGGCAACGTCAATTCGCGCACCTTGCCCCACCAGGATGCCATTGGGGTTGATGAGGAATACCTTGCCATTCGATGTCAGCGTGCCGAGCAATTGGGAAGGGTCTGCGCCGACCACACGATTCAGCACGGCGCTGCTGGCGGACTGCTGGACGAAGCGGGTGGTTTCTCCGGAATTGATGGAGAAGCTCTGCCAGTTAATGATGGCGTTGGGGCTGTTGGTGACCGTCAGCGTATTGCCGATCTGGTTGATTGCGGCCGTGCCATTGACGACATGTGCGCCCAAGGGGTTGGCTTGCGCGGCATGGAAGGTAAAGCACAAAGCCAACGCAAGTGCCGCCCGCTTGATACCCCATTCGCGGTTTGCCGGTTGGGTTGCGTGGCTCGCGCTGGCTGTCAACACTGCGTTCAGTACGCTGGAGCCGGAACGCTTTCCCTTTGCGCTGGTCAACTCGGATACGGCCACCCAGGCATTCAGCACTTCTGACCAGATGCTGCGATAGATGTGATTAAGAGATGATTTCATGGGCCGCTCCGCATCGCAAAATGATTGCTTCTATTAACCCAGGCAATTCATTAGGAAATATTTAACTTCTTGTTTTTTATTCCGGGCGAAGGGGAGTGGTTCATGTACACAGACGAACATCTGTGTCGCAGTCCCGCTACCTTAGTTACCCTTAGGCCGGTGACTTTGCGCCCTTACTTTTCAGTAAGTTTGCCAAGCTGTTGCAGAGTATTGAGTGGCTTGAACAGAGTCAATTGCTCATGGGCCGAATGGTCGAATTTTCCGGATGAGCGGTAAAGCGGATGACATCAGCTACCTATTCCTGATAATTCATCGGCCCGTCATTCCGGCGAAGGCCTGAATGACGCAGTTTGTGCCAATAGACTGATAGAATTTACTTACCAGGACCCCACCAGGCTGATGTGGCCACGCTTGTCACCCGCCTTGCTGGTGCCGGTTGCTTCGGTCACCCTGGCATAGTCAAGTTTGGCCGAAAGATTTTTTCCATAACTGAAACGCAAACCCATTCCCACGCTGCCCGCCGAGTTGCGGGTTACGCTATCCCCGGCAAGCACTTCATTCCATCCGCTTGCATGGTCAACGAAGCCGAGCAGCCTGAAGCTGCTGTTTTGCATATTCAATTTTTGAGAGAGCTCAGGGCTATATAACTCCACGTTGAGGACATAACCCTTGTCGCTGGAGAAGACTTCACGCTCAATAAAGCCGCGCACGGCATTTGCACCGACCAGGCCAAAGCTCTCTCCGGAAACGAGTGCGTCGCGTGTGTATTGCGCATTCCCTGCCAGGCGGTATTGCCAGTCCCGGGGCAAGACGCCAGCCAGGCTGCCATTCAGGCGCAGGATGGTGTAATCCGCCGGGGCGCCCTCCCCCCCCGCAGAACTGGGGCGCACTGCGTTGAAATCAGAAGAGCCGCCCTTGGGTCCGCCGGGAATGTTGCGCACCAGGGTGGTCGTAAAATCGGCAACATAGGCAGGCTTGTTCAGCGCACCGTTATAGGCGATGCTGACCGGATGTACCGTGATATCGAATGCAGCGGAACCGCAACCCGCAGCACCAAAAACACCCAACGAGCAGTTGTTGATGTAAGCACGATGGTCGAACCCGCCAATGATCTTGGAGAGGTATTCACCCTGGCGCGGGAAATAGTGGTTGTAACGCGCGCTGTAGATGCGGCCCTTGCCGCTGAAAGTCAGCGGGCCAGCCGTCGTATTGGTGGTGCCGGCGTTGGTATCGGAATAGGCAGCTATCAGGTCGACACTGTCGCCCAGCGAGTATAAAGGGAGCCGGTAACTGGCCGAAACCTGTGTGACATCGCTGACATGGTTGGGTGAGGTGACGTAGTTGAATGTCGCCGCATGATCGCGGTTAAACAGGTTGTTGTGCTGATAGCCCACACCCGTACGGTACAGGCCGGTGCTTTCGCTGCCGGTATTGTCCAGCGTGACAAATGCCTTGTGCGGCGAACTATCCTGCACATTAACCTTGGCATCGATCGTGTTTTCTTCTTCGCCGATGGCAAGCACGACATCCATCTGGCGTGTGGGATTTTCATTGGCGAGGCGGATATTTTCGGAGAGTTCGCGCGCGCTGGGCGTAAAACCCTCAGCCAGCGCCGGCAGCGCATTTCTGATGTTATCTTTGTCGTAAAACTTATTGCCGCTCAGTGTGACCTTGCCGATCATCGACTCGATCACCTGGAAGGTGACGGTGCCCCCGGTAATTTCCTGCTCCGGCGTAACAACGTGCACCGCGCTGTAACCGGCATTGCGGTATGCACCTTCGAGCGCCTCCAGCGCAAGCTGAATATCCGAATAGCTTTTCGCGTCACCCTTGTAAGGAGCCAGCAGACGCTCGATCAGACCGGCGTCGAGCAGCGTATTGCCCTTGACCTCAAAGCGTTCGATGCGAACCAGCGCAGTATTGCCATTGTCCGTCGCAGCGCTGACACCGGTGTCTGCGCTGCTGGCACTCGCCGCTGCGGCGCCGACCTGAGCGACGGCAACCTGTGGGGCAGGAGCGTGTTTCTGTGGCACCGGCACATTCTGCGTTACCGGCACGCCTTGTGAAGCCGGCATTTTCTGCGCAATCACGTCCAGATATTTCTGGATCGTCACCTTGGCTTCTTCCGATGGATTCTGCTTCATCACCGTCTGGAATTCTGTTCGAGCATGGGGCAGATCGCCCAGCTGGTAATAAGCACGCGCCATGTCGAGGCGGGCACCGGCAGAATCCGGGTTCACTGCCAGCACGCGCTTGAAAGCAAGCACGGCCTTGTCCGGTTTGCCGCTATCCAGTGCTGCGATACCCAGCAAATTGTCGAAGCGCGCCTCCCCGGAGCGCCCCGCCTCCAGCGGCGCCAGCCGTGCATAGGCGGCAGCAGGCTTGCCGGCCTTTATCAACGCTTCCGCATCCAGCAAAGGCTTTTCCCTGGCGGAGATTGCCGGACTATTTACGGATGCCTTGGTCTTTTGTTTCTGGGATTTTTGTTTCTGGGATTTTTGCTTCTGGCTTTTTTGCTTCTGGGATTTGTGTTTTTTAACGGTCTCCGCACGCGCATCAACCATTGCCAAAGAACTCACACCAAACATTGCGAGCAACAAATACAACAACCGGCGGTTCTTCATCAACAGCATCCCCTGACAATCAGTATTGATCGATGCTCAGAATAACCTTAGCGCTGGAATCAGGTCAATCAGAAAAAGGGGAAAAAAGCGTTCCATTCCCAGCGATTAGGTGGGTAACGAACAATTGAACTGCAGAGAAGTCAGGCGGCTTGCGCCGGAATGCTGTCGCGTTGCGCGATGATGCGATTGCGCTCGTCCACATAGACGAGCTGGGGATGGAACTTCTGTAATTCCAGTTCGGAATACATCGCATAGGTCGCGATGATCAGGATGTCGCCCGGATTTGCCTTGTGCGCTGCCGCGCCATTCACGGAAATAACCCCGGAACCGCGTTGCGCGCGTATGGCATAGGTGGTGAAACGCTCGCCGTTGGTGACGTTGTAAATATCGATCTGCTGGTATTCGCGTATGTCGGCCGCGTCCAGCAAGTCCTCGTCGATCGCGCACGAGCCTTCATAATGCAACTCCGAGTGCGTCACGCGCACACGGTGCAATTTGGCTTTAAGCATGATTCTCTGCATGGCGTCACCCCCTATGGGAGAACATCTATCAAAAAAACGGGACGTGCATTATATAAGCCCTTATCCCTCAAGACAAACTTCCAGGTTGTCGATCAGTCGCGTCTTCCCGAGTCGGGCCGCCGCCAGGATCACCAGGCTGCGCGCGCCGGCCTCGGGCGGCGCGAGATCGGCGTGGGTGCGCACTGCCACATAATCCACCTGCCAGCCGCGCCCAGTAAGCGTTTGCGCCGCCTGCCGCTCCAGCCCGGCAAAATCGGACGCGCCTTCCAGCATCTGCTGCCTCATTCCGGCCAGCATTTGATGCAGGAACGCCGCTTCAGTTCGCTCGGGAGCACTTAAATATTGATTACGCGAACTCAGCGCCAAACCGTCGGGCGCACGCACGGTCTCGCCGCCGATGATTTCGACCGGCAGATTCAACTGCGCCGCCACTTGGCGCACCACGTATAGCTGCTGATAGTCCTTCTTGCCGAACACCGCCACCTGCGGCTGCACGATGTTGAACAGCTTCAGCACCACCGTCGCCACGCCGCGAAAGTGGCCGGGTCGGAAAGCGCCGCACAGCTCATTGGCGATGGGCGGCGGTTCGACCGTCACCTGCTGCGGCTGCGGATACAGTTCGCGCTCACTGGGAGCGAACACCACGTCCACACCGCATTGTTGCAGCTTTTCACAATCCTGCTGCAGGGTTCGCGGGTAGCTGGCCAGATCCTCATTTGCGCCGAACTGCAGGGGGTTGACGAAGATGCTTGCCACGACAAACTTGCCATGCTGGCGGGCAATCCGCACCAGATCGAGATGCCCCTCATGCAGGTTGCCCATGGTCGGCACGAAGGCGATGCCGGTTTCGCCGCGCAAGCGCTGGCGCAATTCAGCAACGGCAGCAATGACCTGCATCAGAAACTGTGTTCCGCACCGGGAAACGCGCCAGCCTTCACTTCGGCTACATAGCGCGCCACCGCATCCGCGATGGAAGATGCACCCTGCATGTAGTTCTTCACGAAGCGCGGCTTCTTGCCCGGGTAAATATCCAGCATGTCGTGCAGCACCAGCACTTGGCCGGAGCAGGCTACACCCGCGCCGATGCCGATGGTGGGGATGGTGAGTTGCGCAGTGATTTCTGCGGCAAGCAATGCCGGGATGCCTTCCAGCACCAGCAGGCCCGCACCGGCCTGCTCGACGGCTACCGCATCCTGCAACAGGCGCCGTGCGTCGGCGTTGTCCTTGCCTTGCACGCGGTAGCCGCCCATCTGATGCACCGACTGGGGTGTCAGGCCGATGTGGCCGCATACCGGAACACCGCGCCGCATCAGGAATTCGATGGTACTGACCATGGCCGCACCGCCTTCGAGCTTGACCATCTGCGCGCCCGCGGCCATCAACCGTGCAGCGTGCTCAAAAGTTTTTTCCGGGCTGACCTGAAAGGTACCGAACGGCATGTCGGCAACGATAAATGCCTGCTTCGATCCACGCGCCACGCACCCGGTGTGGTAAACCATCTCGTCCAGCGTAACCGGCAAGGTTGTGTCATGCCCCTGCAACACCATGCCGAGCGAATCGCCCACCAGCAGCACATCCACGCCGCCTGCTTCGAGCAATGCCGCGAAGCTGGCGTCGTAACAGGTCAGCACGGCGATCTTCTCGCCTTTGTCGCGCATCGTCTGCAAATTGGTCAATGTGGTTCGCATTATGTCAATACTCCATCGATATCAAATAAAGCAACAGTTTACCTGACAGCGTGGGCAGTGCGCACGCTGCATATGGCGCTTATTCATCTGCCACGCGAATGCCCGCAATGAGCGCCTCTCCATCCGCTTCGCCGGAACGGTCGATATGCCGGAATTTCACCGGCAGCATGCGATACTCGAGCCCAAGCCAGATTTCAAGGCCTTCTTCACCCGCAGGGCGCAGCTTGCGCAGATGCAGCGCACGCACTTTGCCCAATGGTGTGATGATTTCTTCCTGCCGGCCGATCTCCAGTTCGTATTTTTGCAGCTTCCTGCCATTGCTGATGGTCAGCGGCACGATTTCACCCTGCATGG
This sequence comes from Gallionellaceae bacterium, assembly GCA_030834965.1. Lineage (GTDB taxonomy): Bacteria > Pseudomonadota > Gammaproteobacteria > Burkholderiales > Gallionellaceae > JAUQWW01. The sequence goes on along the minus strand of JAUQWW010000076.1, from coordinate 12,889 downwards.
AGAGTTGCGAGAGCTGGTAAAGCATGCTGAGCATATCTTGCGCATCGGCAGGCAATGCAGTCTCAGCGCCGTGCGAAAAGCGCACTGTCTGGGCCATCCAGTCAAACGTGGAGTCCTGCTTCTGCATGCTGCCCGATGTGGTTTTTTCTTCTTCGTAAACCTCCGGCTGCAGGCCTTTATTTCCGGCAATGCCACGGCTGGTCTGCGTGAGCAGGTAGTTCTTGAACAAGCTGGCCAGGCCGGTGGTTTTCGTTACCGATTTCAGCGTGTAACGCCCTTCGACTATGTCCAGCGTGTGGCGCACCTCTCCGATCATGAAGGAAGCGCCACTGCCTTGATAGACGGCAAAATCAAGCTGCGCATGTTTGGGCAAAGGATGTCGCGCCACAGGCTCTGCGGCTGCAACAGCAGGGGGTTTCGGTTCGATACGTGGCACAGATTCCGGCGCCGGCTCGGCAACGCCAGTCTGCTCCTGCTCTGCCAGCGTGATTGCAGGTGCTACTGCGGATTGTGATGGGGTTGCAGGCTCAACCGTGGGCTCGGGCGGATGGGCTCGCCCGGGTTTGCTGGCAGTTCTGTGTTTCGGTGCAGGCTTGGGAACGAGTTCCGGTACCACGACGGGAACAACCAGTGGTTCAAGTGTGGCCGTGAGCGGCGGCAGCACCACCTCCCTGTGCGCGAATCGCATATCCGGCGCCCACATCACTGAACTGTGCAGAAGGACGGAAAGTATAAGGGCGAGGGCGATGCGAAATGCGGGCTTGCGTAGGGCAGCGATCATCGCTCAACATCAAATCGAGTCAATACCTGCGTGAGTTTATCGCCATTCGATTCGGTGATGACCATCTTGTACGGAAAGTTGGCGTGCTCCGTCGCCAGCCAGATTTCAGTTTGCCGCAAGCTGCCGGGCTCCGGTGTGCTGACCAGATACAGCGCCTTGAATGTTCCGAGCGGAACCGTCACGCTCTGGTTCGGCGTGATGTTGTAGCCATAATCGTCCACCTTGCTGCCGTTGGTCATGTTGAAGCTGAGCGCTGTTGCATCCTGCAGCGCCATGAACATGAACTGGTACATTGCGCTCAGCCTGTCCTGCGTCGGGCCTTGCAGCGGCTGCGTGCGCTTGCCATTGCGGTCTGTCAGCGTAATGCGGTTTGCACCCCAGTCCAGATCGGCGCGCACATTTCGCTCCGTATCGAGTTCGCGCGTCTGGATAAAAGTATGTGGGCGCAGTCCTTTCGCTGTCAGTGTGCCCTCGCTGGTGGTGCGGACCGTTTCCGGTTTGAACACGGCGAGCAGACCGACTGCCTTGCTCACGCTTTCAATATGGTAGCGATCCTGCTTGCGGGTATAGGTTTCCGAAATGGTGGCAATCTTGATGCTGCCCTTGAGCACATCGTAACTGGCCTGAATACGCTCGATCTGGTTCGGGGCGGATGGTGAAACCACGCGGGGCTGTGGCGCGCCCTGCACCTGCTGCGCAACAGCACACAACAGCAGCCAGAAAACCATGCGCGCAATGCCACGCATGAATTTATTCCAGCCCCGGTGCAACAAGCGTGGAGCCAGGCTGCTCCCTGCGTTTCAGCAGCACCTTGCCCTCCGCATCCAGGCTGAGATGACCGTCACAAAACCAGCGGATGGCCTGCGGATAGATGCGATGCTCTTCGCGCAACACACGCGCCGCCAGTGTCTCCGGCGTGTCATCCCTGAGCACCGGCACCGCTGCCTGAATGATGATCGGACCATTGTCCAGATCGTGGGTAACGAAATGCACGGTGCAGCCGTGAATTTTCACGCCATCCCGAAGTGCGCGCGCATGTGTATCGAGGCCACCATATGCGGGCAACAGCGAAGGGTGGATGTTGATGAGCTTGCCTTGATAGCGTGACACGAATTGAGGCGTGAGGATGCGCATGAAGCCGGCAAGCACGACGAGATCCGGGTGGTAGCGGTCGATAGTGGTGGCCAGCGCGACATCGAATGATTCGCGATCCAGATGATCGCGATGCGACACGACTTCCGTGGCGATGCCATGCTGTCTGGCGATTGCCAGCCCCTGGGCATCGGCGCGGTTGCTGATGACCGCTGCCACGCGGCAGGGCAGGTGTTCTTCCAGCAGCGCCTGCATGTTGCTGCCGCGGCCGGAGATCAGGATGACGATGGACTTCATCGTCCCGTTATCGGACTTGTGTCTGTGCCTCATCGCCTGAACGTGCCTGGATGGTTCCGATGGCCCACACGGTTTCCCCCGCGGCTGTGAGCTGACTGATTGCCGCAGCGGCATCTTGCTCGGCGACGATCACGACCATGCCGATGCCGCAGTTGAACGTGCGGAACATTTCCTGCTGCGCCACGTTGCCCTCTGCACGCAGCCAATCGAACAGTTTGGGGGTATGCCAGGCTTTGCTGTCCAGCTTGGCCACCACATTTTGCGGCAGCACACGCGGCACGTTTTCCGTCAGGCCGCCGCCGGTGATGTGCGCCATGCCTTTCACCGTCAGCTTTTGCATCAGCGCCAGCAGCGGCTTCACGTAGATGCGCGTGGGCGCCATGATGCAATCGGCCAGCGTGCGCTCGCCGTCGAATCTGGCGTTGAGGTCGGGTTTGCTGCGTTCGATAATTTTGCGCACCAGCGAGTAGCCGTTGGAGTGAGCGCCATTGGACGCGAGCCCCAGCACCACGTCACCGGGGCGAACGTTGTCGCCGGTGATGATGTTTGCCTTTTCCACCACGCCCACCGCGAAACCGGCGAGGTCATATTCTCCCACCGGATACATGCCGGGCATCTCCGCCGTCTCGCCGCCGATCAATGCGCAGCCAGCCTGTTCGCAGCCCGCCGCGATGCCCTTGATGACTTCGGTGGCCGCATCCACGTCCAGCTTGCCGCAGGCGAAATAGTCGAGGAAAAACAGCGGTTCGGCGCCCTGCACCAGAATGTCGTTGACGCTCATTCCCACCAGGTCGATGCCCACGGTGTCATGACGATTGAGTTCGAATGCCAGCTTCAATTTCGTGCCGACGCCGTCGGTGCCGGAAACCAGCACTGGCTCGCGGTATTTCTTGGAAATTTCGACCAGCCCGCCGAAGCCGCCGATGCCGCTCAGCACTTCCGGACGCATCGTGCGCCTGGCATAGGGTTTGATGTTCTCCACCAGGCGGTCGCCCGCGTCGATATCCACGCCGGCATCACGGTAGGAAAGGCTGTTATTGGGTAAGCTCAAGTTGAGTTCTCGCTTTCTTCGGGATAAAGTGCAGGCCGTTTCGGCAGACAAATTTCAATTGGCGGATTTTACCCTAAATGACCTTTCAACGCTTCGCCGCACTGCAGTGGATTGCGATTGCCGCCGTGCTCGGCTGGCTGGTATATCTGCTCAGCCCCATCCTCACGCCATTTGTTGCGGCGGCCATTCTCGCCTATATCTGCGACCCATGGGTGGACCGGCTGTGCGCCTGGAAATTGCCCCGGACGCTGGCCACATTGCTGGTGATGGTTACGCTGCTGGGCGCGTTCGTATTGTTGGTACTGATCACGCTGCCCTTGCTGCAGAGGGAGATTAATCTCTTGATGACGCGCCTGCCGGAACTGCTTGATGCGGCACGTACCAAGGTATTACCCTATTTGCAGCAGCACTTCGGCATCACGCTGGCTTGGGACAACGCCACGCTCAAAGATCTGCTGGCCAGCCATTGGCAGAGCGCCGGCGGAGCCGCCGCCAAAGCGCTGCCCTGGCTGGGCGGCGGCGGAGCTGCGCTGCTGGCGATGTTGATCAATTTGGCGCTGATTCCGCTGGCTCTGTTCTATCTGTTGCGCGACTGGCCGCTGTTGCTGGCGCGCATCGAGCAAGCCATTCCACGCAGCCGGCACGCCAAAGTGTCGGTAATCGCCCAGGAAGTGGATCGCGTGCTGGCCGAATTCCTGCGCGGGCAGATGGCGACCATGCTGCTGATGAGCGTGTTCTATGCGCTGGCTTTGTGGCTCACCGGGTTGGAGTTCGCGCTGCCGATCGGCATCGTTTCCGGCATGCTGGTATTCGTTCCCTACCTCGGCATGATTACCGGGCTTGTGCTGGCCACCCTTGCCGCCTTCACGCAGTTTGACCATTTCACCGCCGTGTTGGCGGTGTGGGGGGTGTTCGCTTTCGGGCAATTGCTGGAAGGGATGCTGGTCACGCCGTGGTTGGTGGGCGATCGGATCGGCCTGCATCCGCTCGTGGTCATTTTTGCGTTGCTCGCTTTCGGGCAATTGTTCGGCTTCTTCGGCATCTTGCTTGCCCTTCCGCTGTCCGCCACCCTGCTGGTCATGCTGCGCCACGCGAGGGACTGGTATCTGGCCAGCCCCTTATATCGCGATTGATTCTTCATGACACAGCTACTGCTTGATATTGCGCCCGAGTGGGTGCCCACGCTGGATAATTTTGTCGCGGGACGCAATATTGAACTGCTCTCGGCATTGCGCCACGCCCTCGCTGAAACCGCGAGTGAACGGTGTTTCTACCTGTGGGGCGAGACGGGCTGCGGCAAGAGCCATCTGCTGCAGGCAGCGGTGGGACAGGGACACATCCTTGAACAGTCTGCCACCTATGCGCGGGGGGCAGTTCCCGAGCCTGCCCAGGTCGTTGCCGTGGACGATGTGGAAACCCTGGATGACGCCGCTCAGGTCGCGCTGTTTACCCTCTACAATCGGGTGCGCGAAAGCGGCGGCATGCTGCTGGTGAGCGGCGCAGCCGCCCCCTCTCATCTAAGCTTGCGTGACGATCTGCGTACCCGGCTGGGTTGGGGGATGGTGTATCAGGTGCACGCACTGAGTGACACTGAAAAGGCGCAAGCCCTGGAACAGCATGCGCAAGCGCGTGGCTTCATGCTGCCAAATGAAGTGACGCAATATCTGCTGCGTCATGGACGGCGCGACCTGCCTGCCTTGCTTGCACTGCTGGATGCGCTGGATGCACACAGCCTGCGCCTGCAGCGCTTGCCATCGGTGCCGTTGCTGAAAGAAGTGATGTACGCCGGCAAACTCACTCCGGAATAAACCGTTTTGTTGCCGTGAAGCTTTTACCCGCAGCCAGGCTTACTTATCCGGCGTCTGATCGCCAGTCGGAGTCTGATTGCTTTCCAGCGATTTAGTCATTTTCGGCAAATCCATTGCAGGGGGCTCAAATTCCAATGCCGGCAGCGCCTGCTTCTTTGGCTCCGAAACATCTTCTGCGTTAGGAGCATCCTCTGCTTTGGAAGCATCCTGGGCTTGATGGGTATTTGCTTCGTTGTTCCGTTGCTGTTGCTGCAACGCAGCTTCGAGCTGCGCTTCCGTAATCATGTTGCGCTTGATCAGGAAGCCTCCGAAGCGGCCATCGACTTTCGGATCAAATTCGCCCAGACATTTTTCCATGTCCTTTATGGACAGCGCTCCCATCGCCAGCAATATATCCCCGAGCAGCGGGCGCTTGCCTAATACGGGTTGTAGCGCAGATGCAGCAGCGCCTGTCATGCCGGAATCGGCATACAGCACATTACCTGAATCGACCGAACGTCCCAATGCCTGAATTTCCAGCCATAGGGCGCTGTCTTTGTTGGCCTTGATAAAATCCCGGGCAGCCTTCTCGAACTCCGGCGCTTTTTTCAGAGAAGAATAAATAGAGAATAACAACATCCACGCTTCCGTTTTGGTTGCGTGCTGCTGGATCAATTCTTTCAATATCAGGACTGCACGGTCCGGATGGCCGTGAATCGCATAAAGCTCGGCTTCTTCGATAATCGAATCGGCTTCTGCCAATTCCTCCTGGGTCTTTTCATGAGCAGGAGAAGCCGCCATGGGGGATGGCGCCGCCATTTTTTTCGCCGCAGGCGGCGCAATCGTCGACTTTGGCGGTGCTGCGCTGCCAGCCATGGATGCAGGCGGTCTTACTGCAGAGGGTTTTGCCGCGGGCTTTGCAGCCGGCTTCGCCCCTGGCTGTGCAATTTTTGTCTGCATGGACGGTTGGGATGCCGGCGCAGGCGCAGGAGCGCCAGCCGGTTCGGGCACGGCAACAGGCGCGACCGCCGAGCGTTTCAATACAGGTTTTGCGGCGGCGGATTGTGTGCGTATACGCAGGTAATAGCGCAACCCCAGCAACAAGCCAAGCAAGGCCAGCAACCCCATGATGATGGGGCCGCGCTGCATCTTGGGTTTTCTTTGTTTTGCCGGACGCACATTCTGATCCTGCTGAGTCTGCACGTCATCTGCTGTCGCCTCTGCTGGCTGCACGGTCGCTGCCGCTGTCTGTTGCGCCAGTAGTGGATCGTTTTCCTGGGAGGGTGCAAGCTGGGCAGACGCATCCGATGACGCTCCGGCTGGCGAACTGACACCCAACTGCCCAAGCTGCAGCTTGACCACACTGAGCTCTGCCTGCAATTGCTTGACCTGATCCTGCAGGGCCAGGAAACTGGCCATCTGATCATCGGCATCCAGCAATTTTTGCCGTGCCCGCAACAAGCTGCGTTCTTCCTGACTGATTTTGCCGATGCGCGATTCGTCAAGCGGCTCGCCCGAAAGCCTGAGCCTGAAAGATTCTGACTTGCCCCGGTTGCTGCGTACGGTCTGCGCAGACGACTCGCCCCTTACTGAAGCAAGCTGCCCGCTCGCGCCGGAATCATCTCGTATAGCGGCAGTGGCTCTATGTTTGCTGCGGCGTGGGTGTTTTTTCGCGTATTCCGCCAGAATATCCCGATCATCACCAGGAGCCTTGTCGTTCCTGCCTGCAGCCGATGAGCCTGCAGCAACTACGCTGCTTGTTGCCGCAGCAGCAACCGGGGCAGTGACCGGGGCAGTGACCGGCAGCACGTCGACGAAATCCGGCAGAATGGTAAATGACTTGACGATATGGCCTGTGCCTACGCATCTGACCTGCAGCTTTATTCGGAGAAACGGGTCGTTGTAAGGCCTGTGCGAACTGATGACCACGAACTGCCGCTTTCCTTCCGTCTTTACCGCCAGTTTGGCCACGGTCACAAACTCGCTTGCCCCTTCCTCACCCTGGTCGGGCGCAATCAGGGACAGACAGGTTTCATCGACAGTTTCATTGCCACTTCCCGTCAGTTCTATTTGAGTGCGCAGCGGCTCCCCAATCCTGCTTTGCGATACGACCTCGCCGATGTTCAGCGCCTGAGCTGTATTTGAAAATGGGAATGCAGCAGCCAGAACGACTGCAGCTGCAACGTATCGTGTTAGGAAATTCTTGCGCATCTTGACAGCGGCGATATTCAACCCACGTTTGTGTGGTTGCCCCATTATTTTCTTATAGTGTGTACTGCCTGCATCAACAGGCATGTCCCCCTCAACGTAGCAGCTGCGCAACAGACCCAGTCAAACACAAACGCTACGGACTTGCATTATATCAGTAACCCCCCGGATAACTTTTTCGATTCCATCCTGTTTTAGCGTACGCATCCCCCCGGCAACGCCTGCTGCGAGATATTCCGTTGCCGCTGATCGCTGACGGATCAAACGGCGCATGGCGGGAGTAGCCGGCAATAGTTCATACAGCCCGATGCGCCCCTTGTATCCCCCGCTGCACATCTTGCAGCCCACAGCGTGGGCGAGATAGAGCTTGCCATCGGTGCCAAAAGCCTTACGCCACCGTTGAATGATCGCATCGCGTTCCGCCGCAGACGGCGGATTCGCATGCACCGACAGCCAGTACTCGTTGGCCAAATTCTCCATATCCGCTGCGGATGCCTCTTCGCGCCTTGCGCAGGCAGGGCACAACTTGCGTGCAAGCCGTTGCGCAACAATTGCCAGCAACGCGTCGGAAAGATTGTAGGGGTCAATGCCCAGGTCCAGCAATCGCGCCACCGTTTCGGTGGCCGAATTGGTGTGCAGCGTGGACAGCACCAGATGCCCGGTCATGGAAGCCTCCAGTGCGATCTTTGCAGTCTCCTGGTCGCGCATTTCGCCAATCATGATGATGTCGGGGTCGGCACGCAGAAACGAGCGCAGCACAGCGGCAAAGGTCATGCCGATCTTGGTGTTGACCTGTACCTGGCAAAGATTCTCCTGCACGATTTCCACCGGGTCTTCTACCGTCCATATCTTGCGATCGCCCGTGTTCAGCTCCTTCAAAACCGAATGCAGCGTGGTCGTTTTGCCGCTGCCGGTCGGTCCGCATACCAGAATGAGCCCGTACGGACGCTGGAAGGACTCGCGAAACATTTTCATGTCGCGCTCTTCCATGCCCAGATCGAAAAGCGGCAGCGGTTCGCCGGAAGACAGGATACGGATCGTGACGAACTCTGCGCCGCGCATGGTGGGGATGGTCGCCACGCGCAGATCGATCCGCCTGCCGTCCGGCGTATTGAATGAGATCTTGCCATCCTGCGGCCGGCGTTTTTCGGAAATATCCAGGCCTGACATGATCTTGATGCGCGACACTACGGCATTATGATAAGCGCTCGGGAAATCCGAGAAATTTTCCATATACCCGTCGCGGCGGAAACGAATGCTGGATTCCGTTTTGCCCTGGAACAACTCGATATGAATATCCGACGCCCCTGCCTCAATGGCATTGAGCATCATCTTGTTCACCAGGCTGATGATGGTTGAATCATTCTCCGAGACATCTGAGTAAACGGGTTCTTCAACCACAGGCATGCCGGGAGAAAACTCAGCCGTCTGCATGGCCAGATTGCGAAACTCTTCCTTGGCTTCGCCCGTGCTCATGCCGAAACCGTGCAGCTTCAGGCGGTTGACAATTTCATGATACGGCGCAAAGACAGGGGTTATTTTGTACCCGGTCAATATCGTAAAGAAGGGGCTGTCCTTGAACCCGAACGGGTCGGCGACAGCAAGGAAAAGGGTGTCATAGTAGATGCCGACCGGAACCACCTGCTTCTCGCGAGCTTTTGCGGTGGGAACGGTCTTGAGGGTTTCGTACGGAATACTGGTTGCCAATATGTCCACCATCAGCACGCCGCTCTGGATGCAGAGCGCCCGGATCAAGTCATCCTGCTTGATGATTCCAATTTCGACGAGTATCTGACCGATCGCTTCACCTTTGCGCTCTGACCTCTCCTGCATGCGGCGCACGATGCGCAGAGTGCGCTCATCTACAATGCCATAGTGCACAAGAATTTCGCCAACGAGTTTGCCCTGAAGGGCATAAATATTTGCCCCGCTCCGCCACAGCTCTGAACTTTCCACCAGTTCACGCTGCGTGTGTATCACGGGCCATTCAACTCGCTCTTTGGCATGCTCTGCGGCGCCTGTTCTATTCTGGCTGCGCAAATAACCGAAGGGGTGAGGCAACGTCGAGGCGGATGCGGCGCCATCGCTGCCTTGTCCCGCTGCGCCCGCCTGCTGACCAAGCGCGCTTTCAAAACCCACCGTGTCAGAACTGCCGGCGGAAGTCCTCTCATGCACCATCCCTTCCAGGCCGCTAAAAGGGTCATAAGGGCAGGCGCTGAGTGCCGGGAACAAGAACTCATGAACCTGCTTCAGATGAACAATATCTTGCAATACTTCCGCAGGAAAACCCCGGCGGCCGGTGCGATGCGGGCGGCCCGTGCCATCGGCACCATCCCCGAGAATGAGCGAGTTGAGGTAGGTGACCACTTCACAGCTACCCCAGAACAATTCGATACGCTGCAAAATGCGTGCAAAGTCTCTCGCGAGCGCTGCCGGAAATGCCGCTTCAGCCCGTGTCAAAGCCCCCGCTACTTTGGGGTACAGCTTACTTTCATCACCCACGTCCAAACCTTTGCAGAATCATCGAATATTTATCCATTTTCGCAGCCTGAATACGGCAATTTAGAACCTTTAGCAAGAGCAGGGAATGATTGTGCCTGACTGGTCCCCGGCAAGCAACCAGTGCCGGGTGACGGCAACATAGATATGAGCAAGAAAAACACCAGTGCTAGAATGATGCATCATGCTTAACGACCGCGCACAAATTCTGCTCAAAACCCTGGTGGAGCGCTACATCAGCGATGGCCAGCCGGTCGGTTCGCGCGCCTTGCAACAATTCTCCGGTCTGGAAATCAGCCCCGCCACCATCCGCAACGTAATGGTCGACCTCGAGGAGATGGGTTTGGTGAGCAGCCCCCACACCTCGGCCGGCCGCGTTCCCACTGCGCTGGGCTATCGTCTGTTCATCGACACCCTGCTCGTGGTGCAACCGCTAGACAGCGCGCATGTGCAGCAACTCAAATACCAGTTGCACCCGGACAACCCCTCGCGCCTGATGATGCAGGCTTCCAACCTGCTATCCGAACTCACCCATTTCGCCGGCGTTGTCGCCACGCCGAGGCGTCCGACCATCACGGTCCGCCAGATCGAGTTCCTGCGCCTGTCCGAAAAACGCGTGCTGCTCATCATCGTCATGCCGGACGGCGAGGTGGAAAATCGTGTGCTGGCCACGGACAAGGACTACGACCAGTCGCAACTCACCGAGGCAGGCAACTTTCTCAGCCAGCATTACGCCGGCTGCGCATTTCAGGACATCAGCCTGCGCATACAGAACGAACTGCACCAGCTGCGCCACGACATGACTGCGCTGATGACTGCCGCCATTGCCGCGGGCGACGAGCTTACTGCAAAAAAGAACGAGGATTACGTCATCAGCGGCGAACGCAACCTGCTGCACGTGAATGACCTGTCCGCCGACATGAACCAGTTACGCAAGCTGTTCGGCGTGTTCGAGCAGAAAACCGAATTGCTGCAACTGCTGGACGCCAGCCGCCGTGCGCCGGGCCTGCACATCTTTGTCGGCAGCGAATCGGGACTGGCCGGGCTGGACGAGTGCAGCGTAATCAGCGCACCCTACGCCAGCAATGGCCAGGTCATCGGCACGCTGGCGGTGGTCGGCCCCAAGCGCATGAACTACGAAAAGGTGATTCCCATTGTGGATGTCACCGCAAAGCTGCTCAGCAGTGCGTTGTCGCAGCATTAAAAACTTCCGCCACAGAGACACTAAAGACACAGAGAAAAGCAAAATCATTAATTTTCACGCCCAACCGCTCGTGATTAAATTTTCTGATTCAAGTTGTTATCCGTGTCTCTGTGCCTCTGTGGTCGCTTTTTAGGATCATTATGAGCTACGCAACCGAACCCTCTTACACCCACGGCACGCCGGAAAAAACCGCCGTGCTGCTCATCAACCTCGGCACACCTGAAGCGCCGACAGCCGCAGCGGTCAGGCCCTATCTGCGTGAATTTCTGGGCGACCCGCGCGTGGTGGAAATCCCCAGGGCTGCGTGGTGGCTCATCCTGAACGGCATCATCCTCAATACACGGCCAAAAAAATCCGCCGCAAAATACGCCAGCATCTGGATGCCTGAAGGCTCGCCGCTCAAGGTGCACACCGAGCGCCAGGCCGCATTGCTGCAAGGTTATCTGGGCGAGCGCAGCAAAGGCATCGTGGTGGAATACGCCATGCGCTACGGCAACCCCTCCATTCCCAGCGTGCTGGCAAAACTCAAGGAGCAGAATTGCCAGCGCATCCTGCTCGTGCCGCTGTATCCGCAATACGCCGCCAGCACGACCGCCACTGCCTGCGATGTCGCATTCGCCGAGCTGCAAGCCATGCGCAACACCCCGGCGCTGCGCACCATCAAGCATTTCCACGACCGCCCCGGATACATCAAGGCCACCGCACAGAACATCCGTGACTACTGGACGCTGCACGGACGCCCGGACAAGCTGGTGATGAGCTTTCACGGCCTGCCGCGCTACACACTGGACAAGGGCGACCCCTATCACTGCGAATGCCAGAAGAGCGGACGATTGATCGCGGAACAGCTGGGGTTGAGCGAGGATCAATATTTCATCACCTTCCAGTCGCGCTTCGGTCGCGCCGAATGGCTCCAGCCCTATACCGCGGCCACGCTGGAGCGGCTGGGCAGGCTGAAAACCCGGCGCGTGGACGTGGTCTGCCCCGGCTTCGTCGCCGATTGCCTGGAAACGCTGGAGGAAATTGCGATGGAAGTAAGGGACGAATTTCTGCACGCCGGTGGTGGCGAATACCACTACATTCCCTGCCTCAATGAACGGCCGGACTGGATACATGCGCTCACCGATCTGGTGGCGGACAATCTGCAGGGCTGGCTGGATCAGCCGGATAAAGGGCAGCTGGAACAAAGCAGGTTGAGGGCGCTGGGGATGGGGGCGAAGAAGTAGGCAAGTTTGCGGAACCCATAGCGGTTCCGCCGGATGAGCATGCCAACTCATTTAAAATACAAATCAACTTCTCGGGGCCGTCCACTACGAAGTTGATTTGTATTCGGCCATTCATGTTTAGACAGGCTCAACACGAACGGCCTGTGCCGCATGCGCTACAACATCCCCGCCAAAATCTCCGCCGCCTCCTCCGCGCCACTGGCAACAGGCGCAGGCGGCTTAGGCTGCAACCACAAATCGTGCAACATTTCTCCAAGATCACCGCCCTGCAAACGATCACGCTCCACTTCAAGGCACACTCCATTTTGCCGCAACCACTGCACCAGATACGGCTCCTCCGGCCAGTCACGCCGCGCAACATACAACACAGGCACCCCCGCGCAAGCGGCTTCGGCAAAGGTGCCGTAGCCCGGCTTGGTCAGCACCGCATCGCATGACGCCAGCACATCGCTGAACAGCAACGCCAGGCTTTCAAAAGGCGTCATGTCGCCACGGGCTATTCCCCATGCTTGCGGGATCAGCCAGCGCACACCGGGGATAGTTGGCCAGTGTTCCATCGGCAGGCGGAATTCCATTCCGCCCATGGCAACGAGAATAAGTTTTTCGGAGACACCCTCTCCCCCTGCCCCTCTCCCAGAGGGAGAGGGGAGATTGAACAGTGCGCGTTGATTGCGCCCCACTTGCGCAATCGGGCCGATACTGCGCGCATTGCGCAGATCATCCATCCGCATGCATGGCTGCACT
>JAUQWW010000075.1 GCA_030834965.1 Gallionellaceae bacterium | reverse complement strand
CGTTGACCTATCTATCCTTATCATGAGCAGCATGAAACAAATTTATACAGAAGCCCTGACATACGCTCGCCGCAAACATTCCGGATCATTCCTGATTCTGCTCTGCCTCTGGGTTTGCCTTGGCGCAGGTTGCACGTCGCTACGTGGAGATTTCGAGACCCCCTCGGTAGGCGTTACTTCTTTCAAGCCACTGGCCTCTGAGGGCCTCGTGCCAAGGTTTGAGATTGGCATGCGCGTAGTGAATCCCAATGCAACACAGCTGAACCTGCGTGGGATGAGCTACAAAACATTCTTAAATGATTACGAGGTCGCAGAAGGCGCGCTCAATGAGTTACCGACCGTGCCAGCATACGGTGAGGCGGAATTCAAGGTTATCGCGACGGTCGACCTGATCGAGAGCATCCGATTCGTGACCGACCTGCTGCAGAATAAATCAGGTCAGGTGACTTACCGTCTTAAGACCAAGCTTGACATCGGGGCGATGGCTCCGGCAATTCGGACCGATAAAACCGGCAGCTTTTCTCCCTAGTCGATCGCTGCCCGCAGAAATTAGCTGAACGGTAGCACTTAGCAGCATCTACTCAGAGCCCGCTTCGATGCAGTCATACATCCAGATGAGAACGACAATCGCGTACCTGGAAAATCATTGGTACAAGATCCGCAATATCCCCATTGCCCATTCAAGCCGCTGGAACTGGGCAGGCTCGCCCCCTCGATCAGGGTGCCACTGCATGGCAAGGCGGCGATATTGCTGCTTGATGACGGGATAGCTGGTGGGGTGCGTCAGTTGCATCACGGCCAAGGCCTCATCACGTTGATCCTCGCCTGCAAATTTTTGCCAGAAATTATCGAGTAGACGTAATATATCTGACTCATCGGTAGATTTGAGGTTGTCCAGATCAAGGTAGTAGCCGGCGAGTGTATCAGGCAGTGCGGGGTGGTCGGACGGGTTGCGGCTATAAGGCATGAGCTGAATGGCCAGACAATGTATCTTCATGTCCCCTTGCCGAGTCGCGCGCAGTTTGTCGCGCAGCAGATACAGGCAATGAAACAGCAGGAAGTGACGCTGAAACAGTCCGAGGGGACTTTGGAAGTAATCATCGTTGAACAGGCTGACATTGCGCTCGGACAGCCCCATCAGCAAATCATATTCAGACATGCCCGCCGGGTGGGCATCGAGGATCTCACCGAGGATGGTCTGAATTCCTTCAATGGCAAAGGGCATGTGCGCGCAGGCTTTTTGTGGGTGTGACTGATTCTGGCACAGCGCACGGTTTAGCTGCAATGCCAGTAGTTTCGATGATGCGGTGGCCGCAGGAATAATTGGGGAACAGGACACTGTTCGTATTCAAGAGAAGCTACACTGTAGCGCGTCCCAGAATAAAGCATCAGGTTCTCTCATCACATGAACAAAATCGCCCCAACCAAAACCGAGATCGCGCTGCTGGAGCAGTTTGTCGGCCTCACGCTGGAAGATATCCATGTGCCATCCAGCAAGGAAGAATTTGCATCCGCCGCTGCCGAAATCAAGGCTGCGTGCGTCGTTGGATTCGATACTGAATCCAGGCCAACGTTTGTCACCGGCGATGTCAGCGAAGGGCCGCACGTGGTGCAGTTTGCGCTGCACAACAAGGCCTATCTGTTTCAACTGTACCGGACGGACGGGCATCCGTTCCTGATGGGGCTGCTGCAATCCGAACAGGTCATCAAGGTTGGCTTCGGCCTTAGATCGGACCGCAGGCATATCCACGCAAAACTGGGCGTGCATTTCAATGCGGTGGTCGATCTCAATACGGTCTTCAGCAGGGACGGATATCACAAAGAGATGGGCGTCCGGGCGGCGGTGGGATTGGTGCTTAAGCAGCGCTTTGCCAAGTCCCGCCATGTGACCACTTCCAACTGGTCACAACCCCAACTCACCCCGCAGCAAATGCGCTACGCGGCAAACGATGCCTACGCGGCGCTGAAAGTGCTGGAGGCGCTAAACCTGCGCCGCGAGGATTTGCCTGTCATGGCGTTGGACACGCATACAGCAATGCATGAGTCCGTAGATATTTCGGCAAAGTTTCAACCTGACATGGCGAGATAGCGCTACCACGCTACGTTTTCGCATTCTTCCCCAGTTCTTCCATCGCCTCTTCTGCTATTTCCCGCACTTCTTCATGAGCATCGTTGCGGCAGATTTCAACATGTGTGCGTGCGGCTGCGCTGCCGGTGAGGCCGAGCAGGTGGCATGCGTCGGCGCGCACGCGATGATCGGCATGGCGGGTAAGTTCGCCCAGCTGCGGCAGCAGCCTTTGCAGCGCCGGAGTGTTGGCATGCGCTTCCAGCAGCGCACTGGCGCCAAGGCGTACTTCAATTTTGGCCCCGGGATTGGCGACGATGGAGAGCAGCGGCTTGAGGCGTTGCGTATCTGCGTCGATAAATGCTGCGGCCTGCTGGTAGCCGCCCTGCCTTAACAGATGTTCAACATAGTGCGCGATTCCTTCTTCGCCGCTCGCCCACTCGGCCCACTGGCGCAGCTCGGCAGGGCTATGTGCGCCGGTGAGCGTGAACGGGCCGAGGCGCAACCAAGGGGCCGCGCGCACGCCATGTTCTGCACCCTGTTCGGGATGTTCGGCAACATCTACCACCGTCAGCTTCCCGACCAGCCCCTGCTTCACCAGCTCGTTCAGCCCCTGTAATACAGATGGGCAGTGCGGGCAGCCTGGGGTAATAAAGAGCAGGGCATCGGGTGG
Source organism: Gallionellaceae bacterium (assembly GCA_030834965.1). Classification (GTDB taxonomy): domain Bacteria; phylum Pseudomonadota; class Gammaproteobacteria; order Burkholderiales; family Gallionellaceae; genus JAUQWW01. Next base: position 60,661 of record JAUQWW010000075.1, on the reverse strand, counting down.
AGTGGCAGGCATGGGAGCGGTGGAATCAGGCCTTGCTGCGCGCCCAGCGCACGATACCAGCAGCGTCCATCGCACCGGCCTGACGCGCAATCTCACGCCCGCCCCGAAACAACGCGAGTGTAGGGATGCTGCGGATGTTGTAACGCGCACCGAGTTCCTGTGCCTCCTCGGTGTTTAGTTTCGCCAGACGCATCCCGGGTTCCAGTTGCTGGGCAGCCTGCACGAAAGCGGGGGCCATCATGCGGCATGGGCCGCACCACGGCGCCCAGAAATCCACCAGCACCGGAATATCGTTGCGGTTGATGTGCTGCGTGAAGTTGCTGCTGCCCAGTTCTACAGGGTGCGCATCGAACAGGGGTTGTCTGCACTTGCCGCAAACGGGCTGTTCGCCCAGCTTGGCGGCTGGTACGCGATTCACGCCGTCGCAATGCGGACAGACGATGTGCAGTGAGTCACCCATGGTTATTCCCTTTCAGGTTGCGCCCTTCACAAGGCTGCCAACACTCATCTCTCATTCTGAGAGTCAACCACACGAATCACTTCGCCCTCATACACTTCGCCCTCAAACACCTGGCCATCCCTCACCATTTGCTCCTGCTCCATTGCGCGATGGTGAAAGTCGCGCATCTGTTTGCGCAGCTCGCGGTTTTTCCACCACAGATATGCCCAGGCTATCGTGCCGAGAGTCATGATGATGACGAGCAGCACCGCCGAAAACATCAACACTAAACCAACCAGTGCCACAGTCACAATCAAAGCCCCCAGCTTGTGCAATGGTCCGGAAGATTTAGCCGGGGAGCCGAATACATATTTCATCTGCATATTGTTTATCCAGAGTTTTCTAACAATCAATGAATCAGTACGCGTGACTAGTGTCGCGAACCCGAAATAACGGAACAAATGAAACGGATGGATTTTTTTGCCAGGCAAGGCGCAGACCCGCAACCGTATGGGGTATACGGCAAGGGGCTGCAACGCCGCATGGCGAAAAAAGACGCCGTTTCATGTTTTGTTATTTCCGGTTCGCGACACTAGCCCTTTTCAAACCGCATCACCCCGCCCTTGCAGTCTACCTTGATGGTGTCTTTCGCTGCAAAGCGGCCTTCGAGTATGGCCTTGGCCAGCGGGTTCTCCAGCTGCCCCTGAATCGCGCGCTTCAGCGGCCGTGCGCCATACACCGGGTCGAAACCTGCCGTGGCGATTTCTGCCAGCGCGGCATCGGTTACCTCCAGCTTCATTTCCATTGCAGCCAGACGTTTTTCCAGATAGCCCAGCTGGATACGTGCGATGGACTTGATGTTCTTCTCGTCCAGCGCGTGGAACACCACCACCTCATCGATGCGGTTGATGAACTCGGGACGAAAATAGCTTTTCACTTCGCCCATCACGGCCAGCTTGATGACCTGGTAATCGTCGCCGGACATCTGCTGGATCATCTGACTGCCGAGGTTGGAAGTCATCACCACCACCGTGTTCTTGAAATCCACGGTGCGCCCCTGCCCGTCGGTCATGCGGCCATCGTCCAGCACTTGCAGCAACACGTTGAACACGTCCGGGTGCGCCTTCTCCACTTCATCAAGCAGGATGACGCTGTAAGGTTTGCGGCGTACCGCTTCGGTCAGGCCGCCACCCTCCTCGTAGCCCACGTAGCCGGGCGGCGCGCCGATCAGGCGTGCGACGGAATGCTTCTCCATGTATTCGCTCATGTCGATGCGGATCAGGTGATCTTCGGAATCGAACAGGAAGCCGGCCAGCGCCTTGCACAGCTCGGTCTTGCCCACGCCGGTCGGGCCAAGGAACAGGAAGGAGCCATAGGGGCGGTTCGGGTCGGCAAGCCCGGAGCGCGAGCGGCGGATCGCATCGCTCACCAGCCGCACCGCCTCGTCCTGCCCCACCACGCGCTCGTGCAGCTTGCCCTCCATCGTCAGCAGCTTGTCGCGCTCGCCTTCCATCATCTTGGAAACCGGGATGCCGGTGGCGCGGCTCACCACCTCGGCAATCTCTTCCGCCCCGACCTGGGTGCGCAGCAGTTTGTTCTTCTGCCCGCCTTCGGCTTCGCGCTGCGCGGCTTCTTTCAGTTTCGCTTCGAGCTGCGGCAGCTTGCCGTATTGCAGCTCGGCCACCTGCTCCAGCTTGCCTTCGCGCTGCAGGCGGGTAATTTCGGCGCGCACGCGGTCGATCTCTTCCTTCACATGCGCCGCGCCCTGTGCCGCACCCTTCTCCGCCTTCCAGATTTCTTCCAGGTCGGCATATTCGCGCGACAGCTTGGCGATCTCATCCTCGATCAGCTGCATGCGCTTCTTCGAGGCCTCGTCCTTTTCCTTCTTCACCGCCTCGCGCTCGATCTTCAACTGGATCAGGCGGCGGTCGAGCTTGTCCATCACTTCCGGCTTGGAGTCGATTTCCATCTTGATGCGCGCGGCGGCTTCGTCGATCAGGTCGATCGCCTTGTCCGGCAGGAAGCGGTCGGTGATGTAGCGATGCGACAATTCAGCCGCGGCGACGATGGCCGGGTCGGTGATTTCCACGCCATGGTGCAGCTCGTACTTTTCCTGCAAGCCGCGCAGGATGGCGATAGTCGCCTCCACGGTCGGTTCATCCACCAGCACCTTCTGGAAGCGGCGCTCCAGCGCGGCATCCTTCTCGATGTATTTGCGGTATTCGTCCAGCGTGGTCGCACCGATGCAATGCAGCTCGCCGCGCGCCAGTGCGGGCTTGAGCATGTTGCCCGCATCCATCGCGCCCTCGGCCTTGCCTGCGCCGACCATGGTATGCAGCTCGTCGATGAATACGATGTTGTTGCCCTCGTCCTGCGCCAGCTCCTTCAGCACGGATTTCAGGCGCTCCTCGAATTCGCCACGGTACTTCGCCCCGGCCAGCAGTGCGGCCATGTCCAGCGACAGCACTTTCTTGCCCTTGAGCGTTTCCGGCACCTCCTCGTTGACGATGCGCTGCGCCAGACCCTCCACAATGGCGGTCTTGCCCACGCCCGGCTCGCCGATCAGGACCGGGTTGTTCTTGGTGCGGCGTTGCAGCACCTGGATCGCGCGGCGAATTTCGTCATCGCGCCCGATCACCGGGTCGAGCTTGCCGGAACGCGCGCGCTCGGTCAGATCAAGGGTGTATTTCTTCAATGACTCGCGCTGCCCTTCCGCTTCCTGCGAGCCAACCGACTCGCCGCCGCGCACGGCGTTGATCGCCTGCTCCAGCGGCGCGCGCGCCACGCCATGCTGTTTCAGCAGGCGGCCCGTCTCGCCCTTGTCGCCGGTCAGCGCCAGCAGGAACATTTCCGAGGCGATGAACTGGTCGCCGCGCTTCTGCGCTTCCTTGTCGGTGAGATTGAACAGGTTGGACAGATCGCGCCCCACCTGCACCTCGCCGCCATGACCTTCCACCTTGGGCAGGCGCGACACGGCATCATTCAATGCAACCTTCAGCGCGTTGACGTTGCCCCCTGCCCGAGCCAGCAAAGATCCCGCGCCGCTTTCAGCATCGTTGAGCAGGGCCAGCAGCAAATGCTGCGGCTCGATGAACTGGTTGTCCTGGCCCACGGCCAGGCTCTGCGCTTCGGACAGCGCCTGCTGCAATTTGGTGGTGAATTTGTCGAAACGCATAACGGCTTCCTCAGGTAAATATTGAACTACCCGGTAGATGGGGCGGCTATTTGGAAATTCAAGAGCCTGGCTATTGACCATACGCCATGTCGCAGGTTACGGTTCGCCCATACCATCAGGGCACCACCACCATGTCCATCCAAACCTGGGAAATGTTGAGTTACATCGTCACCGTCATCGGCTTGCCGATGGCGATCGTCGTTTTTCTGTACGAGCAGCGCAAAGAGCGCGACAACGAAGAAGAGGCCGTCTTTCAATTGCTCTCCGACAACTACCAGGATTTTCTCAAGGTAACCTTGGCCAACCCCGACCTGAGATTGTTCTCCGCAGAAAAAACGCCACAGCTTTCGGAAGAACAACACGAGCGCATGTTCATCATCTTCAGCATGCTGATCTCACTGTTTGAACGCGCCTATCTGCTGCTCTATGAAGCCCGCATGACGCCCAAGCAATTGCGCCGCTGGGGCTCGTGGGAAGATTACATGCGCGAGTGGTGCCAGCGCGAGGATTTTCGCGCCGCATTGACCACACAACTGCGCGGTGAAGACCCGGATTTCGTCAAATATCTGCAGGCACTGGCAGCACGCACCGAATGATTGATTGTTTTCCACATTAAGCCAGACCAGGCTGAACCTGGATAAACCGGCACCTGTCATCCCTTTTACCCATCACATCCCGGCAAGCAGCCTTTTCAACGCTAATTTCTGGTATGTTGTTTTACTCAAGATGAATTAAAATTGACGGTCCCGCATGTCGCGTCACTCAAATATTGCTCGTATATATTTTCGATTCGAAGGCCGATTTCAATTCGTCGTTGAACCAAGGCAGAGTCGAGTGAACTAACCGATACCGCGCATATTGCATGACTTGGAAGCAGCGGGGAAGCCAAAGCAGCATCACTGATAAACCGGAATTACACTGCCATACCAGCGCAGGAAAAAACTGAAAAATTAAACCTATGAAATTTGAAATCCTGTCCAAACCTTTCCTGTCCAGACAATCTTACTCAGCCTGTGCCAGACTCCTGCTACTGACAGGAACCGCCTTGCTGCTGGCTGCCTGCACGAGCATGAAAGCCGTTGAGCCGGAAGAACCTGATGTCCTTTTTTGGCCTTCCCCGCCGGATCTGCCGCGCTTCGGTTATGAAACCACATTGCGCTCTGCAGCAGATCTCCTCGAGGAGAGTGAAAACAAACGCATGGCGCGCCGGCTCACCGGAGAAGCGGTAAAAGCCGATCCGGCGTTTTCAAAGCCCTATGGTGTGGCAGCGCGTAAAGGAAAAATTTATATCACCGACACCGTATCGCGCAGTGTGGCTGTGTTTGATGTGCCGCGGCGCAAGGTTTATTACATGGGTTTGCGGGCGCCGGGGGCGCTGGTCAAGCCTTCAGGTATTGCCCTCGACGGAGAGATGCGCGTTTATGTAGCTGACGTGACCGCACGCCAGGTTAACGTGTATGACAACCTTGGGTTGTTCCTGCGCAGCATTGGCAAGCCAGAGGATCTGGAACGCCCCACAGGCGTTGCCGTAAACGCTGCCGGCGACCGCATCTATGTCATCGACCGCAGCCAGAATGAGAACGAGAACCATCGTGTTGTCGCCTACGATGACACGGGACGCAAGCTATTCGTAATCGGTGGGCGCGGTGCCGGAGAAGGCCAGTTTAACGTTCCCGTGCAAGGTGCAGTCGCACCGGATGGCACACTCTATGTGCTTGACGCCGGCAATTTCCGGGTACAGGCATTCGACCGTGACGGAAAATTTCTGCGGGCCTGGGGCAAGACTGGCAATAACATCGGTGATTTTGTGCGTCCTCGCGGAATTGCTGTGGACAATGACGGAAATGTCTATGTGACGGACGCCACCTTTGGCAATATTCAGCTATTCACTTCCAAAGGGGAACTGCTATTGACAATAGGTTCCCGGGGGATAAAAGACAAGCCGGGCCGTTTTTCATTGCCAGGAGGGGTCGCGGTGGATGAAACTGGGCGCATGTATGTAACCGACCAGTATTTCAACAAGGTGGACGTCTTCCGTCGCCTTTCCAAAAAAGAGGGTGAACTTCTCATCAAGAATGCCAAGCAATAAATATTGACGGCAAAAAAGCCTCTCTTCCCATCGCGGATCTATCAGGCCCGCCGTTCGTAATCGACCAGACACGCAAAAAACGCAATCGAACCGTTCAGTTCGATTGCGTCTTATAATTCAGAAAACACCAGAAATCTGCGGTAACTGCGGATTTACATGCCCATTAATTCTTAGAATTGAGAATTCCTCTATGCAAAAGTGACAATTTTTGCTCACAAACAACGAATAGCCATCAACAGTCTGCGAGCGTAAATGGAGTGGGATACAGCACGACTCCCCCATTGAATGCGAGCAAAATAAGCAATCCTTAAGAAAAAAGCGCCGCTCAAATTCAGAACTTACCCATCAAAAAAATATGTAGATTTTTTATACATATCTTATTGATATTAAGCTAAGAATTCCATATCCACACAACAGCCCGGCTAAAGCTTGTGATTCCGCAAGATACTTTCTTGGCAGGAGGCATCTTTTTTGCTTATTGGTTCCCTAAATTCAAATGCCAAAGCAGAGATTGCATGGAAATAAACTTAAATAATTCATGCATCCACCTTTCCTGGAACGGTACGGCCGCACTGCCACAATTGCTTTCCCAATCCCACCCCACACCTAACCATTGACCTCAATCAGGAGACTCGTTGACATGAAATTCGGCGCCATCAAATCAACCGTATTAATCACGTTAATGGTATGGGGTGCTGCCGCTTTCAGCGAAGTTCCAAGCAAAGCCAGCAATGTAGGCGGTATAGCCAATACACGCCACAATTTGACCCAGAGCTATCTCGGGGGAAATGCTGGATTCATGAATTTGTCCCGCAACGATTACGGCGAGGTCTGTGTGTATTGCCACACCCCGCACGGCGCGAACAGCAGCGTGGCCTTGCCGCTGTGGAATCGCACCATCAAAGCAACCACCTACACCACCTATGATACGCTGGGTACTTCCACCCTGACGCAGCCTGTCGCCCAGCCCGGACGGAATTCGCTCTCCTGCCTTTCCTGTCACGACGGCACAGTGGCCGTGGACTCCGTCATCAATATGCCCGGGTCCGGCAAATACCAAGCTTCGCAGGCAAGCAGCCAAAGCGATTCGTTCCTCAATGCGTGGCCAGGCGGACCCGGGAGCAGTTTCTATGGCGGACACGGAACGCTGCAAGTTTCCAATAGTGCCTTCAACGAATATGGGCAGTGCCAGTCCTGCCATAGCATCAACGGCCCACAGTTCAGTTCGGCGACCATACCCGCCTTTGACGTTTTCTATATCAGTACCGATCTCACCAACGATCACCCTGTCGGCATCCGCTTCCCCGCCGCAGGGCCGGGCGTTGACTTCAATCAACCCAACAGAATTACAGGCTCTGTCTCATTTTTTGACACCGATGGCAACGGCCGTGCCGATGCAAAAAATATCCGCCTGTACGACACCGGCAACGGCTATTCGGTGGAGTGCGCCTCTTGCCATGACCCTCACGGCGTACCCTCGAATGGTGCTGGGAGTGTCACCAATCCCACTTTTATGCGCGTTTCCAATACCGGCAGCGCACTGTGTTTGACCTGCCACGTCAAGTAATGCCACCCGCACCAGACAAGCAGACCGCTCAATAAACATTCAGACTGCGTCAGGTTTACCGTGAAGAATCTGACGCGGGTTCGGTGTGTGTCGTTCGAAGCGACAACCTTTCCGCACTGAACGGCGGACTCGATGGCATAAAGGCAGCGCCCCGGCAGTGCAAGCAATACTGATGTTAAACTGCGCATTTGGATACAGGCACGCATCTTTACGCACCCATACCTGGACTGAAAATGACCTTCCTGCACAACCTCGACACACACATCCAGGCCAACATCCGCGCCGCACTGGATGAGGATGTGGGCGACCTCGACCTCACCGCACAACTGATCCCGGAGCATGCACAGGCGCGCGCCACTGTCATCACGCGCCAGCGAGCAGTGCTGTGCGGCACGCAGTGGTTCGAGGGCTGCTTTCGCGCGCTGGATGCGAACTGCGAGATACGCTGGCATTTGCGTGAGGGCGACATGGCCGAGGCCAATCAGATATTGTGCGAAATTCACGGCCAAGCGCGCGCGCTGCTCACAGCGGAGCGCACCGCGCTGAATTTCCTGCAGACACTCTCCGCAACCGCCACGCTGACCCGGCGCTATGCCGATGCCGTAGCGGGTACCCAAACGATGATCATGGACACGCGCAAGACGCTGCCCGGCCTGCGCATGGCGCAGAAATATGCGGTCAGCGTGGGCGGCGGACACAACCAGCGCGTCGGCCTGTTCGACGGCATCCTGATCAAGGAAAACCATATCATGGCGGCGGGCAGCATACACGCGGCCTTGCAGCATGCCTTCCGTATCGCACCTGAAGGCGTGACCATCCAGATTGAAGTGGAGACGCTGGAACAACTCGGCGAGGCACTGGATGCCGGCGCCGAACTCATTCTGCTGGACAACTTTGATCTCGGTCTCATGCGCGCCGCCGTGACCTTGACCGCAGGACGCGCCCAGCTGGAAGCGTCCGGCGGCATTCATCTCGGAAATGTGCGTGCGGTCGCCGAGACCGGGGTGGAGCGCATTTCCATCGGCGGACTGACCAAAGATGTGCAGGCGGTGGACTTGTCGATGAGGTTTGCATAACAAAGACGATCAACCTATACCGTCATTCCTGCGCAGGCGGGAATCCAGCAGACAAAGGACTCCGCGTAGCGGACAAAATCTAGACATTGTGCCGCTGCGCGGGATGAGTCCAATAAACTGGATTCCCGCCTGCGCGGGAATGACGGACTGGAGAGCGATATGTGCCAGTTATTAGGCATGAACTGCAACACCCCGACCGACATCTGCTTCTCCTTTACCGGTTTCCAGAAGCGCGGCGGCGAGACTGACGTGCATGCAGACGGCTGGGGTATCGCCTTCTTCGAAGGCAAGGGCGTTCGCCTGTTCCTGGACCCGCAGCCGTCGGCACAGTCGCCGGTTGCAGAGCTGGTGCGCAATTATCCGATCCGTTCGCTCAATGTCATCGCGCACATCCGCAAAGCGACGCAGGGTGTGGTGTCGCTGGAGAACACGCACCCGTTCCAGCGCGAGCTGTGGGGACGATATTGGGTATACGCCCACAACGGCAACCTGCCGGATTTCCAGCCAGCGCTCGACGGCAGCTTCCTGCCGGTCGGCAACACCGACAGCGAACACATCTTCTGCTGGCTGCTGCAGAGCCTGCGCCAACGCTTCGGCGATGCCTCACCGCCGCGCGAAGCGCTGTTCAGCGCACTGCATGAGCTAAGCTGCCAGGTCGCAGGCATGGGGATATTCAACTATCTGCTGTCCAACGGAGATTGCCTGTTTGCGCATTGCTCAACCGAGCTGGCCTACATCATCCGGCGCGCGCCGTTTACCGTGGCACATTTGAAGGATGAAGATGTCGCGGTGGACTTCACCGAAGTCACCACGCCGAACGATCGCGTGGCCATCATCGCCACGCAACCGCTCACCGACAACGAACCCTGGGTAGACATGCAGCCCGGCACGTTATGGATGTTCCATGACGGCCAAGCGGAAACGCACCTCGCCACTCTCGCCAGCCCGGTCAAGTCACTCGGCGGAATTTAATTTGCATGCTACTTTATTAATGCACCATCGAAATTCCTCACTGATCAAGGAGCAATTCCCATGAATACCACCCTGATTCTTCTCGGCGTCTGCATCGTCGTGCTGATTTACGGCATCAGCCTGTACAACAGCCTGGTGCAGCTCAAGCACGCGGTCGCCAAGGCCTGGGCCAACATCGATGTGCTGCTCAAGCAACGCCATGATGAGCTCCCCAAGCTCGTGGAAGTGTGCAAGCAATACAAAGAATTCGAGCAAGCCACCCTGGAGCGAGTGATTGCCGCCCGTTCGCGCGTACAGGTGGCGCGCGAGGGGCAGGACATCGCCGCGCTGGGTCAGGCGGAAAGCGCACTGCGCGCCAGCCTTGGCGGCTTGTTCGCGGTGGCAGAGGCCTATCCGGAACTGAAAGCCAACGAGAATTACATGCAGCTGCAGACACGCATCACCGGCCTGGAGAATGGCATCGCCGACCGCCGCGAGCTGTACAACGAATCGGTGAACATCTACAACGTGCGCATCGAGCAGTTTCCTGCCGCACTGATAGCCAACATGCTGAGCTTCACAGCCAAGCCGCTGCTGGAATTTTCCACACAGGAAAAAGCTGACGTGGACATGAAAGCGCTGTTCAGTTAATCCATCGTGCTGGTTTCACTACGCCGCCAGTACGCGCAGCTCGTCACCTCCGGCGCGCAGCTGCTGTTGCTGCTTGTCGGGCTACAAATCGGCACATATCGGGGATGGCTGATCACCCTGTCCATCATGGCGCTCATCAGCCTGTTTGCCTGGATATCGGCATTGCGCCGGCTGCGCGAGGTGCGTGACACCGCCACTTCCAGAATCGCCTCCGCCGCACAGGGCTATGTGGAGCTGATCGGGCGCGGCAAGATGTTTGGGGACACGCCGTTGCTGAGCAAATTCCTGCAGCTTCCCTGCCTGTGGTATCGCTATAAGGTTGAGCACAAGGACAGCGACAACAAATGGCACACGGATGACAGCGGCGAAAGCGAGGATTCGTTCGTGCTGGATGATGGCAGCGGGCAGTGCGTGATTGATCCGTGCGGTGCGGAAATTCTCACCATGCACAAGGATACCTGGCAGAAAGGCGAACACCGCTACACCGAGTGGAAGCTGCTCGGCATTGACACCCTCTATGCGATCGGTGAATTCAAAACCCTGGGCGGCAGCAGCTATGCGCTCAACGCCAACGAGGAACTGAAAGCGGTGCTGGCAGAGTGGAAGCAGGACACGCAAGCCTTGCACGCACGCTTCGATCTCGACAACGACCGGGAGCTGAGTTTGCAGGAATGGGAACTGGCGCGCCGCGCCGCCCGACGCGAGGCAGAAACCCGCATGCGCGAGGCTTACAACCAGTCCGACACCCACTTCCTTGCCAAGCCGCACAACCAGCGCCTGTTCCTCATCAGCAATATGCCGCCACACCGAATCTCACGCCGTTACGCAGTATGGACGTGGATACATCTCGTCATATTCTTTGCTGCGCTGGGCGGAATTGCCTGGCTGCTGGCGCAGCCGGGTTAACCCCGCTTGCTTTCCAATTCTTCCCAGCGCGTCATCAGCGTCAGTAATTCATTCTCCACGGCAGAGGTGCGTTCCTGCAGCTGCCGCGCGTGGACGGGGTTGTCGCGGTAGAGGTTGGCGCTGCCCAGCGCGGCGGCAATTTCTTCCTGCTCGCGCTCAAGCTGCTCGATGCGCTGCGGGATTTCTTCCAGTTCGCGCTGCTCCTTTAAGCTCAGCTTGCCTTTTGCTCGCTCGCCTTTGGCAGGAGATGATGAAGCTGTTGATCCGGCGCTTCTACCCTCCCCCCTGCCCTCGCCCTGCAAGGGAGAGGGGCTTCTGTTTGGTGCCTGTTGCGTGGCCTCGAACTTCTTCACCCGCACCCAGTCCTCGTAGCCGCCCGCATATTCCATCAGCTTTCCATTGCCTTCGAAAGCGATCACCTGCGTCACCACGTTATCGAGAAAGGCGCGGTCGTGGCTGACCAGGAACAGCGTGCCGTCGTAGCCCGCCAGCAACTCTTCCAGCAGCTCCAGCGTTTCGATGTCGAGGTCGTTGGTCGGTTCATCCAGCACCAGCACATTGGCCGGGCGGCTGAACAGGCGCGCCAATAACAGACGATTGCGCTCGCCGCCGGACAGGCTCTTGACCGGCGAACGGGCGCGCTCCGGCGCGAACAGGAAATCACCGAGGTAGCTGATGACATGCTTCTTCGCACCGCCAATCTCGATGAAATCCGAGCCCTGGCTGATGGTGTCGGCCAGCGTCGCCTCCTCGTTCAGTTGCGCGCGCAATTGGTCGAAATACGCCACTGCCAGCTTGGTGCCCAGCTTGACCTCGCCGCTGTCCGGCTGCATCTCACCCAGGATGATCTTGAGCAGCGTGCTCTTGCCCGCACCGTTGGGGCCGAGCAGGCCGATCTTGTCGCCGCGCTGGATGCGGCAGGAAAATCGGTCGATCACTTTCCTGCCGCCGAATGATTTGCTGACATCGACGAGTTCCGCCACCAGTTTGCCGGAGCGGTCGCCCGCCTCCACGTTCATATCGACACGGCCCACGCGCTCGCGCCGCGCCGCGCGCTCGCGCCGCAGCTGCTCCAGCCGCCGCACGCGCCCCTCGTTGCGGGTGCGCCGCGCCTTGATGCCTTGGCGTATCCACACCTCTTCCTGTGCCAGCACCTTGTCGAACTTGGCATTGAGCACGGCTTCATCCGCCAGCATCTGCTCCTTGACGCGCAGGTAGGCCGCGAAATTGCCCGGGAAGCTGGCCAGGTTGCCGCGATCCAGCTCGACAATGCGGGTGGTGACGTTATCGAGGAAGCGCCGGTCATGGGTGACCAGCAGCACGCTGCCGCGAAAATTATTGAGCAACCCCTCCAGCCATTCGATGGAGGAAAAGTCGAGATGGTTGGTCGGCTCGTCCAGGATCAGCACATCCGGCTCGGCCACCAGCGCCTGCGCCAGCGCCACGCGCTTGCGCACGCCACCGGAGAGAGAACCAACAAGCGCATCGGCATTCAGCTCCAGACGCTGGATGGCGGTTTCGATGCGCGCCTGCACCGCCCAGCCGTTTTGCGCTTCCAGCCTGGTCTGCAAAGGCTGCATCGCCTCCAGCAGCGTTTCGTAATCTGCATCCGGCTCGGCCAGCTGGTGCGACAAATGATGATAGTCATGCAGCAACTGGCGCAGCTCTCCCAGCCCTTCCGCCACCGCGTCAAACACCGTGGCCTCTGCATCCAGCTGCGGCTCCTGGCTGACATAGCAGATGCGCACGCCGGGCGCGCGCCACACGATGCCGTCATCCAGCACGGCGGTGCCCGCGAGCACCTTCAGCATGCTGGACTTGCCGCCGCCGTTGCGTCCGATCAGGCCGACGCGCTCGCCTTCGTCGAGCTGGAAATCCACATGATCAAGCAGGGGTACATGGCCGTAGGCAAGCGCGGCCTTATCTAACGTTAAGTATGGCATCAGCTATGAGAGGTAGAAGAAGACTTGGCCGGCAAGCCGGACTGGTAAATGAAAGAGAAACCGATGCCCCACATCGCCATCACCCAATATCCGAACGCAATGGTGAATTTGGAAAACACCATTACCACGTCGCGATTCGGCAGCAGCTGCCAGGTAAACGGGAAGATGAACAGCAGCGCCGCCAGAACATTGGCGGCCAGCACCCAGCGGTGGCCGAAACGATAGCCCCGTCCCTCGGGATTGCCGACGGGCGCCAGCGAGCCGCGCATGATCTGCACCGCGGACACCACGCCCAGCAGCAACAATGCGCCTACGATGCGCCCCGGAATACCTTCCTCCTCGGTACTCACACCGAGCAGTTCCAGCAGCATGCGCCCGACGAACGCTACCCAGCCCATCGCCAGTGTTTCCGGTATTAGAAACCAGGCGATAAATAAATTTGATCTTGCGAAGTTCATGCTTTGTTTCCTGAAATCGTTATCTGGATTCTTGTCTGTTAGCCAGCAACGCCAGCGCCGGCCGGGATGGCGTTTAGCCCAACAGTGAGATGATACCAGCCGAACGCCGTACCCCGCTCGTATTCGCTCACAGAGATACTGCTGAAGCACGCCTGCAGCCTTCGCCCCCGGCCGCCACGAGTCGCTGCGCCATCACGCTGATCCACAATGCCTGAATATGGCTCTCCGGGCCGAAGACCGGGAAACGCAGGAGCATTGCGAGCTTTCCCAACTCACGAACGACAACAGTGCGCGGTAATGTGCTGCACGCGCTGCCCATTCTACCGGGTGCGGCATGCGCCTCGTCAAAATGGACGGGGCGAGCGGAAACTTCATCCAAACAGTTTTTACGATAGAATGCGCGTCGCGCCCCGGTAGCTCAGTGGATAGAGCGACCCCCTCCTAAGGGGTAGGTCACACGTTCGATTCGTGTTCGGGGCACCAATACAATATGAGCGCGGGTATTGGATTTGAAGTACCCATCTTGATTTGATGCATGGCGCGAGCGCAAAAAACAAACCTCGCCGCCGGGGCGAGGTCGCTGGAAACAGTGCAAGAATCGCTGGCTAGGCAAGTCGGGCAATTTATCTTTACGTCATCTTGCTGGTGTATTCGTCCAATGGGACACGGGAATTCATGTCCGGGCTACGTCCCCCATGTACTGCGTTAATGATCTGACAAATATATTCCTGCCCCTTCCCATCAGTGATGTTCACATACGGACTCGGGCCATAATCATTGAAGGCAGCCGAGTCTGCAAAGATGAAATCGTAATCGCCACCAACGTCAACTTCCAGACAGCCACTGTGGCTTACACCATAGTCACGCCAGCGCGAACTGATATCGGCGCCTTCAATTACTGGCGACATCCTGGACTGGCGTTTATCGTGCCACGCGACAAGTACAGGCTCTTCCATTTCAACATCCCTCCCTGCACAGGAAGCGGCAAGCGCGCTTGCCGTCTTAAAATCAAGATTCATACCCGAGACGTTCAATTGAACGTGTTTCATGATTATCTCCTCTGTAACTACCCGGAAACTGGAATGGCCGGGAGCCAGGCATCATTTCATCTGACGCTGCCAAATGAGGTATCCACACTACCCGAGGGCACAGGCAGGCCGGCAATCCTGCATCCCTGAGTGACCGGTCCTCCCGGAAATAGCTCGTAAAGGCTTCGCCGTCCCTGTTCACTGGAAAACTCCTCCTCCAATTCACGGCCCAGATCTTGCGCATTCATGGCACTGCCATATTTGCGGTATCTCTCCCGCAAGCTGGTGATCACCTCCCAATGCTCATCTGTCAGCGTAATCCCCTCCTCCGCAGCGAGTTGCAGCGCCTTTTTTGGCGTCCATGAACCCAGCTCGAACAGGTTGCCTTCCGGATCGGTTGAATCAAGGCGCTCGTATCTGATAAATTTCCCAATATCCAGCATGGCGGATTCCTCCATTAAGTTTTCAGAAATACTAATGCGATAACCATGACAATCCAATAAGCAAACCACTTATTTTGTCCTAAGGAAATCCTTAAAATGGTGCACTTTGCTGGGTGCGTCTAAAATAGCGAAGCGCTCTCTCCGCAGCAATATCCTTACAGTCATCAAGGGTTCCCATGGCACAAATGTATCCGGAGTTGTCTGACATGCATGCTCGGTTCATCGCTGAGCAAAGAATTTTTTTCATTGGAACCGCAACTGCCGATAGCCGGGTTAATGTTTCTCCGAAGGGCATGGACTCCCTGCGAATGATCGATAAGAATCGGGTCGTCTGGCTAAACCTCACCGGCAGCGGAAATGAGACCGCCGCTCATGTTCGGCAGGATCCGAGGATGACCATCATGTTCTGCTCTTTCGCCGCAAACCCTCTGATCCTCCGCTTGTACGGAAATGCAAAGGTTGTTCACCCGCATGATTCCGCTTGGGAAGCCTTGTATTCCTTGTTTGAGCCGATTCCAGGTGCGCGCCAGATATTTGATCTGTCGGTTGATCTCGTGCAAACTTCGTGCGGCTTTGGCGTTCCGCATTTCACCCATGAAGGAGAGCGGGATCAGCTAAGGGAATGGGCGCAGAACAAGGGCGAGGAAGGATTGAGAAAATATTGGCAGGACAAGAACCAGATGAGCATAGATGGCATACCCACCAACATCATTGCGAAAAATACCTGATCCATGCGGGTCAATCGTCAATAGACTGCATTTTTGCGGCTACTGAATCCGTACCTGGAAGATAGCTGCACATAACAGGAATACATATGGATCCCTTTACACATGCACTGCTCGGCGCGACATCCTCACAAGCCGCTTTGGGTTCACGCCTGGGACGCCACACCTGGATGATCGGCGCAGCCGGCGCCCTGCTGCCCGATGTTGATTTTTTTGTTTCCAGCGCGGCCGACCCGCTGCTCGCAATCGAGTATCACCGCCATTTCACGCATGCATTCGCATTCATTCCGGTTGGCGGCCTGATCGCGTCATTGCCCTGGCTGCTGCAAAAACGTTACCGCGCGAACTGGCTGGCCGTCTACGCGGCGGCCAGCATTGGCTACGCCACGCATGGAGTGCTGGATGCATGCACCAACTACGGCACGCATCTGTTATGGCCTTTCTCCGAGGTGCGCACGGCATGGCACTGGATCACAACAATCGGCCCCTTGTTCACCCTGATGCTGCTGGTTGGCCTGGTATTTGCGGTTCGCGGGCGCTCGCGCCTTCCCGCAGCTGCCGCACTGGCAATGTGCCTGGCCTACGTCGGCACCGCCGCCGTGCAGCGGGAGAGCGCGCTCGATGTGCAGGCGCACATCGCCGCATCCCGCGGGCACGCAATCACCCGCGCAGAGATGTTTCCCACCATCGGCAATCCATTGGTGTGGCGCTCGGTCTATCAATCGGGAGAAACCCTCTACTCGGACCGAGTCCGTATCATGTTCGCGGGCGCGCCGCTATGGAAGGAGGGCAGCGAGGTGGCTTTGCTGAGCATGCGGGACATGCCGACAGATGCGCAGGCAGACGAGCGCGTGCTCCGGGATTTTGGCCGCTTCAATTATTTCTCGGCAGGATGGGTTGCCCGCGCCAAGAGCGATCCAACGGTGATCGGAGACGCCCGCTACTCGCTGCGCACCGACACGTTTGAACCGGTCTGGGGAGTGCGATTTAACCCCGGAAAGCCGGTTCCCACTGAGTGGGTGGATCGCACCGGGCAGAACCGCATCCCGTTACGCGAATTGTGGACCGAGATCAGCGGTGGCATGCCGGGATACCGTCCTGTTCCATCGGCCGTCAAGGCCGCACTCTGAATGTGCCCACACTCGCGGCAACCTCCATCGGTCTCGCCAATCAAAGCCGCGCACGCATATAATTCCCATCTGTCATTTGTTGTGGAAGCAGCCATTTAGTGAAACATTCTGGGTTGGCAACCGTAGCGCAACTGCATGAGTTTGATGAAATCGTGGATGTGCGCTCACCCTCCGAATACGCCGAGGACCATATTCCCGGTGCGATCAACTGCCCGGTGCTGGATGATGCGGAACGGGCGCGCGTGGGCACGCTGTACAAGCAAGCTCCGTTCGAGGCGAAAAAAGTCGGTGCGGCTCTGATCGCGCGCAACATCGCACGCCATCTCGAACAATGCTGGCTGGACAAACCCAAGTCCTGGCATCCGCTTATTTATTGCTGGCGCGGCGGACAGCGCAGCGGTGCGATGACGCACATCCTGCGCCAGATCGGCTTCGCTGCCGAACGGCTGAACGGCGGCTACAAGGGCTACCGCCATCACGTGCTGCAACAACTGCAAACACTGCCCGCTGCCTTTTCCTTTCGCGTGGTGTGCGGCTTGACGGGCAGCGGCAAGAGCCGCCTGCTGGCTGCATTGCAGAGAGCGGGCGCACAGGTGCTGGACCTGGAACAGATCGCACGGCATCGCGGCTCGGTGCTGGGCGACATGCCCAATGCGCCCCAACCTTCGCAAAAAGGTTTCGACAGCCAGGTGCTGGCCAAACTGAAATCCTTTGATCCAGCTGTTCCGGTTTATGTCGAATCCGAAAGCAAGAAGATCGGCGTGCTGCGCGTTCCCGATACGCTGCTGGAGGCCATGCGCAGTGGTCTTTGCCTGCGCCTGGAGGCTCCCGTATCATTGCGCGTGGCGCTGCTGCTTGAGGACTATGCGCATTTTTTGCAGGACCCGGCGCTGCTGCGCCAACAGCTGGAACGCCTGCGTGGCATGTACTCCAACGAGATGTTGGCACACTGGCACGCGCTGTGCGAGGCGCAAGCCTGGGACGCATTCATATCCGAATTGCTGGAGCGGCATTATGACCCGGCATACAATAAATCCATCAAGAGCCATTTCCCGAATTACGATGCGGCATACCGCCTCACCCTGGGTTCACTGGACGAAAAAAGTTTCAATTCCCTCGCCGAAGAAGCGCTTGCCTTGTCCGGCGATTTTGTAAACAATGACAGCACTGTCTAAGAGCCCATCCCTCATGTCCAGTCAGGCTGTTGCCGATTTTGTATTGCCCGCTACCGGTGGCGTTGTTTTCAAGCTCTCTGCCGCACGCGGCAAACCGCTGGCGATCTATTTCTATCCCAAGGACAACACGCCGGGCTGCACTGTGGAGGGCCAGCAGTTTCGCGACCTGTATGCCGCATTCCAGAAGGCTGATTGCCAGGTAATCGGCATTTCGCGCGACAGCATTAAGTCGCACGAGAACTTCAAGGCCAAGTTCAGCCTGCCATTCGCGCTGCTGTCCGATGCTGACGAAATGGTGTGCAAACAGTTCGGCGTAATCAAGCTGAAGAACATGTATGGCAAGCAGGTGCGCAGCATTGAGCGCAGCACCTTCGTGCTCGACCAGAACGGCGTTTTGCGCCATGAATGGCGCGGCGTCAAGGCAGACGGCCACGCCCAGCAAGTATTAGAGTTCGTGCAGTCCCTATAAAACCAAGGAGCATCATGACCCCACGCAAGGCACCAACTGCAACAACACCCTCCACAAAACTTTTCGTGCTGGACACCAACGTGCTGATGCACGACCCCACCAGCCTGTTCCGCTTTGAGGAACATGACATTTACCTGCCGATATTCGTGCTGGAGGAGCTGGACAACAACAAGAAGGGCATGACGGAAGTCGCGCGCAACGCGCGTCAGGCCAGCCGTTTTCTCGACACGCTCATCAGCGAAAGCACACCCAACATGGAGGAGGGCGTGCCGTTGAACTCACAGGGAAACATGGCCGCCGCCGGCCGCCTGTTCCTGCAGACCCAGTTTATCAGTAACGAATTGCCGGCCAATCTGGTCATGGGCAAGGCCGACAACGCCATACTGGGCGTGGTGATGTTCCTGCACAAGCAGCAGTCCGGACGCCAGGTAACGCTGGTCAGTAAAGACATCAACATGCGCATCAAGGCACGTGCGCTTGGCCTGTCTGCGCAGGACTACTTCAACGACAAGGTGCTGGAAGACACCGATCTGCTCTACACCGGCGTACGCGCGCTGCCGCAGGATTTCTGGGACAAGCACGGCAAGGACATGAAGTCCGGCCCGCAGGGCGAACACATGTTTTATGACATTCAGGGGCCGCTGTGCCGCGACCTGATGGTGAACCAGTTTGTTTACCAGGAAAATGACGGGGGCAACCCGTTCTATGCCGTGGTCACCGCACAAAGCGGAAACGGCGCGATGCTGCGCACGCTGACCGATTATACGCACCAGAAAAATGCCATCTGGGGCATTACTGCGCGCAACCGCGAGCAGAATTTCGTGCTCAATCTGCTGATGAATCCGGAGATTGATTTCATCACCCTGCTTGGCCAGGCGGGCACCGGAAAAACGCTGCTGACGCTGGCCGCCGGTTTGATGCAGACGCTGGAGCACAAACTGTATTCGGAAATCATCATGACCCGCGTCACCGTTCCGGTAGGGGAAGACATCGGCTTCCTGCCCGGAACCGAAGAAGAAAAGATGTCGCCATGGATGGGCGCGCTGGATGACAATCTGGACGTGCTCAACAAGTCGGATGAAGAGAGCGGCGAATGGGGACGCGCCGCAACGCGCGACCTGATCCGCAGCCGCATCAAGATCAAGTCGCTCAACTTCATGCGCGGGCGCACCTTCCTCAACAAGTTCCTGATCATCGACGAGGCGCAGAACCTCACCCCCAAGCAGATGAAGACACTCATCACGCGCGCCGGCCCGGGCACCAAGGTGGTGTGCATGGGCAATATCGCGCAGATTGATACGCCCTACCTCTCCGAAGGAAGCTCCGGCCTGACTTACGTGGTGGATCGTTTCAAGGGCTGGGAACACAGCGGGCACGTCACCCTGCAACGCGGCGAACGTTCACGCCTGGCCGATCATGCTGCCGAGGTGTTGTGACCGATCAGAATAGAAAAACGGATGCAGACTGGCGCGGCGAGCTTACCCCCGAGCAATACCAGGTATGCCGCCAGTGCGGCACTGAAGCACCCTTCACCGGCCAGTACTGGGATTGTCACGACACCGGAGTGTATCGCTGCGTGTGCTGCGGCAATCCGCTGTTCGATTCGGAGACGAAATTCGATTCCGGCAGCGGCTGGCCCAGTTTCTGGCAGCCACACCAGCCTGACAGCATTATCACGCGCGAAGACACCCGCCACGGCATCGTCCGCACCGAAGTGCTGTGCAGCCGCTGCAACGCGCATCTGGGCCACGTCTTCGAGGATGGGCCGGAGCCGACCGGTCTGCGCTACTGCATCAACTCAACCGCGCTCGTGCTCGACAGAGCCTGACATTACCGACATAATTCGCCGCCATGAAAAAAACGCTTTTCGATCTATTCCCCGTCATTCTGTTCTTTATCGTGTTCAAGCTTGCCGGAAGCAACCCCGATTCAGCGCAGGCATGGGCCAACTCTATCGGCTATCTTGTTGATCCAAAACAGTTACCGGTTTTACTCGCTACTGCAGCAACAATTGTCGCGACCATCATCCAAATCGCATGGGTGAAATGGCACCATGGCAAAGTGGATACCATGCTGTGGGTGAGCTTCGCACTGATTGCCGTGCTCGGCGGCGCGACGTTGCTGCTGCATGATGAAAACTTTATCAAATGGAAACCGACTGCACTGTATTGGGTATTCGCCGGCACGCTGCTGTTTTCCAATCTGCTATTCAAAAAGAACCTGATGCGCGCCCTGCTGCAGGAAAAGCTCACGCTACCCACCAGGGTATGGAACCGCGTCAACCTGAGCTGGAGCCTGTTTTTTGTCGTGCTGGGCGTAACCAACCTGTATGTCGCATTCAACTTCTCCACCGATGCCTGGGTCAATTTCAAACTGTTCGGCGCCACCGGCATGATGCTCGTATTCGTGCTGCTGCAAGCCATGACACTGGCTAAATATGTGGATGAAGAAAAGGAAAATAACTGATGCTGTACGCCATCATCGGCCAGGATGTGCCGGACAGCCTGGAGACGCGTCTGACAGCCCGGCCTGCGCATGTGGCGCGGCTCCAGGCCTTGCAGGATGAGGGTCGCCTGATTCTGGCCGGCCCCTTCCCTGTCGTGGATGCGCTGGACCCTGCTACGGCGGGATTTTCCGGCAGCCTGATCGTGGCGGAATTTGCTACGTTGCCGGAGGCCGAAACCTGGGCTCAGGCCGATCCTTACATGAGTGCTGGGGTGTATGCGCAAGTAATGGTCAAGCCTTTCCGAAAAACATTTCCGGCATGAGGCCACCCATGCCCAATCCCGCTTGCATCAAACACGCCGGCAGCAACAGAATAGCGCAGATGACCGCCCTGCTTGAAGCATTGCGGCCCACCAAAATCGAGATTATCGATGACAGCCACAAGCACGCGGGACATGCCGGCGCGCGCGCGGGCGGTGGGCATTACCGGCTCAACATCGTGTCGGCGCAGTTCGCCGGCAAGCCTACCGTAGCACGGCACCGTATGATATATTCCGCGCTCGGTGAAATGATGAAGCAGGACATCCATGCGTTGCACATAACGGCCTTTGCACCAGACGAAATCTGACGCCAGAAGAAATCCGATAGCAAATATCCGGCAGCAGAAATTGACAGACGTGCCATACCTTAATTTTCTCAACAAGGACTGAAACTAATGACCCATTTTTCCAAATTCGCTGCGCTCGCCATGCTGGGTGCAATCGCTACCAGCCCGGTCCACGCCGAAGACAAAGCCATCGCCAAGGTAAACGGTGTATCCATTCCGCAGTCGCGCCTGGACATGCGCATCGCCTCCATCGTTTCACAGGGCCAGCCAGACAGTCCTGACCTGCGCAAGGCAGTTCGCGAAGACCTGATCAACGTCGAAGTCATGGCACAGGAAGCAGCGAAAATGGGCCTGGACAAGCAAGCCGAAACCCTACAGCAACTTGAGTTGGCGAAGCAGGCGGTGCTGGTAGATGCCTTCGTGCAGAACTATGCCAAGACACATAAAATCACCGATGACGCGCTCAAACAGGAGTATGAAAAGCTGAAGGCCCGCCTCGGCACCAAGGAATACAAGGTACGCCATATTCTGGTCGAGGATGAAAATGCAGCAAAATCCGTCGCTGCAAAACTGAAAAAAGGTGGGAAATTCGACAAGCTTGCAGAAAGCAATTCCAAGGATGTGGGTTCCCGCGACAAGGGTGGCGATCTGGGCTGGAGCATTCCTGCCAATTATGTCAAGCCGTTTGCCGATGCGATATTGAACCTCACCAAGGGCCAGGTGAGTGAGCCGGTGCAGTCCCAATTCGGGTGGCACATCATCAAGCTGGAAGACGTACGCGAACTGAAGATACCTTCCCTTGAGGAAGGCAAGGCAGACATCTCGAAAAACATGTTGCGGCAGTCGATACAGCAGGCGATCACCGACCTGCGCGCCAAGGCAAAGATCGAATAGGCAGGTATTTTTCTTCAGCAGAAAAAGCGGCCTCCGAGCCGCTTTTTTTATTGCCTGGATCTTCCTGCCGCCCCTTATATATTCCATTAATAATCAGCAATATATGATCAGTTCATTGCGCAGCCGAAAATCTGCCAGCGTTCAGATATATAGTCAGCCCACTCTTAGGCAAAATTAAGCATTTTGCTTATTGGATTGTCATGGTTCTTACATTACCATCCGCAACAGATCATCCATATAGTGGATATGATCCTGAGAGATGGTAATTGAACCGTGCACTCAATACGCTGGTCTTAACATCAACCAAACAGCGTACGTTTTCTGACTTAACACTAAAACCAAACGGGGAGGAGATTCATCATGAGAATATTGACTAAGCCCAGGCATCTGCCGGGATTGCTTTCCGCAGGCGCTCTGGTTATGGGGTTTGCCCTCACCGCCCAACCGGCGCTGGCTGCTGGTATTGCTGACACCAAGCACAACTTGGGTTCCTCGAACGGAAAGAATATCAACTACGTCAGCGGCCCCAACCCTGCCGGTCTTAGCCTCAATGGCGAAATCTGCGTGTTCTGCCATACTCCGCACGGATCCGATACTTCTGCGGCTGCGCCGCTGTGGAACAAGCAATTGCCGTCGGGCACCAACTATAAGACCTATGCCAGCCTCCAGTCCGGCACCATGGATGGTGTGGTCGGCAAACCCGGCGCCATCTCGCTGGCATGCTTGTCCTGCCACGACGGCGCGCAGGCGATGGATAACATCATCAACGCCCCAGGTTCGGGCAACTACGATCCAACCGGCGGGGGCGCCGGCGGCCGTGGCTATCAATGGACGGGCGCAAACCAGACCGCAGGCAAGCTGAACAGCAACACAGTCGCCATGCTCGGCACCGATCTGTCGAACGACCACCCGATCGGAGTTGAATACTGCGGCGGCCCGGTCGGCGGCAATATTGGCACCTGCAGGGATGCCGACTTCGTCCTGCCAACCGCAGGTACGGGTGGAAATATGGCAGCCGGACCATGGTGGGTGGATACCAGCGACGGCACCAGCGGCTCGCGCCAGAAGACCGACATGATCCTCTATGCTGCCAAGTCTGACCGTACCGATGGCATCGGTCCGCAGGTGGAATGCGCATCCTGCCATGATCCGCACTCGACCAACGGCCTCTTTATGCGTCGTGCCGGAGGAAACACCAACAGCGTCACCTGCCTCTCCTGTCACGTGAAGTAAGAGAGTAGCGGGGCCGAGCCAGGATCTGAACTGGGCCGGACATGAAGTCCGGCCCTTTTTTATTGTGAATAACCTCAAAAGCAGCCGCGCTAATAGTAGTGACACTTCCGAAACATTGTTTTGCTATACCATCGTAACGGGTATCAATGAGCACTATCAGCAATAAACCTGCCAATCCAAACCCGCTGCTCACCGCCGCCGAAGCACAATTCGCCCGCGCTGAACTGAAGGATGCATGTCGCCCCTCCGATGAACTCCTGCAAGAACTCCGCGTTTATCAGATCGAACTGGAGATGCAGAACGATGAACTGCGGCGTACTCAGAAAGACCTGGAAGAAACACGCGACCGCTACCTGAATCTATATGATTTTGCCCCCCTCGGCTATCTCACGCTTACCAGCGAAGCCAGGATCAGCGAGGTGAATCTCACCGCTGCCGCTCTGTTGGGAGTGGAGCGCAAAAAACTGCTAAAGCGCCGTCTTGCAGATTTTATCGTGCCTGAGGATCACGAGCATTGGCGCCAGTATTTCCTACGCATAGCGCAACACGGCGACAAACAGGATTGCGAACTGATGCTCATGCGCGGCGACGGTTCACGCTTCCACGTTCATCTTGATTGTCTGCGCATGGAGTCGGATGATGAGCACCCGCCCGTGCGCATCG
The DNA here is from genome assembly GCA_030834965.1 of Gallionellaceae bacterium. Taxonomy (GTDB): domain Bacteria; phylum Pseudomonadota; class Gammaproteobacteria; order Burkholderiales; family Gallionellaceae; genus JAUQWW01. The sequence continues at coordinate 36,594 of JAUQWW010000075.1, read as the reverse complement.
CATTCACTGACATCACCGAGCGAAAGAAGAACGAGGATGTATTGCGTTTGCACAGCGAAATTTTGGGTAACCTATCGGAAGGCATATTCCTGATTCGTGTCAGCGATGGGAAGATTGTTTTCACCAATCCGCAGTTTGAACGCATGTTTGGTTACGGGCCTGGCGAACTTCTCGGCAAACATGTGAGCATCGTCAATGCCCCCGGCGAGAGCAGCCCAGAAGCAGTGGCAACCGCGATCAATAGTGAGCTTATGCGAACAGGAGTGTGGAGCGGTGAAGTGCATAACATCAGAAAAGATGGAATCACTTTCTGGTGCCATGCCAGTGTTTCGACTTTTGATCATCCCCAATTTGGCAAGGTCTGGGTGGCATTGCATGAAGACATTACCGAACACAAGCAGATCGAGGAGGCGCTGAGCGAGAGCGAAGAGTCCTACCGCATGCTGTTTGAATCATCCCGTGACGCCATCATGACGGCAAGCGCCGAAGAGGGATTTTTAAGTGGCAATGCAGCAGCCGTCGCCCTGTTTGGTTGCCGCGACGAGCAGGAATTTATCACCTTGTCCCCCGCACTCACCTCCCCTGAATTTCAGTCTGATGGACGCAGATCAGATGAAAAAGCACAGGAAATGATCCGGATTGCACTGGAAACCGGATCGAACTTTTTCGAATGGACGCACAAGCGGATGGACGGAACAGAATTCGCGGCGGACGTGTTGCTGACGCGCATGGAAATTGGCGGCAAAAAGCTGATCCAGGCTACGGTGCGCGATATCACCGAACGCAAGAGGGCGAAAGAGGAGTTGCGTATCGCCGCCATCGCTTTCGAGTCCCAGGAAGGCATCATCGTGACCGACGCGAACGGCGTCATCATGCGGGCCAACCAGGCATTCACTCGCCTGACCGGTTACAGCACGGAAGAGATCGTTGGACAGACGCCGGCCGTGCTCAACTCAGGGCGGCACGGTAAAGAGTTCTTCGAGGGCATGTGGGCCACACTGAAACAGAAGCGGCAATGGCAGGGCGAGATATGGAACCGCCGCAAGAATGGCAAGATCTACGCCGAATGGCTGAACATTTCCGCCGTCACCGCGCCCGACGGCAGCATCACCCATTACGTGGGCACTTTTTCCAACATTACCCATGACCCCGAGGCGTCAGCCGAGATCCACCGCCTGGCCTATTACGACCCGCTCACTCATCTGCCCAACCGCCGCCTCTTGATGGACCGGCTGGGACAGGCGCTGGCAGGCAGTCAGCGCAGCGGGCGCTATGGCGCTTTGCTGTTCATGGATCTGGACAATTTCAAGAAACTCAATGATACGCGTGGTCACGATGTGGGTGACCTGCTGCTGATCGAGATCGCGAAGCGCCTGAATGCCTGCGTGCGCGAAGGCGACACGGTGGTGCGGCTGGGCGACACCGTGGTGCGACTGGGTGGCGACGAGTTCGTGTTGATGCTGGAAAATCTGGGTGAGGATGTCCAGGCAGCGGCCATTCAAGCCGGCCATGTTGGGGAAAAATTGCGCGACGCCATTGCCATGCCCTACATGCTCGATGGTGTCGAATTTACCTGTACAGTCAGTATCGGGATCAGCCTGTTTTTCGGACATGATGAGTCGGTCGATAATCTGCTCAAATATGCCGACATCGCCATGTATCACGCCAAGAAGGGCGGACGCAACCGTCTGAGCTTTTTCGATCCCGCCATGCAGGCCACGCTGGTCGAGCATAACGCGCTGGAAAACGACCTGCGCCATGCTCTGGCACGCGAGCAACTGCATCTCCATTACCAGATACAGATAGACAGTGAGCATCGTGTCGTCGGTGCCGAGGCGTTGCTGCGTTGGTATCACCCTGAACGCGGCCTGATTTATCCCAACAAATTTATTCCGCTGGCCGAAGAAACCGGTTTGATCATACCGATTGGAATGTGGGCACTGCAAAAAGCCTGTGCCCAGCTCAGGGAATGGTCTGACAATCCCGCCACCCGTGAATTACAGCTTTCCGTCAATGTCAGCGTGCGCCAATTCCATCAACCGGATTTTGTCGCACAGGTGCAGCAGGCACTGGCCACGACCGGCATCAATCCGGAACGCCTGAAAATTGAACTGACCGAGAGCCTGGTACTCAATGACGTAAGCGACACGATTACCAAGATGCATGCGATCAAGAAGCTTGGCGTCAGTTTCTCGATGGATGACTTCGGCACCGGTTATTCCTCGCTCTCCAACCTTCAGCAGCTGCCGCTCAACCAGCTGAAAATTGACCAGTCCTTCATCCGCGATCTTGCCACCAACCCCAACGATGCCGCCATCGTGCAAGCCATCGTCACCATGGGCAGATCATTCGGGCTAAATGTCATCGCAGAAGGAGTGGAAACCAAGGCACAGCGCGAGTTCCTCAATCTGTATGGCTGTCACGCTTTCCAGGGCTATCTGTTCAACAAGCCGATGCCAATAAAGGAATTTGAGACATTGATCACGCAATACGCCTGATTCGATAGCTTTGCAATGAAGCGAATGTGGGACTACTCTGCCGCTTCCAACACCCGCTCCGGGTGCCCCATCATGGTGTCGAAACACCCAGCTCCGCACACAGCTTGACGATCATCGCCCGCAGTTCGCTTACCTCCGCTTCAAGCTTGGCGACGTTGGCCTTGAGAGCGGCAATTTCGCCCACCGTCACATCGCCTGCAGGAGTGGCGGGTACCGCTCTGGCCGGCACGCATTCCTCAACGACAGGTGCGCCGGAGAGCAGGTGCACCCAGCGGTTTTCGCGCGCACCGGGCTGGCGCGGCAACTCTACCACCAGGCCACCGGACGCACGCTCGGCCAACTCCACCAGAAAACTTTCGACCGAAGAAATGTCGGCGAATCTGTGCCACCTTTCGCAATTGATGCGCAACTCCCCCGCCGTCTGCGGGCCGCGCAACATCAGCATGCTGAGCAAGGCGGTGGACTGCGCAGGAATGTGCAACACCCGTTCTATGTTGTGCGCATAACGCGACGCCCTCCCCCCGCTGGTTTCCACAATCAGCGATGACCCTTTCAGGCTATCCAGCGCCACCTGCACCTCCGCTTCGGAAGCCTCGATAACCGGATCGCGACTGCTCTTCTGGTTGCATCCGGAAACCAGCGAGTTCAGCGTCAACGGATAACTGTCCGGCACCGTGCGCTGCTTCTCGGCAAGCACACCAAGCACGCGGGTTTCAAGGAGGGAGAGGACGGGGAGTGTAGTGGACATTATTTATCCTGATAAAAATCGCTGATGGTTTTGCAGGGTTGCCGGCAGCCAAGTATTCCGGTTGTTCTTGATCAAGTCCCCCGAGTCTTCTTGATTAAGTCATAGGCAAGCTGGATTTCTTTGGCCTGCTCGGTTGCCATTGCGATCATGTCTTCCGGCACGCCTTGTCCGATCAATTTATCCGGGTGGTATTGGCTCATCAGCTTGCGATATGCGCGCTTGATCTCCGCGTCCGTGGCGTCCTTGGTTATGCCCAAGGCTTTGTAGGCGTCATCCAATGCTGTGGCTGAACTGACCTGCCCAGCGGCGAAGTGGGACTGATTCAGCACCATGTCCTTCAGGTGCGTGAACATGGCCTGGTCATACCCAAGATGCCCGGCAATGGCAGCGAGCAAAGTTTCCTCAGCCGGATGGAAATGTCCGTCCGCCAGCGCCATCACGATCAGATAAACCAGCAATACCTGCTTCAGATCCTTTGTGTGCCCGCAAACGGCCATGAATTTTTTGCAGGTCGGCTCGATGTCAAATGCCGGATCGGCTCCCTGCTTGAACAAGGCAATGGCCTGCTGGCGATGTTCTGGCCTCATGCCCAGCTTCTGCATGAACTGCTCGACATGATCGATCTCATCCTGGGAGACGCGCCCGTCTGCCTTGGCCAGCTTACCCATCGAGATGAACACTGTCTCCAGGAAAACGGCTTGCCGCAGCGCGTTGTGCAATGGATTCACCCCGCCAGAGCCATACGCCCTGAAGCGATCAACAAACGACCCGATGAACAGGCCGAAGAGCGCCCCGAAGAATCCGAAAAAGTAATAACCTGCTATGACACCAATGAGCTTGAACAAGACCACTCCAGAATGAAAAACAAATGGAAGTCAGACGTGACAAAGGGGCGCATTATACCGCGCGGCCGTGCCTACCCATCCGACAGCGCCATTTCCCCTCATTGGAGATTAATGACGCGCAGCCAACGACACGTTGCTGCCCTTGAATGTCGAGATGATCAATCGTCGGTTCCGTTTCCATGGCAATCGCGCACACGCTTCCAATGACTGCTGCCTGACATAGCGCCTATTTCAGGATCGCGACCCCCTTGATCTGCGCATACACGGCCAGCCCAGGTTTCAATCCAAGCGCATCAACTGATTTGTGCGTAATCCGGGCAAGGATGGACGTCCCCCCCAGATCGAGCCCAGCCAGGCTCTGGCTCGGAGTGGCTTCGGCGATGTGTGTAACCGTGGCGGGAAGAATGTTGATGATGCTGGTTCCCGTTTGTGCTGCCAGCGTGATGCTTACGTCGCGTGCCAGCACCCGCATTCTCACCTGCTGGCCGATACCCGCTGCCTGGCGAGGCAGGCTCATTTGCCCGCCGGGGAAAGCGACATCGGTCAACTGGTAGGTGTCGTCGTGGCCGGCAACCGTGGCCTCGATCAATGCCCCCGCCTCGTCGCCCCGCGCCAGCGGCAAGTCCACTCGCGCCATCAATTCGGCAGGCGAACCCTGCGCCACTATCCGACCGGCATCCAGCACCAGCAGATGATCGGCCAGGCGAGCAACCTCGTCGATGGCGTGGCTGACATACAGCACCGGAATTTCCAGCGCATCGTGCAGACGCTCCAGATACGGCAGAACTTCCTGCTTGCGCGCCTGATCCAGTGCGGCCAGCGGCTCATCCATCAACAGCAGACTCGGGCTGACCGCCAGCGCGCGTGCAATCGCAACACGCTGCCGTTCGCCACCCGAAAGACGGTCGGGCATGCGCTGCATCAAGGAGGCGATACCCAGCAGGTCGATGATCCCTTCGAGGGAAACCCGGCGTGACGTCGGCGGGATGCGACGCAGACCATATTCGATATTTCGCTGCACATCCAGATGCGGAAATAGCCATGCGTCCTGGAACACGTAGCCCAGGGGGCGCGCATGGGTTGGAACGAAATTGTTCGCGTCCTGCCAGACAGCTTCGCCTAACGCGAGATGCCCATCCCCAGCTTTTTCCAGCCCGGCGATCAGGCGCAGCAAAGTGGACTTGCCGGAGCCGGATGGACCGAACAAGGCCGTCACCCCGCGCAACGGCAAGCGCACGTCGACGTCCAGGCTGAATCCCGGATAGCCGTGTTGGAAGCGGGCGGCCAGGGCGGTCATGGACCGATCCTTGCCACGCGACGATTAAAGGCGTAGAGCAGCAGCAACGTCACGAAGGAGAAGCCCATCAGCACGATGGCAAGCTCGTGTGCCTGGGCATATTCCAGCGCCTCGACGTGATCGTAAATTTGCACCGAAACGACCCGGGTCTGCCCCGGAATGTTTCCGCCGACCATCAGCACTACGCCGAATTCCCCCACGGTGTGGGCAAATCCGAGGACAGCCGCAGTAACAAAGCCGGGGCGCGCCAAGGGCAGCGCCACTGTGACGAAGCGATCCCAGGGTCGGGCACGCAAGGTGGCTGCCGCTTCCAGCAGCCCGGGATTGATGGCAGCGAACGCATTCTGAATCGGCTGGACAACGAAGGGCATGGAATAGAACACCGACGCCACAACCAGTCCGGCGAAGGTAAACGGCAATGTGCCCAGCCCCAGCGCCTGCGTGAAATGACCGATCGGGCCGTTGGGTCCCATCGACACGAGCAGATAGAAGCCCAGCACGGAGGGCGGCAGAACAATGGGCAGGGAGACAATGGCCTCCACCGGAGGCTTCAGCCACGAGCGCGTGTTGGCCAGCCACCAGGCGATCGGCGTGCCGATGAGCAGCAGCAACACGGTGACGACCGAGGCGAGTTTTACCGTCAGCAGGATGGCAGCGAGATTGTCGGCGCCGAACATGGCTTACAGCCTGTAACCGCAGGACTGGATGATCGCAACCGCACGGGGCTCACGCAGGAAGCGCGACAAGGCTGTTGCGGCGGCATTCTCGCGGCCCCTGTTGAGGATCACCGCATCCTGGCGAATCGGACGGTGCATACTGGCCGGGACGATCCATGCCGAACCGCTGGTAATGCGCCCTTCCTTCATTACCTGCGACAGAGCCACGAAGCCGAGCTCGGCATTGCCGGACGTCACAAACTGATAGGTTTGCGCGATGTTCTCCCCAAACACGAGCTTCGTTTGCACTGCAGACCTGAACCCCAGTTTGTCGAGCGCTTCCATCGCCGCCGCGCCGTATGGCGCCAATTTCGGATTCGCCACTGCCAGATGGGCGAAGGCGCCCTGCGACAGAACCGCTCCTTTGCCATCCACGAAATCCGGTCGCGCTGACCACAGCACCAGTGTTCCCACGGCATAGGTAAAGCGGCTTCCGCGCACAACCAGGTTTTCCTGTTCCAGTTTCGCCGGAGCTTCCTCGTCGGCCGACAGAAGCATGTCAAACGGTGCGCCATTCTTGATCTGGGCATAGAACTTTCCCGAGGCTCCGAACGACAGGTGCACCCTGTGGCCCGTGGCCTTCTCGAATTCGGCGGCGATGGCCTTCATCGGTGCGGTGAAGTTTGCGGCAACGGCCACATGAACCTCCTCGGCCTGCGAACATGGCGACAGCAACAGCATGGAAAGGACAAGGATAATCATCCGAGTCATTGAATTACCCCCAATGCAAAAGATGCATTATGTTGCTGCATTGTAAAAAAACGACCACCACTCCCCTTTCTTACGAGCATACTCCTATCTATCCCACCCACTTCCGCGCATTCTCGAACATGCGCAGCCACGCACCGTTTTCCCGCCACTCGCGCGGATACCAGGAATTCTGCACGGCGCGGAATACGCGCTCGGGGTGCGGCATCATGATCGAAAAGCGACCGTCCGGCGTAGTCAGGCCGGTGATGCCTTGCGGCGAACCGTTGGGGTTGAGCGGATAGGTTTCGGTTGGCTTGCCGGTATTGTCCACGTAACGCAGCGTGACCAGAGGTTGCGCGGCCTTGAGTTTCTTCGCATTGCCCAAACGAAGGTTCAGAGAAGACTCATGCCCGCTTGCGGGCGTGCTGTCGGAACTGAAATCGGCATAGCCTTCGCCGTGCGCCACGACGATGGGCATGCGGCTGCCTGCCATGCCGTCGAACAGCATGGACGGCGACTTCTGCACTTCGACCATCACGAAGCGCGCCTCGAACTGTTCCGACTGGTTGCGCGCAAAGTGCGCCCAGTGCTCTGTGCCTGGAATGATCTCGTGCAGGTTGCTCATCATCTGGCAGCCGTTGCACACGCCCAGCGCAAAGGTATCGCTGCGCTGAAAGAACGCCTCGAACTCGTCGCGCGCCCGCGGGTTGAACAGGATGGACTTGGCCCACCCCTCGCCCGCACCGAGCACGTCGCCGTAGGAAAAACCACCGCAAGCGGCGAAACCTTTGAAATTCGCCAGCTTCACGCGACCGCTGATGATATCGCTCATGTGCACGTCCACCGCCGCAAAGCCGGCACGGTCGAAGGCTGCCGCCATCTCCACCTGGCCGTTCACACCCTGCTCCCGCAGGATAGCGATCTTGGGGCGGTTACGCAGCAGAGCCGGAGCGATGTTTTCATTCAGGTCGTAGCTCAGCTTCACATGCAGTCCCGGATCACCCGCGTCCAGGATGCGGTCATATTCCTGTTGTGCGCACGCCGGGTTGTCGCGCAGCTTCTGCATCTGGCAGGTCGTTGCCGACCAGATGCGTTGCAGCGCAATCGCATTCTCGCTGAACAGTTCTTTTCCCTCCCGCGTGATTGTTATCATGCCGCGCGTCGTGGGCCGGGCGACGGCATGCGTCGACAAACCTGCTGCTCGGCATTGCCCCATCACACTCATGACATCGGCCCGGCGCAGTTGCACCACCGCGCCCAACTCTTCGTTGAACAGCACGCTCAGATGATCGCCCGCGAGCCAGTCGAGATTGATGTCCAGCCCGATATGCGAAGCGAATGCCATCTCGCACAGGGTGGCCAGCAGACCGCCATCCGAACGGTCGTGATAAGCCAGCAGCAGACCATCTGCATTCAGGCGCTGGATAATCTCGAAAAAGGATTTCAGCTGGGCTGCATCGTCCACATCCGGTGCGGCATTGCCCACCTGCTTGTATACCTGCGCCAGCGCCGACCCGCCCATGCGGTTCTTGCCCGCGCCGAGATCGATCAACAGCAACACGCTATCCAGATCGGCGGCCAGTTGCGGCGTCAGCGTCCTGCGCGCATCCGTACAGGGTGCGAAGGCCGAGACGATCAGAGACAGCGGCGCAGTCACGGCTTTCCTCTGCTTGCCATCCTGCCAGGCGGTCTTCATCGACATCGAATCCTTGCCCACCGGAATGCTGATGCCGAGCTGCGGGCACAGTTCCATGCCTACCGCACGCACGGTGTCGAACAGCGCAGCATCTTCGCCATGATGTCCCGCTGCCGCCATCCAGTTGGCCGAGAGTTTGATGTCGCCGATTTTTGCGATGTGCGCGGCGGCAATGTTGGTAATCGCCTCGCCCACCGCCATGCGCCCGGAAGCGGGCGCATTCAGCACCGCCAGCGGAGTGCGCTCGCCTATGGCGAACGCCTCGCCGAGATTCGTGTTGTATCCCATCAGCGTCACCGCCACATCCGCCACGGGCACCTGCCACGGCCCGACCATCTGGTCGCGCGCAGTCAGTCCGCCGACGGTACGATCACCGATGCTGATCAGGAAAGTCTTGTCGGCCACGGACGGCAGACTCAGCACGCGCTCGATCGCATCTTTCAATTCGATCTTGCTCACATCAAATGCTGGCAGCTGCACAGTTTCGCGCGTCACCTTGCGCGTCATTTTCGGCGGCTTGCCCAGCAACACCGACAGCGGCATGTCCACGGCGTTGTTATGGAACAACTCGTCATGTACGACCAGCCTGTCCTCTTCAATGGCCTGTCCCAGCACCGCAAATGGGCAGCGTTCGCGCTCACACAGCGCCTTGAATTCCGCCAAGCGCTCCGGTGGAATCGCCAGCACATAACGCTCCTGCGCCTCGTTGCTCCATATCTGCATCGGCGACATGCCGCGCTCTTCGCTGGGCACCGCACGCAATTCGAAACGCGCGCCGCGCCCGCCGCCATGCACCAGTTCCGGCAGCGCGTTGGAAATGCCGCCCGCGCCGACATCGTGGATGGACAGGATGGGATTGTCGCCACCCATCTGCCAGCAGCGGTCGATCACCTCCTGCGCGCGACGCTGCATCTCCGGGTTGCCGCGCTGCACCGAGGCAAAATCCAGGTCCTCCGCATTCGCGCCGGTATCCATGCTGGACGCCGCGCCGCCGCCCAGGCCGATCAGCATGCCCGGCCCGCCCAGCTGGATCAGCAGCGCGCCGACCGGCAGCCCATGCTTGTGCGTATGCTCCGCTCGAATGCTGCCGACCCCGCCGGCGAGCATGATGGGCTTGTGGTAGCCGCGCATTTCGCCGTTGACCTGCTCTTCAAATGTACGGAAGTAACCGGCCAGATTCGGGCGGCCGAATTCGTTGTTGAATGCCGCACTGCCGATGGGGCCGTCGAGCATGATTTGCAGCGCGGACGCGATGCGCCCCGGCTTACCGTAGGGATTGGCTTCCCACGGCTGCTCGAAGCCGGGGATGTTCAGATTCGAAACCGAGAACCCCGCCAGCCCGGCCTTGGGCTTGGAGCCCGTGCCGGTCGCACCTTCGTCGCGTATCTCGCCGCCCGACCCGGTGGCCGCGCCGGCGAACGGCGCGATCGCCGTGGGATGGTTGTGTGTTTCCACTTTCATCAGCGTGTGCGTCAGCTCGGAGCTATACGCATAGCTGCCGTCGGTGCGCGGGTAGAAGCGCTCTACGGTTGCGCCCTCGATGACCGAAGAGTTATCCGAATACGCTACCACCGTACCTTCCGGGTGCAGCTTGTGCGTGTTGCGTATCATGCCGAACAGCGAGATTGCCTGCCGCTCGTCGTCGATCACCCAGTCCGCGTTGAAAATCTTGTGGCGGCAATGTTCGGAGTTTGCCTGCGCGAACATCATCAGTTCCACATCGGTCGGGTTGCGTTCCAGGCGTCTGAAATTTTCTACCAGATAATCAATTTCGTCAGGCGACAGAGCAAGGCCGAGCTCGCGGTTGGCGGATTCCAGCGCCGCAACGCCGCCATGCAAGATATCCACCGTGGAGAGCGGCAGCGGCTCGCCGTGGCGGAAAATCTCTTCTGCCGCATCGTCAAAATCATCCAGCACCGATTCCGTCATGCGGTCATGCAGCAAGGGCAGCAGCGCTGCGCGCTCCCGCTCGCTCAGCGGCTCGCCATCGCGGATCCTGAAGTAATAGGCCACGCCGCGCTCGATGCGCTCCACCATGGGCAGGCTGCAATGCTGCGCGATGTCGGTTGCCTTGGATGACCAGGGCGAGATCGTGCCCAGGCGCGGCACTACCAGCACGCGGTGCAACCTGTCGGCCTGCTCGAGTTCGTGCGCTTGAGCATCCAGGCCAAGTATCCTGTCCAGCAATGTTGCTTGGTCAGCGTTCGGTAAAGTTCCCTTGAACTCCACGAAATACCAGTGGCGCGCATCTACGATGGATACATTCGGCGCACAGGACTGCAGCGCGGTGCGCAGTTTTTCGAGACGGAACGGGGAGAGCGCGGCTTTGCCTACGGAGACTTGGTAGATGGACATGACAATGGGATGAAAAAGCAAAGTGCAATTATACTATGCGCCCTTACCAATCCCAACGCAGACCAGGAAGCTCCGAACATGACTACACGCATTCTTCCCATCAGCCAGAAGCAGGTCGCCACCTTCCTTCACCCGCGTCCGCGCGACAGCCACAAGGGCCAGTTCGGCACGGTGGCAGTGATCGGCGGCGCTCCAGGCATGGTGGGTGCCGCGCTGCTGGCAGGACGCGCTGCGCTTAAGCTCGGCGCGGGTTGCGTGCATGTGGGCCTGCTGGCGGACAACGCCCCGGTTGTCGACATGGGGCAGCCCGAACTGATGCTGCACAATGCGCAAGCAGCGCTGCGCATCCCCAAACTGGATGTGCTGGCTATCGGCTGCGGCATGGGCCGGGATCTTGCCGCACACAAGATTCTGCATGACGCGCTGAAGCTGGATGCCGCACTGGTGCTGGATGCGGATGCGTTGAACATTCTCGCTCAGCGCCCCGACCTGCGCACCCTGCTCATTTCCCGCAAAGCCGCGAGCGTGATTACGCCGCATCCCGGCGAAGCCGCGCGCCTGCTCGGCCACAGCACAGAAGAGGTGCAGGCCGCGCGCCCGGAAGCCGCGCAGGAATTGGCCAAGCGGTTGGGTTGTGCGGTGGTGCTGAAAGGCGCAGGCTCCATCTGCGTGACCCGCGAGGGTAAAACCTATATCAACCAGACCGGCAATCCCGGCATGAGCGGACCCGGCATGGGCGACGTGCTCAGCGGCATGATCGCCGCCTTCATCGCGCAGGGCCTCGATGCCGACCAGGCCCTGCTGCTCGCGGTGCATCTGCACGGCGCAGCAGGCGATGCGCTGGCACAGCAGCTTGCCACCATCGGCATGAGCGCCACCGAGGTGACCGAGTGGGCGCGCTGGTTGTTGAACCAGTGGGCAAAGTAGAACGGACGCCTGCAACGGCCGATAGGCATCAATGACTCTCTCCATCGATATCCGTGAAGAATCTGGCGTACGCACGCTGCACTTCGGCTCCGAGTGGATACAGGGCGCCATGCGTATCGCACGCCCCTGGAACCTAGAACTTGAGTACACCAAGGAAATGATGGCGAGCCTACTGCTGCGGGAGGGTGGCGGCGCAGCCGCCGGGCACCCACCGGCGTACCCCTCGCGGGTGCTGCGGGAGGAATCGCGCTTCCCGCGCAGGGTGCTGCTGATCGGCCTCGGTGCTGCCTCGCTCACAAAGTTTCTGTACCGCAATTACCTGCTGTCAAAGCTTACCGTGGTGGAAATTGAGCCCGGAGTCGTTGCTGCTGCGCGGCAATTTTTCAAGCTGCCGGAAGACCCAAGGCGGCTCAAGATTGTCATCGGGGATGGCGCCGAGTTTGTTGCGAACAGCGATCAGACCTGGGACCTGATTCTGGTGGATGGTTTCGATGCCAATGCCCGCACCGGTGCGCTCGACACCTTGCCGTTCTATCAGGCAGTGCGCGCGCACCTGAGCAACGATGGCATGATGGCCGTCAATATCCTGGGACGCAGCAGGGGTTTCAGGGCCAGCGTGGATCGCATCCGCAGCGCGTTTGACGGCCGCGCGCTGGCCTTCCCCTCCTGTGACAGCGGCAACACCATCGCCTTCGCCGCAACCGGCGACCCCATAAGCGTTGCGCTGGGCGACCTCAAGGAACAGGCGACAGTATTGAAGGAAAAAACCGGCCTCAACCTGCTTCCCACGCTGGCACGACTGGAACAGGCACAGACCTGTGCAGGCGGTGTGCTGGAGCTCTAGCGGGAAATACGTCGCATCGTGGCTCGCGTATCGGTGCCAATTCAGAAAATTTCGTAGCAAGACCCTTCCTTCAAATCCGCGCGCAACAGGCGGCACGCAACCGTTCTGAAATTAAGGAGATTGCCTATTTCATTTTCGATTTATCCATATAGCATTGTTCACTCCAATCTGAATTTCGGCCCACATCAAAAAACGATGCATGAGTGCGCCTTGATGAATGCGCCCTCAACAGCGAATGACGTGGATTAAATTGTTATTAAGGAGCTAAACAAATGAAACGAAATGTAATTGTTGCAGCCTCGATATTTGCGTTGGCAACCCTGGCCAATCATGTCTTTGCCGAGGCGGGAGGTTATGGCGCCTCCGAGGAAACAACAAAAGAACCGATCAAACCAATCGAACCAGCCAAGATCACGAACCCGGCGATGGTCGAATTGGGCAAGAAACTCTTCTTCGATCCGCGCCTTTCCAAGTCCGGATTCATCTCCTGCAACTCCTGCCACAACCTGAGCATGGGCGGCACGGACAACCTCAAATCGTCCATCGGCCACAATTGGCAACAGGGCCCCATCAATTCCCCGACCGTGCTCAATTCGAGCATGAACGTGGCCCAGTTCTGGGATGGTCGTGCCAAGGATTTGAAGGAACAGGCTGGCGGCCCCATCGCCAACCCGGGTGAAATGGCTTTTACGCACGAACTGGCACTGGATGTGTTGCGCTCGATACCGCAGTACGTGGCCGAGTTCAAGAATGTATTCGGCAGCGACAAGGTGGATATCGATCAAGTAACCAAGGCGATCGCCGCCTTCGAGGAAACGCTGGTGACACCCAACTCGCGTTTCGACAAATGGCTGAAGGGTGACAAGAAGGCACTGAATGAAACCGAACTGGCCGGCTACAAACTATTCAAGGATAGCGGCTGCGTTGCCTGCCACAATGGGCCTGCGGTAGGTGGAGCGTCATTCCAGAAGATGGGCGTGGTCGAGCCCTACAAGACGACCAGCAAGGTGGAAGGCCGTTCCGCCGTCACCGGCAATGATGCCGACCGCTTCAACTTCAAGGTACCCACCCTGCGCAACGTGGAACTGACCTATCCCTACTTCCACGATGGCGAGGCTGCCACACTGAAGCAGGCAGTGGACACCATGGGACGCCTGCAGCTCGGCAAGAAATTTACCGACGAGGAAAATGCGAAGGTCGTGGCCTTCCTGAAGACGCTCACGGGAGAACAGCCGTCATTCATGATGCCAATCCTGCCACCGTCCACGGACAAGACTCCGCCGCCGAAACCGTTTAACTGATACCAAACAGTTCTTGGTTCAGTCCCTCGTTTCTCGCCATCCCGCGGCGATAAACGAGGGAAAGATTCATCATCGCTGACGAAGGATAATCTCTCAGCCGGCTTTGTTGCTGCGGTTCAGTTGAAGGTTTGCCGGATTTTTTCGGCAGCGGCTTCGAACGCCCTGTTCAAGTCCTCTGCCAGTGCGCTGCATGTCTCGCCATCTCCTGCTTTTCCAGCCACTTCCATCGCGTGACACAGTTCGCCGAGCTGCATGGCGCCCACCGTACGGGCGGCCGACTTGAGAGAGTGCGCAACACTACCCGCAGCCGTGCAATCGCCTGCCGTGGCAGCGGAAAGAATGTCAGCGACCTGACCCTGCGCGTTGGCCAGGAATTTCTCCAGCAAGCGCCGATGCCGTGCCGGGTTGTCACCCACCATCCTGGTCAACACGGCCGCGTCCCACACAGAAAACTCAGCAGTGCGGAGCGCCGGCCTGCCGAGTTTGCTGCCCGGATCGGTCGCAGCAGTATCATCTGTTGTAGGTGCCTCGGGCAAGGGCAGCCACTTGGCCAGCATGGTACCGAGTTCATCCAGACGCAGCGGTTTTGAGAGGTAGTCGTCCATGCCGTGCTCGATGCAGCGTTCCGCCTCGCCTTGCAAGGCGTTGGCGGTAACGGCGATGATCGGCAGGTGCGTGCCCGACTGTGACTCCGTGCGAATCGCCGCGGTGAGTTCAAAGCCATCCATATTGGGCATGTGGCAGTCGGTCAGCAGCAGGGCGTAACGGCCCGTGCGCCACATGTTCAGCGCCACCACGCCATCCTCGGCCACCTCTGCGGAATATCCCAGCAGATGCAACTGTTCCAGTATCACCTCACGATTGGTTTCGTTATCCTCCGCCAACAAGATCAGCCGGTTGACAGCCATTGACACTTCGACGGTAGGTACCTGGTTTCTCGTGTGCAGGGGCCGGTCCGTCAGCGTAGTGCTGGCGCGTGCAACCAGGCGGCCGCTGGCGATCGCCACGCCGTGGATCAGATCGTGGTATAGCAGCGGGAGAGCTAACACCGTCACGATTTTGTCAGAATGGATGCTGCGTCCGCGGCGAACCAGTTGAACAATCCCCACGTTGTCGGGCAGGCCCGATTCGCCCTCTGCTGTTACATCGATGTCGAGCAGCAGGACATTCGTGCCCAGGGATGCTTGCATTTGCCTCAATTGCGAACGGGCAGCCGCCAGTTCGGTGACGACCGAGACATCGGCGCCCCCCGCGCGGCAATACGACTGCAAGATCTGCTTACACTCCGCATTGGTTGTTACGGCCAGTACATGCACCCCCGTCAGATCGGGATCGGGCGCTGCCTGTCGGCCAGGCGCTGTTTCTTCCAGCGGCAATTCGATCGTGAATTCGCTCCCCTCGCCAAGCATGCTGCGCACCGATATCCGCCCCCCCATCAGTTCCACCAGCCGCTGCGTAATGCTCAGGCCCAGGCCGGTTCCGCCAAACTTGCGCGACATGCTTTCATCGGCCTGGGTGAAGGGCTGGTATAGTTTTTCCAGTGTTTCCGTGCTCATGCCTATGCCGTTATCGCTGACTCGCAGGTGCACGCCGGCACGGCCGTCGGCCAATATGGCAGGCTCTGCGCACAGCAAGACCTGGCCGGGGCGGCCGTCTTCACTGGAGGTGAATTTCACCGCATTGCCGAGCAGGTTGAGCAACACCTGACGCAGCCTTGAGGGGTCTGAAGCAATCCACTGCGGTAGTCGAGGAGAGACGAAGGTATGCAACTCGATCGACTTGGCGTCCGCCGATGCAAACATGAGCTGCGCCGTACCTTCGATCACTTCGCGCAGCGGGATCGGTATGCGTTCAACCTCGAGCTTGCCGGCTTCTATCTTGGAAAAATCGAGGATATCGTTGAGGATGTTCAGCAGGTCCAGCGACGAGTCCTGAATCGTGTTGACCATGCGTAGTTGCGCCGGGTTGAGTTCGGTCTGCTGCAAAATATCAACCATGCCGATCACCCCGTTCATCGGGGTACGGATTTCGTGGCTCATGTTAGCCAGGAAATCCGACTTGGCCCGGTTGGCGGCGATGGCAATTTCCGCCTTCTTGCTTTCGGTGATGTCGTTAAGTGTCGCAACATAATTCGTCACGGCGCCGCTTTCGCCTTTCACAGCAGAGATGGTGAGATACTCCGGATATATTTCGCCGTTCTTGCGCCGGTTCCATATTTCGCCTTCCCATGCGCCAGTTTCATTGATGCTCTTCCACATTGCCGCATAGAAGTTTGCATCCTGGCGGCCGGAGCTGAGTATGCGCGTGTTCTTGCCTATAACTTCTTTAGCCGCATAACCAGTAATATTGGAGAAGGCGCGGTTTACCCGAAGGATCAAACCATCGGCATCGGTGATCAGCATGCCTTCCTGCACTTCAAAGGCAGTGGCGGCGATGCGGTGTTCCTGCGCCAGCCTGAGCGCGCGGGTCCGTCCGCTGGCCAGGAGCCAAACCAGCAATGACAGTAACGCGCTCAACGAGATTCCTGTCATCTGTATCGCCTTGATTCGCCCAGTGTCGATGTTCGCTTCAAACGGGTGCAGGGAGCGCAGACTGGTGGTCCAGGTGTGGCCCAGGATTTCGATGCGTCGGGTAGCGTGGTATAACGATTTGTCGGCGTGGTGCAATGAAAAATCACCGTCGTTGTCGTACATCAGCGTTTCTGACGAAATATTTTTGCCATCAAAGATATGCAGGTCTACCTTGTTGACCTGTTCGCCGAGTATCCCGACCATCAGGTCATCCATGCGAAACGGCAAATAGACCCAGCCAAAGATATTGGCGCGGCGTTCGGCCAGCGTTTCGTGAGGACTGCCATTGCGGTACACCGGCAGATACATGAGAAAGCCAGCCTGCACAATCTGTCCCGCTTCCTGCACCAGCGTGACCTTGCCCGACATCACCGGTTTATCCAGATCGCGCGCCTGCTCCATGGCCGCACGGCGCACCGCTTCCGAATACATGTCATAGCCAAAGGCACGCAGGTTGCGCCCGGCAAAGGGCTCCAGATAGATGATGGCAGTGTAGAGATCACGTTCGCCTTCTGGTCGCAATGTGTAGTCGGGGAACCCTTCGTTGCGAATAGCTTGGATGTGCCTGGCTTTTTCTTGCGGCGGAACGATCCGTGAAAAGCCGACACCCTGAATGCCCGGAAAGTGATTCTCCAGGCGCAGGCCGGCAACGTAATTATGGAATTCATCTCGCTCGACATCCTGCGACGAAATAAACAAACCCTTTACGCCGCGCAGGACTTGTTCATAGGCTGCCAGCCGCTGCTCGATGCGTAGCGCGATTTCGCGTTCCTGGTAAGCGAAGTTGTCCCGCTGCATCTGGCGCGCATCATCAAAGGCGGCCCGCTGCAGGAAATAAGTTACAACAAGCCCCGCTGCCAGCACCAGCCACGGCAGCAGCCTATTGAGGCGCAGATATGTCATGACGCATGAGACAACAAGATTGAGGAGGACGTTCTGTGCATGCTAAATCTATTGCGTTTTTTTACTTATTAGCAACTGAGGACGGTTGCCAATATAGATTCCAGCAACTTAAGCAGCAAGCTGTTTTGCGGCACTGCTGCATAAATGCTACAGGTGACAGTGCGTATGTTACGTACATCGTCTGATCAAATCGCGGCTATCGCAGCGGGAGTTTCGCAAAGAAATTCAAATTTCTTTCTGGATCCAGTTACAGCCCTCCCGCCTCCACTGCGTGGCGCACATAGAACAGATTCAACTTGTGCGTGCGCAACACATCCAGCAGCTTGTCAGCCAGCGCCACATCCAGCACAAACTCCACCTGCACCGGCAATTCTCCCGCCAGCTCAAAGAAGGATTCTTCATGCATCCGTCCATGCCGGCCAAAGCCTGAAATGGCGCGAAATACCGAACCGCCCGGCACGCCGAGTTTCTTCGCCTGTTGCAGCAGCCATTCATAGAGCAGCACGCCGTCATGGCGCTGTTTTTCGGTGAGATAGAACTTGAGATAAACGCTTTGCATGACGCCTCCTGTTCTGGCTACTGGTGCAGCCACTTGAATGTCTGCATGCCCAGCACTGTCATCAGCAGCGAGCCGCCCAGATGTGCGGCGATGATGCCCATGCTCAGCGCGTATTGGCCGCGCGCAAGCAGCGTAACGGTTTCAGCAGAAAAAGTTGAGAAGGTGGTCAGGCCGCCGAGGAAGCCAGTGATGATGAGCAGCCGCCACTCCGGAGACAGCCCCGGATACTGCATGAAGAATGCGACGGCAACGCCGATGAGGTAGCCGCCGATCAGGTTTGCGGACAGTGTTCCCAGTGGCAGATCAGGAAACACAGGATTGAGCCATAAACCCAGCCCCCAGCGCAGCCACGCGCCAATGGCGGCTCCCAGGCCGACTGCGATAAACGCATAGATCATCTGCCCGGCCTGACAACAACAATCATTTTCGCTCTTCCCGCCATTTCTGCGCCATTTGCCGCGCCTGTTCGATCTGCTCGCGGCTCATTTTATCTTCAACCAGCTGCATGTCCAGCTTGGCGCTTGCGTCGCCTGCCGCCGCAGCCAGGTTAAACCAGCTGTGCGCCTGCACCAGATCCACCGGCATCCCGCGCCCTTCGACATGCATCATGCCAAGATTGCGCTGCGACTCGGCGTCCCCCGCCTCGGCCGACCTGCGATACAAGTCTGCCATCACTGCGTAATTCAGCGCCTGCGCCTCTGCACTCACCTGCTTGGCTCGGCTCAGCCTGTTGCCTGGCTTTTTTCCGGCTTGTTCTGTCACACCCCTGCCTTCCGGCATCGCCTGGCCGGCTGTTCTTCCAATCTCAAGTCTCGCCAGGTCCGAAATTCGTGTGTCTTCCCTCACGCGCTCTATCATCGCGATGCGTTCCGCCAGCCTCGCCTCTTCGTCGTACTGGGCTTGTTCTTCCGCCCTGGCTTGTGCCTCAGCTCGTGCAATGGCTCTCCCTTCTACCTCCGCTTCGACCCTCGCTTGTTCTGCCACCCTGGCTGCGGCGGCCTTTGCTTCCGCTTCTGCCATGGCACGTTCCGCCGCCGCTTTTGCGAGACCATCCCTCCTGGCTTTCTCTTCTGCTCTTGCCGCCGTTTCTATTTTCGCCTGCTCCGCCGCCTTGGCTGCGGCTTCCATTCTTGCTTGTTCGGCTGCCCTGGCTGCTGCTTCCAGCTTGGCCTGTTCTGCCGCCCTGGCTTCTGCCTCTCTCCTGGCCCGCTCCGCTGCTCTGGCTTCTGCTTCCAGCCTGGCCTGTTTTGCCGCCCTGGGTTCGGCATCTATCCTGGCCTGCTCCGCCGCCCTGGCTTCCGCTTCAAGCCTGGCGTGCTCCGCGGCTTTTGCTTCGGCTTCTTTTCTGGCTTGTTCGAGCGCTTTCGCTTTGGCTTCTGCTTCCGCCTTGGCCTGTGCTTCCGCCCTGGCTTGTTCCTCTGCTCGGGCCTGCGCTTCGGCTTTGGCTTGTGCTTCCGCCTTGGCCTGCGCTTCTGCTTTGGCTTGTGCCTTTGCCCTGGCTTGCTCTTGTGCTCTGGCCTGCGCTTCCGCCTTGGCTTGTGCGTCCGCTCTGGCTTGCTCTTCTGCCTTGATCTTTGCTTCTTCCCTCGCTTGTGCCTCTGCTTCTTCCCTGGCCTTTGCCTCTTCCCTGGCCTTCGCTTCGGCTTCTGCCTTGGCCAGCGCATCTGCCCTGGCCTTCGCTTCCGCCCTGGCCTTCGCCTCTGCCTTGGCTTGCGCTTTTGCCCGTGCCTCTGCTTTGGCTTGCTCGGTTGCCTTTACCTGAGCTTCTGCCTGTGACTCTGCCTGTGACTCTGCCTCAAGAATGGCTTCTGCCTGAATCTTTGCTTCTGCCTCAACACTGGCTTCTTCTTCCAGCTTCGCCTGTTCCAACGATTTGGCTTGGACTTTCTCGCGTGCTTCTGCCTCGATCCTGGCGTGGTCGATTAGCGGCGCCTTGTCTGCAACTTGGGTCAGCGCTGCTGCCTTTTCTTGCGTATTCCTTTTCGCATTCTCTGCAGATAATGCTTGCTCCGCCTTTGCTTTGGCCTCGGTCCTGGCCTGCCCGGCTGCCCCAGCTTCTGCTGCCGCCCTGGCCTTGGCCGCTTCTACTGCTTTCGCTTCATCTGCTGCCTTCACCTCCGCCGCCGCCTTCGCTTCTTCGGCTGCCTTGGTCTCTGCGGCTGCACGCGCCCTGGCTTCTTCTGCCGCCTTTGCCGCCTCGGCTGCCTTGGCCTCTGCCTCGATTCGTGCCCTGGCTTCTGCCGCCGCCTTGGCTTCGGCCTCTGCCGCTGCGCGTGCTTCTGCCGCCGCCCTGCCCTTGGCTTCTGCCGCAGCCCTGGCCTCCATCTCGGCCCTGGTCTTGGCTTCCGCCGCTGCCCGCGCCTCTGTTGCCGCCCGCGTTTCTGCCTCTGCCCTGGCCTTGGCCTCCTCTGCCGCCCTGGCTTCCGCTTCGGCCCTGGCCCTGGCCTCAAGCGCGGCTCTCGCTTCCGCCGCCGCCAGGACCTCTGCCTCGGCCCTGGCCTTGGCCTCCGTCGCTATCCTGGATTCCGCCTCGGCCCTGGCCTTGGTCTCCGCCTCCGCCTTGGCCTCTGCGGCTGCCCTCGCTTCCGCCGCAGCCCTGGCCTCTGCCGCCTTTCTGCTTTCCGCCTCGGCCCTCACCTTCGCTTCCGCCGTTGCCTTGAATTCTGCCGCCTTGGCTTCTATCGCTGCCTTGGCTGCTGCCGCCGCCTTGGCCTCTGCAACAGCCTTTGCCTCTGCCTCTACTTTGGCCTTGGCCTCTGCCTGCGCTTTGGCCTGGGCCGCCTTGAGATTCTCCTGCTCCTGTTCGGTTGCCTTGCGGTACCATTCTTTCGCGGCTGTGAAGTCCTGCGGAACGCCTTTCCCCAACTGGTACATCACGCCAAGTTTGTACTGCGCATCGACATTGCCTTGAGCCGCCGCCTTGCGGAACCACGCGACTGCCTTTTCATGGTCCTGCGGAACGCCCTGCCCCATATCGTTCATCACGCCAAGGCTGAACTGGGCAGAGGCATCCCCGCTTTCCGCAAGCGGAGCAAGTTCTTTCAGTGCGACGCCATAGTTTCCGCTCAGGTAGGCATCGAGCCCCTCCTGCAAACCGGCATTGGCTCCCGTGCTGACGGCCAGGAAACATGCGGCCAGAATCGGCCTGACAAAGCATCTCATCATTCGCAATGTTTCCATCCTGATTCGTATCCCGAAATACAAAAGTTAAATTGCATCAACCGCTACTGACTGACAATACGCACTGGCGCAAAGCCGCCGCCCGCCGTGCGGAAATTGGTGGCCTGCCCCTGATACAACCGCGCGGCGACAAGCTGCAATTGCCCATCATAAACATAGCAGCGCACGTCCGCTTTGAGCGGAACAGGCGCTGCACCTTCCAGGCACAGCATGCGCTCGCCCGGCGGGGCAAATTTCTGAGCCACATACCCGCCCTGCAGAATTTCCTCAAACACGCGCTTGGTGAGCTTTTCACCGCGATAAACTCCCCGGCTGCCAAAGCCGGTAGCGGGCTTGAAAAACCACTGCTTGCGCTCCTTCTGCCAATATTCGGCATCCTCAGCCCGCACTACCCTCGTTTGCGGAATGCCTGCCTGCAGGATGGCGATGGTATCGTCTGCCACGCCCAGCACATGCAGGCGCGCAGCATCGGTAAGTAAGGTGAGATTGTACTTATCGGCATATAAAGCATAAGCATGAGGATGCGGGGTAATTACCGCCAAATCGCTGTTTTGGCAGGCCGCGCCCAATGTGGGGTGCTGTTGCAACGTGAAATCGGTCAGGCGGTTGTAAATCAGATCGACCTTGCGCTCGCGGCAATACAGCCCATCCGCGCGCAGCTGGAGTTCGGCCGGATCGGCGATCAATGCGGTGATGCCTGCACGCTCGAACATGCGCTGCGCCAGCACAAATTCCGGATAGAGGAATTGCTCTTCCGGCTGCTCATCCACGATGGCAATGGTTTGCAGCGGCGCATCACCGCGCTCCAGCCGCCATTCGTTCTGAAACATCTCAACGAAAGCCTGCTCCAGATCGCCGCTTGCGGCCGCCTCGCCCGGTATCGTTACACCGCGCTGGCTATCTATCAACAATGCATTAAGAAATCCGCCGCCCGCATTGGTGTTGATCTCGACCAGATGCGCGCCTTCGGCATTCAAATGAAAGTCGTAGCCGAAAAAAACGCCCTTGGCGCGCGGGGCGCATCGGGCGAGGTCAGGCGCATGCTGCAGGACGGTGGTTTGCCACGCAGGCATTGCAACCACCTGCTCGATGGCCTCAACCACCGCACGCATCTGCGCCACCTGAGTATCAGACAGAAACAATGGAACAGCGGCGAACAAATGGGGACAGCGTTCGCTAATGCGCAGGAAGAAGGCCTCGTCCTGCTCGCGCAGCTTTTGTTCCAGCGCAGCGCGATCCACTGCAGCCGAATGGCAATCATTGTTCAGCCTTGCGGCAAGTTCAATGCTCACTGAATGAAACCTGTAAAACACGTCACACCGGCGAAGGCCGGTGTCCAGTTCTTTAAAAAAACTGGATTCCGGCCTCCGCCGGAATGACGAGAGGTGAATTCCGATGTCGTCGTCTTGAATATTCTCACAGCGCCTCAAAAATGCCTGCGGCACCCATGCCCGTCCCGATGCACATCGTCACCATGCCATACTTCTGCTTGCGCCGGCGCAGGCCATGCAGCAGCGTCGCAGTGCGGATCGCACCGGTTGCGCCGAGCGGGTGGCCGAGCGCAATCGCACCACCGAGCGGATTCACCTTCGCCGGGTCGAGTCCGACATCACCGATTACCGCCAACGATTGCGCGGCAAAGGCTTCATTGAGCTCGATCCAGCCCATGTCATCCAGTTTCAGGCCGACCTGCTGCAACACGCGCGGAATCGCCTCTTTCGGGCCGATGCCCATGATTTCCGGCGGCACGCCCGCCACGCTGAAACCGAGAAATTTTCCGATGGGCGTGAGGTTGTAGCGCTTCAGCGCAGACTCGGAGCACAGCAGCACCGCGCCCGCACCATCCGACATCTGCGAACTGTTGCCTGCGGTCACCGAGCCCTTCTGCGCGAACACCGGCTTGAGCTTGGCCAACGCCTCGATTGAAGTATCGGCGCGCGGCCCTTCGTCCTGCGCCGCTTCGCGCGCTTTCACCGACACGCTGCGCGAGTTCAGATCCGGCACATGCTCAGATATAGCGTACGGCGTAATCTCGTCCCTGAACTCGCCGCCGTTGATCGCGGCAATCGCGCGCTGATGGCTTTGCAGCGCAAACGCATCCTGCGCCTCGCGCGAAACCTTCCAGCGCTCCGCCACCTTCTCCGCCGTCAGCCCCATGCCGTAAGCGATTCCGGCATGCTCGTCGGTGAATATCGCCGGATTGAACGCGATCTTGTTGCCCATCATCGGCACCATGCTCATGCTCTCCACTCCGGCCGCAACCATCACCTCTGCCTCGCCCAGCCGGATGCGGTCCGCCGCCAGCGCCACCGCCTGCAAACCGGAAGAGCAGAAGCGGTTCACGGTCAGCCCCGGCACCGTGTTCGGCAAACCGGCCAGCAACAGCGCAATGCGCGCCACATTCATCCCCTGCTCCGCCTCCGGCATAGCGCAACCGACGATCACATCACCGATGCTGGCCGGATCGAGCGATGGCGCCTGCGCCAGCGCGCTCTTCAGCACATGTGCCAGCAAATCGTCGGGGCGTGTGTTGCGGAACATGCCGCGCGGCGCCTTGCCGACCGGCGTGCGTGTGGCGGCGACGATGTAGGCTTCCTGGATTTGTTTGGTCATTTCTAATTCTCCTTTACGGAACCGCAGTTTTCATTATTCACCCACCAAGCTGCTCGC
Organism: Gallionellaceae bacterium; assembly: GCA_030834965.1. Taxonomy (GTDB): domain Bacteria; phylum Pseudomonadota; class Gammaproteobacteria; order Burkholderiales; family Gallionellaceae; genus JAUQWW01. The sequence goes on along the minus strand of JAUQWW010000075.1, from coordinate 12,795 downwards.
CCCATATCGTCGCCGTTCGCGGCATCACTGCGCCAGAAACGCCTGCATGGAAACTGCAATTCCCGGCACTGCCTCCCTGAGTTTGCGGTCTTCCGTAATCAGCGGGACATTCAGGCTTTGCGCCAATGCAACATACTGCGCATCGTAGCCAGTGATGGTGTATTTTGCCGCCACGGCAAGCGCCATATCCATCTTCACGTCGCACTGCGCCACTTTCATGAAGCGCTCGGCATGTTCCAGCAGTTTCTTGCATTGCGCGAGTTTCAATATGTCGCGCCGCTGGTAGGTTGCCAGCACATTCAGTACTTCATGCAGACACAGCCCTGCAGTCCGCCAATCCGCATCTTTCTCCCGCAGCTTCTGAACAAGCGGCGAGTAGTCACCTTCGATCAGGGAATAGACCAGAATGTTGGCGTCAACGACTATCATTTCGACTGGTTAGTCTTGCAGGAATCACGCCCTTCCCGGATGACGGCGACAACATTGCTTGTGGTTACCGGCCTTGCCGGTTTGAGCGGCTTGGGCAGCAGTTCTGCGGCATTCCTGCTATCGGAAGATAATGCTTGTTCCAGCAAAGCCAATGCCTGCCGCGTCATGGAACGGTGATGGCGCGCTGCCTCCTCCTTGAGCTTGCGGTGCAACTCGGGGGGGAAATCCTTAATCAACAATCCAGACATAATATCCTCGCAACTATACAAACGGTAGCAAAATGATAGTCTTTTCGCCCCCCGGCAGCAAGCAAACTCTGTGGCAGAAAAACTACGCTTCTACCTGGATTGATTCAGCAAGTGCACCAGCCGCTGCGGATTCACAGGTTCGTTCTCCAGCGCCATCGAACTTAGCGTGAAGCGCAACACCTGCTGGCGATACGCCGCCCGCACACTCGCCGCGTCGGTGTGCTGCGCCCGCCATTGATTCAGGCGTTGATCGAGTTGTTGCAGTTGTCTGGATGTCATGGTGAGGCTCCTGTAAGGTTCCATTTTCACCAGCTTGAGAGGGTGTGACAAGCTCTTTAGCTTGCACACATTGTCCTTGCTCATCCGGCCTTTTTTTGATGTCGCTACTCATGCGTTAACAATAACGTGACCAGTCCCCGAATTTCAATCAGTTGCGTGATCTCGTTGAAATCGTCATGTGGGATTAGCGTGTCGTCATATTGCTTTACGAATATCAAACTTCCTCATTGTCTGCGGTGATAAGCCTCATTCACAGAAGCATTGGGCAGTTCCAGAAATTCGATGCTGACCCTTTTAGCCCATCCTTTTAGCTCATCACCCGCATCACTTCACGATATCCACCCCAATCGAGCGCAAGTATTCATAGGTTCCGTCATAAAACTCCGGCAATCTCGTCTCATCAGATGGATTACCCTCAGGCACAAAAATTACCATCCCTTGTCTTGCCCTTGTTAAAAGCACTCGATAGGCATTTTTCAAATACAACCTTGCATCTAAATCCTTTACATCCTGCCAAGCAGTCCCTCGAAATGCCTTGAACGTCCATGAGTTATCGTTATATCGAAAATCGCCATCCCATGCCACACATGTCCAATCTAGTTCAAGCCCTTGAATATCGAATTCCGTTGCAACATCTTCGAGGTAATACGCCGACCGAACATCCGATTTTCCATTCAAAAACCAGTTCTTTGGATCGATCTCCGCTTTCACGTTAATCCCTAATGGTTTAAGCCGGTAAGCACCAGAAGACGCCACCAGGCCATATCGCTCTGAGCCACGTGCTTTATCTTGCAGCCACTTTTTTGCAGCTTTCAGATCGCGCGTAACGACAATCGGGTAATCCTGTTTAATCTGAGAATACAAAGAAGTTGCAAAATCCTTGTCATTATCAAGCAACGCCTTTACGAAAGCCGCTACCTTTTCTGACCTAAATGAACGAACTGCAACAGAAAGGTGCAGATCATCATTGCTGTCTAGGTACTCGATGTTTCCATACTCATACAAAGGTACGCCCTGCGTATACTCATGATCGATCAGTTTTGAAGATACATAAACGTGCCAATGGGGGAATGAACGTTTTATGGATTCAAACCATTCTCTGATGCCCGCCTCACCAGTGTTTATTTCTTGCCCTCCCCCGATAAGGCAAACAATAGTTGCCCAATCAGGATGTCTGTCCATTACGCTTATCAGAAACTCTGGTTCGGAAAGAAGAAAGCCCGGTTTCCCTTTCTTGGTTTTCATAAATGCAGCAGTTTGCTTCTGATCCCATGCTCTCTGCGCTTCGTCAAACACAACAACCCGCTCAATAGGTGCTAAAGCATTCGCCAAAGCATCGTCTCGAAAATGATGAATATTTTGTATAAATGCTTTGGCCTTAGAAAGTGTTGCACTTTTTTTCTGTTTTAATCCGGCGTCCTTTGCAGCTGCGACTTCGTTTCGAGCCAAAGCCTCGCGCATAACCTCCACCAGTGGGCCATTCCCGGACAAAAACACCGCATGTTCCGATTCCTCTGCGTTATGCCAAGCATTAGCCAAATTCAAGCCAGCTAACGTTTTCCCAGCACCAGGAACGCCAGTCAAAAAACAAATCGATTTCCATTTTTTACTCTTGGATTCATCAATAATCGAAGAGATCGCTTTTGCTGTTCTAGAAAGATTAATCGCGCCTGCATCTGATCTGGATATTTCTTCAACACTGTGCCCCCGATAAAGCGCCTGCGCCGCTTCAATAATTGTTGGCGTTGGTTTATAAATTGAATTGACCCAAATATCACCATCAATCGGTGTACTAAATATTTCACCAGCAATTTTTCTTATGGTCACAGCAAGGGAGCTACCATTGGTCAGCACGGGTTGAGCAATTTTGTCTTCATAAAACTCGACAGTCAGTGCCTCATCAAGAGCAGCGGTGCATATCAAGACCGGAACAATAGCTTCGTGATGGCTCTGTTCATGGAAGTTCTTTAGATCAAGCGCATAATCAACTACCTGATCAATGGCATGTTTTTCGTAGAAAGTTGCTCCGACTTTGAACTCAATGGCAAAGATCACAGCACCTGAAATTGCAATGCAATCGACACGCTTCCCCATCCGTGGAATGCTGTACTCAAACATCACATATCCAGCCACATCCTTGAGCCAGGTTTTAAGTAAACGGATTTGTCCTATCCAAGCATTGCGTTGCTGCTCATCAACTGCAAATTGATGCTTCTTTACAAGCTCACCAATAACAAAGCTCTCCTCATCTGCGAGGAATTGTCTAATATTCTGGTAATAGTAGGCGCGGCTCAATTGCTCAATTCCGCAACGGTTTCCCATTCTTCAACATGTACTCCACCCTCGCCCTGGTCTTCTCCGTCGCCAGCAGTTGCATGAAGTGATGGCGCTCCAGATCAAGCAGCCATTGTTCATCCACCAGGCTGCCCGCTTCCACGTCGCCGCCGCACATGGTCTCGGCGATGCGGCACCCAATGTTGTAGTCGTGCTCGGAGATGAAACCGCCTTCGAGCATGTTGACCATCGCGGCCTTGAGGGTGGCGATGCCGGTGCGTCCGGCCACGGGGATCTGGCGCGGTTGCAAGGGCGGGCGATAGGCGGTGGCGGTAAGTGCCAGCGCTTCCTGTTTGGCGACGTGCAGCAACTCATATTGATTCAGCACGATGCGATCCGATGAACGCAGGTAGCCCATGTCGCGTGCAAGCTCCGCGCTCTTGGCGACTTCGCCCATGGCGATCTGCTGGAAGTAGCGCTTGAGGTGCGGGAAGATGTCGCCACCTCTGGCTTCATTTGCTGCGCGCAATGCCATTTCCTTGCAGCCGCCGCCTGCGGGCAGCAGGCCGACGCCGACTTCGACCAGGCCGATGTAGGTTTCCAGCGAGGCAACGATGCGCGTGCAATGGATGGAAAATTCGCAGCCGCCGCCCAGTGCCAGGCCGTACACCGCCGCGATGGTCGGCACCTGCGCATATCTCAGCCGTTGCGAGACCTGCTGGAACTTGGCGACAACTTCTTCCACGTGCGGCACGTTGCCGGTTGCCGCATTCACGATCTCACCCAGCCCGCCGCCGCCTGCCACGGTGTATTTGACGCGCTGTGCCGCGCCCTTGAGCTTGTCGAATAACCCAGCAGGCTGATCACCACTCGCTTCCTGCACGCCCTGCATCAACTGCAGCAGGTGCGCGCCGGCGGAGAACGGCGCTTCGGTCTGCCAGATGATCAATGCACTCCAATGCGCCTCGGCCTCATCCACTGCGCGCAGGATGCCGTCCAGCACTTCGTTGCTGATGGCGTGCATCTTGGTCTTGAAGCTGAGGATGGCGATGTCGTCGCCGGTGTGCCACATGCGCAGCGAGTCGTTCTCGAAGATGGTCTCGCCGTAATGCGCGGCTTCGCCGAGCAGGCGGTCGGGGAAGAGCTGGCGGCGGTAGACGGAAAGTTGGGAGCGAGGCTGATACTGCGGCTCCCTCTCCCTCCGCTGCGCTCCTCCCTCTCCCGCTTGCGGGAGAGGGGTTAGGGGAGAGGGTGCGAATGAACCTTGCGCGGTGTGCACGCCGGCGCGGCTTGGCTCTGTCACCCATGCTGGCAACGACACGGTTGCCATGCTCTTGCCCGCCGCGATATCCGCGCTGATCCAGCCCGCCACTTGCTGCCAGCCCGCAGCCTGCCAGATTTCAAACGGGCCGTTGTCCCAGCCGAAGCCCCAGCGCACGGCGAAATCGAGGTCGCGCGCGTTGTCGGCGATGCTCTCCAGTTGCAGCGCGCAATAGTGGAACACATCGCGGAACGCCGCCCACAGGAACTGTGCCTGCGGGTGCGGATTGCTGCGCAGTCCGGCAAGTTTTTTCGCCCAATCCCGTTCGCGCAGAATCTCCTTCACCGCATCGTCCACCTTGCTGTCGGAGAGGCGGTAGGCATCCGTGTGGATATCCAGCACATGAATTTCCTTGCCGATCTTCTGGTACACGCCGCGCTTGGCCTTCTGTCCCAGCGCGCCCTGATCCACCAGGCGATTGAACCAGCCGGGCAGCTCGAAGTGCTTGTGCCACGGATCGTCAGTCAGATTCTCGCGCATGGTGTTGACGACGTGCGCGAACACGTCCAGCCCCACCACGTCCAGCGTACGGAACGTGGCGCTCTTGGGGCGGCCGAGATAGCGCCCCGTCAGCGCATCCACGGTATCGAAACCGAGGCCGAACGCCTGCGCGTGGTGCTTGGTGGCCAGCATGGAAAACACGCCGATGCGATTGGCGATGAAGTTGGGGGTATCCTTGGTGCGCACCACGCCCTTGCCCAGCGTGGAGACAAGAAATTCTTCAAGGTTATCGAGCAGTGCGGCATCGGTGCCGGCGCAGGCAATCAGCTCGACCAGGTGCATGTAACGCGGCGGATTGAAGAAGTGGATGCCGCAGAAGCGATGGCGAAGTTCTTCGGGAAAGGCTTGAGCGAGCGTATTGATGGAAAGGCCGGAAGTGTTGCTGGCAAAAATGGTACGCGCGCCGAGATGCGGCGCGACCTTGCGGTACAGGTCGGACTTCCAGTCGATGCGCTCGGCAATGGCTTCGATCACCAAGTCGCACTCGCGTAATTTTTCCAGGTGCTGCTCGTAGTTGGCGGGCTGGATGCAGGTGAGCTTGGCGGGGCTGGCCAGCGGGCTGGGGTCCAGCTTTTTCAGGCCTTCCAGCGCCTTCTTTACATTGCCGTTTGGGTCGCCCTCTTTCGCGGGCAGCTCGAACAGCAGCGTTTCCACATTGGCGTTGACCAGGTGCGCCGCAATCTGTGCACCCATGACCCCCGCCCCCAGAACCGCAGCCTTGCGCACAACGAAATTCTCACCCATATTTCATCTCCAGAAACAAGAAGGGAAAGCCTGCGCTCTCCCTTTTTAAACTACCAACTAAAAGCTGCGTGTGTACTGCACGCTCAGGATATCCACCTGGTTGCTGTAGTTACCGATCAACGCACCCCGGCCCGTTACCTGCGCAGGTAACAACGCCGGAGGCCCGTTCATGTTGAGCGCCGCGTCCTTCATGAACAGGTGCGCGTAGGAAAAATCGAACGCGGCTCCTTTACCCGTCTTGCATTGTGCGCCGAGCGAAAGCCAGGTGCGGTCGCTGTCAGGCACGCGCGCGATACGGTACGTATCGGAAGTCGGCGTCTGGTCATACGCCACTCCTACGCGAGCCGTCCATTTTTCATTGTAGTGATGGTTCGCCCCCACTCCGACGCGCCATGTATCACGCCATTTAAAAGGCACGCTTTCCAGACTAAGCCCACTCGCAATTCCGCTGCTGCGATATAAATCGAGGGATTGTATCGAGCTCCACTCTGTCTGAGTCGCATCAGCCAAAATATCCCATTGGGCATTGGGCTGATATTTCAGCGCAAGAGAAAATGTTGCCGGCAATTCAATATCAGCAGTAAATGAGCTATCCCCAATTTGCTGGTTGAGCAACACGTTTCCCCCGGCAATTAAGCCATCCAGCCCTGCGGTGCGTCCGTAATAGGCAGCCGTGCCTGATATCTTGTAATTCATTGCAGAGCGATAGGCCACGCCAACCGTCGTGTTCGGATTGACATTAAACAGCGCCCCCAGGTTATAACCCCATGTGCTGTCGCTGCCCTCGAGATTATTGCTGCCCTCCGTGCCCCCCGCCGCTCCGAAAGCCGCATAGTTAACTGCCTTGGTCAGCGTCGCCTCGATTCGCTGCCAGTTGACGCCTGCTCCAATAGACACGCTGTCGTTCACTTTGTAGGCCACACTGGGATTTATGTTTATGGTCTTGATTTCTGACTTGATGGCGTGAAAACGCCCCATCCAGTTGGCGTCGTATTCAGTCTTGAGTCCGAACGGCGCACCCAAGCCGACACCGGCACTCAATTCGGGATTGATCGTCCACATAAAATAAGCACTCGGCACGACAGCCGTGCTGCCTGCATCCCCGCCAACCGGCGCCGCCACGAAACCGTATATGGGATCGGGAGTCGTCGAGGCGGTATTGCTGAACTGCGCGGATGGCGTGATTACATGGGCCGCCACCACCACCTGCTTGCCGCTCAGGCGCGACATCCCGGCAGGGTTGAAGAAAATGGTGCTGGCGTCTTCGGCGCTCGCCGCGCCGCCCGCATAGGCATTACCCAGGCCGCTTGCGTTCTGCTCTATCAATGCAAAGCCTGATGCTGACACCGTCCCGGACAAGGCAGCCAGCGCTGCCGCAACCGAACACCGCAACACGGCTTTCTCGAATTTCATGATTTTTCTCTTTGTATCCATGATCAAAATCCTCCCATTATTCCGCGTAATCATCTCTTCAATCGGCAGGCGGCACAAGACGCGGCTTGCGATCTTCTCCTACCGCAACATAGGTAAGCGTCGCCTCAGTCACCTTCACGCAGGTCGGTTTGGCCGGGTCGCGCTGCGCATAGACTTCGACTTCTACGGTGATTGAGGTAGTCCCCACCTTCACGATCCGGGTATAGAAACTCACCACATCGCCGACAAAGATCGGCTGCTTGAATACAAATGAATTTACTGCCACGGTTGCCACACGACCCTTGGCGCGATGCAACGCGGGAATGCTGCCCGCGATATCCACTTGCCCCATCAGCCAGCCTCCAAAAATATCGCCCGTGTAATTGGCATCAGAAGGCATCGCTGCCACACGGATGGTCGGCTCGCGTTGTGGCAAGGTCGCATTCAATTGCTCCTCGTGCATATCAGTGCCCCTGATAAAGCTGCTCAATTTCTGTGGCGAAACGCGCCACCACCGGCGCGCGCTTGATTTTCAGCGTGGGTGTCAACAGGCCATTCTCGATGCTCCACGGCTCTGTCAGCAGCAACACGCGGCGCACCTTGGCGTAACCCGGAAATTCCGTGATCTGCTCTGCAATGCGGCGCAACACCTGCTGCTCGACGCGCGTATCGCGCAGCGACTCCGGCATGTCGGCGCGCACGCCGACTTCCTGCGCGAAGCGCTGCCAGTTCTCCGCGTTCAGAACCGCCAGCACGACCAGATACGGATGCCCCTCACCATGCACCATCACCTGCTCGAACAGCGGATCGCGCAGGATGGCGGCCTCCATGTCCGCAGGCGGTACCTTCTCGCCATTGGACATCACGATGATTTCCTTCAGCCGCCCGGTGATGGAGATGTGGCCGCTCGCGCTGATGGACGCGGTGTCGCCGGTATTCAGCCAGCCGTCCTTGTCCATGATCGCCGCCGTCGCCTCGGAATTGTTCCAGTAGCCCAGCATGTTGCATGGCCCTCTCACCAGCAGCGCATTCTGCTCGCCGATGCGTACCTCGATGCCTTCCAATGGCTGCCCGACGGTGGACGGATAATTATGGTTGACGCGGTTTACGCTCACCACCGGGCTGGTCTCGGTCATGCCGTATCCCTGCACCAGCGGCAGGCCGAGCGCGATGAACAAACGCGACACCTTGGGCGGCAACGCGGCGCCGCCGCTGATGGACAGGCGCAAGCGCCCACCCAGCCGGTCCATTACCTTGTCTGCCACCAGCTTTTTCAGGAGGGGCCAGAGCAGCAATTTGGGATGCCACGCACTTCTCCCCTGCTGGTGTTCGAACACATCCCAGCCGACATCCACCGCAAGCGTGAAAAGCTTGTGCCGCAACGGCGGCGCCTCATCCAGCTTGGCATGGATGGCGGCGTAGATCCGCTCGTAGATGCGCGGCACGGAGACCAGTATCGTCGGACGGATGATTTTCAGATCATCTGCCAGCAGAGGGATGGAGCGCGCATAGGCCACCGCCGCCCCGGCCATCATGCTCATGTAGTAGCCCGCCGTGCGCTCGAAGGCGTGCGACAGCGGCAGGAAGGACAACATGGTATCTTCCGTGTTGACCGGAAAGGTCAGCAGCCCGGCGTAAGCGTTGTATACGATGTTGTGGTGCGACAGCATCACGCCCTTGGGCTTGCCGGTCGTGCCCGAGGTGTACATGATGGTGGCCAGTTCGTCGCGATTGCGCGCGCGTTCTGGTTGAAGTGCGGCCTGCGCGGGCAACCACTCGTCGGCGCACTGGAGCCGAGGTTCATCATTCCCCACGACCTTTCTCAGACTGACAAAACGCTGCACGCAACCCAGCTGCTCGCGCACCGTACTCAGCGCCTGCCACTGCTCGCCGTTCTCGAACAGCAGCACTTTCACCTCGGCATTGTTGATGATGTACGCCACGTTGTCGGGACGATCCACCACATATAGCGGCACCACCACCAGGCCCAGCGACATTGCCGCCTGCTCGAACATCACCCATTGCGGGCAGTTGCGCAGCATGATGGCAACGCGGTCGCCCGCCGCCAGATTCTCGCTCAGCAATGCGGCCTGCCAACGCGCCACGTGGTCACGCATCTGCGCCCAGGTCAGCGATTCCCAGGTCTCCTGTTGCATGTCGAAATAACGATACGCGACGTTATCCGGCGTGCGCTTTATCCGCTCCAGGAACAGCCCATGCAGCGTGACGGCGACATCCGGTTTGATGATGTTATCTGTGTTGTCCGGCATGAAAGTCTCCAAGCACTAACCCCTCCCAGCCTCCCCTTGTCAGGGGAGGAACACTGCTCCTCCCCTGAAGTGGGTCAAGCAGGCAATCCGCGAAGCGGATGCTCGCACAAGGGGAGGCTGGGAGGGGTTAGATGTTTTTATCATTTTCCAAAAACAAATCGCCATACAACGGCGCACCCGGCATCACCGCATATTGCCCGAAATCCACCACCCCCGCATCACGCAGCACCTCTTCGTCCACGAAAAAATTTCCGGTGCAGTCACGGCTGCCGCGCGTCAGGATGCAATGCGCCGCATCCGCCACGATGGCCGGCTTGCGCGAGGCATGCAGTATGGCCTCGGGAAAATTGAATTCAACGGCAGCGGTAGCGATGGTAGTGCGCGGCCACAGGCAATTCACCGCGATACCATCGGCGGCAAGCTCGCGCGCCATGCCCAGCGCACACAGGCTCATGCCGTATTTTGAGATGCTGTATGCCACATGCGGCGCAAACCATTTCGCATCCAGATTGAGCGGAGGCGACAGCGTGAGGATGTGCGGGTTGGCGGATTTTCTGAGAAAGCGAATGCACGCCTGCGAAGCGAGAAAAGTAGCGCGCATGTTCACGTTCCACATCAGGTCGAGCTTCTTGGCCGAAGTGTCCAGCGTATTCGTGAGGCTGATCGCGCTGGCATTGTTGACCAGCACATCAATGCCACCGAAATGCTGCGCCGCGTGATCGACCGCTTGCTTCAGCGCCGCTTCGTCGCGCACATCGAGCTGGATCGCCAGCGCCCTGCCGCCCGCCTGCTCCACTTCGGCAGCCACGCTGTGTATGGTGCCGGGCAGCCTGGCATGCGCCTCCGCCGTCTTGCCGGTAATCACCACATTCGCCCCGTCGCGCGCGCAGCGCAGCGCGATCTCGCGCCCGATGCCCCGGCTCGCGCCGGTGATGAAGAGGGTTTTGCCGCGCAGGTCAGTCATGTTTTTCTGTTTGGCCTTGAAAGCGACTCAGCTGCCGATTTCCACCTACGCACTTACTCGCAGCTGCTCCGGCGCAAAGTCATCCACCATGACGACTTTGCGCCGCAGCGCATAGTCACGCTCCAGCAGCAAGGCTTCCTCGGCATTGATGACGCCGCTGTCGCGTGCCTCGGCAATGCGCAACAGTTCATCCAGTGATTTTACTTGTCCGGCCTTGCGCGCCGCCTCAACTTTCCCTTGCAGTGGTTCGCATGCCAGCGTGCTGAGTAGCGCGGCTTCCAGCGCACCCACCGCATCGTTCTCATCGTAAATACAAGATTCGCGTAGCGGTTCGTTTGCTTCCTCTCTCGCTTGCGGGAGAGGATTGAGGAGAGGGGAAGGCGCAAGGCGATCTCTGCCACGCGCCTTCGGCAGATACATGCCCGCAGTAAGGCGGTCGCGCGCTGGGCCGGGTTGCAGCAACAACGCAGCCACCTGATGCCCCAGTTCATCCGACGGCGGTGCGAGACAACGCCCGAGTGGAAATATGAGTGCGCGCAAGAGCAGCGCAGCGAGACGGCTGGGAAAGTTCTTCAGCACGCCGTCCAGCGCCACCTGTATCCGGTACAGCGCATCCTGCATGGACCAGTGCAGCAGCGGCAGATCTTCCGCCGGACGGCCATCATCCTCGAAGCGTTTCAGCGTGGCCGAACACAGGTATAGCTGGCTCAGCACGTCGCCCAGACGCGCCGAGATTTTTTCGCGCCGCTTGAGGCTGCCGCCCAGCACCAGCATGGATACATCCGCGGCCAGCGCAAACGCCGCAGAGTAGCGCGTCAGCTGCTTGTAGTAACGTTGCGTTTCCGCCCCGCCTGGCACAGGAATGCCATGCGCGCCGGTCAGCCCGAACACCAGCGCGCGCGCCGCATTGCACATGCTGAAGCTGAGGTGGCCGAATAGCGCCGCATCGAAATTATGCACCGCACGTTCCGCATCGCTGTCATGCGCCGCCTGGATTTCCTTGAGCACGTAAGGATGGGAGCGGATCGCGCCCTGCCCGAAGATGATCATGCTGCGCGTGAGGATGTTGGCGCCTTCGACCGTGATGCCGATGGGGATCTGCTGATAGCCGCGCGCCAGATAATTGCTCGGCCCCATGCAGATGCCCTTGCCGCCATGCACGTCCATCGCGTCGTTCACGACCGCACGACCGCGCTCGGTGCAGTGATATTTGACGATGGCGGAAATCACCGACGGCTTCTCGCCCATGTCCACCGCCACGGTCGTCATCACCCGCGCCGCGTCCATCATGTAGGTGTTGCCGCCGATGCGCGCCAGCGCTTCTTCCACGCCCTCGAACTTGCCGATGGGCATCTTGAACTGCTTGCGCACCCGCCCGTATGCCCCGCTGGTGCGCGCCGCCAGCTTGGCCCCGCCCGTGGCGCTGGCCGGCAGCGAAATCGAGCGCCCCGCTGCAAGGCATTCCATCAGCATGCGCCAGCCCTGGCCGATGCGCTCCTGTCCGCCGATGATGTACTCCATCGGGATGAACACGTCCTTGCCCTGCGTCGGGCCGTTCTGGAACGCTGAGTTGAGCGGAAAGTGGCGCCGTCCGATCTGCACGCCGGGCGTATCGGTGGGAATCAGCGCAAGGGTGATGCCGCGCGATACCTGCGGGCCAAGCAGATGATCCGGGTCGTACAGCTTGAACGCGAGCCCGAGCAGCGTCGCCACGGGCGCGAGCGTGATGTAGCGCTTCTCCCACGTGACGCGAAGGCCGAGCACATCCGGCTGGCCGTTGAATTCGCCGCGACATACGATGCCAACATCAGGAATGGCCCCCGCATCGGAACCGGCGAACGGCCCGGTCAGCGCAAAGCAAGGCACCTCCTGTCCCTTCGCGAGCCGGCGCAGATATTTGTCCTTCTGCTCCTGCGTGCCGTAGTGCAGCAGTAGCTCTGCCGGGCCCAGCGAATTCGGTACCATCACCGTCACCGCTGCCGTCGCGCTGCGTGACCCCACCTTGGTCACCACCGCAGAATGCGCCAGTGCAGAGAATCCCAGCCCGCCATATTCCTTCGGGATGACCATGCCGAAGAAGCCTTTGTCCTTGATGTACTGCCACACCTCCGGCGACAAATCCTGGCGTACATGCGTAATGTCCCAGTCGTCCAGCATCGCGCACAGAGTATCGGTTTCGTTGTCGAGGAAGGACTGCTCCTCCGGAGTAAACGCCGGCTTCGGATATCTCAGCAGCTTGCGCCAGTCAGGATGGCCGCTGAACAGCTCGCCATCCCACCACACCGTGCCCGCATCCAGCGCCTCCTGCTCGGTTTGCGAAACCTGGGGAAGAATCTTGCGGAAGATATTGAG
>JAUQWW010000074.1 GCA_030834965.1 Gallionellaceae bacterium | reverse complement strand
CTCGTGCGCCTGCGCTATGCCGCCAAACTGCAGCGCGAAACCGGCAAGCCGCTATTGGTCACCGGTGGAAAACCGCTCGGCAACGAGCGTTCCGAAGCTCAGCAGATGAAATCGGTGCTGGAGCAGGAATTCAAAGTTCCGGTGCGCTGGACTGAAGACGCCTCCGACAACACGCTGGAGAACGCCCGTTACAGTTACCAGTTGCTGCAAAAAGCCGGCATCCAACGCATCTATCTGGTCACCCACGCCTTTCACATGCCGCGCTCGGTCATGGTCTTCCAGGCCGCTGGCTTCGAGGTCGTACCCGCCCCCACCGCCTTCACCACCCGCTACCAGACCGACCTGCTCAGCTTCCTCCCGCGCGCAACCGCCTTGCGCGACAGCATGTATTTCACGCACGAACTCATCGGCATGCTGTGGTATCGGTTAAAATCCTGACAACCAATTAATCGAGGCAGCCAACATGAAAGCACGCATCAAGTGGGTGGAACAGGTTTCCTTCCTGGGCGAAACAGAAAGCGGCCATGCCGTCCTGATGGATGGCGCTCCATCGGCAGGCGGCCGCAATCTCGGGCCGCGCCCAATGGAAATGCTGCTGCTCGGCGCAGGCGGCTGCACCAGTTTCGACGTCATCTCCATCCTGAAGAAAAGCCGTCAGGCAGTATCCGATTGCTACGTAGAGCTGAGCGCAGAACGCGCCGAGGAAGACCCCAAGGTTTTCACCAGCATACACATGCATTTCGTGGTGAAGGGCAAAGACATCAAGCCAGAAGTGGTCGAGCGCGCCATCAAGCTGTCCGCGGAAAAATACTGCTCGGCGTCCATCATGCTGGGCAAGACGGCGGACATCACGCATGATTTTGAGGTGGTGCAGGAATAGCAGGAGGGGCGGCTGCAGCCCCCTCCCCTTGCAGGGGGAGGGCTGGGGAGGGGGTAGAATCCCGGCATGATCCCAGTCAAGGGTTTTAACCCCCATCCCAACCTTCCTCCTCTGAGGGGGAAGACTTAATGCGGGGCCTGGCGGCGCACAACGCAACGTAGCGCCGGTTCCTTTCCCCTTTCAGGAGGAAGGCTAGGATGGGGGTGCGCCAGTTACTTCTTTTGCAATCACCGATAACACGCCATCCAGATTATTCAGCACGTCATTGTTCCAGAACCGCAAGATTTCCCAGCCCTGCGCTGCTAGAAAAGTACTTCGTTGCCCGTCATACACCTGCTGCTCCTGATGTTGCCCGCCATCCAGTTCGATTACGATCTTCTGCTCAATACACGCAAAGTCGGCAATGTATTTCCCGATAGGATGCTGTCGGCGAAAACGATGGCCATTAAGTTGCTTACCTCGCAATGCCCGCCAAAGTAAATGCTCGGCATCAGTCATGGCACAACGTAGCGACCGTGCTCTTGCTGTCGTCACGCCACTGATTCTTCTGCGCGTCATCAAACGCTGCACCCCCATCCTAACCTTCCCCCTGTTAAGGGGGAAGGAACTGTCGGCGCGTTAAATCCAGTACGCCGCCCCCGTCATCACCCTCGAACTGACCTTCATCGCCAGCTTCACGGGCAACGGCAGTGCAGCGCCTCCCAGCCTCACCGCCATGTCGGAATGATTGGTTTCATCCACATGCATCTGCTCAACTACCGCCCGGCTCTTCCCGTCCTGCTGCGGCAAGCGCGCCAGGTGGCTTTGCAGGTGCGCACCCACCTGGCGCTCCGTTTCCGCCAGAAACCCGAGATTCCATTTATCTCCCAGCATGCCCGCCGCCGCGCCAATGGCCAGCGAACCGCCGTACCACAGCGGATTGAGCAGGCTCAAATGCCCGCCCAGGTCGTGCACCCGGCGCGAGGTCCAGGCCAGATGCTCGGTTTCTTCCCGGGCCGCCTGCTGCAACTGCTCCTGCACGTGCGGATCGCGCGCCGTCAGCGCCTGCCCTTGATACAACGCCTGCGCGCAAATCTCGCCGCTATGATTGACGCGCATCAGCGCAGCCGCCTGCTTCTTTTCACTCTCGCTCAACGCCGCCTCCGGCAGCGCCGCACCCGGAAACGGCCGCGTGCTCTGCGCCTTACTAAACAGGGTGCGCAAGCCCTTGTCGAATTCAGCAATCAGTTTGTCGAGATTCAGCATGGCATCACTCTTTCTCCTGCGGTGCTGTCACACCGCTCACTCAGTTGCCCGTCCCGCGCGGGCAATCAACCCCAATCGCAGTAAATCACAAAACAGCGATGTTATGGATTTCTTTTAAAACCGTTTCGGGCGTAGAATTTACTGCCCCAGTAAAATCCTGTACCAGGGAAAGGAAATATCATGGAACAAATAGTTAACCTGCATATAGAAAGACTGCCGGAAGGTGTATTCCTTGCCGTGTCTGATGACGTGCCCGGACTGGTGGCGCAAGGCCGTACATTGCAGGAGACCTTGGAAATCGCTCGTGACGTAGCAAAAAAGCTGATCGAGGCGCGTGACGAACGCGAGGGCATGCCACCTCTCTCTCCCGTCAAGGAAGCTTTTGATTATCCGATCGTAGTCAGCGCATAGCACGATGGGCCGTCTTGCGGGTTTCAAATACCGGGAAATCGTAAAACGCCTCAAGCAACTGGGCTTTGAATTTGACCGTCAGGCTGCAGGCTCACACGAAATCTGGTTCAACAATAGCACGCGCCGCTATACCACCATCCCCAACCACCCGAGCGACATGCCGGAAGGGACATTGCGCGCCATTCTCAGACAAGCCGGTCTCACGCCTGAAGAATTCCTCCATTAACCTGATATTTGCGCCCGCGAAACGCAGGATCCCACCGTTGTTGCAAAAAAACAACACCCCAGCATTATTCCTTGCACCCGCATTCCCCGTTCTGCCAGAATGCGCCTCGACTTCTCAATTTGAGAGGTTTTCCAGGAAGACCGTTTTAACTACTAGGAGAATCTGCATGAAAAAGAATTTACTCGCTTTGGCAGTTGCCGGTGCATTCGTAGCGCCAGCTGCGATGGCCGATAACTCAAACGTGAACGTGTACGGCATCGCCCACGTGGCTGTCGACTTCACAAAGAACGGTGATATCGTCGGTACTTCCGGCGTCAACACCCATAAAATTTCGAGCAACCAATCGCGCATCGGCTTCAAGGGTTCGGAAGATCTGGGTGGCGGCCTGAAAGCTATCTTTCAAGTTGAAAGAAGCGTCGAGATAGACGCCGGCAGCTTGTCGACAGCCCGCAACACCTTCGCCGGCGTGGCCGGTGACGCTTGGGGTTCTTTGACCTTGGGTATCAACGACACGCCATACAAGAGCGCCACCCGTGGGCTGGACGTGTTTGCTGACCAATTCGCCGATAACCGTAACCTGATGGGCGGTGTTGCTGTCAAGAACGCAACAGCTGGGTTTGACCAGCGTTTTAACAACACCGCACGCTACGACAGCCCGGACATGAGCGGCTTCAAGGCAGGGGTATCTTATTCTGCTGGCGCCGAAAACAATACCAATTCCGCCCTAAACGTCAAAGGTAAAGCCTGGTCCCTGGGTGGCACGTATGCAACCGGCCCGTTCTTCGGCACCCTGGCTTACCAGAAGAACACCTTCGGTAGCACGTCCAGCATTACTAACTTTCCGGCACTGGGTGCTGCTTGTGCAGCCCAACTTTGTGACGAAAAGGCCTGGAAATTGGGCGCCGGCTACAAGGTGGACCAGTTTGCTGTGAATGGCGTGTATGAAAAAACCAGCGACAACCTGGGCAATGCTGCTGGTGGTATGGGCCATAAAGCCTACTACCTGGCTGGCACATTCAACGCCACCGCAAACGATGCAATCAAGCTGGCCTACACCAAGGCAGGCAAGTTGCAGGATGGCAATGCCGCCGACACCGGCGCCAAGCAATGGTCCATTGGCGTGGATCACAACCTGAGCAAGCGCACCGCCGTGTACGCCCTGTACACCAAGCTGGACAACGACGCCGCTGCTAGCTATAACTTGGGCACCGTTTCAACGGGTGCTGTTACTGCCCAAGGTGCAGGTGCTGATCCTTCAGCCTTCTCGTTGGGTCTGAGGCACTCCTTCTAATTGTCGCCCTCCTTGCGGGGGTAGCAATACAAGAAGCTTGACGGGCACCTTAGGGTGCCCGTTTTTATTTGTACGTCCTGCACTCAAAGCCAGCATGTATTGCAGCTGGGTGGAATTGCGTTTATAGTGAGCACAAATGTAAATACACTACGAGGTACTGAAATGACTACGGTTTCGCTGCGATTACCTGATAACTTGCTGAAAGAAGCTGAGAGCGGAGCCAAGGTTTTGCATATCCCCCGCGCCGAATATATCCGTCGTGCCATTGCCGCGATGAACCATGAAATGCTTGTGCAAAAGCGCCGTGAGCATCTGATGACGATTTCGCGGCGCGTCAGTTCAGAGAGCTTGAAGGTGAATGCGGAATTTGAGGCGATTGAGGGCGATCCCGGTGCTTAAGCAAGGAGAAATTTGGCTCGCCAACCTCAACCCTGGCAGAGGCAGCGAGCCCGGCAAGACTCGTCCGGTACTGATTGTCCAAGGCCAGGCGTTGCTCGATGCTGAACACCCTTCAACCCTTGTCATTCCTTTGACAACTAATCTGATAGAGGATGCGGAACCGTTGCGTCTTCGCGTTGCGGCACATGGAAAACTGAAACACAATTCCGATTTGCTGGTTGATCAACTGCGAGCGATTGACAATCGGCGACTGACAGAAGGTCCGCTTATGCGTTGCGATGAAAAATTAATGGCGCGCGTTTATGGCGCGATTCATGACGTGCTGGAAATGTAGAGCATCTACCCAAATACCTTCGCCAATTCTGCGCCCGGATCATCGGCACGCATGAACACCTCGCCGACCAGGAAAGCATGCACATCGTGCGCACGCATCAGGGCGACGTCTTCCGGCTTGAAAATACCGCTCTCGGTTACCACGATGCGCCCGCCCTCTGCCCGGCCCTCTCCCACCAAGGAAGAGGGAGATGAGACGATGCGCGGCAGCAAGTCCAGCGTGTTCTGCAGGCTCACCTCGAACGTGCGCAGGTTGCGGTTGTTGATGCCGATAAGCGGGGTTTCGAGTTGCAGCGCCATGTCCAGCTCAGCGCCATCATGCACTTCGACCAGAACGGACATGCCCAGGCCATGCGCCAGCGATTCAAATGCCTTCATTTGCGCCAGGCTTAGCGCCGCAGCAATCAGCAGAATGGCGTCCGCCCCCATCGCGCGCGCCTGATATATCTGGTATTCATCCACCATGAAGTCCTTGCGCAGCACGGGAAGGGAGCACGCAGCCCGGGCCTGTTGCAGATAGGCCGCACTGCCCTGGAAAAACTGTTCGTCGGTCAACACCGACAAACACGCCGCTCCATGCTTCGCATAGCTGGCCGCAATCTCCGCCGGGTTAAAATCTGCGCGCAGCACGCCTTTGCTCGGGCTGGCCTTCTTGATTTCGGCAATCACCGCAGGCAGCCCCGCCGCGATCTTGCTGCGTATCGCAGCGGTGAAATCGCGCGTGGGCGGCGCCTGCTCAGCCTCGGCACGGATCGCCGCCAGTGGAGTTCTGGCTTGTGCGGCAGCCACTTCCTGCGCTTTGACGGCAAGGATTTTTTTCAGGATGTCGGACATGCAATGCCTCTCTCAAATAAGGCGCGCATTTTACCACCGTGCTTGCGGTAAAATGCGCGACCTCACCCTGAAATGCATTCGAGCCGAAACATGGAAAACATTAAAGAATACATGCAGCAGGTCGGCAAGCAGGCACGTGCTGCCTCGCGCATCATGGCGCAAGCCGACACCGCCGCGAAGAACCTCGCGCTGGAAAAGATCGCCATGGCCGTTCTGGACGGCAGCGCGCAGCTCATCGCGGAGAACGCAAAGGACGTGGCCGCCGCACGCGCCAACGGCCTGGATGCCGCCTCGATAGACCGCCTCACCCTGACCGACAAAACCGTGCGCGGCATGGCCGAAGGCCTGCAGCAGATCGCGCAGCTGCCCGACCTCATCGGCGAAATCAGCGAACTCAAATTTCGCCCTTCCGGCATTCAGGTCGGCCGGATGCGCGTGCCGCTGGGCGTGATCGGCATCATCTATGAATCGCGCCCCAACGTGACGGCGGACGCCGCCGGGCTGTGCCTGAAATCCGGCAATGCTGCCATCCTGCGCGGCGGGTCGGAAGCCATCCATTCCAACCAGGCGATCGCCGCCTGCGTGCATGCCGGGCTGCGTGCCGCCGGACTGCCCGAAACTGCGGTGCAGGTGGTGAGCACCACCGACCGTGCGGCCGTGGGCGAACTCATCACGATGCAGGAATATGTGGACGTCATCGTGCCGCGCGGCGGCAAGAGCCTGATCGCGCGCATCTCCGAGGAAGCGCGCGTGCCGGTGATCAAACACCTGGACGGCATCTGCCATGTGTACATCGACGACGAAGCCGATCTGGAGAAAGCCATCCGCATCGCGGACAACGCCAAGACGCACCGCTACGGCGTGTGCAATGCAATGGAGACGTTGCTCGTCGCGCAAGGCGTGGCGGCCAAGGTGCTGCCGTCGCTGTGCAAGATTTACCTCGACAAGGGCGTGGAGTTGCGCGGCGACGATGCCGCGCGCGCACTCGTGCCGCAGATGAAGAACGCCACCGAGGAAGACTGGCGCACCGAGTATCTCGCGCCGATCCTGAGCGTGCGCGTGGTCGCTGGCGTGAACGAAGCCATCGCCCATATCAACACCTACAGCTCGCAGCACACCGACAGCATTGTGACGGAAAACTACACCAAGGCGATGCGCTTCCTGCGCGAAGTCGATTCCAGCTCGGTGATGGTGAATGCCTCCACGCGCTTTGCCGATGGCTTTGAATACGGCCTCGGCGCGGAGATTGGCATTTCCACCGACAAGATTCACGCGCGCGGCCCGGTCGGACTGGAGGGGCTGACCTCGCAGAAATTCATTGTATTGGGTAGCGGACAGATCCGCGTCTAACAGAAAGAGAACAACATGAGTCAAACAATCGAAGTCAAAGTGCCAGATATCGGCAACTTTAAAGACATCCCC
This sequence comes from Gallionellaceae bacterium, assembly GCA_030834965.1. Classification (GTDB taxonomy): domain Bacteria; phylum Pseudomonadota; class Gammaproteobacteria; order Burkholderiales; family Gallionellaceae; genus JAUQWW01. The sequence goes on along the minus strand of JAUQWW010000074.1, from coordinate 50,385 downwards.
GTCATCGAGGTAATGGTAAAGGCTGGCGATACTGTAGCTGTGGAGCAATCGCTGATCACGCTGGAAACCGACAAAGCAACCATGGACGTGCCATCGCCGGCTGCGGGTGTGGTCAAGGCAATGAAGGTCAAGGCCGGTGACAAGGTCAGTGAAGGTAGCGTAATTTTGACACTGGAAAGCAATGCGACAGCTTCTGCTCCTGCCAAGGAAGCACCTGCACCACAGGCGGCTGCACCTGCGGCGCCACAGGTCGCGCCGACGCCCGCTGCAAAAGTTGCGAAGGGCGACATCCACGCCGAAGTAGCCGTCCTCGGCGCAGGTCCCGGCGGCTACACCGCCGCATTCCGCGCAGCAGACCTGGGCAAGCAGGTGGTGCTGATCGAGAAGTACGCCAGCCTGGGCGGAGTGTGCCTGAACGTCGGCTGCATCCCCTCCAAGGCGCTGCTGCATGTCGCCAAGGTGATCAACGAGGCGGATGAAGTCTCGCATCATGGCGTGACCTTTGGCAAACCCAAGATCGACATCAACAAGATTCGCGGCTGGAAAGAAAGCGTCATCACCAAGCTCACTGGCGGGCTGGCCGCACTGGCCAAGCAGCGCAAGGTGCAGGTCGTACAAGGCATGGCAAAATTTACCTCACCGAACAGCCTTGCCGTACAGACTGCCGAGGGTGAAAAGACTATCACCTTCGACCACGCCATTGTCGCGGCGGGCTCCAGCGTCGCGCGCATCCCCGGCTTTCCCTATGACGATCCGCGCATCATCGACTCGACCGGGGCGCTGGCATTGCAAGATGTTCCAAAGCGCATGCTGGTCATCGGCGGCGGCATCATTGGCCTCGAAATGGCAACAGTGTATGACGCGCTAGGTGCAAAGATCAGCGTAGTCGAGCTGATGGATCAACTGATGCCAGGCGCGGACAAAGACATGGTCAAGCCGCTGCACAGCCGCATTGCAAAACGTTACGAGGCTATTTATCTCAAGACCAAGGTCAGCAAGATCGAGGCAAAGAAGGAAGGGCTGAAGGTCACTTTCGAAGGTGACAACGCACCACAGCCGCAAGTTTATGACCGTGTGCTGATGGCTGTCGGCCGCCGTCCGAACGGCCGCGAGATCAGTGCGGAAGCGGCGGGCGTGACAGTCAACGAGCGCGGCTTCATCCCGGTGGACAAGCAGATGCGCACCAACGTGCCGCACATCTACGCCATCGGCGACATCGTCGGCGACCCGATGCTGGCGCACAAGGCGGTGCACGAAGGCAAGGTCGCGGCGGAAAATATCGCCGGGCATAAGGCATTCTTCGAGCCGATGACCATCCCTTCCGTCGCCTACACCGACCCCGAGATCGCATGGATGGGCCTGACCGAAACGCATGCCAAGGCACAGGGCATCGAATACGAGAAGGCTTCCTTCCCGTGGGCTGCGTCCGGCCGTGCGCTTTCCATCGCACGCGAAGAAGGTGCGACCAAAGTGCTGCTCGACCCCAAGACCCGGCGCATCCTCGGCATGGGTATCGTCGGCGTGAATGCGGGCGAACTGATCGCCGAAGGTGTCTTAGCACTGGAGATGGGCGCAGACATGGAAGATATCGGGCTGACCATCCACCCCCATCCCACGCTGTCGGAAACGCTGTGCTTCGCAGCGGAGATGGCCGAAGGCAGCATCACTGATTTGTACGCACCAAAGAAGAAGCACTAACCCCATTTGATGGGGAGGACTAGGGAGAGAGGATGATGCGCCACGCGCTTCCCTCTCCCCACCCCCTCTCACCTCGCGGGGTAGGGGCTACCTAGGCAGACATGGACACCCTCACCCAGTACCTCACCGGCGACATCAGCCTGTGGGGTCTGTTCATTTCCAGCTTCCTCGCTGCCACGCTGTTGCCAGGTGGTTCGGAAGCCGTGCTGATCGGCGTACTGAAACTGCATCCGGAATTATTCTGGCCGGCACTGCTGCTGGGAACGCTCGGCAACACGCTGGGTGGCATGGTGTCGTTCGGCATGGGCCGGCTGCTGCCGCAGAACCATCAGCTCAAGCATGTGGAGAAGGTGCAGCGTTACGGAACGCCTGTATTGCTGCTGGCATGGGTACCGTTGGTTGGCGATGCGCTGTGCGTGGCGGCGGGCTGGTTGCGGCTCAATCCGTGGTACGCCGCGCTGTTTATGGCACTGGGAAAGTTTGCGCGTTACTGGGTGATTGCGGCCGCGATCGCCTGACCATCACAGCGCAAAGTGACAATCAACCCATAACAGTAGAATTACCTTGCTGGATCGGGCAAACTAGCGTACAACGTCTGCAGGTATTTGATTCAAAGTCTCTGCGATACTGGTTCATCCATGTGCAATCTTCGATTCAAATAGTTTCGCGGGGGATTTCCCCGTTTTTTAGTAAAAGGAAGTAATCACATGGCAACTGGTACAGTTAAATGGTTCAACGATGCAAAGGGTTTTGGTTTTGTCACTCCCGATGATGGCGGCGAAGATTTGTTCGCACACTTTTCCGCAATCAACATGAGCGGCTTCAAGTCGCTCAAAGAAGGCCAGAAGGTCACTTTTGAAGTGACTCAAGGCGCTAAAGGCAAGCAGGCCTCCAACATCCAGGCTCCTTAATCGGTTCCTGAGTTGATTAAAAAGCCCGGCATGAAAATGCCGGGCTTTTTTGTTTGCTGTAAGACTAGGCTTGCAACATCCCCAGCCCCCACGCCACGCCAAACCCAGTCACCTCGCTTGCCACGATGCCGAGCCCCCCTTCGCAACGGCTTGCAGAAAGATCGACGTGTAGCCACGGCACGTCGTTCTCGACGAAGCGCTTGAGAAAGCGCGCGGCGAGGATGTGGTCGGCCTCGCCGTCCAAGGTGCATTGCTTGATGTCGGCGACTTTTGAATCCAGCGCGGCTTCGTAATCATCGTCCAGCGGGAAGGCACACAGGCGATCGCCACTTTGCTTGCCGATTTTGACCGCACGCTGCACCAACTCTTCGCGGTTGCCCAACACACCTGAATAACGCGCGCCCAGCGCCACGGCCATGCTGCCGGTCAGGGTGGCAAAGTCGATCATCAGATTTGGCTTGGCACGCGCGGCCAGCGTGAGCGTATCAGCCAGCACCATGCGTCCCTCGGCATCGGTATGAATGATTTCGATGGTGGTGCCGTTCAAAGCCTTCACGATGTCATTTTGCTTGTAGGCTTTCGGGCTGATGTGGTTCTGCGCCAGCGCCAGCCAGCAGTCGATATTCACCGGCAGCTTTTGTTGCGTCGCCGCGAGCAGGATGCCCAGTGCCACCGCCGAGCCGTTCATATCCTCGTGCATGCCGTGCATGTAGCGCGCGGGCTTGAGGTTGTGGCCGCCGGTATCGAAGCAGATGCCCTTGCCCACCAGCGCCACGGTTTGTTTGGCCTTGGGATGGGTGTAACGAAGATGCACGATGGCTGCATCTTCATCGCTGCTGCCCTGTGCCACCGCGACGAATGCGCCCGCGCCCATCTTGCGCAGTTTGTTCAGGTCAAATTCTTCATGCTTCCAGCCCTGTTCCCGCGCCAGCTTCTTCACCCGCACCCGATACAGCCCCGGCGTGAGTTCATTCGGCGGCAGCACGGTCAGCGTGCGGCACAGCACACCTCCCTCTGCCTGCGCCTTGAGCGGCGCAAAAACCTTCCTGTCGCCAAAACCGTACAGCGCAATTTTTTGCAGTGGCTTGCGCTCGTCTTTTTTCTTGTGCACCGGCAACGGCGCACCGTTCACCCATGCTGCATACACCGCCAGTTCGGCGGCCTGCCTGCGTTGCGCCTCGTCACCCAGTACCGCGATGGAAACGTTGACGGGATGTTCATCCAGCAGCAGTTGCAGTGACTTGCGTACCTGGGTCTGCAGGGCAAATGTGTCCTTGGAAAAATCCAGCATCGCCCAGGCCACCAGCGCGCCATTGCCGGCATTGGCGCTCACCGCCGACTTAGCCAGTTCGTCGGCCTTCATGCCGCGCCGCCTGAGCACGGCAGTCAGCAAATCAGCATGCGGCATATCTTTGGGCAGCGCTTTGGCCTGTGGCAGCAGAACCAGCAGGTGTGTACCCGGCAAGCTGGCGGGCAGGGTCTGGGATAAGGTGAGTTGTGCTAGCATGGCGTTCTCGAATTTTGATGTGTGGCGCATTATACAAACAGCGCCGCCGCTTCACGGAACCTTTATGCGCCAATATCTCTACCTGATGAAACACGTGCTCAACCACGGCACAAAAAAATCCGACCGCACCGGCACCGGCACCGTCAGCGTGTTCGGTTACCAGATGCGCTTCAATCTGCAGGAAGGCTTCCCGCTGGTCACCACCAAGAAGTGTCACCTGAAATCCATCATCCACGAATTATTGTGGTTTTTGCAGGGTGACACCAACATTCGCTACCTCAAGGAAAACGGCGTCAAAATCTGGGACGAATGGGCGGATGAGCACGGCAACCTCGGCCCGGTATACGGCAAGCAGTGGCGCTCGTGGGCTACGGCGGACGGGCGTGTGGTAGACCAGATTTCCGAGGTCGTCGAGCAGATCAGGAAAAACCCCGATTCGCGGCGCCTGATCGTCTCCGCATGGAACGTGGGCGAACTCGACCAGATGGCGCTGGCGCCCTGCCATGCCTTCTTCCAGTTCTACGTGGCAGACGGCAAGCTGTCCTGCCAGCTGTATCAGCGCAGCGCCGACATCTTCCTCGGCGTACCGTTCAATATCGCTTCCTACGCGCTGCTCACGCTGATGATGGCGCAGGTGTGCGACCTCAAGCCCGGCGATTTCGTGCACACCTTCGGCGACGCGCACCTGTACCTCAACCATATGGAACAGACCGAGCTGCAACTGTCGCGCGAGCCGCGCCCGCTGCCGACCATGAAAATTAACCCCGACGTGAAAAACATTTTCGACTTCAAGTTTGAGGATTTCACGCTGGAAGGCTACGACCCGCACCCCGCGATCAAAGCTCCCGTCGCGGTATGACCCAGCCGCACCTCTCCATACTAGTGGCGATGGCAAGCAACCGCACCATCGGCATCAACAACACGCTGCCGTGGCGCTGCCCGGAAGACCTGAAACACTTCAAGGCGCTCACCATGGGGCATCACATGATCATGGGGCGCAAGACTTTCGACTCCATCGGCAAGCCATTGCCAGGGCGCACCACCGTGGTGGTGACACGCAATCGGGAATTAAAAATAGAAGGCTGCATCATCGCCCACTCGCTGGAGGAGGCGATTGCGGCCTGTGCAGGGGACGAGGAAATTTTTATCGTGGGTGGCGCCGAACTGTATGCTCAGGCTTTACCCTTGGCGGATACGCTCTACATCACCGAAATCCGGCAGGATGTGGCAGGCGATGCGCATTTTCCGGAGTTTGACAAGAACACATGGCAGGAAGCCGCGCGCGAGCGGCGCAGCCAGACAGAACCGCAGCCGCTGGACTACCACTTCGTCACCTACCGGCGGAAACGACCACAATGAACCCGGGCCAACCAGGCGCACTACTTCAGGCAGGTCATAATTGCGCAGCGCGTCTGCATGGTCAATCTTCCTGGAACTGCAGAAGAATGACATTCCTGCCGTTAGCAAAAATCATTCAACTCCGGTACATTGGAGCCTCATCCACGTGTGGAGCGATGCATGAAAACCACAATTATGAATCTGATTGTTGTGACGGCATTGTCATTAAGCGCCGTGGTGCTTGCCGCCGAGATGGGGAGCAAGACGCAGCATCCTGCAGCCAACACAGTGGTGCCAGCAATGCCACCGGCACCGGCTGCCGTGTCAGCAGCACCCTCCGCACAGGCATCTCAGCCTGGCTTGCAACCGTCGACGCCCCCCAAGCCCGCCAAAGCGAAATCGGCCCGCTCCAAATCTCTTGATCTAAGGCATTGCCTGGACTTGAAGACCAACGCCGCAATCGCAAAATGTGCGGGTGAGTAGGCGGGCCTTTTACGAACGCCTGCATCAATAATTAAAGTTGGCGGCTCGGAATATTTCGAGTGGGCGCGCTTTAGCACGGCACAATGCACAGAAACATTGTTTGCACGTGATGCAGACTTGAGGGCGACCGGATGGTGAATTCTTTCAGAAAGAAGGTGGCAATCCGCATCGCCATGGTCAGCGTTGTGCTGGCTTCGCTTGCCAGCCCCGTTTCCTGGTATGTTTCCCTTGAAAATGCCGAAAAAAGCGCGGTCTCACTTGCCATAGAAGAATCCCGTCGGCTGTTGCGGCATCACGATGCGCTTGACCTCACAGGGCCAAAGGCAGCGAAGCATGCTGAAGAAGCTGCACGGGCCATTTCAGGCGGGCTGTTCGACATTGCCGAGATATATGATCGCGAGGGCATTAAACTGGCCGAATCGCTTACCAAGCGAGGCGAGCTGGTGGAAAAGCTGTTGCCGGGCCATGTTAAGCCAACGTACCAGCAAGCCACCTATGAAAGCATCAAACTGAAAGAGGGTTACTGGACGTTACGCATTTTTGTTCCGCTGCACGCTGTCGCACCAGATGAGTCAGGCGAATCAAACACTGATGGGGCCATCACCGGCTATTTTGAGGGTGTTCGTGTAGTTCCCGAATGGCAGAGAAACCAGATGTTTGCGAATTCAATGGCGATATCGCTGGTGGTATGCCTCGCCTCTCTCCTGTGCGGTGCAGTGGTGTATCCGGTGGTTGTGCGCCTTTCCGCCGACAATGAACGCAAGACACGCGAGGTTCTGGATTCCCACATTTCCATGATGGGCGCGCTGGGCCGTGCAATTGCCAAACGTGACTCGGATACAGGCGACCATAATTACCGCGTCGCCTGGATCGCCACGCGTTTGGCGGAAAGCATGGGGCTGGCCGACAGCCGGATGCAAGCGCTGATCGCAGGAAGTTTCTTGCATGACGTGGGCAAGATAGGCATCCCCGATGCGATACTCCTCAAACATGGAATGCTCGATGACAAAGAGTCTACGCTGATGCACTCCCACGTTCAGCAAGGCGAGGAAATCGTGACCGGGATGGGCTGGCTTGAGGGAGCCAAAGCCGTCGTTGCAGGCCACCATGAAAAATGGGACGGCTCCGGCTATCCGCACGGCGTAGCCGGAGAAAAGATTCCGCTCGAAGCCAGAATATTCGCCGTGGCAGATGTCTTCGATGCGCTCTGCTCAGCGCGCCCCTACAAGGAAGCAATGGGATTTGATGCAGTCATGGCGGTTCTCGAAAAAGAAACCGGATCACACTTCGACCCCGCGGTCATGGAAGCATTCCGCCCCCTGGCACGGGGAATTTTCGATCGCCTCGCCAAGAGCACTGAAGATGATGTGCGCCAATTGCTCGAGGACCGCATTCGGCATCATTTTCAGATATAGCAGCTGCGTATCTTTTTCAGGCGCCACCCTTGGCAACAGACCGAAAGCGAATTTGCCGGAAACGTCGAGCGAATTGAGGAATTGCTGCGCTCAACCCATCCCATTCGGCATCTCCCCACGCTCCGCCCTTCTTGACCTCTGCCTTGAAGTTCTCGATCTTGCGCCGCTCACGTTTGGTGGGCCTGCCCTTGAATGCCGGCTGCGGCTGCGCCCGGAGATGGGCAGCGAGAGCGTCGCGCTGTGCGCGACTGTCATCCGTTTCACGGTAAAGTTTCTGCGCCTCGGGTGCTCCGCTGCGCTTGTTGGAGAGCCCAAGCACCTCGACCTCGAAGCGGAATTTTCCGGCGCGTATTTCCAGCATGTCGCCGAGCATAACGGCCTTGGCCGGTTACGCGCGTAGCAAGCACCCGGCCAGTTTCGACAGCATCGGCGGCGAGGCTGCGCGTCTTGAAGAAGCGCGCGGTCCACAGCCATTTGTCTATGCGGAGTTTACCGGTTTCTTCGGTCATGCAGATTTGAGCAGTTTTTCGTAGACGGCGAAAGCCGGGCAGCTTATAAAGCTCAGCCCTGTCTCACGCAGTCCACGTAGTAGCGCGCCGTGCCATTACGTCTGTCCGTCACCAGCCCGTGGATATCGGTCTCGAAGCCGGGAAATTTCTTGTTGAAATCGCGGGCGAATTTGAGGTAATCGACAATGGTCTTGTTGAAGCGCTCACCCGGGATCAGCAGCGGGATACCCGGCGGATAGGGCGTCAGCAGCACACTGGTGATACGGCCTTCCAGCTCATCGATCGATACACGGTCAATCTCGCCGTGCGCCATCCTGGCGAACGCGTCAGACGGCTTCATCGCCGGCTCCATGTTGGAGAGATACATTTCGGTGGTCAGGCGCGCCACGTCGTTGGCCTTGTAGATGCCGTGAATCTGCTCGCACAGTTCGCGCAGGCCGACTTTCTCGTAGCGCGGATATTTCATGACAAATTCCGGCAGCACACGCCACAGCGGCTGGTTCTTGTCGTAGTCGTCCTTGAACTGCTGCAGTTCGGTCACCATGGTGTTCCAGCGACCCTTGGTGATGCCGATGGTGAACATGATGAAGAAGGAATACAGGCCGGTCTTTTCCACTACCACGCCGTTTTCCGCCAGATACTTGGTGACGATGGCCGCCGGAATGCCGGACTCGGCGAAATCACCTTCCACATCCAGTCCCGGCGTGATGATGGTGGCCTTGATCGGGTCGAGCATGTTAAAGCCCGGCGCCAGATTGCCGAAACCATGCCAGCGGTCGGTCGCGCCCAGCATCCAGTCCTCGCGCGCCGCCATCCCTTCTGCGGCGAGAAAGTCCGGCCCCCACACCTTGAACCACCAATCAGCGCCCCATTCTTCGTCCACCTTGCGCATCGCGCGGCGGAAATCGAGCGCCTCGGCGATGGATTCTTCCACCAGCGCGGTGCCGCCCGGCGGCTCCATCATCGCTGCAGCCACGTCGCACGACGCGATGATGGCGTACTGCGGGCTGGTGGAGGTATGCATCATGTAGGCCTCATTGAAGCAATCGCGGTCCAGCTTACGCGCCTCGCTATCCTGCACCAGTATCTGCGAAGCCTGGCTCAGGCCCGCCAGCAGCTTGTGCGTCGATTGCGTGGAAAACACCATGGATTCCTTGCACGGTTTGCGCCCCTGGCCGATGGCGTGCATGTCCTTGTAGAAATCGTGAAAGGTGGCGTGCGGCAACCATGCCTCGTCGAAATGCAGCGTGTCGATCTTGCCGTCGAGCATGGCCTTGATGGTCTCCACGTTATACAGGATGCCGTCGTAGGTGCTCTGCGTGATGGTCAGCACGCGCGGCTTGGCCTTGGTGCCGCGGGCAAACGGGTTGGCCTCGATTTTCTTGCGGATGTTTTCCGGCTTGAATTCTTCCAGCGGTATCGGCCCGATGATGCCGTAGTGGTTACGCGTGGGCATCAGGAACACGGGTATCGCGCCGGTCATCATGATGGCGTGCAGGATGGATTTGTGGCAGTTGCGGTCCACCACCACGATGTCATCCGGCGCAACGGTGGAATGCCACACGATCTTGTTCGAGGTGGAAGTGCCGTTGGTAACAAAAAACAGGTGGTCGCAATTGAAGATGCGCGCCGCATTGCGCTCGCTTGCCGCAACCGGTCCGGTGTGGTCAAGCAGTTGGCCGAGTTCGTCCACAGAATTGCACACGTCGGCGCGCAGCATGTTCTCGCCGAAAAACTGGTGGAACATCCGCCCCACTGGTGACTTCAGGAATGCCACGCCACCCGAATGGCCAGGGCAATGCCACGAATATGAACCATCCTGCGCGTAATTCACCAGTGCGCGGAAAAACGGCGGGGCGAGTGTATCCAGATATGCCTTGGCCTCGCGTGTGATATACCGCGCCACAAACTCCGGCGTATCCTCATGCATGTGAATGAAGCCATGCAGCTCGCGCAGGATGTCGTTCGGAATATGGCGCGAGGTACGTGTTTCGCCATACAGAAAGATCGGGATGTCCGCATTCTTGAAGCGTATCTCCTCCACGAAAGCGCGGATGCTTTTCAGCGCAATCTCGGTTTCTTCCTTGCTGCCGCCACCGAATTCCTCATCATCAATCGACAGCAGAAACGCCGAAGCGCGGCTCTGTTGCTGGGCAAACGAAGTCAGGTCGCCGTAACTGGTGATGCCCAGCACCTCCATGTCTTCTTTCTGAATGGCCTCGGCCAGCGCACGCACCCCCAGTCCGCTGGCATTTTCCGAACGGAAGTCCTCGTCGATGATGATGATGGGAAAATTAAATTTCATAGCAACTCCATGGATGGAAATATTAGCTGACGAGCATCACTGCATTGGCTTAGGGAGCAGCAGAAATTTAATTTCAGTGCAGGCTCATATTGGCCGAAAGCCAATGTGACGCCGGAGCTAAACTTAAATTTCATGCAGAGCTCCTTGATGGAGAAAAACTATGGGCAGGGAATTCGCGCGGATTGTCTCAGATTTTCAGGATGGCGTGGCGGGGAATTTCTGGGCGTTGCGCGGAATTCCGGCATCCGCCGGAATTCCGCAAGGATGGTATCGCACCGCAGTCACATCTTGGGCAGCGTGACACCCACCTGCCCCTGATACTTGCCGCCTCTATCCTTGTACGAGGTTTCGCATACTTCGTCGCTTTCGAAGAACAGCACCTGTGCGACACCCTCGTTGGCATAAATCTTTGCCGGCAGCGGCGTGGTGTTGGAAAATTCCAGCGTCACATAGCCTTCCCATTCCGGCTCGAACGGAGTGACATTGACGATGATGCCGCAGCGCGCATACGTGCTCTTGCCCAGGCAGATGGTCAGCACGTTGCGCGGGATACGGAAGTACTCCACGGTGCGCGCCAGCGCAAAGGAGTTAGGCGGGATGATGCAGAAATCGTGATGCACCTCGACGAATGAATTGGGGTCAAAATTCTTCGGATCGACGATGGTGCTGTTGATATTGGTGAACAGCTTGAATTCCTTCGAGCAGCGAATATCGTAGCCATAGCTCGACGTGCCATAGGATACGATGCGCCTGCCATCCACTTCCTTCACCTGTCCCGGCTCGTAAGGCTCGATCATGCCGTGCTGCTCTGCCATGCGGCGTATCCATTTGTCCGACTTGATGCTCATATCTGCCTTTAAATTTATGTATTCTGCACAACAATCTTCGGAAAGGCCGCGCTGTGGTCCTGCCCCATCTCAGCGATCTTCACCGCCACGCGCCGCGCGATCTGCTTGTACACCTTCGAGATCTGCCCGTCCGGATCAGCCACAACAGTCGGCTTGCCGGAATCTGCCTGTTCGCGGATATGGATGTCCAGCGGCAGCGCCCCCAGGAATTCGACGTTGTAATCCTTGCACATCTTCTCCCCGCCGCCGGCACCGAAGATGTGCTCCTCATGCCCGCACTTCGAGCAGATGTGCGTGCTCATGTTTTCCACGATGCCGAGAATCTTGATGTCCACCTTCTCGAACATCTTGAGGCCCTTGCGCGCGTCCATCAGCGCGATGTCCTGCGGCGTGGTCACGATAATCGCACCCGTCACCGGCACTTTCTGCGCCAGCGTCAACTGGATGTCACCGGTGCCCGGCGGAAGATCCACCACCAGATAGTCCAGGCCGTCCCATCTTGTCTGGCGCAGCAGCTGGTCCAGCGCCTGCGTCACCATCGGGCCGCGCCATACCATGGGCTGATCGTCGCCGCCGATCATGAAGCCGATGGACATGGCCTGCAGCCCGTGCCCCTGCATCGGCTCGATGGACTTACCATCGGCCGATTTCGGCTGGCCGCTGATGCCCAGCATGGTGGGCTGCGAAGGTCCATAAATGTCCGCGTCCAGCACCCCCACGCGCGCGCCTTCCGCCGCCAGCGCCAGCGCCAGGTTGACCGCCGTGGTGGACTTGCCCACCCCGCCCTTGCCGCTCGCTACTGCGATGATGTTCTTCACCCCGTCCACCAGCTTCACACCGCGCTGCACAGCGTGTGGCACCACCTTGCTGGTGACATTCGCGGCAATCTTGCCTGCACCCGGCAACGCGCTGCGCAAGTGGTTTTCCACCATCGCGCGTATCTCGTCCCACACGCTTTTCGCGGGATAGCCGAGCTGGATGTCGAGCGACAAATCGTTGCCGCTGATCTTGATGTTCTTTACCGACTTGCCCGCCACAAAATCCTTTTTCGTGTTGGGGTCGATCAACTGTTTCAGTGCGGCTTGCACATCTGCGTCAGTAAAGCTCATGGCTCGCTCCTGGCTTTTAAATCGTTAGGGGAGGCGCATTCTACCCAAGATTCCGCCCCACGCCTATAGCCCGATTTTGCTACAATTGCCGCACTTTTAAAGGGGTTTAACATTCATGTCGCGCAAGATACTGGTTACGTCCGCACTGCCGTATGCCAATGGCAGTATCCATCTGGGGCACTTGGTCGAATACATCCAGACCGACATCTGGGTGCGCTTCCAGAAAATGCAGGGCAACGAGTGCCATTATGTATGCGCCGACGACACGCACGGCACGCCCATCATGCTGCGCGCCGAGAAGGAAGGCATCACCCCGGAACAGTTGATAGATCGCGTGTGGCAGGAACATTACGACGACTTCCGGGCGTTCCATGTCGAATTCGACCATTACGGCTCGACCAACTCGAACGAGACCCGCGACTTCGCGCACGCCATCTACCGCAAGCTGCAAGCCGCCGACCTGATCGAGAAACGCTCCATCGAACAGTATTACGATCCCCTCAAACAGATGTTCCTGCCGGATCGCTTCATCAAGGGCGAATGCCCGAAGTGCGGCGCAAAGGACCAGTACGGCGACAACTGCGAAGTCTGCGGTGCGGCCTACACACCTGCCGAAGTGAAGAACCCCTACTCCGCCGTGTCCGGCGCCAAGCCGGAGATGCGCGCTTCCGACCACTATTTCTTCAAACTCTCCGACCCGCGCTGCCAGGCCTTTCTGCGCGAATGGACAAAGAGCGGCACGCTGCAAGCCGAAGCCGCGAACAAAATGCAGGAATGGCTGGGCGGCGAAGGCGAAAACAAGCTTACGGACTGGGACATCTCGCGCGATGCACCCTATTTCGGCTTCGAGATACCCGATGCGCCGGGCAAATATTTCTACGTGTGGCTGGATGCGCCGGTTGGTTACATGGGAAGTTTCAAGGCGTTGTGCGACAAGCTAACCCCTCCCAGCCTCCCCTTGTCAGGGGAGGAGTCCGCAGCACCCTCCCCTGACAAGGGGAGGGCTGGGGAGGGGTTGTTCGACGACTACTGGAAACAAGGCTCCACTACCGAGCTCTACCACTTCATCGGCAAGGACATCCTCTATTTCCACGCCCTGTTCTGGCCCGCCATGCTGCAGCACGCCGGTTTCCGCACCCCGACCAAACTGTTCGCGCACGGCTTCCTCACCGTCAACGGCGAGAAGATGAGCAAATCGCGCGGCACATTCATCACCGCGCGCAGCTATGTGGATCACATAAAGAATACCGAATACCTGCGCTACTACTATGCCTCCAAGCTCAACGGCACGATGGAGGACATCGACCTCAATCTTGAGGATTTCGTCGCGAAGGTGAACAGTGATTTGATCGGGAAGTACATCAATATTGCGAGCCGGGCTGCTCCGTTCCTCACCAGACTGGGTGGCGGTTGTATTTCAGAAAACGAGCTAAATCGTTACAGCCAGAAAGATTTCGGCGTTGATTCTTCGATAGATGTATTCATGAGCCGCCTGAATGACTGGCGCGAAGCAAGATATATACTGGAAGGCGCTTATGAAAACCGCAATTACAGCGGGGCTATCCGGGGAATCATGGAAGTGGCGGACAGCATCAACATCTTTTTCAACAATACGCAGCCCTGGAAACTAGCCAAGGATGGCTCGCCTGCCAGCCAGGACAAGGCGCGCTGGGCATGCAGCATTGTCATGGAAGGCTTCCGCCTGCTGACGATCTATCTGAAGCCTGTTCTGCCCGAAACCGCCCGAGAGGCTGAGCGGTTCCTGAACGTACCTCCCCAGCAATGGGAAGATGCTGCCTCCTTCCTGCCGGAAGGGCATTGCATCAATGAATACAGCCATCTGATGACCCGCCTCGACCCCAAGCTGATCGAAGCCATGGTCGCCGCCAACCAGGAAAGCCTGAAGCCCATGATCGAATCGCATTCGCCTGCACGCCACGCCGAAGCACAGCAACACGCACCCTCTCCCCTAACCCCTCTCCCGCAAGCGGGCGAGGGGAACAAAATTGCCGCCCTCGCCGAAACCATCAGCATCGACGATTTCAGCAAGGTTGATCTGCGCGTGGCAAAGATCGTCAACGCCGAACATGTGGAAGGTGCGGAGAAGCTGCTCAAGCTCACACTGGATATCGGCGAGGAAAAACCGCGCACGGTGTTTGCCGGCATCAAGTCCGCATACGATCCGGAAAAACTGAAAGGGCGCATGACGGTGATGGTCGCCAACCTTGCGCCGCGCAAGATGAAGTTCGGACTTTCTGAAGGGATGGTACTGGCGGCTTCCGGTGACGCACCGGGCTTGTTCATCCTGTCGCCGGACGACGGCGCACAGCCCGGAATGCGCATCAAGTAACCATTCATGGGGGTTGCCAAGTAACCATTCATGGGGATTATCAGTCCATCTGCAACACGGCTATAATCCGCACCAATCATAATAACAACTTGGCGTGGCTTCTTTGAACGTCAAGTCGATTGGCAAGTCGTTTCATCAGGGGGTTAACTAGCCAGTGTTCGATCAATTCGGGATGCTGCCCATTGATGTGGTCCTGGGCGTGGTGGTGTTCTGGCTCGTGCTCGGCATGGCCGGGTTGGCGCTGCAAAATTCCCGTCTGATTGCTCAATTTATTTTCCCGTTAAGCGCCATCGGCTCGCTTGTTCTGGCTGGCGCTGCGCTGGCCGGACTGGGGGAAGTCAGCACTGCCATCCTGCCGCTCGGCCTGCCTGACCTGCCGTTCCACCTGCGCCTCGATGCGCTGTCTGCATTTTTCATATTGCTGCTCGGTGCCGCGAGCATCGGCATTGCGCTGTTTTCGGCGGGCTATTTCCGCCGCATGGTGGCCGCCGAGTTAAGCCTGCTTTGCCTTGAATATCACATCTTCCTCGCCAGCATGGCACTGGTGTTTCTGGCAGACGATGCCTATATGTTCATGGTGGCGTGGGAAAGTATGGCGCTGTCGTCTTATTTTCTCGTCACCACCGATCACAACCAGCCGGACGTGCGCCGCGCCGGCTTTCTCTACCTGCTCATCGCACACGTTGGCGCAATCGCCATCCTGATGAGCTTCGGCGTGATGCAAAGCGGCCATGGCGACTACACATTCTCCGCGATGCGCCACACGCACCTGTCCGATTTCTGGGCGAGCATCGCTTTCCTGCTGGCGCTATTCGGCTTCGGCGCGAAGGCGGGCATCCTGCCGATGCACGCATGGCTGCCCGAAGCGCACCCGGCTGCGCCTTCGCCGGTTTCCGCGATGATGAGCGGCATCATGCTGAAGACCGCGATCTACGGCATTCTGCGCGTGAGCCTCGACCTGCTGGATACGCAGTTGTGGTGGTGGGGCGCGTTTGCGCTGGCGCTGGGTTTGATCACCGCACTGTTCGGCGTGATCTTCGCCGCGGTGCAGGTGGACATGAAACGCCTGCTCGCCTACTCCTCCATCGAGAACATCGGCATCATCCTGGTCGGCATCGGACTCACCCTGATTTTCCACGCCTTCCACAAAGAAGCGCTGGCGGCGCTTGCGCTCACCGCGACCCTGTACCACGCGTTGAATCATGCGTTCATGAAGAGCCTGCTGTTCCTTGGCACCGGCTCGATTCTGCACGCCACCGGCGAACGCCATCTCGGCAAGTTCGGCGGATTAATCCACAAGATGCCCAAGCTGGCCATCCTGATGCTCGTAGGCATCCTCGCCATGGCCGGCCTGCCGCCGTTGAACGGCTTCGTTTCGGAATGGCTGCTGCTGCAAGCTTTTTTGCTTTCGCCCGGCTTGCCGCACCCCTACCTTAACATGCTGGTTCCGGTTGCCGCCGCCGCGCTCGCGTTGGCTGCCGCGCTTGCCGGATTCGTGATGGTAAAGTTTTACGGCGTGATTTTCCTGGGCCAGCCGCGCGATACCACACTCGCCCATGCGCATGATGCCGGCCTCTGGGAACGCATTGGCATGATCTGCATGGTAATCGGCTGTATCGCGCTCGGCATATTTCCCGCCTTCGTCATTCTGCATCTGGATTTTGTCACCGAGATGCTGGTGCACCATTCACTTGGCAGCAGCGCCGCACAAACCGGCTGGCTGCTGCTCACCCCGATACAGGCCGAACGCGCCAGCTACGGGCCGCTTGTTTTGCTGCTCATCATCGGCGGGGGAAGCCTGATCACCGTACTGCTGGTGAAAAAGCTTTATCACGGCCGCCTACGCCGGGGCCCCGCCTGGGACTGCGGCTTCCCTGCCCAGACCGCGCGCATGCAGGATACGGCCGAGGGCTTTGGCCAGCCCATCCGGCAAATTTTTGAATGGTTCATGGATGTGGTCAGGCAGGTCCCCTCGCCATTCGATTTGCATCCCCACTACCACGGCGAAACGCACGACCGGTTGTGGAACCTGTTCTATGTGCCCATCAAGCGCGTGAACGAAATAATAGGCAACCAAGTAGGCAAGCTGCAGCACGGCCGCATCCATATGTATTTGCTGTACAGCTTTTTGACTTTGCTGGCCTTGCTGGCCTTTATCCAATAGGCATATTTATGACATTTTTGATGATGAATGTATGCCTATCCCCCTCTCCCGCCCCCTCTCCCGCGAGCGGGCGAGGGGGCAAACGAGCGCTGCGCGCGCTTTACGTTAAATGAGCTACTCGGCGCTTTTCTTTCAACTGGTGCAAAACGTGCTGGTGCTGCTGGCAGCGCCGCTGCTGCTCGGCTGGATAAACCAATGCCGCGCCTGGCTACAGAATCGCAGCGGCGCGGGCATGCTGCAACCCTACCGCAACCTGATCAAGCTGTTTCACAAAGATGCGGTGCTGGCGCACAACGCCTCGCCGCTGTTTCGCGCTACGCCGTATATCCTGTTCGCCTGCATGTGGCTGGCCGCCGCGCTGGTGCCGGTGCTTGCCACCGACCTGCCGCTCTCGCCTGCGGTGGACGTCATCGCGCTGGTCGGCATTTTTGCATTGGCACGGGTGTTCATTGCGCTTGCGGCGATGGACATCGGCACCGCCTTCGGCTCGCTCGGTGCGCGCCGTGAAATGCTGGTGGGCTTTCTCGCCGAACCGGCGTTGCTGATGGTGCTGTTCACCGCCTCCACCATCAGCCAATCCACCTCGCTCATCACCATCGTGGAAACGCTGGCGCACAAGCAATTCGTGCTGTATCCCAGCATGACCTTCGCTGCCGTTGCCTTCTTCATGGTGCTGCTCGCCGAGAACGCGCGCGTGCCGGTGGACAACCCCTCCACCCACCTCGAGCTCACGATGATTCACGAAGCGATGATCCTGGAATATTCCGCGCGCCACCTGGCGCTGGTGGAATGGGCGAGCGCGCTCAAGCTGCTTGCCTACATGACCATCGGCATCGCGCTGTTCGCGCCATGGGGCATCGCCGAAGGCGGCAACTGGAATGCGCTGCCCTTTGCCGTAGTACTGCTGATACTCAAGCTGACCATTGCCGGGGCAGGCCTGGCCTTCGTGGAGACAATGTCCGCCAAGATGCGCATCTTCCGCGTGCCGGAATTCATGGGCACTGCCTTCCTGCTCGCGGTGCTGGGGCTGCTCACCCACTTCCTGCTGGAGACATAAGGAATACCCATATGAATATTCCATTAACCAGCCAGTTGATCAACATGTGCGCAGCGTTGTTGCTGCTGATCGCCTTTGCCATGCTGTCACAGCGCCGCATCTTGTCGTTGATCAACTTGTTTGCCCTGCAGGGATTGATCCTGGCCTTCAGCACTGCTCTCGTTGCCCATACCTCGAATCAGCATCACCTGTACTATTCCGCCGGCCTGACGCTGATGCTCAAGGTGCTCGTGCTGCCCTGGGTTTTGCACCGGCTGATCCGCAAACTGAATATCAAATGGGACGTGGAAACGATGTTCAACATCCCGACCATCATGCTGGTCGGCCTGGCGCTGGTGATATTCGCGTTCAATCTGGCCGCGCCGATTTCGCAAATGGCCGGCACCATTACCAAGAGCACATTGGGCATCGCCATGGCCAGCGTACTGCTTTCGTTCCTGATGATGATCACGCGCAGCAAAGCCGTGCCGCAGGTGGTGGGCTTTCTTGCCATGGAAAACGGCCTGTTCTTCGCCGCCACTTCGGCCACTTACGGCATGCCGATGGTGGTGGAACTGGGCATCGCACTGGACGTGCTGGTAGGCATGTTCATCCTCGGCATATTCTTCTTCCAGATACGCGTGGCGTTCGACAGCCTGGATTTGCATCACATGGAAAAACTCAAGGAAGACTAAGGTGGAAATTTTCTGGGTGTTGGGTATTCCCTTATTCGGCGGTCTCATGATGGCGGTGTTTGGCACACGGCAGCATGCGCCCGAATTCAACTCGGCGTTGAGTTTCTGCACCTTCGTCGCGTCCGCCGTATTGACCACGCGCGTGATCACCGGAGGCCCATTCAGCATTTGGGGTGAGCAGTTCTTCGTCGATGCGTTCAACGTGTTTCTGGTCGCGCTGACCGCCTTTGTCGGCTTCACCACTTCGCTGTTCTCGCGCCCTTACATGCGCATCGAACAGCATCACGGCAAATTGAGCATCAACATGCTGCGCCTGTATTACAGCATGTATCAGCTATTCAGCTTCACCATGCTGCTGGCGCTGCTCACCAACAACATGGGCATCCTGTGGGTGGCGATGGAAGCGGCCACGCTCACCACCGTGCTGCTGGTTTCGCTGTACCGCACACCGGCCAGCCTGGAAGCGGCATGGAAATATTTCATCCTGTGCGGCGTGGGTCTTGCGCAGGCACTGTTCGGCACCATCCTGCTGTATTTCGCTGCGGAGAAAATTCTCGGCGCCGGTGGAACCGCGTTGCTGTGGACCCACCTGAATGAAGTAAAGACGCAGCTCGAACCGACCGTGCTGTCGCTGGCTTTCGTGTTCCTGCTGGTCGGCTACGGCACCAAAATCGGCCTGGCCCCGCTGCATAACTGGCTGCCCGACGCCCACGCCGAAGGCCCGACGCCCGTGTCGGCCGTGCTCTCCGGCCTGCTGCTGAATGTCGCGCTGTATGCCGTGGTGCGTTCCAAGGTGCTGGTGGACGGGGCGCTCGGCACACACCTGGCGGGCAATCTGATGATGGCCTTTGGCTTGCTCAGCGTGGTGATGGCGGCATTCTTTCTGGCGCGCCAAAAAGACGTGAAGCGCATGTTCGCCTATTCCTCCATCGAGCACATGGGTCTGATGACCTTCGCCTTCGGCATGGGCGGGCCGGTGGCGACCTTCGCCGGCTTGCTGCACATGACAGTGCACAGCCTGACCAAATCGGCCATCTTCTTTGCCGTTGGGCATGCTGCGCAAAAATCCGGCACGCAACTGATGAAAGACATTCGCGGCCTGATCAAGACCAGCCCCACCGTCGGCTGGGGCCTGGCGCTGGGCACGCTGGCGATACTCGGCATGCCGCCGTTCGGCGTATTCACCAGCGAATTCATGATCCTCACCACCGCCATGCACACCTATCCGTGGACCATGCCCTTCCTGCTGATAGCGCTCGGCGTGGCATTTGCATCCATCTTCGGGCGCATGCAACTGATGGTGTTTGGCGAAACCACCGGCCACCGCCTGCCGCATCCACCCGCGATGATTCCGGTGTTTCTGCATCTGGCGCTGGTGCTGTTGCTGGGACTGTATATTCCGCCTTACCTCGCCGACTGGTACCGGCAGGCCACCGCGTTAATTGGATAATACGATGAGACTGGACGACTTCACTTCGCTCTTCCCCAGGCTACCCGGAGAAATGCCGGTCTGGCATGGCACGGTGAGCGCGGAAGAATTGCGCGCGCTGAGCGAACAAGCGCAACGCGGCGGCGGCAAATTGCTTGCGCTATGGGGGGAGGACAGAAGTGAGGATGCAGGATTCGGTATTCAGGAAAAAAACAAGGGCCTTCAAGCATCGCTGTTTGATGCCTCATCCCGGTCACCAGAACCATCGCCCCCGAATCATGAATACGCGCTGCACGTCGCGCTGATCACCGCTCCCGGGATACTGGTACTCACCCTCCCGGTGAACAGCGAGCAGCCCGCCTTTCCCGACCTCAGCGACCTGTTTCCGGCAGCAAACCGAATGCAGCGTGCGGTGGCCGACCTGCTCGGCCTGCACCCCAGCGGCGGAGAGGATCACCGCAAATGGCTGCGCCACGGCGCATGGCCGGGCAGCGCGCACCCGCTGCGCAAGTCATTCGATGGCAGCACCGTGTTTCCGCCTGAAGAAGACAATTACCCGTTTGTCCCGGTAACAGGCAGCGGGGTGCATGAAATCCCGGTGGGACCGGTGCATGCCGGCACCATCGAGCCGGGGCACTTCCGTTTTTCCATCGTCGGCGAGCGCGTGCTGCGCCTGGAAGAACGCCTCGGCTACAAACACAAGGGCATCGAAAAACGCTTCGAAGGCATGACGCTGAAACAAGGTGCCAAATTGGCCGGACGCATTTCAGGCGACACCACAGCAGGCTATGCCTGGGCCTATGCGCAGGCCGTGGAAAGCGTGACCCGCACCACGCCGCCAGCGCGTGCGCAGTGGCTGCGCGCGCTTTTTCTTGAGCTGGAACGCCTGCACAATCATCTCGGCGACCTCGGCTATCTCGGCAATGACGCGGCATTCGCATTTGGCTTCGCGCAATTCTGGATACTCAAGGAAAACCTGCTGCGCATGAACGGCGAACTGTTCGGCCACCGCTACCTGATGGATCGCATCGTGCCCGGCGGGGTGGCCTGCGACCTCGACAATGCCGGGCTGCTGCGTATCGCCGAAATGCTGCGCCATATCGAACGTGAAACCGCCAAGCTGAAAGACATCTATGACGAACACGCCGGCGTGCAGGACCGCTTCCTCACCACCGGACGTGTGGCGCCCGACCTGGCCGCACAGCTCGGCCTGACCGGGCTGGCCGGCCGCGCCAGCGGGCAGGCATGGGATGCGCGCGCGCAATTCCCTTGCACTCCTTACGACCGGCTCGACGTGCAAATGGCCACGCACCGCAATGGCGACGTGGCCGCGCGCGTAACCATGCGCTTCGAGGAAATCACCGAGTCCATCCGCCTCATCCGACTGATGATGGAGCAACTGCCGCTGGGCGAAGTGCGCTGCGAGATCGGGAGCGCGGAAGAAGGCAGCCTGGGCATCGGCTGGGTGGAAGGCTGGCGCGGAGAAATCCTGGTGGCCCTGCATGTGGGCCGTGACAACCACATCCAGCGCCTGCATCCTCATGATCCTTCCTGGCAGAACTGGCCGGTGCTGGAGCATGCCATCATCGACAACATCGTGCCGGATTTTCCGCTGATCAACAAATCGTTCAACCTGAGTTATACCGGAGTAGATTTATGACCGTGAAACCAAAAATCAAGCCACAGAGATCACAGAGAACACAGAGAGATGGGCAATATGCCTTTACCCATCAAGCTCGCCGAGATGGTGAGGCGGTCCACTATTCCACCCCATTGCTTTGTCCCTGTGAACTCTGTGCCCTCTGTGGCTAACTGATTTTTTTAGAACAACCATGCACCAGATCATCAAACAAATCTTCCGCACCGGCATCAAGACCGAGACACCTCCCCAGCCGGACGACGCGCTGCGCGGCGAAGCACAGAAAATCAACGCGCAAATCCTGCATCATCTCGGCCGCGCATTGGCCATTCGCCACGTCGATGCTGGCTCGTGCAACGGCTGCGAGCTGGAAATACACTGCCTCAACAACCCCTATTACAACATCGAAGGACTGGGCATACATTTCGTCGCCAGCCCGCGCCATGCCGACATGCTGCTGGTCACCGGCCCGGTCTCGCGCCACATGGAAACTGCCCTCAAACGCACTTACGATGCCACGCCCGGCCCCAAGCTGGTCGTCGCCATCGGTGACTGCGGCCGTGACGGCGGAATATTTGGCGAAAGTTATGCGAGCTGCGGCGGAGTCTCCAAAGTGATTCCGGTGGATGTCGTCGTGCCCGGCTGCCCGCCAACGCCTGTCGCGATCCTGCAGGGTATTCTGACGGCAGTCAGCAGCAAAACAGGGAGTTGAACCTTAATAATTCATTGACTGAGATATTCCCTCCCCCTTGCAGGGGGAGGGCTAGGGAGGGGGTAGAAACGCCCCATTCCCGCTGTTTTACCCCCATCCTAACCTTCCCCCTGCAAGGGGGAAGGAACTGGTATGGTTCTAATTAACAATTTGAGTTAAACATGACCACTATCACTCCGCACGCAATAACCCTGCGCCTCGTGATTCATGGCCGCGTGCAAGGCGTATTCTTCCGCGACTCGATGCGCCGCGAGGCGCACAGACTGGCTGTCGCCGGCTGGGTGCGCAACCGCAGCGATGGCAGCGCGGAAGCAGCGGTGCATGGTGAACCCACTGCCGTGGACGCCATCGTGCGCTGGGCACGACGCGGACCTACACTTGCGCAGGTGGAGCGAGTCGACATCGAGCCACATGATGGCGCTTACACCGGCTTCGAGATCATCGACTAGCAGCATGTTGAAAAATTACTGCGAGGCAATGATGCTGCGTTGGAAACCGGCTCAAAATGCTCATTTACTTTGTGTAAACTCCGCTTTTTCGCCGGTTCCCGCCTTGCCTGATCGCCTCTCGCTACATATTTCAACACCCTGCTAATGAGCATGATCCTCATCACCGGCGCAACCGACGGCATCGGATTGGAAACTGCAAAGGAACTGGCCAGGCGCGGACATGAACTGGTGCTGCATGGGCGCAGCGAAAAGAAGGCGCAGCATGCCCGCGATGACATCCAGCGCACCATACCCAATGCCGTGCTGCACACCGCACACGCAGACTTCGCCGATCTCGCCGCCGTAGCGCGCATGGCGCATGACCTCGCAGCAAAACTGCCGCAACTGGATGTGCTGATCAACAATGCCGGCGTGTACATGACCGAACGCAAGCTTTCCAGGGATGGTTTCGAGATGACGCTGGCGGTGAATCACATCGCGCACTTTCTGCTCACCATGTTGCTGCTGCCGTTGCTGAAAAAATCGTCCGATCCGCGCGTGGTGACGGTCAGCTCAATTGCGCATACGAGCGGACGCATTGCATTCGACAATCTGAACGGCGAACGACATTTCGATGCCTATCATGCTTATGCCAGTTCCAAGCTTGCCAACGCGCTGTTCGCCAGCGAGCTCGCGCGGCGCGAAGCATGGCTTGCATCCAACAGCCTGCATCCGGGCGTGATCGACACCAAGCTGCTGCGCACCGGCTTCAGTGCGCCGGGCGACCCGGTCGCAGAAGGTGCGCGCACCTCGGTATTGCTCGCTTCTTCGCCGGAAGTAAAAGGCATATCGGGAAAATATTTCGATCGCTGCACTGCTGTTTCGCCTGCGCCGCCAGTAGAAGATCGGCACTTGGCGCAGCAATTGTGGAAGTGGACGGAAAATGCGGTGCGGCCCTGGCTGCCGGGCTGCGAGGTCATATTGTCGCTGCTTTAGCGGCAATCACCCATACACGACTCGCACCGCCTCATCCCCGCAGATCTTGTTCAGGCCGCACAGCAGGTCGTCGTGCAGCGACACCGACCATTCCTCGCCCAGCCTGAGTTGCGCGCCGCCGATGCCATTGCGGTAATCGATCAGCACCGGGCATTTTCCGTCCCGATAAACCGTGAGCAGTTCCTTCAACTGCGCCACGCGCACTTTGCTTTCTGCTCCAACCGAAAGTTCCAGCCGCCTGGCGAACGTGGAGCGTGCCGAGGCGAAGTCAAATAATTCTTCCGCGGTCACGCGCATGTTGCCGGAATATTCGTCCAGGCTGGCCTTGCCGCGCACCACCAGCAATTCGTCCTCGCGTATCCACGGGCGGCTGGCCTCGAATATTTCGTTGAACACGGTCATCTCGACCTGCGCGCTGCCATCATCCAATGTGACCACACCCATGCGTCCGCGCCGCGTCTGCTGGATGCGCACGCCCGAGACCATGCCGGCCAGCACCAGCGAGACGCCGCCGCGCCGATGGTTTCCGCCGCTGCTGTTGCTGCCTTGAGTAACAAGCTGCGGCGTCAGGTCGGCGAGCTTCACCTTGACGAAGTTCGCCAGCTCTGCGGCGTATTCCTGATAGGGATGGCCGCTGAGGTAAAAGCCCAGCGCGAGCTTTTCGTTCTGCAATTGCTCGCGCAGCGTCCAGCGCGGCACGTTGGCCAGCATCACCGGCATCGCCACGCTTTCATCATCGCCAAACAGGCTGTTCTGGTTGGCCGCGCGCGCCTGCTGCTCGGCGCTGCCCAGTGCGGCATCGAGCGATGCCATCAGTTGATGGCGGTGATCCGAAATCGCATCGAAAGCGCCGCCGCGAATCAGCGCTTCGATTGCGCGGCGATTCACCACGCGCTTGTCCACGCGGCGGCAGAATTCGAACAGGTCGCGGAACGCGCCGTCTGCATTGCGCGCCGCGACGATATTGTTGATGGCCGCCTCGCCCGTGCCCTTGAGCGCGCCCAGACCGTAGGCGACAGTTTTTTCGCCCACCGGTGCAAAGCGGTAGCCGGACGAGTTGACATCCGGGGGCAGGACACCCACATTTTGCGCCAGCGTATCGAGGTAGAAGGTATGCACCTTGTCGGTGTTGTCCATGTCCGAGGACAGCGTCGCGGCCATGAACGCTGCGGGGTAATGCGCCTTGAGGTAGGCGGTCTGGTAGGACACCAGCGCATAGGCAGCCGAGTGCGACTTGTTGAAGCCGTAGCCGGCGAATTTTTCCATCAGGTCGAACAGGTGCGTGGCCAGCTTCTCGTCGATGTCGCGCTTGACTGCGCCTTCCACGAAAATGCTGCGCTGCTGCGCCATTTCGTCGGCATTTTTCTTGCCCATCGCGCGGCGCAGCAAATCGGCCGCGCCCAGCGAATAGCCGCCGATGATCTGCGCGATCTGCATCACCTGCTCCTGATACACGATCACGCCATAAGTCGGCGTAAGCGAGGCTTCGAGGTCGGGATGAAAATAATCCGCCTTGGCGCGGCCATGCTTGCGGTTGATGAAGTCTTCCACCATGCCCGACTCGAGCGGACCCGGACGGTACAGCGCAACCAGCGCCACGATGTCCTCAAAGTTGTCTGGCTGCAGGCGCTTGATCAATTCCTTCATGCCGCGTGATTCCAGCTGGAACACGGCGGTGGTGTTGCTGGCCTTGAGCAGGTCGTAGGCAGCCTTGTCGTCGAGGGGGATCGACTCGATCGAAAAATCGCCAGTCGCTTCACCGGAGGCTTGGGGAGAGGGAGTCCCCTCAGAAAGCAGCTTCGCTTTCTGCATCTCCAGTACATACTTCACCGCCCAGTCGATAATCGTCAGCGTGCGCAGGCCCAGAAAGTCGAATTTCACCAGGCCGATTTTTTCCACGTCGTCCTTGTCGAGCTGGCTCACCGTGCTGTCGCTGCCCTCGGCGCAATACAGCGGGCAGAAATCGGTGAGCTTGCCCGGCGCGATCAGCACGCCGCCCGCGTGCATGCCGACGTTGCGCGTCAGATCTTCCAGCCGCCCCCCGAGCTCGAGCAGTTCCTCCACGCCCTCTTCGCTGTTGACGATGACGTTGAATTCCGGCTCCATCTCGCGCGCCTTCTTCAGCGATACCGGCTTCACGCCTTCCAGCGGCACCAGCTTGGAAAGGCGGTCGCACAGGCCATAGGGGAAATCCAGCACGCGCCCGACGTCGCGAATCACCGCCTTGGACGCCATGGTGCCGAAGGTGGCAATCTGCGATACGCTCGCCGCGCCGTACTTCTGCTTCACATATTCGATCACGCGCTCGCGCCCGTCCTGGCAGAAATCCACGTCGAAGTCGGGCATGGACACGCGCTCCGGATTCAGGAAGCGCTCGAACAGCAGCGCATAGCGCAGCGGATCGAGGTCGGTGATGCCCATGCTGTACGCCACCAGCGAGCCCGCGCCGGAGCCCCGCCCGGGGCCGACCGGCACGCCGTTGCGCTTGGCCCAGCGGATGAAGTCGGCCACGATCAGGAAGTAGCCGGAGAAACCCATCTTGATGATGGTCTCGATCTCGAACGTGAGGCGCGCGGCGTATTCCTGCATCCTCGACGCGCGCTCCGCCTCATCCGGAAACAGCGCCTGCATGCGTGCTTGAAGGCCGCGCTCGGCGACCACGCGCAAGAAATCATCCAGGCTCTGGCCATTCGGCGTGGGGAAATCCGGCAGGTGCGGCTTGCCGAGCTTCAAGTCGAGGTTACAGCGCTTGGCGATCTCCACGCTGTTTTGCAGCGCCTCCGGCATGTCGGCGAACAGCGCCGCCATCTCGGCCTGGGTCTTGAAATACTGCTGCGCGGTGAACAGCCTCGCGCGCCGCTTGTCGTTCAGCACATAGCCCTCGGCGATGCACACGCGCGCCTCATGCGCCTTGAAATCATCAATGGTAAGAAACTGCACCGGATGCGTCGCCACCACCGGCAGTGCCAGATCGGCAGCCAGCCGCACCGTCTCGCGCACATGAAATTCCTCGCGCGGAAAGCCGGTGCGCTGCACCTCCAGATAATAGCGCCCGGGGAACATTGCAGCCCAATCGCACGCAAGCTGCCGCGCCGTCGCCTGGTTGCCATTCAGCAGCGTGGTGCCCACCTCGCCGAAATGCGCGCCGGACAGCGCGAGCAGCCCGTCCGTGCCGTCGCGCAGCCATTGCTTGCGCACCTCCGCGCGGCCGCGGAACTGGTTTTCCAGATAGGCGCGCGTCAGCAGATCGCACAGGCGCAGATAGCCGGCATGAGACTGGCACAGCAGCAGCAGCCGAAACGGTTTGTCGCGCTCGGCCTCGTTGCTGACGAACACGTCGCAGCCGATGACGGGCTTGATGCCGCCCGCGCGCGCCGCCTGATAGAACTTGACCAGGCCGAACACGTTATTCAGATCGGTGAGCGCCAGCGCGGGCATGGCGTCCTGTCTGGCGGCGGCGACCGCCTCCGGAATACGCACGATGCCGTCGGCAATGGAATATTCGCTGTGCAGGCGCAGATGAACGAAAGCGGGTTGGGACATGATCAGCAGGAAGTAATTTCAGGCAAAATTTTACCACCGCCGCCGCCGCCAAATCCTCAAAGATTATTACTCGTTGATGCAGTTCAGAAAAGCGCGGCGGATCGCGTGTGGCCAACGGGGAAAGTGATCGCGCCACGTGGTGATTGAAGCAGAAACAAGCTGGATAAAGCGTCAGCACAGAGCTGCGGCATGCCCGCACAGGCGGGGCAGATTACTGGATCAATCGGTTTTTTTCTGCGCAGTCCATGGTTGAGCAGCGGTGTACCAAGGTCCAATTGTGCATGTTGGCCAAATTCGTATGATGCCGACAACCCCACTTGCCTTGCTGCAATTGGCGCTCGAAACAGCCGGAAGGACCAAGCGGTAGTTTCAATGCCGTTGCACTCGATCAGAGCATTGTCCCCATAGGCCGGAATCCACTAGCTGGTGTGCGCTCACAATCTCGGCACGCCCCATATGCAAGCCGCCGCCAAGCGCCGGCGGGCTTGGCGTCTCCCCCAAAAACACATCCGTGTTGCAAAACCCTCCGATTCACGCATCACCATAGCCCTGCCGTTTGTCGGACATTTCAAGCCGCTAGGCGGATAAAAATAGATTTTGGATATTCAATAACTTAGGATCAGAGTCCCAAACCAGAAAATGCACACAGGAGTTATTTGCTTAAGGTTCCAGAACATTAATCGATTCAGCCAGTTACTGAATCAGCCTAATTCGAATAACGAGAAAGCAATCAGGCTAGGCATGAAAAAATCAAACATCCACCCCTGCAGCCATACCCTAGCCACGTGGGGTTTGCTGCTTCTGCTTGCCCCGCAACTCGGCTGGGCAGCCGCCACGCCAGCCGGCACGGTCATCTCCAGCACATCCACGGTAAGCTATGACGTCGCCGGCGAAGCCCAGGATCCCGTCACCAGCCTGGCGGTGACCGTCACCGTCGATGAACTGATCCACCCCACGCTCACCTGGCAGGATGGCACGCCAGTCGCGGTGAATTCACCGGGAAGCAACGATGCGCTGACATTCCTGCTGACCAACAGCGGCAACGGCCAGGAAGCGTTCGGCTTGACACGCACCAACGGCCCTGCCCCCCTTCCGGCCGGAAACTACACGCCACTGAACGGCAGCGCCGGCCCCATCTTCCTTGAGAACAACTTGCTGGCGGGCTTTCAGGCCTCCGGCCCAAATGCCGACACCGCTTATGTCCCCGGCACGAATGACCCCAACCTAGCAGCCGGCACAGGGCAAATCATTTACGTGATCAGCGATACGCCCAGCGTGGCCAGCAACACGCTTGGCGAAGTGCGGCTGACCGCAACATCGCTGACCGCCGGCGCGGCAGCTGCTGCGACGCCTGGTGCCAGCACTGCTGGGCTGGTGGGTTGCACAGCGAATTGCGCCGCGGTGTTTGCCACGGCATATGGCCAGACCTCTGTAACGGGCAGTTACATCGCCAGCGGCATGAGCCTGGTGGTGAACAAGACCGTTGCCAGCGTGCTCGATCCGAATGGTGCCGCGACCCTCGTGCCCGGCGCGGCCCTGACCTACCAGATCAGCGTGACCCTCTCCGGCGCAGGCACCGCCACCAATCTGGTGATTACCGATCCGCTGCCCGCCAGCACCACCTATGTGACAGGCAGCATCACGGTCGGGGGTGTCGCGAAAACCGATGCGGCCGATGCCGACAATGCGCAGTTTGCCGCCAATACCGTTTCCGTTTCGCTGGGGAATGTTGCCGCCCCCGCCAACTTTGTCATCACGTTTCGCGCAACGATTAATTAACTGAAGGAGGACGTAATGCGTATTTCTCAACTGTTGTTCATCACCACCCTGTTCGTGGCATTGGGCAGTTTTTCGCTCGGCGCGCAGGCAGCTGACGGCGCCATCAAGGTGAAAAGCATTGCCGAAATTGAAGTTGAAGTAGCCGGCAAGGATGGGAAAAAGGCACTCAAGCGCGCCCCCGTCGAGAAAGTCGTCCCCGGAACCGAGGTGATTTACACCACCACGTTCGAGAACCTGATCAACAAGGCAGTCAGCAATGTCGTCATCGACAACCCGGTCCCCAACGATTCCGAATACAAGGCCGGAAGCGCATACGGCAAGGATTGCGAAATCCTGTTTTCAGTGGATGGCGGCAAAAATTTTGCGCCCGCTGAAAAGCTGAAAATCAAAGGCGCCGATGGCAAGGAGCGTACTGCCTTGCCCAAGGAATACACCCACATCCGCTGGACTTACAAGGGACAACTGGCGGCCGGCAAATCCGGCGAAGTCGGTTTCCGCACGGTCATCAAATAGGGAGCAGACAAATGAATATTTATTTCTCAAATTACCCCGGTCGCTTCCTGATGCCCGAGCCCATGACGGATCCTCCGTGGATCCGCGCACCGCTTTCCGGGCGCGGCCCGCCGATAGGCACCGGCCCGCCATGAACGCGACAGGCAACATTTTTTGGCAGCACTTTTTTAGCAGTTCTTATTAAAGGAGAATCAAAATGAAAATCTTCAATACGACGAGTCCACCGAGGTTCGCCACACTGCTGTTCGGTGCGGCGTTGCTCGGGCTGGCCTCGCAAAGCGCGCTGGCGGCAGGCACTGCGTCCGGCACGGTGGTTACCAACCTGGCGAAACTCAGTTACAGCGTTGGCGGAGTCGCCCAGGGCGCCATCTGTTCCTCCCCCACAGGGAACGGCACTGCCGACGATGACGGTACTTGCGTGTCCGGAGCATTCGGCGCACTCAACACCGACTTCGCGGTGGATAACAAGGTGGACGTACTGGTGACGGAAGGCAACACGACTTACACCACCGTTGTTGCCGGGCAGACTGCGGCGTTAACGACCTTCACGGTGAAGAACGAAGGCAACACCACTCAGGACTTCAAGCTTGACGTGGCCAACCTCGCGAACGGCACCGCGTTGTTCACCAAGACGGACGACTTTGATGTAACGGCCTGTACCGTATCCAACATCGTTATCGCATCGGGCAGCATGGGTGTATACACCGCAACCGATCAGCATATCAATGCATTGACTGCTGAAAGCGTTGCGACTGTCACCGTCTCGTGCAACATCCCGGCGGCCCAGGCGAACAACAGCTTTGCCGTTGTTTCGCTCGTGGCCACGGCTCGCGCCGACGATGCCGCCAATACGATGGGTGGCGCCCTGGCTGAAGCCGCCAATACCAAAGACGGCGTGGAAATCGTCTTCGGCGATGCTGACGGGGATGACGATGCGCTCGGAGATGCTGCGCATTCGGCTCGCGACGGCTACCTGGTGCAGACAGCCACGCTGACGGTCACCAAGACCATGGCAACGCTGTGCGACCCGGTGGACGGAAATGCCGCCCCGCACAACATCCCGGGGGCAGTGGTGCGCTGGACGATCACGGTCGCCAACAGCGGATCGGTTTCGGCCACGCTGGCATCCATCGGTGACGCGATCAACGCCAACACCACCTTCGATCCGGACATGATCACCGGCGCGGGAACGTGCGAGTTTGCGGCTGGAGGTGCTGGCACACCATCAAGCGCAAACGGTGATGGCGTTCGTCTCCAGAACAGCGTCGCGCGGCCCATGCTGGGTAGCGCAGCTGGCACGGTAACATCCAGCTACTTCACGGGTGCTGCCGATGCTGACGGTGTAACTCTGGGTGCAGGACCGAGTGTCGACATCGACTTCTCGGTGGCATTCCCTGCAGGTGGCGGGTACACCGCCGGTGAATTGAAGGCCGGCGAAACCACCACCATCACCTTCAACACGGGCATCAACTAAGCGCCATGCGCTTGTTGGCATCAGCCCTTATCCTCACTCGCACGGTTCGCCGTGTGGGTGAGGCTTTTGGCAGGTTGGCCGCAAGGCCAGCCCGCCTTTTGCTGGACACGGCGCGTGTCCAGCAAAAGGCGCTCGCACTCACAGCCCTGCTCGGTATCAGCAGCGTGGCGTTCGCCGCCACTGCACCCGGCAGCGCAATCACCAATACCGCAACGGCGGCCTACACCATCGGTGCGAACAACCTGACCAGCAGCGGCACGGTCACCGTGAACACCGCAGCCTGCAGCACCGTCGGCATTGCGGTCGAGCTGATGCAATACATCCCGCCGGGCGGCGCGGCACAGGCTCCCGCTGCGGCTGCAATCAAGACGGTGAATCCCAGCGCGTATTCGACCAGCGGCCTCGTGGCCGGACCCTACGCAGCACTGCCCAACCCGACTCTGCTGGGAAATGCCGTGCCGACCGCATTACCCGCCAATCTGTTGCTCTCCCCGCTCATCGACACGGCAACCGGCCGCATTTTCAATTACTCGCGCAACGAGTCAATTTTCGTGCGCGTGGTCAGCTACGATTCCAATACCAACCCGGCCGCACTCGACACGGTTTCCGTGACTTTGACCACGGGCAGCGGCGACAGCGAGGTGCTGCGGCTGACCGAAACCGGCATCGCCAGCGGCGAGTTCGTCGGCGTAATGCCTTCGGTTTTCGCCGCCATCGGCACGGTGCCAACCACCAATGACGGCCAGATCACTGTCTCGATACACAACGAGACGATCAGCACTGTATACAACCACGCCAGCTGCACGGCAGCCCCGGATATCGCCATTTCCAGCAGCGGGCTGATCGACCCTTACGGCCTCGTGTTCGACTCGGCGACCGGCGCGCCGGTTGACGGTGCAAGCGTCAGCATCGTGGACTCGGTGACCAGCCTGCCCGCCACGGTATATTGCGATGACGGCGTCACCGTGCTGCCGCAGCCCGTCATCTCCGGCGCGCCGACGGCATGCGACGCCACCATGGCGGCGGGCGGCTACCACCTCCCGCTGGTGGCGGCAGGCAGCTACAAGCTCGTTGTCACACCGCCAGCGGGGCACACCTTCCCCTCCTCGGTTCCGGCCGCCAGCCTGCCTGCCACGGTCGGCGCACCTCCCATTGTGCCGTCCATCCTCGGCAACCCGGGCCTCGCCCCGGGCGCCTCTTATGGCGGCGTGTTCGCGCTGTGGGGTCCGCCCATGCGCATCGATCTGCCGGCAGATTCCGGTGGCGCCACATCGGTCACGATCCAGAAGTCCTCCGGAAAATCCGTGGTCGGCACCGGCGAATTCGTGCCCTACACCCTGATGATCACGAACAACAGCGCCGGCGTCCCGCTGGCAGGCGCACAGGTTGCCGACCACATGCCGCCCGGCTTCCGCTACCAGAAAGGTTCGGCGCGCCTGAATGGCGCAGCAATGGCTGACCCTGCGATCTCCTCTGATGGGCGCACCGCCACCTTTACTCTTAACATTGCTGCGGCCAGCACCGCCACCGTGCGGTATGTGCTGGAAGTCACCCCGGGTGCGCGCACCGGCACGGCGGAAAACACCGCAGCCGCAACCGGTGGCCTGACCTCGAACACGGCGCGCGCCAGCGTGGTGGTGCGCGAAGACTTGTACCGCAACAAGGCCATGCTGATCGGACGCGTGATCGACGGCCCGTGCGGCGGCAATGCGGACGACAACGCAAAAGGCATGGCGAACGCGCGCATCGTGCTGCAGGACGGCACCTATGTGCTGACCGACAAGGACGGCAAGTGGCACATCGACAACCTGCGCGCCGGAACGCACGTGGTGCAGCTCGATCTGGATTCACTGCCCAAGGACTATGAAGTCACCAGCTGCGACACGAACAGCCGCTTCGCCGGGCGCACCTACTCGCAATTCGTGAACCTGCGCGGCGGCACGCTGTGGCGCGCCGATTTCCATGTTCAGAAAAAAGCACCGGAAACACTGCGCCTGACCCAGACCCTGAGCGCGCAACACGGTAGCGGTAAAACCAATATCTCTCTGAACCTCGCCAGCACGGCCGAGGTGACCGGCTATTCGGCCACCCTGATATTGCCGGAATCTGCCAAATACGTGACCGGCAGCGCAAGACTGAATGGCGCGGCCATTGCCGACCCCGACACTGCGGGCAGCGCGCTGATCTTCCGCGGCCCGGCGCGGCCGACACACTGGCAGGATCAATACAGCGTGGTGATCGAAGGCGCCAAACAAAATGCCGAGATCAAATCGCTGGTGCGCTTCACCCCGCCGGGCCGGGCCACGCAAAACATGCCCACCGCCCAGATTGTGCTGGCCGGCAGATCACTAAACATCGCAGAAACCTTCGCGCTCATTACCGTCGAGGCTGACGAAACCAAACCGGCAGCCACCACCAAAGACGACCCCACCCGCCTGCTGGAAACCTTGCCTTACGACGCCGCGTGGCTGTCCAGCGCAAAACCCGGCATCGAATGGCTGCACCCGCAAGAGGATTTCTACCCCGCCCTGCCTTCTATCAAGATCGCGGTCAAACACGCGCCGGGCCAGACCGTCGAAATGACGCTGAACGGCCAACCGGTAAGCGCATTTCACTATGATGGTGCGGTGGCGAACAGCAGCCGCACGCTTGCACTGTCAACCTGGCGCGGCATAGACCTCAAGGACGGTGCAAACCAGCTGGCCATGCGTGTGCTCGATGCGAGCGGCAAGGTAGTGAAAGAAGAGCAACGCACCATCCGCTACACCACGAACATCGACAGGGTCGTGCTGGATGCAAAACATTCGCGCCTCATTGCCGACGGCAAGACCCGCCCGGTGATCGCCGTGCGCTTCGTTGACAAGGATGGTTACCCGGTGCGCCGCGGCATCAACGGCGAATTCCTGCTCAACGATCCGTATCGCTCCTGGGATCGCCGCGAAGGGCTGGAACGCGACCCGCTGGCCGGGCGCGTCGGCGGCAAGCCGCGCTTTGAAGTGAAGGGCGACGGCCTGGCGCTGATCGAACTGGAACCGACCACACAGTCCGGTGAAGCCGTCCTCAACTTCCAGTTCAACGACAAGCGCACGCAGGAAGTGCGCGCCTGGCTGGAAGCCGGCCAGCGTGACTGGATACTGGTCGGCTTCGCCGAAGGCACGACGGGGCATAAAACCCTGTCCGGCAACATGCAGGCGCTGGAGGCAGCCGATGCCGAAAAACAATTGTTCGATGGCAACAAGCTGGCGTTCTACGCCAAGGGCAGCATTAAGGGCGAATTCCTGCTCACCGCCGCCTACGACACCTCCAAACAGACCGGCAACAAGCAGCTCAGGCAGGCAGTTGACCCGACGCAGTACTACACGCTGTACGCGGATGCCTCCCAGTCCCGTTTTGACGCGGCGTCCGCCAGCCGCCTGTATGTGAAACTGGAACGCAGGCAGTTCTACGCGATGTTCGGCGACTATGACACCAGCCTGACCGTCACCGAACTGTCGCGCTACAGCCGCAGCCTGAACGGCGTGAAGAGCGAATACAAGGGCGAAAAAGTTGGCTACAACGCCTTCGCTACGATCACCGCGCAGGCCTACGTCAAGGATGAACTCCCCGGCAACGGCACTTCCGGCGTGTACACGCTGTCACGCGGCAACCTGGTGATCAACTCCGACAAGATACGCATCGAGACCCGCGACCGCTTCCAGTCGCAAATCATCGTCACCACACGCACCCTGACGCGCTATCTGGATTACAACATCGACTACGACAAGGGGACGCTGACTTTCCGGGAGCCGATTGCCGTGCGCGATGGCAACTTCAATCCAACCTACATCGTCGCCGAATATGAGTCAGCCGACCCTGCCGACAAGAAGGCCAGCTACGGCGGGCGCGGCAGCTTCAAGCCTGTTAAGCAGCTTGAAATCGGTGCGACAGGCGTGCACGAAGGCACGGTGGGTGCAACCGGCGACCTGCGCGGCATGGACGTAACCTACCAGCCCGACGACAAGACCAAAGTCCGTGCCGAAGTCGCCTCCACCCAGCGCGAGGTCGCCGGCGTCAGCTCCAGCGGCAGCGCATGGCTGGGCGAGGTGCAACACCACGAAGAGAAGTGGGATGCCAAGGCTTACGCGCGCGAACAGGGCGGCGGATTCGGCATGGGCCAGCAGGCCGGTTCAGAAACCGGCACGCGCAAGGTTGGCGTGGATGGCCGCGTGAAACTGAG
The DNA here is from genome assembly GCA_030834965.1 of Gallionellaceae bacterium. Lineage (GTDB taxonomy): Bacteria > Pseudomonadota > Gammaproteobacteria > Burkholderiales > Gallionellaceae > JAUQWW01. Next base: position 15,288 of record JAUQWW010000074.1, on the reverse strand, counting down.
CGACACCATGCAATTGAAAGGGCAGGCCTACAAGCAGGAAACGCTGGGCACCGGCGCGCAGCACACCACGATCGAAGGCCGGGTCGATCAACGCGTCGGCGAAAACGTGAATGCCTATTACGGCGCACGCACTGCTCAGGACAAGAGCGCCGCAGGCAACACGCAAAGCAACCAGCTGATCGGCGGCGCGGCCTACACCATGCCGGACAAAAAGCTTTCCCTGCGCGGCGCGGCCGAAGTCAGCGACGGCTCGGCGGGCAGCGTGAACGCGCCGGATCGCGTAACCCTGGGCGCGGATTACCAGGTAACGGAACAAACCAGGGCATTCGCCGAACAGGAATTCGCGCGTGGTGAAAAATTCGCTGCCAACACCACCCGCGCCGGCTTGCGCACCCGGCCCTGGAGCGGCGGCGAAGTCTCCGCATCGATGGGCAACAGCACCAGCAACGACGCAGAGCGCATGTATGCCAACCTCGGCATGATTCAACGCTGGCAAATCACCGAACAATGGCTGGCCGACTTCAGCCTTGACCGCAGCCAGACCCTGCACAACTCCGCCATATCGCTGAACATCAACACGCCGCTGCCCTCTGTTTCGGCCACCGGCGACTACACCGCCGCTGCGGTCGGCGCGTCTTACCGCAACGCACTGTGGAGCGGCAACGGGCGCATCGAGCTGCGCACCGGCGATACCGGCCAGCAGAAGAACCTGCAAATCGGCATGCAGCGCATACTGGATGAGGGCCGCACGCTGGCGGCTGGCTTCACCCTGCGCAACGCCAGCAGTGTGGGCACCACCAACAACAGCAGCGATCTGCGCGTATCTTATGCACATCGCCCCAACGACAGCAAGTGGGTCTGGTTCGACCGCGCCGATTACATCACCCAGTTCATACAGGCCAACGGCTTGTCCACCAATGCCAGAAAACTGGTGAACAACCTGAATGCCAACTACATGCCCAACCGCCACACCCAGATCGCGCTGCAATACGGCGCGAAATATGTGCTGGATACGATAGACGGCACAGATTACAAGGGTTACACCGATTTGATCGGTGCGGAAATCCGCCACGACCTGACGCAGGACTGGGACATTGGCGTATTCGGTTCAGTCATGCGCTCGCTGAATTCCGGCGTGCGCGACTACGGCCTGGGCGCATCCATAGGCTACAACCTGATGGACAACATGTGGCTGTCAGTCGGCTATAACGTGCGCGGCCTGAGCGACCGCGACTTCACTGCCGCCGCCTACCGTGCCCGCGGCGCATTCATCACCGTGCGCATGAAGATCGACCAGGACTCGCTCAAACTCAACGACAAGAAAGGCGGGCTGTTTGCCCGCAAGCCATAAGAGATGAAAACCATGCCACACTCTCTTTCGCCCCATGCCGCTGAACGCGGCATTGAAGATACTGCAAAGAGCGATTCTGGAAATAACGGTATGCACAAGAAGCGCAGCCTGACCTCCTTTGCCTTTATTGCCATGCTCCTGTTGATGGTGCTGAGCGGCAAGGCCTATGGCTGGGGCAGCGACAACATCACGCTGGGCAACGGCACCGACCCGGGCGCCACCACGCTGGCGCCGGGCGGCGCCGCCACCATGGCCGACGCCTTCACCTTGTTGAGCGATGCCTGGGGCGGAACCACCATCACCAGCGTTACCGTGACGCTGGCGGCCGGCACCAACGCCGGCCTGAGTCTGGTAGAGATCACCAACAGCGCCGGCACCACGGTTTATGGATCGGTCGCCAATCCTGCCAGCGCCACTCCCGTGGTCACGCTGAGCACAAACACCCTGACCGCCACCACGAGTACGGTCACCTACAAGATACGCATCACCCCCAAGAGCCACGCCAACATGCCGGCACCGGCCGGTTCGAGCTATGCGGTGACAGCCAAGATCAGCGCCGTGGGCTGCTCAAGCTGTTCCGTTTCCGGCACCGATACTGCCGGCACGACGGTGACCGTCGACAACCTCTCGCCCGGCAACGTGACGGCCGCCACCGCCACGGGAGGAAGCTCCAGGGTGGACCTGGCCTGGACCAACCCGGCTGACGGCGATTTGCACAGCATCATTGTTCTCAGAAAGACCGGCGGTGCGGTGGGCGACACGCCGGTGGAAGGCAGTACCTACGTGGTGGGCAACACCATCGGTTCGAGCACGGTCGCCTGCGTGGTGGCAGCTCCCACGGCAAGCTGCGCCGACACCGGCCTGGTAAACGGCACGGCGTATTACTACAAGATATTCACCAAGGACAGCCGCATCAATTATTCCGCGACCGGCGTGGTCCCCACCGGCTCGCCGGTCACCCCTGTCCTGGATGCCACCGCCCCGGATGCAGTCACCCTCTCCACCGGCACCATCAGCGACACTTCTGTTCAGCTCAACTGGACCTCGCCCGGTGACGACGCCAGCAGCGGAACCGCCGCCACCTACGACATCCGCTACTCCACCGCGGCCATCGATGCGGGCAACTTTGCCGCCGCCACCACGGTCAGCGGCGAGCCTACCCCGCTGGTTGCAGGTACGGCACAATCATATACGGTAACGGGCCTGAGCCCTTTGACCACCTACTACTTCGCCATCAAGACGGGCGACGAAGTTGTCAACTGGTCGACTGTTTCCAATTCGCCCAGCGCCGTGACCCTTTCCGGCGACGCAATACCGCCGGCGGACACCATCGACCTGGATGTCACGGCATGGACGACCTCCTCCCTCACGGTAAGCTGGACCTCTCCCGGCGACGACGGCAACAGCGGCACCGCCACCACCTATGACATCCGCTATTCCACCTCGCCGATCACCGCGGGCAACTGGGCCAGCGCCACCGCGGCCGCGGGCGAGCCGGCGCCGCTGGTGGCCGGCACCACTCAGTCGCTGAACATCGCCGGGCTGAGTGCTGGCACGATGTACTACTTCGCGATGAAGACATCCGATTCGGTGCCGAACACGAGCGGGCTGTCGAATAACGCTGTCGGCACGACAACCTATAACGGCACGACAGTGACATTGCACCCCTCCGGCGCCAATGCGCTTGACGGCGTCACGTACTCCAGCGGTGCCGCGACCAATCTCGACACCAACGACGGCAGTACCTCCTATGGCAGCTCGCTTGCCGCCACCAATGACTTCTACCTGGACATCGACGATACCGCCTTGACCGGAACGATCACCTCCGTCCAGGTGAAAGCGGTGGCCAATTGCAGCGACGGGGGCTGGGGCGCGTGCCCGGCGACCTTTACCCTTGGCCTCAGAACCAATGCGACCAACTACCTGGACGCCGGCCACTCTCCCGCCAACGCGACCTATACCGCATACTCCGGCAGCACCTATGCCACCAACCCGAACACCGGATCGGCCTGGACGTGGACGCAGGTCAACGCTGTGATCGGCGTCGCCGATCACACCAACGCCGACGATATGCGGATTACCGAGCTTTATGTGGACGTGGTCTACACCCCCGGCGATGTCACTGCGCCCGACGCAGTAAGCACGCTGGCCACCAGCAACATTACCGATACCTCGGTAAAACTCACCTGGACCGCGCCGGGTGACGACGCCAGCACCGGGACCGCGACCACTTACGATATCCGCTACTCCACCTCGGCCATCAATGCCGGCAACTGGGCCAGCGCCACCAAGGTGAGCGGAGAGCCGGCGCCGTCAGTCGCAGGCACGGCCACCGAGAACTATACGGTCACCGGCCTCACGCCCAACACCACCTATTATTTCGCGATCAAGAGCGGGGACGAGGTGCCAAACTGGTCGGCTGTTTCCAATTCACCCAGCGCCACGACGCTGGAGCGCCCGGTGGGCGGCTACACCGCCGACAATGTGATTCCCGCTGCGCAGGTCACGCAGGCCACCGATGGCACCGGGCTGATGACCATCACCTGGAAGGGGCGCGACGGCCAGGCGCAGAACGTGACGCTGAAGACCTTCCAGTACAGCATCGACGGCGGCTCTACCTGGAATGCGCCCACCAACGGCGATGCTTCTGCTGCGCTCTCGGCCAACTGGAACAACAACGGTTCGAGCTGGACCACGGCCACGACCTTCGGCGCCGCTTCGGCCCACAGCTTTACCTTCAACACCAAGCACGCCAACGTCACCGGAATCGACGGCACGGATCAATCCGACATCCGCGTACGCTTTACCTTGACCGACAGCAGCGGCATCGACAGCACCCTCCCCGCCACCTCTGATAACTTCCGCGTGGATGACCTGTCGCCGACGTCGACGATCGTCAGCGCCATCTACGAAGCTGCCAGCGACAAGATGACCATCACCGGCACGAATTTCCTGACGATTGCTGCCGCAACCACGGACATCAAGTCGTATGTGGACTGGACGAAGTTCGTGTGGGACATCAATGGCGACAATGCCGTCACCGCCAACATCAGCTTCGTGGTGGGTGACGTGACCAGCCTGACCGTCACCGACGACACCACCCTTACCCTGCAATTCAGCGGCGCAAAAGGGACTGCCATCGAGGCGACGGCAGACTACAGCATGACGGGCGGCGCGGACACCCTGGATGTGACTGCCGGCTTCATCAAGGACTACTATGGCAATGCGGCAACCACGGACGTTGTCGCCAACGCGCCGCTGGCTACCATGTCGATATCGGGCACGGTCTACGAGAATGATGAAACAACCGCTATCGGCGCGGGCAGCACCATACGACTGCTGGTGAATGGGGCCAGTGCCGGCACCGTCGTTACTGATGGCTCCGGTGCCTATACCATCTGGGCCAGCGTGGCGGCCGGCGATGCCATCCTGGCGTACGTCGACGGCGACGCCGCCCACCTGGGGGCAACGGTCAGTATCGCCGGCAGCGTGAGCATCGCCGGGTTTAACATCTACTCAGATCACGTCGTCACCCGCCACGACAACGCCGGCTCGCTGACCAACGCCAACATGAGCACCGCCAAGGGAGCTTATGTCGATGCCGACATTCTCTACTCGGTCTCCGGCGGTGCGCTGACGGTGAGCGGTTCGGCAACGGAGCTGCACATCCCCGCCGGCAAGACCTTCGCCCCCGGCGGAGATGTGACGACTCCAACCATGAACACCATCGGCACTTTTACCGGCGGCAGCGGCAGCATTGCGGTCAATGGGAATCTGGACATCAGCGGCACCTTTACCGCCACCAGCGGCACGACCACTGTTTCCGGCAACTTCAACAACAGTGGCACATTCACGGCATCCGGCGGTACGGTAACCCTTAACGGCACCAATCAGGGCATTATCGGCTCGACCACATTCAACAATCTGAACAAGACAGTTGCGGCAGCAGACACCCTGTACTTCACGGCCGGCTCCACCACGACTGTCAATGGCACCGCCACGTTGCAGGGCGCTTCTGGCGAGCTGCTGAGCCTGCAATCAACTGTGCCGACGACGTACTGGAATTTCACTTTGGGCGCCGCTTCAACCAAGGCGATTTCCTATGTGAGCGTCACGGACTCCGATGCTTCCGGCTCGGCTGCCGCGAAGATACCCGTCAATCCGACATACTCCACCAGCGGCGGCCATAACGTGTCCTGGTTTAGTCCACCCTCGCTGCTTTTCCTCAAAACCGTGGCGGTCACTTCCGACCCGGTCAACGGCGCGACCGGCCCGAAATACATCCCCGGCGCAGAGGTCCTCTACACCATGCGCGTGACCAACTCGGGCGCGAGCGCAGTGGATAACAACACGCTGGTCATCACCGATCCGATTCCGGCGAATACCGAAGTGTTCACCGGCGATCTCAGCGGCGGCGCGCCCTTGATTTTTGTGGATGGCACCCCGTCGAGCGCTCTGAGCTGCGCATTTGTTGCACTCGGCAACCTGGCAGATTGCATGGATTTCTCGAATGACAGCGGAGTGAGCTGGACCTATGTGCCGAACGGCAGCTTCGATCCCGCCGTGACCAATATCCGCTTCAGTCTCAGCGGGGCCATGAGCCCCAATACGGGCAGCGGAAACACTTATTTCGACCTGAAATTCAGGGTGCGGGTGAAATGATAAATTTTTGGGTATCCAAAATTCGTCATTCACGCAGATTGCACCGTTCTTGCTATGGCATCACGTCATTCCCGCCTGCGTGGGAATGACGCAGTTTTGTGCTGATGTGCTTTTTGGAATGATGAGGATCAAAGCGCAATTGCAATACCTATTGTCACACCTCGGCAGACTCGTCAATCGCGCGGGTTATGACGCCAAATGAGATCGAAATTGAACGGCATGCTGATTTGTAAAACGTGTGTTCGGCCCCTGCTTATGCTGCTGCGCAGCGTATCGCTGATTCTTTTCCCGGCGCTGGTTCTCATGCTTGTTCCGGGATCAAACGCAAATGCGGCGATTACCACGATCAACGCCTGGTCAAACATCTATAGCAATACTGCATATCCCGGTACGGTTGCGTTCACGGCAGGCGCCGGCTCAAATCGCATGCTGGTGGTTGCCGTTGTATCGTCAACAACCACTGCGGCGGCGCAGACGGCCTCGGTCACATACGGCGGCCAGGCCATGACCCAGGTGAGGGCAGACGGCGGCACAACACAGGCCCACACCTATCTTTTTTATCTGAATGAGGCCGGACTGCAGGCGGCATCAAACACGAATCTGGTTTTTTCTTTCAACCTGACCGCGGCGACAAACAATGTCTATGCCGCCGTCTATGGGGGTGTTGACCAGTCCGGTTCTCCGGTATCAAGCTCAACGGGCAACACCGGCACAACATCAGTAGCCCTGACATCCTCGCTGACCATCGGCACCGGCGAACTCGGCGTTGAGGTTGTAAACATGTCCCGAACCGGAGCGGCAACTTACCGCACGATCACGACGCCTGCCGCAAACTGGACCCAATCTGCCGGGCCCAATCAGTTAAACAATGGCACGGTGTATACGAGCGGTTATGCATTGAGCGACAGCACTGCGGGCAGCACGTCAGCGAACCATACGATCAGCTCCGCGACCTCTTCGCTTTATTCGATGTCCGCGATGAGCCTGAGGCCTGCAATTACGACACTCGGCAATGGCACCGACCCCGGCAATGCCTCGCTCGCGCCCGGCGGCGCGGCGACGATGGCTGATGCGTTCTCGTTCCAGACCAGCACCGGCACCGACACGATCGCCGATGTCACGGTCACGCTGGCGACCGGCACCTACGCCGGCCTGAGCAAGGTGGAAATAACCAACGATGCCGGCACCACGATCTACGGCTCGGTCACCAACCCCGCCAGCGATGCGCCGGTGATCACGCTCTCGACCAATACTCTCACCGCGACCACCACGCTCACTGAGTACCGTATCCGCATTACGCCCAAGACCCATGCCAACATGCCTGCACCGGCCGGTTCCAGCTACGCAGTGACAGCCCGCATCAGCGCCTGGTCCGGCACCAAAGGCCAGAGCGGCTCCGACACGGCCGGCACCACGGTGACCATCGACAACCTGTCGCCCGCCAATGTCACCGCCGCCACCGCCACGGCAGGAGGTGAACAGGTGGCACTGGCCTGGACCAATCCGGTGGATGCGGATTTTCACAGTGTCGTGGTGCTGCGCCGCGCCGGCTCGGCAGTAGCCGATGTGCCGGTCGAAGGAACCACCTATGTTGCAACCGACACCATCGGCACCGCCACCGTCGCCTGCGTGACAGCCAGCCCCGGCACGTCGTGCACCGACGCCGGCCTGACCAACGGCACGGCGTATTACTACAAGATTTTCGCCAAGGACAGCAACGGCAACTACTCCGCCACAGGCGTGGTGCCCACCGGCTCGCCGGCCACGCCGATCTATTGCCCGGGCGGCATCGTTACCGCCACCGCCGACACAGGTACGGGTTCGTTGCGCGAATGCATCAATTACGCCAATGCCAATCCCGGCAGCACCATCAGCTTCAACATCGCCACCGCCGCAAATCAGTCCTCCGGCGGCGATTCGTGGTGGGAGATCACGCCGGCAAGCGCCCTGCCGACGATCACCGCCGCAGGGACGGTCATTGACGGAACCACGCAGACAACCAACCGGGGCAATACGAACTCCCTGGGGCCGGAGATAGAAATCAACGGAACAGGTGCTGGCACACCGGTTACCGGCCTGACCATCACGGGCGGCACTTCCACCGTGCGCGGCCTGGTGATCAACCGCTTCACCTTCCACGGCATCAAGCTCGACGTAGCCGACAGCAACACCATCGTCGGCAACTACATCGGCACCGACGCCACCGGCACGCTTGACCGCGGCAATGCCTATTACGGTGTTCTCGTTTACTGGCATTCCGGTTCAAACATCATCGGCACCAGCGCGGCGGCAGATCGCAACGTCATTTCCGGCAACGATAACGCCGGCATCTTCACCCAGTGGTCTGACGGCAATATCATCAAGAACAACTATCTTGGCACCAACGCCACAGGCACGGCTGCCGTGGGTAATAAATATGGTATCGACATCTATTCGCAAGAAGTGGCCGGTGGCAACATCATCGGCGGCAGCGGCGCGAACGAAGGCAATCTCATTTCCGGAAACCTGCAGGAGGGCATCTACCTCGACACGGGCCCCATCAACGTCACTATCAAGGGCAACAAGATCGGCACGCAAGCCAACGGCACCACCGCATTGGCAAACGTGCAGCACGGCATTTTCGGCTCCGGAACGGGGCAACAGATCGGCGGCACGGCGGCAGGCGAAGGCAACGTGATTGCCGGCAACAGCCGCTACGGCATCTATTTCCAGGGCGACAGCAGCTTTATCCAGGGCAACTACATCGGCACGGACGCTGGCGCCACGCTCAGCCTCGGCAACGGCTGGGGGGGCATGAGGCTGGATAGTACCGCTTCCAATAACACCATCGGTGGCACCGCGGCCGGTGCCGGCAACGTGATTGCCAACAATAACTCGGCCGGCATCGCCATCAATGTGAACACCAATGCGGGCAACAGCATCCTCGGCAATGCAATCTATAGCAACTCAGGCCTGGCGATCGACCTTAAGGATGATGGCGCCACCGCGAATGACGCAGGGGACACCGATACCGGCCCGAATGGTCTGCAGAACTTCCCGGTATTGAGCTCGGCCCTCACCAACGGCACCAATTCCGTTACCGTCTCCGGCACGCTCAACAGCATTGCCAGCACGAACTTCCGCATCGAGTTCTTTGCCAGCACTGTGGCAGATGCTTCCGGTTACGGGGAGGCGCAACGTTATCTGGGCTTTGCCAGCGCAACCACGGACGGCAGCAACAATGCCAGCTTCAGCCAGAATCTGGCCAAGGCAGTCGCCGTGGGCGAATTCATCACCGCCACGGCCACCAACCTGACTACCAACAATACCTCGGAGATGGCGCTTAATGTCACCGCAACCGCCATGACCAGTATTTCCGGCACGGTCTACACCGACGAAGGCGTGACCAATATCGGTGCCGGCAAGACGGTTAGGCTGGTGGTGGCCGGTGCCAGTGCCGGGACTGCGGTGACCGCGGCCGGCGGGACGTACAGTATTGATTCCAGCGTGGCGCTGCCGGCCAATACGCCATTCCTGGTGTATGTGGACGGGGACGCGAAGAAAGGCACGACCGTCTCCGCATCGACAGGGGCGAATCTCTCCGGCATCAATATTTACACGGGCGCGGCCAACGCCACTGGTGATGGTTATGTGATCGTGCGCCACGATAATGCGGGCACGATGACCAGCGCGCTGATGTCCACGGCGCTGGGCGCATATTCCGATACGGATATCCAGTACACGGTACCCGCCGGGGTGCTGACGGTCAGCAGCTACAACACCCTCTATGTGCCCGCCACGCACACCTTCGCTCCGGGCGCCAACACCTCTCTGGACGGAGTCAAAATCCTGGGCACTTTCAGTGGCGGCTCCTACACTCACACGATCACCGGCACCTGGACTGCGACTGCGGGTACCTTCACGGCAGGCACCTCGACCATCTCCATGTTCGTCAAGACGAGCAATCACTACTTTTATCCGGGTGCTTCCTCCTATTACAATGTGGTGTTCGATTCGCATGAGTTCTTTTTCTATCTGGGCGGCAGCTTCACCGCCAGCGGTGACGTCACCTTAAAAACAACGGGGGCGGGCACTGGCACACTCTCCATGAGCAGCTACAACATAACCGCAAATAACTTTTTATGGCAAAGCAGCTATGTGATAGCCGGTACGGGTGTGGTGAGTGTCACCGGAAACTGGAGCAAGACGGGTGGCGGCTATTTCGGCGGCGCCCTCAATATCGCCTTCACCGGCAGCGGCAACTCCACCTTTACGCCTGGCAGCGGCAGCCACGGCAGTGTGACCGTGAATAAATCCACCCAAACGGCGACGGTCAGCCTGGCCACCAACAATCTCGTCATGGCTGGCAGCAAGGCACTTACCATCACCAGCGGCATCTTTGATATCTCCGGACTCAACCTGAACATCGGTGCCGGGTCGACCTTTTCCAATGACGGCACGTTGCGCCTGCAAGGCGGCGAGACCCTGACCAATTTCAGTAACGATACAGATTCCGGCACGGTGGCCTACAACGGCGGCGGCGCTTATGCTTCACTGCTAGCCGGAAATACGTATTATCACCTCACCTTTGACGGTGCCGGTTCGTGGATACACACCGCGCTGCTCACCGTCAATGGCAATCTCACCATTACCACCGGCACGCTCAACAGCGCCGGACAGAGCGTCGCGCTGGCCGGAAACTGGAGCAACGCGGGCACCTATACCAGTGGCGCCAATACGGTAACACTGAACGGCACAAACCAGAGCATCACCGGCAACACGACCTTCAATAACCTCACCAAGTCGGTAGCAACCGCGCGCACCCTGACTTTCGCCGCGAACTCGACCACCACCGTCAACGGCACCGCCACGCTGAACGGCGCCAGCGGACAACTTCTGAGCCTGGTGTCTTCCTCCCCCGGCACGCGCTGGAATTTCACTTTGGGCGCCGCATCAACCAAGGCGATTTCATATGTGAGCGTTACGGATTCCGATGCTTCCGGATCGGATGCCGCGAAAATACCCGTCTTGCCCACCAACTCCAGCGATGGCGGGCATAACATTTCCTGGTTCGGGGCACCCTTGCTCACTTTCCTCAAAACGGTGGCCGTCACTTCCGATCCAGTCAACAGCGCAATCAATCCAAAAAATATCCCCGGCGCGGAAGTGCTCTATACCATGCGCGTAACCAACTCAGGTGCCGCCACGGTAGATAACAACACGCTTATCATTACCGATCCAATTCCGGCGAATACCGAAGTGTTCACCGGCAATCTCAGCGGCGGCGCACCCTTCGTTTATACGGACGGCACACCCACGAGCGCCCTGAGCTGCACGTTTACCGCGCTCAACAACTTCGCCGATTGCATGGATTTCTCGAATGACAGCGGAGTGAGCTGGACCTATGTGCCGAATGGCAGCTTCGATCCGGCCGTGACCAATATCCGCTTCAGTCTCAGCGGGGCCATGAGCGCCACCGGTGGCGGCAATCCTTATTTTGATTTGAATTTCAGGGTGAGGGTGAAATGATGAATTTATGGGTATCCAAAAAATACATTATTTCCGAAAACATCTGTCATTCCCGCACAGGCGGGAATCCAGCAAGTATAGCCATTCCGCGAAGCAGACAAAACCACGATGTTGCCCCGCTTCGCGGAGATTTTTTAATCATCTGGATTCCCGCCTGCGCGGGAATGACGAAATTTTATTTTTTAGATTTTTATAAGGTTGGGATATGACCATGAATAAGCCCACTCTCTCGCTGTTGCTCACGCTCCTGTTGAGCAGCCTTTCACTTGCCCAGGCCGCCGAGGAATTGCTGCCAAAACATCTACAGCAAATAGAATCGCTGCAACGCCGCGCCGACAAGCTGGCTTTCGGCGAGCTCGGCTCGAACAACTATCATCTCGCCAAGGCGCGCACCTGGCTTGATTTGGCGCTCAGCGAATATCACGAGAAAGATAGCAGCGGAATAATGGTTGCCGCCATTGCACAAGCCGAAACTTTGCTGGACGCGCTGGATAAAAAGCAACCGGGCATCGCAATGGATACGCCGATGCCATTGCCAGGCAGCGAGACCGTGCGCCCTGATCTGTGGGACAGGATATCTACGCTGAAAGGCAATGCACAATTCCCATGCGGGCAACGCCAGATTGCCGAAGCCGAAGTTCAGCTGGTGTGGACCGGACACGAAAAAGCCGAATCCGGATGGAGCCATGCGGAGTCATACGCACGCGGTGTTGAAGACCTGATCTACGAGGCACAAGTGGCGATTGTTAATTGCAGCGGGCAAGTGGCCGAAACGCATACCGCTGCTTCTGCCGAGCCGCAAGCAGCGCCTGCACCCGTAACGATAACTGTGCCGGTAACGGTTATAGTCGAGAAGCATGTGTTGTCCACCGACGCACTGTTCGCCTTTGAAAGCGCCGAATTGATCAGCGGCGCAGCGCTGCGCCTGGATAAACTGGCCAACACCATCAAGGGCTGGAGCAAGACCGAAGACATTACCCTGGTTGGGCACACCGACCGCTATGGCCCGGCAGCATACAACCAGAAGCTCTCCGAACAACGCGCCGAGCGCATCAAACAATATCTGATCGCCAAGGGGGTTGCTGCCGACAAGATACACGCCGGCGGCGCGGGCGCAGCACAGCCGTTGGTGTCCTGCTCAACCAGCCTGCCCCGAGAGGAGCAGATCAGTTGTCTGCAGCCCAACCGGCGCGTGGAAATTACCTTGCGCGGAGTGAAGCAGTAGCGACCCTTTTCAATTTGCAGGGCGGCTCATTTGAGGGCGCTTCTAACAATTTGTCATTCCCGCGAAGGCGGGAATCCAGTTTGTGAATTTTACTGGGCTCCCGCCTTCGCGGGAGCGACAAAATGTATTTTTAGAAGCGCCCTTGAATAATTTTTTTGGCGTGCCGGATTGGGGTTGGTTGTCTGCGTCCCCCCCGGCCGGCTTTTTCATGCTGAATGGATCAAGTATAGCGATACCTGGGGTATTTCCTGCGCTCGCCTTTCCTGCGCTCCACTTCCACCTGCATTTTGACTTGGCGCCTGTCGGGCTCGAGACGCGGTTTATTGAATTTCTGCCACAGGAAAAACAGCCCCAAAACGCACAACACCCCAATTAGTATGAGGGTTCCTATGGATGGTATAGAAAGTTCATAGTCGCTCATGATGTTCTAAGCCTCCCTGGCCAGTTACGCAGCGATTTCGTGATCGGATGGCGCTTGCTTGCGCGGAGTAACCACGCTATCGGGCAAGTTGCATCCTTAAAAAATGGGCCAATCCTCCTTCTTGCCTGATAGCCCACGCTCCATCGACATCCGACGCGCATTATGCACCGATCGCCCCGGCATTTCTATGCGTCAGGCGCGCTTGATAAGCGGCTGGCAGGCTGTAATGCGCCTGCCGCCTAAAATTAATGCTCGTTAAGGTTCCGTTAAGAATCGGCTGCTATCACAGGTTTGCCGCTCCATTTTTGATAAATAATTATTCAATAAAAGCAGGGGGAAACGATGCGCCAGGACAGCCAAAAGCCCGATATTGATGAGACAGATATCAGTACCTGCCGCGTGCGCATGATCAGCAACGAACTGATGGAATGCCGGGTTAAAAAGGAATGCCGCCACGCACTGCCCTTCGGAAATGGGAAATTTTGCAGGCATCCCTTGAGGCATCAGATACCCAATCAGCATCATTAGGTATCCTGCGGTACTTCCGTTTACATCGCCTGCCTTCGAATATGTCCGGAACCGCCGGGCAAGCACAGAGAACAGGGCTGAATTTCAATTGCGCGGCGCAATTTCAATAATTAACGTTTTTTCCTGTCCTGTGAGGGTGTCTCTGATTTTATTAGATGGTATTTTGTAGAGCTCTCTGCGATTAATCGCTCGCAGGTTGGTGGGGATACTATCTTTGTTGAATTTCGTTTCAACTACCGTTAATTGCAGATTATTTTCGCCTGCCAGTTTTTTCAACAAGTCCAGCCCGCCACCAGACCAAAAGGTCATCAAGAGCTTACCTTCAGGTTTCAAATGCGCTTTTAGCCCCCTGAAAAGCGAAATTACCAGCATATGCCCTGGATCAAAGGCATTGGCCTCATCATAAGAATCGACAGGGGCATCAAGCGCGGGGCAGTTGCAAATAATCAGGTCAAAACGCTCGTTATTTTTTATGACACTAAAGGCGCCAGGTCTATTTTTTGGAACAAGCCGGGCATCGAGTTTCCTGCCCAATTTTCTGAGCCTTGCATTTAGCCTGGCATTTTCCACGGCCCTGGGATTGATGTCGGTGGCCACTGCAAAGCGCGCTCCTCGCTCCAAAGCCGTAACAGCCAGTATCCCGTTTCCTGTGCCGATATCCAATATATCTGCATTGGGTTTCACAACGAGCGCAGAACATAATTCAGCGGTATCTGCCCATGCACCCAAATAGACGCCGGGAAGGGCAGCGATCGGTTTTTCGACGCAGGGAGTCTTGATGGAGTAATGGCCATCCTCCATCGGCAAACCTGGAATTTGTGTTTTTAACGGTTTCGCCTGGTCTGCCCACAATGAAGTCGATGTCATGGACAGAGCCAAGCATAGCGAAGCAACACGAATCATTATGCGTCTGTCAGTTCTGATAAACATGGATATGTACTCTTGTCGTGCGCATCGTTGCATATTATGCCGAGCCAAAGGGCAGTTCCATCAACACATGGTATTTTAGATGCCACCAATAACCACAGCAATTCGCCTATTTTTCACTTGGGAACAGACCCGGCACAACCGGCTGCCTGCCTTTCGAACCTTTACTCATATCCGGCGCGGAAGGCACTGGTGGCATATCACCCAGGCCGCGAATTTTCTCCTGTTCCCCCGTTCGCGTATAGATTTCCTTCAGCAATGACAGCACGTGTGCATTGTTTTTCATGTCCAGCAACCTTGACTGTTCGAGATAACGTGCCGCCTGCGGCAGTTCGTTGCGCTGCAGGTAGATTTGCCCGATCCATCTGCTGGCCTCCGCAGTGGGCCGGATACGGATTACCCGCAACAAAACGGGCAGCGCATCGTCCAGCCTATTATTGTTCAACGCCAGCCAGGCAGCGCTGCGATAGATTTTAATATCGTAGGGAAAGATTTCTATCATGGCGCGGTATTCCCGCAATGCCGCGTCGATATCGCCTGTCTGCTGGTTTTCTGCAGCCAGTTGTCCGTGCGCTTCGACAATGTTGGTGTGCTGATAAAATACATGCAGCGCAAGCGCCTCCAGGCTGGATCGCGGCCGGAAATAAGCAAATGTCTGGCCGGAGA
>JAUQWW010000073.1 GCA_030834965.1 Gallionellaceae bacterium | reverse complement strand
CGGTTTCCATAAGAAAAATATCAATAATGGGTCGATATGACGCTGTTGATGGAATCAGCGGCTGTTTAAACTTGCCAGTAAGCGTACCTGCTTAGCAACTCGTAATATGAAGACGTACTTCGAGATATAGGTTAAGAAAGCCAATTCTCCGACCCGTTCGAGCCATCTCGACTCACTGGACGCACCTCGCCCTGAAACCTCCATCAAGCCATGCAGCTCCATTCCATGAATAAATTCGCAAAGACGTAGGAACGAACACGCAATCGATGTTCTTATAAAGCGTTACAGCCCGCTGCGAAACGGCATTTATCGCAACGGGCTGTAACGGCAGGTTGTTGCGACTACTTGGTGCCGGCTACCTCTATATCCACGCGACGGTCAGGCTGCAGGCAGGCGATGAGTTTCTTGCTTTTTGGACCGGTGCAATCGCCGAGTTTGGTGACCGGTTGCGTCTCGCCCTTGCCCTCCACGGCAATGCGATTGGCAGGGATATCTTTGCTGACGAGATAATCCCGCACTTCCTTCGCACGTCGCTCTGAAAGCTTCTGGTTGTATTGGGGGCTACCGATGCGGTCCGTATGGCCGGTGACATGGATAGATTCGTAGTTCACGCCATTGATATCCCTGACGAAGCCATCCAGCTCCGACTTCCCTTCAGGATTCAGCGTTGACTTGTCGAAGGCGAACAGCGTATCTGCCGAGAAACTGACTTTCTGCGGAACTACTTTTTGCGGTACGGGCACAGGTACGACAACGGGCGCTGGCGCGGGTGCCGGCGCTAATGCGGCCATGGGCGCAGGCGCAGGCTTGGGCAGAGGCGCAGCCACTGGTACCTCTACCTTCTTGACGAGATCAGGATCGCATTCGGCGATGGCCATCGCGGGCGTCCAGTAACCAGTGCGCACGCATAGGCCATATTGAGTCTTAATTACGTTGCCGCGCGTATCGAGCAGGTAACCTTGAATCCTGGCATCCTCCGCGCTCGCGACACCGGGCAAGAATGCCGCAACAATGCTGGCACAGATGAGTGTTTTTGTAAGTGTTTTTGTAATAGTCATGATTGTTACACCTTAGTTATTGTGAATGGCATACGTCATACATAAAATTTCGGTACCGCGGTTTACATGAAGGCCGTTATTTACCAATTGCAATGATCCGCCACTCTTTCAGAGCAGTCTGTGCGCTAGCGCACGTAGGATGATGCACCGGACAAACGAATAGGCTGAAATGCGTAATTCAGTTAGGTAAACCCCCGGCTATGTCGGGGAACTCCATTAGGTTTGATCGTTACGGCGGTCATTTAAAGAGCAACGTTAAAATTCAGTGACATCATCCCCTCACCCTTGCACTCAATAAGCCCCCGGCTTTGTCGGGGGTAATTTAACTGTACCCGGCAATACGCCAACTTATGTGCGCTACCGTACAGACCATGGAGAAAATTACAGGCACATTTAAATTTGCTAATCGAACGACTGTGTATGCTCTGGCGAATTGCGGGTTTTTTGCGTAACGATTGGGGGCACGCTCACTTAAGTCGCGCAATGGCTAACTTAAAGAGTGCATGAATCATTATGTTTGTCGGCAAATTGAAAACAGGGATAGCCACAAAATCAATATTCATATTATTGGCTGCTCTATTGTTGTGTTCCTGCGCCACATCCTATGGCGGCAAGAGACTGGTCCCCGGCGAAACAACCCTGCATGACGTGCTTCACACCATGGGGACACCAGCAATGCGATGGGAGAACCCGGATGGATCCACGAAACTGGCTTATGCGCGTGGTCCGGTAGGTTATAACACTTTCATGGTGTTGATCGGAAAAGATCAGAAATTGCAGCATATTGAGGATGTGCTTAATCCAAAATATTTTTTCCGCATTCAGCCGGGCATGACTAAGGACCAAGTACTTCGTATTTTGGGCCCATCGGAGCCAAGCTGGACACTGCACTTCGATGCGCGCGATCAATTGCCCGCTCAATTGATATGGGAGTGGCGCTATTGCAGTGCAGAGAGAGAAGCATCCCGCTTCAAAGTTATATTTGATGACAGCAAAGGCACGGTGGGTTCCACCTCACAACGGGCAGAGGATTGTGGCGAGCAGGCATGGAAATGTCGGTGCCCATAACAAGAAAAAAACAGCATTTTTTTGCGAAATGGCGAATTTGAAGCTGGCATGGACCGCTGTGCTACGGCCAGCCACATGAACGTCAGGATTGCCTTGAACTCAATATTCATATCCTTGGCTGCAGTTTTATTGTGCTCCTGCGCATCCTACAGCGGAAGGGGATTGACCCCCGGCAAAGCAAGCGTCGATGATGTGGTTGCCACGATGGGAGAGCCCGCAATGCGCTGGCAGAATCCTGATGGATCTTTGCAGCTCGCATATCCACGCGGACCGGCAGGCTTTAACACCTTCATGGTATTGGTCGGACAGGACCAGAAATTGCAGCGTATTGAGGGCGTGCTTAACCCAAAGCATTTTTCCCTGGTTCAGCCAGGCATGACCAAAGACCAGGTACTTCGCATTCTGGGCCCATCAGAGCCAAGCTGGACAGCCTACTTCAGGGCACGCGATGAATTGGTATGGGAGTGGCGTTATTGCAGTGTGTGGATAGAGGCATCCCGCTTCGATGTGTTATTTGATGGCAGCACGGGTACCGTGCGCTCAACTTCAGAGCGTCCAGAGGATTGTGGAGAGGCCAAGTGTCCGTGCTAGCAACAAAAACACCTGCTTGTTGCGAAATACCGAACGAGAGGCTGGAAAGAACTAAAATGAAATTATGGGCTTATTCAAGCGATAGAGAATTCAGGGCACTTGCCATAATCCTCTCGGTTCATTCAATGATGAACTTAACTGTGAGTATTCCAGTAACGGATTAAGCCGAAGTTGGAACACCACGACGAAAAAGAGGAAAAAATCCGCGCCCCAAGAAAGCCGGAGAATTTCCGCCAGTCCATATAACGCCCTTGCGAGGGCGTTATTTTTTGGCTCGACAATCTTAAGGAAACGCAGATTAGATCCGTTCGCATTGAGCTTGTCGAAATGCTACCTATATGAATCAGCATATTAGTAAAGGCTTCGACAAGCTCAGCCCGAACGGCCTGAATAAATCTGCATTTTCCTAAACTCTTCTCCGCGCTTCAAGCGCGCTTTTTATACGGTCAAGCGCCGTCGCAACATTTCGGCGGGGCGTGCCGATATTCATGCGCATGAATCCGGTGCCACCATTTCCGAATATCGTTCCGGCACTCATTCCTACCCTCGCCTCCTGCACAAAGAAACGCTGCAGTTCCTCGTCTTTCATACCCAGCGCGCGGCAGTCAAGCCATAATAAATAGGTGCCTTCCGGCTCAATGAGATGTATATTGCGTATATTATTAATCAGGTAGTTGCGAACGAAATCTCGATTTTCATTCAAGTATGCCAGCAGGCTTTGCAGCCAAGGCTCGCCTTCCCGGTAGGCCGCTTCAAAAGCCGCAATGCTGAAGGGATTGGCCGCGCTCACATGGAGCTGGTCGAACACCCTGCGCAGTGCCGCCCGGTGTGCTGGATTCGGAACGATCAGTGCAGACAGGCCAAGCCCTGGGATGTTGAACGTCTTGCTCGGCGCCACCGCCGTGATGATCGAATTGCCATCCATCGCGAGCGTGGCCAACGCCGTGTGCCTCACGCCCGGATAGACTAGGTCCGCATGGATTTCGTCCGACAGCACGATCAAATCATGCTTGCGTGCAATCTCCAGCAATCTCCCCAACTCATCCAGGCCCCAGACGCGCCCGACCGGGTTGTGCGGCGAGCACAGCATCAATAGACGCGCGCCGTCTGCCACACACTGCTCCAGATGATCGAAATCCATCGCGTATCGGCCATTTTCGAGGCGAAGCGGATTAAGCACCAGGCGGCGGCCCGTCGTCGTCACCGAAGAGAAGAACGGCGCATAGACCGGGTTCTGGACGATGACGGATTCATCCGGCTGCGTGACCGCCAGAATGGTGGCATGCAGCGCCGGGACGACGCCGGGGCACATCACAATCCAATCGCGCTCAATTTCCCAGCCATGGCGTTTCTTCAGCCATGACATCAGCGCTTCGTACATGCTGTCCGGATAAAGGGTATAGCCGTAAATCGGGTGCGCAGCGCGCGCCATCAGCGCGCGGGTGATCGCCTCCGGCGCGGCGAAATCCATGTCCGCGACCCACATCGGGATCAAGTCGGCGCTGCCAAAGGTTGCTGCCGCTCCGTCATGTTTGACACTCGCGGTACCTGCACGAGGAATTTCGCGATCGAAATCGAACGTCACCTGACGCGTTCCCAGATGGTGACTTCGGAAAGGGTGTGCTGGAATTTTCTCCTGGTTTCGCGTATCACGAACGGGACGTCGAGCGGCCCTTGCGCCAGCCTGAAGTGCGTTGCCAGAATCTCCTTCAGCCCATCCAGCGTGGTGAAATTCTCCCCGTCCTTCTTGTATCCGCCTATCCATTCCTCGCGCGGGGTGTGCTCTGGCAGCCAGGTGTAAGGGGAGGCAATCACCAGCAAGCCGCCGATATTCAGGCGCTCATGCACCGTCCCCAGGAATTTACTGGGGCTGTACAAGCGGTCGATCAGGTTGGATGCGAGGATAAGGTCATACCCGCTGAAATGCGGCTTCAGGTTGCACGCATCGCCCTGAAAAAAGACGACCTTGTCTCGCGTTTCGTCCAGGCCCAGGTCGGCAAGCTTGCGCTCCCGATAGGAAACCAGCTCGCCCTCGTCGGTCAATGTGTAGCGCGCGATCCCCTGCCCTGCCAGCTGCACACCCAGATCAATAAATCGCGCCGAGAAGTCTATTCCGGTGACCTGCTCGAAGTGGCGCGCCAGCTCGAATGTCGCCCGCCCGGTTGCACAGCCCAGGTCCAGCGCATGGACTGCAGGTTTTTTGCCCATCGCCTGTATTGCAAGCCGGGCCAGTGTTTTAGGGAAATTCGGCACGCCGAAAAACTCGTCGCCATAATGGAATTCAGCGTATTCCGAAAGCTGCTTGTCCGTTTCGTAAACGGATGAGGACGGCATGGGCAGCGCCTCTCCCACCACATAGCGGAATCCTGCATGCTGGAAGAAATGGCGGCGGAATGCATAACGGGCGCTGCCGCGCGCTTCGTTGCCGCAGGATATCCACGAGCCGCCCTTGATCAAATTGTGGCGCATATCGAAGGTGGGCGTCGTGAAATCATCGTAGTACGGATGCACTTCAAAACCGTCGAAAGGATAGATGGGCGTCTCGGTCCATTGCCAGACATTACCGGTTACATCGTAGAAATCGCCGTGGCGGAAAGCCGTAACCGGGCACGAGGAAGCGTAATGATCCAGATGGATATTGGATGAGGCTGGCGTCTCGCCGTCAACCTCTGACAGGCCCGCCACCCCATATAGCCGGTGCCATTCATCCTCGGTAGGCAACCGCACAGGTTTGCCGGTCTGCTCATTCTGCCAATTGCAAAAAGCCTTGGCCTCGTGATAATTGACCTCCACCGGCCAGTCCCACGGCATCGCAACTTCTTCCAGCATCAGCCGCAGGCGCCAGCCATCAGCATCCCTGATCCAGAAGGTCGGGTGCGCGGCATTAGTGTAATTCTTCCAAGCCAGCCCTTCCGTCTCCCAGAAACGTTCGTTCCCGTAGCCGCCCGCTTCGACAAACGCGAGATATTCGCCGTTGCTCACCAGAAACCGGCTCGCCTTAAATGCAGGAACAGCGGCTTCATGCCGCCCGTACTCGTTGTCCCAGCCATAGCAGGGAGCGTTCTTGTCCTTGCCCAGAGCGACCTTGCCTGCCGCAATCTCAAGCAGATCGTTTTGCGGCGCAGGCCCCGACAAACGGCAAGGCTCCCACGCCGGATGTTTCTTGACGTAACTCAGGTCCTGCTGGCGTATCAGCACGGAGGAAGTTTCCAGGTGGATTCTTTCGTGCTCGATCCCCATCAGGATCGCCCACCACGGGTTGTTCCAGTCTATCGGCAAGCTTAGCGGCGCCTGGCGGATGAACCGATCCACGACCGCACGTACCTGATTGCGATAGGCTCTGACTTCGCTCACGCCCGGCCAGTCGTAATTCGCTTCGCTCAAGTCATCCCAGCTCATCTCGTCCACGCCCACGGCAAACATGGACTCGAAGCGCGGATTGATGCGCTCCTTGATCTGACCGGCAATGATGAGCTTGTTGATGAAGAACGTCGCGGTATGTCCAAAATAGAAGATCAGCGGATGGCGCAGCGTAATCGGCTTGCGGTACCAGGCTTCATCCCCGACCAGCGTCTCGAACAGTTGTTCATAGCGATCGGACGTGGTGTGAAAATAGCGCCGGATTTCCTCGCGCTTGAGTTCGATATCGCCGCGGTCAAGGACCGGCGTGCGCTGAAACAGGTTATGGGCTTCTTCGCCTTGTGGCAATAGAGAATTGGAGAAATTGGAAGAATTGGGAATATCCATCGTATTGTGTTGGTTTTACTTAAACGGCTTTCTTTACTTTTGGTCAGGCGACTTCCTGTTGTATCGGCGAACAGAACCAGAATTTATTACCTTCGCTATCCAGGAAACTTCCAACATAAAAATCATCATATGGCTGGACCGGATCGGGAATGATGACGCCCCGTTCACGCAACGCTTTCTCGGTGTCCGGCGCATGAACGGTGGCGATCGTGACGCGAGGATTCAGCATGTCCGACGGAGAAGCATACCAGTTGGCCTTCAGCATCAGGATGGTCTGCCCCAAATAATACCCGACCTCCTCTTCGCCTTCATAGGCTGGCTGCAGTGCGAGCGTATCACGATAAAACCCGTGAGCCCGGTCCATATCATGCACCGACAGCGCAAGCACCTTCACGCGCAGAAATCCTAAAGGTGAAGTTTGCATTCCAATTGCCTCCTTGCCCAACTTGAGCTGCGGCACTGCGGCGGGGCCGGATGAAGTGTCAGGTTACGCAGGCAAATTCCGACTCATATTTTTTAACTTCGCCAAGCGGTATGCCCAGCGCTTCGGCCACCCCATTTCCATACGCAGGGTCAGCCTTCATGCAGTTGCCAATATGCCGGAGCTGCACCTCCCTCGGAGCGCCACCGATGGCACGCGCGGTGTTCTCAAAAAGTATGGCTTGCTGCACCGGGGTCATCAGGCGGAAAAGTGCGCCCGGCTGCGAGTAATAATCCTTATCCTCGCGGTGGTCCCAGTGGCCGGCCGCGCCTTCCAGCCCAAGATGCGGTTCGGCAAATTCCATTTGCTGTTGCCATTCGCCGTAGCTGTTGGGTTCGTAGCCAAGCGTGCCGCCGTAATTGCCGTCAACCCGCATGGCGCCGTCGCGATGGTAGCTGTGGAAGGGGCAACGGGATGCGTTCACCGGGATCAGGTGATGATTTACCCCAAGCCGGTAGCGCTGCGCATCGCCATAGGAAAACAACCGGCCTTGCAGCATCTTGTCCGGCGAAAAACCGATGCCGGGCACAACATTGGCCGGATTGAAGGCCGCCTGCTCCACCTCGGCGAAATAGTTTTCCGGATTGCGATTCAGCTCCAGCACGCCCACCTCGATCAGCGGGTAATCCTTGTGCGGCCAGACCTTGGTGAGATCGAACGGGTTGTATGGACTGGTAGCAACATCCTGCTCCGGCATGATCTGCACAAACAATGTCCAGCGAGGGAAGGCGCCCTTCTCGATGCTTTCATACAGATCGCGCTGGTGGCTTTCCCGGTCTTTGCCAACGATCGCCTCGGCTTCCTCATCGCTCAGGTTGCGTATGCCCTGCTGCGTCACCAGGTGGAACTTGACCCAGTGGCGTTCATTGCTGGCATTGATGAAACTGAAGGTATGGCTGCCGAAGCCGTGCATATGCCGGTAGGAAGCGGGGATGCCGCGGTCGCTCATCACGATGGTGATCTGGTGCAGCGCCTCGGGCAGTGAAGTCCAGAAGTCCCAGTTGTTGCGGGCGCTGCGCATGTTGGTGCGCGGGTCGCGCTTTACGGCATGGTTGAGATCCGGGAACTTCAACGGATCGCGCAAGAAAAAAACCGGGGTGTTGTTGCCCACCAGATCCCAGTTTCCCTCCTCGGTATAGAACTTCACCGCAAAGCCGCGAATATCACGCTCGGCATCGGCCGCGCCGCGCTCACCGGCTACGGTGGAAAAACGGAGGAATACTTCGGTCTTCTTGCCTATTGCGGAAAAAATCTTGGCCTTGGTGTAGCGCGTGATGTCATGCGTGACAGTGAAGGAACCGTAGGCCGCAGAGCCCTTGGCATGCATGCGCCGTTCCGGGATAACCTCGCGATCGAAGTGCGCAAGCTTCTCCAGAAACCACACATCCTGCAGCAGCATCGGCCCGCGCCGCCCGGCGGTCAGGACGTTCTGGTTGTCGGGAACCGGGGCGCCCGCGTTGGTAGTCAGTTTGCTCTTGTCGCTCATGGAGTTCTCCTTGGTATCTGTTGCACTAAACGGATATTGAAAAAACAGGCCTGCCTGGACAATCACTGTCGACATTCACTGTCCCAGTGGGGTGCAGAGAGTTGGGGTTGCCTGAATGGTAATGCTGCAGCAATGGCAACAGAATAAGCAGAATGCTTAATTTGTAGTAGTTCAGATTTGATCTGCCAGATGATGTCCGATTTTCGGCCATTGCCGTCGGTGGCATCCAGATGCGCGAATGACCGGTAAGGAATCGTCACCGGCCATAACCACCACTAAAATTCGCCTGTGAGCAGGAAAGGTATTCCATATATAACGAGAAGATAGCACCAGCCAATCGTTAGCATGACTCCGGCCACATGGGCAAGGATGCCGACCATGGCGAAAACAATGACCATGAGGGCGTACTGGATAGTCTCGATGAATCCCATCGAAGGCATATTTTCGAATGCCTTACCCATACCTGAATGATCGGTCGTTGCCCAACGGGCTAGCCCTACCGCAGCTTTCTCTGTAGTTCGACCAGTGAACTTGGCCGCATCCCATCCTGCTGACCGCAGGTTCCTCATTCCTTGACTGCTACGCTTCCCATCCTGTCTGGCCATGTTGTCTCTCCTTTTTTGTTTGGCTTGCTTAATGGAAATTTATCCATCAGTTGAATTGATAGATTCACGAACACATTAAAAGCGATGCCACCCAGATCCGCTGCATTTGCTGCAAGTCACTTCAAAATCGCCACTCCCCTCACATCTTTTACATGGAGCCGAAAAGCTTCCTGCACCGCTACATTTCTTGCACGGTACATTGATTGCAGGCTTGTATTCCCCAGTACCACTACAGCGGGTACATGTCTTACCGTAGCGAAAGTCACTGCCTTGGCATGAATTGCATGGCTTGGCAGCGATTTCGAACAATCCTGAGCCATTGCAAAGATTACATGTGCCGTGATGAGTGCCAGTTCCATCACAAGGTTTACAGTCAAAGGTCTTTTTGCCCGACCCCTCGCAGCTAAAACATGTTCCATAGCTGTTGAATGGGCTGGTGACATTCTTGAACGAAGTGCCAAAGCTTCGCTGGTCACGTCTGGCTCGGTTGCTATAGCTGCCACCAAACAAAAGATTGAAAATTCCCATGTTGATTAGACTCCGAAGTTAGAGTTATGGCGTCAGCTATTGGGTTGATGCAGACAGAAGCGCACCGAGGCAGATGATTCCCAATATGACTCCGAGGGCAGCTACAATGAGCTTGACTAATGCGACGACCGCACCAAAGATGGCAACAATTAGTAGAACGGATATAAGCCCCTTCATTTTTTCGCCTCCAATTATTACTATGCGTTGCCGACTTGTTGAATGAAGGCATCTTATTGGGTGTTAGTTGGCAACTGAAGGAGACCGACCGGAGAAATCTTACTGGGTCGCTACCAGAATGAGACAATGAAACATGAATAACCACCGCGTTTTTCGCTATCTACTGGACGCTCTGCCGCTTCATGCCGAAGAGGGCAATACTCGCGAAGATGTAGCTGAATCTGAATTGGTATCTGTGATCCAAGCGGATAGCGGCAATTCCATTGCTGCGAAAACAGTTGTCGCCGTTATTCGGCGGCTATTTGAGTCCCTCGCGCTGCTTGACTCAACTGCATTAGCTGCGGAACGGTGGGCTTTTGTTTCGTTCCCAGCGTCACTTATGGCGCGCTCTATCTTGGAAACATTGGCGACATCTGGGAAGACGTTCTTCGCGCCTGGCTACTGGATTCAAGGTGGGCATCGACCTGACGAGATCGTTGATCAACAACGAGCGTTACTGAGCAGAATGGAAAATCAACGAACGGCAGATCCGAAGTCGGAGGCAATGCCGATCCGCACCGTGCATGTCGCATGGGGAATCATTCGCTTTGGATCAAAATTTCTTCTGCACCGGCGGGAAGATAAATTGCGACCAGATAAAAAGGGGTACGTATTTCCAGGCGGTCGTCTGGCCATGATTGATCTGCCAGTGAATAAACGAACATCGGAATCACTGCGCGACCTATTTCGTATTGATTCCAACTTGGCGAAAAAAGCAGAGACCCAAACGCTTGCTCGGGAATTAGAGGAGGAACTTGGTCTGCTCCAAAATGAATATTCTGCTACCTATCTGAGAACACTTGCGCCTTATAAAAAACTGGAAGGTACGCAAAACAATCACGCATTTACCCAGTACAACATTGCCATTTACTCGATTCAACTGGCCCAAGAAGGAGAGTTGAAAGTCCTTGAAAAGCTGGAAACGGCTCCCAACGCTTGGGCATGGTTCTCTGCATCTGAACTTGCTGACGGCAAAAAAAAAGATGGAAAAAGCGCCTTCATTGACGCCATGTCTGCCGAACTGGGTCAAGAGATACAAAATTACCTATCAAAAGTTCCAGATAGCAGTGCCAGTCCCTTGATCTATGGTGGCAAGAACGATGCAATTGATCTGCCGTCAAAGGTTGGCGAGCCTCTTCTGAGGGGTGATACAGGCAGAGAACGACCATTTCAAGTTGATTTGAGCCCAGAAGAGTGGGAGTTCCTAATGATTTTGGGTTGGCATGCCCGTGGTTTGGTAATTCATCCCAAAGAAAAATCGCTCACGCTGCTTGGCGCTGGCTGGCTTAAATTGAACATTGAAGCGCTGCTGACAATTGCACAAAATTTATCTACGAAGCTTGCATCGTTAGATTTCGGGTTTGTCGAGACACATGCAATGGGGCATTGCCGTCTGTCGATCGATTCGAGTTTTGTTTTTTTTCACCCAAATTGTTTTCAATATCAGTGGATGTTAGAAGATGCAGACAAGAGCATCAAACTGACGCTGAAGCGTATTGAAACAGAATGGGCTACATTGGCCGCTGAGAATCTGATCGTTGAGCTTCCCGATAATTTAATTCTAGCCATATCAGCAATTGAAAATGGCGATGAACCAAAAGGCGATGCGCAACGGGAAAGTTTTCGGATTTTTGGACCTGCCAGAGCAATAGGGTTGCGCAAGTTCATTTCAGGAAAGAATGGGCTCTTGCAAATACTTGTGCCAACCAGTGATACATGACCGGGATAGAGTTTTCTCCGGCCACTCTCCTATGGACAATCCCTTCGTTGATGTCTAATTCGGCTCAAGCGCGAGTTGCTTATCCGGCGTGGATGATCTAACTGCCGTGCAAAGACCACATAGAAAACCAACATATGAATAACATCAAGCAAAAATACCCAACCGACAACTGGGGCAGGTCGATCATTGATACCTTTTTTAAGGATAATGGTTTTCAACGAGAGGAAAGCAAACAGGCTGCCCACGAGAGCTTCCTGCACTTAACCGCTAAGGAAAATGAACCAGATGAAGTATGGGGGCAGCGCTGCAATGCTCTGGCAATATGGGCTCTCATCTGTATTGAACTGGACGTACAAGAACTGGAACCACTTCTGGGTTCTATAGATTTAGCAACGAAATCGCTACCAAAGGAAATGTCACCTCTCTGGTTTGAGAATCTTGTGTTCGATTTGGTTTTTCATAAATTCTCAGCTTCATTCGATGATTTCGATATTACCGATACAGCGCAAAATCTTTTCCGGACTATAAAATTAGCTACTAAGTCTTTCCAATCGGAATGTGGGAAAGATGACCGGGACTTTTTTCGGGGTGGGTGCTTGATTGGAGTTAAAGATATAGATGTACGGCAGCTATCAAAGACCAAAGATTTATTAGAAAAGTTGGGGCAGTCTGGGATTAATGAAGCTTTCTTTCTGCTCGTAGCTCTTGGTATGGGGTGGCTGGAAGATCAGAAAAAATGGATTCAAAAAGCTGCGGAAGGCGCCTGGCCAACGAGGCAACTGGCCGCTTATTACTATGGGCTACAACAAACTGATCCAAACAAAGGAAAACATTACCTGAAAAAGGTGGTAATCCCGTCCGAAGACGACCCTGATTATGGTGTTCTTATAGAACTGGCTCTAAAAGCAAAGCGCGAGCTCGCAATAATGGCAGGGCGGAGCGGAGTCACTGTAGTGAGGGGCAGTCAGGAAGATACTTTTCACCTATGGAGCAATAGAGCGGAATATGTGGCAGACCAGTGGGAGACGGTAGAGCGATGCGTAGTAAGCGTGCAGGATATAGTCTCTCGTGCTGAATGGAGGCAGGAAAAATCTAATGCGACTGTGGCAATAGATAGCCATCAACTTTCTGACCCACCAATAGAGTTATCCGAACATACACGCAGCCTGACGCTGGAAACTGGAAGGCTGGTTGAGTCCTTCCTCAAGTGGTGCTTGAGTGAATGGCATATCAAACATGCCGAACTGCATACAGCCATACAAATTGACGATTGGGACATTGCGAATTTGGTACCAATTATTGGGAAAATACTAGGTAGCAACGAAGATGATAACGCCCTTGATTTGGACACGTTGCTACATCAAGCCGATTTGAAATTTGACAAGAACCCAAGGTTTTTTAAAAGCCTTAATGATAAACCTCACAAGGTATGGGATTACGGGACAAATTTAAATACCTTAGTTGTTGCCAATGCAATTGCCGCGAGATGCAATCCCAATCATCTATTTCGTCATACTTCAACGGACTCTCTAGTTGAAGCATTGGGAATTTTCAATGCAGCGTATTTTGTCAGAAATAATAATGCTCATTTTGCCAATCCCCGCTCTCAGACATCTGCGAACGAGGCAATATTCTGGGGCAACGCGGTACGGACAACGGTAGATCAGCTCATGGCTAACCAATTTCCCGCGCCTGTTTAGTTGCGTCACGTTGTTTAGCTACATTAACCTCTAGTAACACAAAATGAATATTAACCTCATAACTGATTTTGTGCGGCATGTTGTCGAAGCACACTGGTATTTGGGGGTCAGACCACCAATATGCCTGCAGTTTGCGTTAGATAGCACGCAGTTGCGTTTTGAGAAAGCTGCCGTTCTGGAGGATTACCGCACCTATGGCCGGTGACGATTCCAAAACGGACATTCGCGCATCTGGATGCCACCGGTAGCAATGGCCGAAAATCGGACATCATCTGTCATAGATGGTCGCCCCTAGTTTGCCAAGCCCTCAATCAATGACAGTAAGAAGGTGAAGATTGCAGTCATAGATCCGGACTTTCTGTGAGGCAATGCCTCTGTCCCTGATGGAATATGCTGACTGGCTCCTCTATCAGAT
>JAUQWW010000072.1 GCA_030834965.1 Gallionellaceae bacterium | reverse complement strand
GTCCCACTCCTTCCCATCTCGAACAGGACAGTGAAACGACTTTGCGCCGATGATAGTGTACATGCGTATGTGAAAGTAGGTCATCGTCAGACTCCTTGCAAAGCAAAAAGCCCCACCCTCAAAGGTGGGGCTTTTTGCTTTGTGCTGCTATCACCTATGCTGAGACAGGCTGAATCGAGAACTCAATAAGGTCGCCCGGATTGTCGGAGTATGGCTGCCCGAGGCTGATGGAGCCTGATCCGCGCAGCACGGTATCTTCGCGCGCGAGACGAACCACAGCGCCATCGTTAAAGCGGATATAGGTTCCGTTTGTGCTTTGGTCCGCAATAACGAATTTGCCAAAACGAAGTTCGATGCGGGCATGCTGACGCGACGCAAAATTGTTTTGCACCCATATGTCGCAGCTTTCCTCTCGCCCCAGCAACATGCTCTTGCTCTGCTCGTTAATTTTGAATGACTGGTCCCGATAACGCAGGATCAATTCGTGCGCGTTTCCCTGAGGTGCGCGGAATTTCGCTGTGCCGATGCGGGTACGCTGCATGTCGTCAGCTTCCCAGACAACCTCAAAAATATCGAGTTGCTCCTGCTTGCCCTTGAATTCAGCGCGAAAAATCTGCTGAGTTTTCTCCCGCAAATCAGGCGGCAGTGCATTGACCGCCGCGAGCGTGGTCATAATCTGGCTGGCTCGGGTAACCGAGGCGACACGTGCAGCGACATTAACCGTATCTCCAAACACATCACCCGATTCGCAGATTACATCGCCATAGTGAAGGCCGATGCGAATATGCATCGGATGGGTTTCGGACGACCTTTCATTTTCCAGCGCAGTCTGCATGGCACAAGCTGCATGCACGGCTGCTTCTGCATTGGGAAAAGTGCACATGATCTCATCGCCGATCGTTTTAATGAGGGTGCCCTGCTGTGCAATAACTTTACTGGTCATCAGCGCGATGCACTTTCCGATCAGTTGGCGTGCGACGCTGTCGCCAAGGCGATCATAGAGCGAGGTGCTGCCGCAGATGTCAGCGAACAGGACAGCAAGTTTTTCTGTTTGTTGGGACATGTTTGGTTATTTACGATAACGCACATGATTGTTGCTGATAATCAGAACAGTGTGCAATGCCTGCCAAGTTTTTCGATGCGCTAACTTACACCGTATAATTGACCAAATCAATCTTGCCGGTGCATCTAGTGAATATCTTACGTTTAAAACGACCCGCATTGGCATTTTCTGCCGGCCTATGCAGTGTACTCGGCTTTGCACCCCTCTCGCTATTTCCTTTTCCTGTTCTTGCGCTCGCGGCGTTGTTCGCGCTATGGCAGACTGCGGACAGTGCACGCACGGCTTCCAGACTTGGTTTTGCATTTGGATTTGGCTTTTTCGGCGCGGGGATAGGCTGGATTTACATCGCGCTCTATGACTATGGCGGCATGTCGCTTCTGCTGGCGCTGTTTGCTACCGCGTTGTTCGCTGCGTTCCTGGCGCTATTCACCGCGCTCGTCGGTTACGCACAAGCAAGGTTGCAAGCTGCGGCATGGATGCGCATGGTAATGGTCATGCCAGCAACATGGGTGCTGGTGGAATGGCTGCGCGGGCTGATATTTACCGGTTTTCCGTGGCTGACAGTGGGCTACTCACAAGCGGCGGCCAGTCCTTTGGCGGGCTACGCGCCACTGGTTGGTGTATATGGCGTATCTCTGGTGGTGGCAATCAGTGCCGGCTTGTTAGCTTTGCTATGGCAGGTGCGGTGGAGCAAGCGTGGCCAGATGGCGGTCGCAGCTCTGGTTGTCCTGTGGTCTGGTGGTGCGGCGTTGCGTGCAGTGGAATGGACACAGGCAGCAGGGAAGCCGTTCAGGATAAGCCTGGTGCAGGGGAATATTGCGCAAGAGCTGAAATTCCGCGAGGAGAAACTCGCCGACACGCTGGAAGCTTATCGCAAGCTGGTTTTGCAGAGCGATGCCCGCCTGATCGTGCTGCCGGAAACCGCGTTGCCGGTGTTGCGCCATGAGGTTCCGGAAAATTACGCAGAGATATTGCGCAGCCATGTGCGCAAGAATGACGGAGACATACTGATAGGCGCATTCGAGCGTGATCACGGGCAGTATTACAACAGCGTATTCACACTCGGCACGGCAGAAAGCCAAAGCTACCGCAAGAACCATCTGGTGCCGTTTGGCGAATTCATTCCGTTACGTCCGGCATTGGGATGGTTCATCAACGAGGTATTGAGCATCCCGATGTCCGATCTGGCGCGCGGCGGCATAACACAGCCGCCACTCAAGGTGGCAGGACAAAACGTCGCCGTGAACATCTGTTACGAAGATGTATTCGGTGAAGAAATTATTCGTGCACTGCCCGAAGCAACGCTGCTGGTGAATGTCAGCAATGATGCCTGGTATGGCAACTCGCACGCAGCAATGCAGCACAATCAGATTTCGCAGATGCGTGCGCTGGAAACCGGGCGCATGATGCTGCGCGCTACCAACACCGGCGTCACTTCCATCATCGGGCGCGATGGGCGCATCCAGCAAATGCTGCCACAGCATGAGGCAGGCATGCTCAACGGGCAAGTGCAAGGCTACGTGGGTAGTACGCCCTATGTGCGTTGGGGCAATGCACCGGTGCTGGGATTGCTCGTGCTGATGCTGGCAGCAGCATGGTGGATGCACAGAAAATGAGTTGGGTATGCTACGTCCTGCAATGCGCCGATGACACGTTCTATACCGGCATCACCAATGATCTGGACAAGCGCCTCGCCGCGCACAATGCGGGCGAGGGAGCAAAGTACACGCGCGGGCGCTCGCCGGTGAAGCTGGCCTATTGCGAATCCTGTGTAGACAAATCCGCGGCACTGAAGCGCGAAATGGAGATCAAAAGCTTGCCACGCACGAAGAAGCTGGCGCTGGTTGAGGCAAGTCAAAAACATCCCTCTCTCTAGTTTGAGCGCAGTGGCGAGCGCATATGCGGCCTTTTGCGCAGCATTCAGTCCGAAAGTTTTCTCGGCTTGAGCTTGCCCGTTAACGTGGATACTCCGATGCTCAATGCGCATACCGTGAAGGCGAGCATAAACAGTATTTGCGCAGGCGGAATCACCATGCATGCAATTAAGTATTTCATTTGTTTCCTCCCTTGCCAGTTCCGATAAAAGAGATAAACACCCTGTTTTGTTTTTCGGCATGATTCGCCCATAACTTGAGGGTGCTAGCGTGTTTTTTTGTGGTTGGGGTTTTTCGCTCAGTATTCTGACGCGGGGGCCACCGGCAGGATTCGCCCTGCGCGTGCAGGCGAAAGCTAGTAAAATGCGCCCTTTGCAATCCGGCTGGATTTAACGATGCTAACTTTTGGTTCCGACGTAACGTCCGCAAGCGGAAATGAGTCTTCACCGAAGCTGGGCCATTCGCCCAGCTTTCAGCAAATCATCCTGACGCTACAGAATTTTTGGGACAAGCAGGGCTGCGCGTTGCTGCAACCCTATGACATGGAGGTGGGCGCGGGCACTTCGCATACTGCCACGTTCCTGCGCGCCATCGGCCCGGAGCCTTGGAAGGCCGCCTATGTGCAGCCATCACGCCGCCCCAAGGATGGGCGCTATGGCGACAACCCTAATCGCTTGCAGCACTATTACCAGTATCAGGTGGTGTTGAAGCCAGCGCCGGGAAATATTCTCGAACTCTATCTCGCTTCGCTCGAAGCACTGGGTTTTGACCTCAAGAAGAACGACATCCGCTTTGTCGAGGACGATTGGGAGAATCCTACTCTTGGCGCTTGGGGGCTGGGCTGGGAGGTGTGGCTGAACGGGATGGAGGTGACGCAGTTTACCTATTTTCAGCAGGTCGGCGGCATAGACTGCAAGCCCATCACCGGCGAAATCACTTACGGTCTGGAGCGCCTTGCCATGTATTTGCAAGGAGTGGAGAACGTGTTCGATCTGAAGTGGGCAGAAGGGTTGACCTACCGCGATGTCTATCACCAGAACGAAGTGGAGCAGTCCACATACAACTTCGAGCACAGTGACGTGGAATTTTTGCTCGGCGCCTTCACGGCACACGAGAAACAGGCGAAGCATCTGATGGAACAGCAGTTGGCCCTGCCTGCTTATGAGCAGGTGTTGAAAGCGGCGCACACATTCAACCTGCTGGATGCGCGCGGCGCGATCTCCGTCACCGAGCGCGCGGCCTACATCGGCCGCATCCGCAATCTCGCGCGCAGCGTGGCGCAGAGCTACCTCGACAGCCGTGCCCGTTTGGGCTTTCCGATGGCGCCGCGCTCCTGGGCGAACGAGGTGTTGGCGCAACTCGAAAAGAAGCCCGCCCTGAGCAAAGCCGAAGGAGCAGCGGCATGACGGCGAAGAATTTACTGGTTGAGCTGTTCGTCGAAGAACTGCCGCCGAAAGTGCTGAAAATTCTTGGTGAGTCATTTGCCAATGGGATTTTCAATTGGCTTGAGAGAGCTCACTTGGTCTCGCGTGCTGAGGTTGTTAACATGAGACCATACTCGAGCCCGAGACGATTGGCAGTCTTTATTCCTGAAGTGCTGAGTAAGGCCGCTGACAAGCCGGTTTCGCAAAAGCTGATGCCGGCATCCGTCGGGCTCGATGCAGCCGGTCAGGCGACGCCGGCGCTGCTGAAAAAACTCGCCGCGTTGGGCGTAGGCGCGGAGGTTGTGCCGCAGTTGCGCCGCGAAGGTGAAGGCAAGGCCGAGTCGCTGGTCTATGACAGCAGACAACCCGGTGCGACGCTGGCCGAGGGCTTGCGGCTGGCGTTGCAGGAAACGCTGGCCAAGTTGCCGATTCCCAAGGTGATGACCTACCAGCTCGCCGATGGTTGGGACAGCGTGCAGTTTGTGCGCCCGGCACACCGGCTGGTGGCGCTGCATGGAACGGAAGTGGTGCCGGTTTCTGTGCTGGGCTTGCAGGCCGGGCGTACCACACAAGGCCACCGCTTCGAGGCGGCAAGCGCGACGCTGGAAATACGCGATGCAGACAGCTATGAAGCACAAATGGAAAGCGAAGGCGCGGTGCTTCCCGGTTTTGAAAAACGCCGTGCCGAGATTGTGCGCCAGCTGGCGGAGGCAGCTGCAAAGGTGGGCGGCGGAATGAAGACCATCGAGGATGACGCGTTGCTGGACGAAGTGACCGCGCTGGTCGAGCGCCCCAACGTGCTGCTGTGCCAATTCGACGCGCAGTTTCTCGAAGTGCCGCAGGAATGCATGATCCTCACCATGAAGGCGAACCAGAAATATTTCCCGCTGCTGGAAAGCAACGGAAAGCTCAGCAACAAGTTCCTTGTTGTTTCCAACATCAGCCCGGACGATGCTTCCGCAGTGATCGTCGGCAACGAGCGCGTGGTGCGCCCGCGATTGTCCGACGCACGTTTTTTCTACAATCAGGATCGCAAGCACAAGCTGGAATCACGCGTCGAGAAATTGGGCAACGTCGTATATCACAACAAGCTGGGTTCGCAGTTGCAGCGCGTGGAACGCATCACTACTCTGGCCGGTACCCTTGCGCGCCTGCTGGGTGCGGACAAGGCCGATGCGGAACTGGCCGCGCGTTTGTCCAAGGCCGATCTGCTCACCGACATGGTGGGAGAGTTTCCGGAATTGCAGGGCATCATGGGCCGCTATTACGCATTGCATGATGGAGAAAAGCCGGATGTGGCGGACGCCATTGAGGCGCACTATCATCCGCGTTTTGCCGGGGACAGCCTGCCGCAGGGCAAGCTCTCCTGTGCTGTGGCGCTGGCTGACAAGCTGGAGACGCTGTTAGGTATTTATGGCATCGGCCAGGTTCCTACCGGAGACAAAGACCCCTTTGGATTGCGCCGCCATGCTCTGGGCGTGCTGCGCATTCTGATCGAAACGCCATTCGACTTGCCGTTACCCGCCTTGCTCAAGATCGCAGCAGAAAATTTCCCCGCGGGCATGTTGAGTGCCACGGTAGCAAACGACGTAGAAGGGTTCATGCTGGATCGTTTGCGTGGCTATTTGCGCGAGCGCGGATTCGAGGCGACACACATCGAGGCCGTGCTTCTTGTGTTGAATGGACAACTGCATGAAGTCTTGCCGCGCCTGCAAGGCGTGCGCGATTTTGCCGCGCTCGAGGTCGCCAGAGACCTGGCGGCGGCGAACAAACGCGTGCAGAACATCATACGCAAGAACCAGGAAGAGCTGGGCATGGCCGCGAACGATGCGGTTGTGAATATCAAGCTGCTGACGGAAGCAGCCGAGCGCAATCTGTTTCACGCCATGCAGGACATTGCCCCATTGGCGCAGAGTTATTTTGAGCGTGGCGATTATGGGCAGAATCTGAAGGCGCTGGTTACGCTTAAGCCGTTCATAGATGATTTCTTCGATGCGGTGATGGTGATGTGCGAAGACAAGGTGCTGCGCATGAACCGCGCCATTCTGCTGCAACATCTGGGCCGGTTGATGAACCAGGTTGCAGACATTTCCAAGCTGGCAGCCTGACATGAAGCTGATCATTCTCGACCGCGACGGCGTCATCAATTACGACTCTGATCAATTCATCAAGAATCCTGAGGAGTGGAAGCCTATCCCCGGCAGCCTGGAAGCCATCGCACGTCTGGTGCAGGCGGACTATCGCGTCGTTGTGGCGACCAATCAATCCGGCGTGGGGCGTGGTCTGTTTGACATGCCCACGCTGAATGCCATCCACGATAAAATGCATAAAGCGGTGGCGCTTGCAGGGGGGCGCATCGATGCGATCTTCTTCTGTCCGCATGCGGCGGAGGCTGACTGCGGTTGTCGCAAGCCCAGAAGCGGCATGCTGGAAGAAATCGCGACGCGATATAACATCAACCTGAAGGGTGTGCCCGCGGTGGGTGATTCACTGCGCGATCTGGAACCAGCCGCCGCGATGGGCGCACAGCCGATGCTGGTGCTGACCGGAAAGGGAACGAAAACCCAGCTCAAGGGGGGATTGCCCGAAGGCACGTTGATTTACCCAGACCTGGCGGCAGCCGTGGCCAAGCTGGTTTGATATGGTATTTCTGCGTTCCCTGATTTTTCTGCTGCTGCAAATCATCATCACACCGCTGTATACGGTGATTTCGATACTCACCTTTCCGTTTCACCCCATTACGCGCTATCGCATCATCTCCGGCTGGGCGCTCATCATGCTGTGGCTGTTGCGCTTAATATGCGGCATAAGGATGGAAGTGCGCGGCGCGGAGAATATTCCGAAACAGCCGTGCATTCTGTTATGCAAGCATCAATCGGCCTGGGAAACCATCGCGCTGCAAAAGGTGTTTCCGCCGCAGGTGTGGGTGCTCAAGCGCGAGTTGCTGTGGCTGCCTTTCTTCGGCTGGGGACTGGCGATGACCAGCCCCATCGCGATCAAGCGCAGCAAAGGTAAGGAAGCGATCAAGCAGTTGCTTAAGCAAGGCAGGCAGCGCCTGGCACTGGGTTTCTGTGTGGTGATCTTCCCGGAAGGCACGCGCATCCCATACGGTCAGCGCGGCAAATACAAAATTGGCGGCGCATTGTTGGGCAGTGCCACAGGCGCACCGGTGGTGCCGGTAGCGCATAACGCGGGCAGGTTGTGGGGGCGCAACTCGTTCCTCAAGCATCCGGGCACGATCACCATGAGCATCGGCGTGCCGATTGATCCGGCTGGACTCAAGGCGGAAGAAATCAACCGGCGGGCGGAAGAGTGGATCGAAAACGAAGTGGCGCACCTGCCCTGAGCCGGGCGGACCGGAAAAACAAACCTTGTTAGCCATAGAGAACACAGAGGCCACAGAGAAAACCAAATCATGGCCACGACTTTCTCTGTGTTCTCTGTGGCAAGGATTTTAGATTTTCCTTATCGAAGACTTTGTGGAATGGCGGATAAGAAACCAATGCTCAAGAGATTGCGCCGTCTTGTGACTCCTAACGCTGTCGAGCAGCGCAGCATTCAGCTGGCTGGCAAGCCTGTCACTTATACACTCAAGCGCAGCAACAAACGCCGCAGCATCGGCCTGCGTATTGACGATAATGGCCTCACCGTCAATGTTCCGCTGCGGGCCTCGGAAAAATGGCTGCACAGCGTGTTGCAGGAAAAAGCCGGTTGGGTCGTGGAGAAGCTCGAAAACTGGCAGTCTAAAAAGCCCGCGCCGCAGCAATGGGTGGAGGGCGAGCCAATTCTGTTTCGCGGTGAAACCTTCACGCTGCGCATCGTGCCCAGTCTGTTCGATGGGCCACCGCAGCTTCACGGCACACATCTGGTCACCCATCTTTCAGCAACGGACAATCAGGCAGTAATAGAAAAGATCATCATGCAGTGGTATCGGCGTGAAGCGCTGCAATTGTTTACGGAATGCGTCGCGCACTTTGCGCCGCTGTTGAACGTAACGCCACGCGAAATAAAGCTTTCCGCAGCACGCACCCAGTGGGGCAGCTGCACTACGCGCGGCACCGTGCGCCTGAATTGGCAGCTGATCAAGATGCCTTTGCACCTGATCGATTACGTCGTGGTGCATGAACTTGCTCACCTCGTCGAGATGAACCATTCTGCCGCATTCTGGCGGGTGGTGGAAACGGTGTGTCCGGATTACGCGAAGTTGCGGGCGGAGTTGAGAAAGTGGAGCCCGATGGCAGGGGAATAGGCGGCGCGAGTATTGGCCAACCAGATTTTCTGGTTCTGGACATCGCGGCTGATGATTCGCGAGCCATGGCCGGATTCGTTTTCCGTCATATAATCCCGCCTGTTCAATTTCTCTGAGAGTTCAATCATGCGCATGCCTGTTACTGTTGCGGCTGGCATTATGTTGCTGTTAGTCATGATGCAAGGCTGCGGACACAAAGGGCCATTGTTCATGCCGCAAACGCCCGCTGCTCCGTCACAATCCAACCAGAATAAATAATATGTTTGATTATTTCAGTTACCAGAATAACCAGCTTTGTGCCGAGCAGGTGTCGCTCGCCGATATCGCGCAACGCTTCGGCACGCCGTGTTATGTGTATTCGCACGCGGCATTGACCGATGGCTATCGTCAATTTGAAGCGGCCTTCGTCGGGCACGAGCATTTGATCTGCTATGCGGTGAAGGCCAACCCCAATCTTGCCATTCTCCATTTGCTGGCCCGGCTGGGGGCGGGTTTCGATATCGTTTCAGGCGGCGAGTTGCAGCGCGTGCTGGCAGCAGGCGGTGGTGCAGGCAAGGTGGTATTTTCCGGCGTGGGCAAGACTGTGGCAGAAATGCGCATGGCGCTTGATGCGGGCATCCTATGCTTCAATGTGGAATCTGAGGCGGAGCTGGTGCGCCTGAATGAAGTGGCCGGGCAGATGGGAAAGATCGCGCCGGTGAGCTTGCGTGTGAATCCTGATGTGGATGCGAAGACACATCCCTACATTTCCACCGGGCTGAAGCAAAACAAGTTTGGTGTGGCCTATACCGAGGCGCTGACGCTTTACTGCAGGGCGGGCGACTTGCAGCATCTGCGCGTGACTGGGATGGATTGCCACATCGGGTCGCAGTTGACCGAGACCAGCCCATTCATCGCGGCAGCGGAAAAAGTGCTGACGCTGGTGGACGCGCTGGCCAACGAGGGTATCCGGTTTGAGCATCTTGACTTGGGCGGCGGGTTGGGAATCCGCTACAGCGACGAAACGCCACCCTCAATTGCTGACTATGTCGCAGCGCTGCTTGGCGCTTTGCAGGGGCGTAGCGAAAAGATCATCGTGGAACCGGGGCGCGTGCTGGTGGGGAATGCAGGCGTATTGCTGACCCGTGTGGAATACCTCAAGCATGGAGAGGAGAAAAATTTTGCCATTGTCGATGCGGCAATGAACGACCTGATGCGCCCGGCTTTGTATGATGCCTATCATCACATTCAGCCGGTACAGAGCAAGCAAGACACACCCTCTCCTCAATCCTCTCCCGCAAGCGGGCGAGGAGGCGAACGAGAAAGACAATCTTTAATTTACGAGGTGGTGGGGCCTGTATGCGAAACCGGCGACTTCCTTGGGCATGCCCGTGAATTGGCAATCGAACAGGGCGATCTGCTTGCTGTGATGTCGGCGGGTGCCTATGGCATGAGCATGAGTTCAAACTACAACACGCGTCCGCGCGCAGCGGAGGTGATGGTCTCCGGAACGGTCGCGCAACTCATCCGGGAACGAGAGACAGTGCAGCAATTATTTGTCGGCGAAAAAACTTTTTTGTTGTAAAACGCAAAAATCTGTTGCACTAAAATTTTAATCGCGCATAGAATGCGCACACCAAGCGTGTTGTCAATTAAATAATGTGCTTGGGAGTGCAGTGGTTGCACGCAATGCAGTGCCTGGTTCGAGTCAAATAATTTTTACAAGGAATGAAAATGGCTACAACAAATAGCAAAGCAAAAAGCACCACTACCAAGAAACCTGCCGCAAAATCTACTGCAGTAAAAAAATCCGCCGCTAAGCCGGCAGCCAAGAAAACCACCGCCAAGAAGCCAGCAGCTAAAAAAGTAGCAGCCAAGAAACCGGCAGCTAAAAAAGCTGTGGCCAAAAAGCCAGTGGCAAAAAAAGCTGTGGCCAAAAAGCCAGCAGCTAAAAAAGTAGCAGCCAAGAAGCCGGCAGCTAAGAAAGCTGTGGCCAAAAAGCCAGCAGCTAAAAAAGTAGCGGCCAAAAAACCAGCAGCTAAAAAAGTCGCAGCCAAGAAGCCGGCAGCGAAGAAAGTAGCCGCCAAAAAACCGGCAGCTAAAAAAGCTGTGGCGAAAAAAGCAGTGGCCAAGAAGCCGGCAGCTAAACCAGCAGCTAAAAAAGTAGCCGCCAAGAAACCGGCAGCGAAAAAAGTAGCTGCAGTTGCTGCACCGAAGGGTATTCTCGGCGCCTGACCAACTGTAGATTGGGGCGGGCGCCGATTTGCGTTGCCGCCCTTTCTTGACGCTGCCTCTTTCATGCCGGGCGGCGTGGCCGGTGTTTCTTTATTCCATGCTTGTTGATACACAGCAGGCTGTTTATCCCTTCCCGTATGTTTGGAACCAAACGTTCCTGCCCTCCCGAATTTTCTATGCTTGAGCCATGGCGAGTAATAGCATGAATATAAAATATTTCAGAATTATGCTGCTCAGTGCGCTGGTGTTGACTGCATGTGGCAAGAAGCCGGATGAGGTCAAATCTGCTCCATCAGGCACGCCAGTGACGGTGGCGCAGGCTGCCACGCGCACCGTCGAGTTGCTGGAAGAAACGGTGGGCAGCCTGGAAAGTTTGGCAGACCCGGAGATTTCCGCCGAGGTGCAGGGAAAGGTGTTGCAGGTGCTCGTAGTGGTGGGGAGCGAAGTAAAAGCAGGGCAAGCGCTCGCCGTGCTGGATGCGCAGGATGTATCACTCACGCGCCAGGCAGCACAGGCCGACGTGCGACGTGTGGAGGTGCTGAACGCCAATCAGGCAAGACAACTGGAGCGGCTGAAGCAGTTGCGCCAGCAGAATTTCATCTCACAAGCTGCGCTGGATGATGCGGTTGCTCAGGCTAGCGCCACGCAAGACCAACTGGCCGCCGCGCGTGCGCAGCTGGCGCTGGCAGAGCGCAACGTCGGCAAGACTAATGTCGTGTCGCCGGTGGATGGGCGCGTAGAAAAGCAAATTGTCTCG
This sequence comes from Gallionellaceae bacterium, assembly GCA_030834965.1. Classification (GTDB taxonomy): domain Bacteria; phylum Pseudomonadota; class Gammaproteobacteria; order Burkholderiales; family Gallionellaceae; genus JAUQWW01. The sequence goes on along the minus strand of JAUQWW010000072.1, from coordinate 24,208 downwards.
CCAGGGCAATTCGTCAAGGTCGGTGATCCGATGTTCCAGGTGGTGACGGCCAAAAAACTGCGTGCGCGCCTGCCCTTTCCGGAGAGCATGGCCGATACAATCAAACGCGGCATGACGGTGCGCCTCACCAGCCCTGCAACTCCCGATAAACTGACAGACAAGATCGATGAAATTCGCCCGATGGCCGGCAGCAGCAACCGTGCCTTTGATGCGTTCGTCACCTTCGATAATCCGGGAGCATGGAAGCCGGGTGCAACAGTAAACGGTTCGGTCGTACTGGGCGAACACCGGAATGCCGTGGTTGTTCCCGAGCAGAGTGTGGTGCTGCGCCCTGCTGGGCAAGTCGTGTATGTGGTGCAGGGAGGCAAGGCCGTGCAGCGTGCAGTGGAGCCAGGTGCCAAGCAGAATGGCATGGTAGAAATACTCAAAGGCATGAACGACGGCGAGAGCGTGGTGGTGGATGGTGCAAGCTTTCTTACCGACCAGGCTGCCATCTCGGTGCCTGCGGCCAAGCCCGCCGTGGCCAGGTAACACGGCCAACTTCGCTGAACTCATGAAGAGCGCAATGCCACATGAACCTGCCTGAGCTATCCATCAAACGCCATGTTCTGGCTTATATGCTGAGCGGTGTGCTGGTGCTGCTGGGCTTGATTGGCTATCAGCGCATCGGCGTGGACCAGTTCCCGCATATCGAATTTCCCATTATCTCGGTTACCACCACGTTGAAGGGCGCCAACCCGGAAAACATGGACATGAGCGTGACCAATGTCATCGAGACAGCGGTCAACAGCGTGCCGGGCATAGAGCATGTGCAATCGAGCTCGTCCCCCGGCGTGTCAATCGTGGCTATCACCTTCAACCTGGACAAGAACATCGACGTGGCCTTCAACGAGGTACAGTCCAAGATCAATCAGTCCATGCGCCGCCTGCCCACAGATGCGGATACGCCGGTGGTGGCCAAGGTGGATACCGGCTCCAGTCCGGTGATGTGGCTGGCGTTGCAGGGAGACCGCACCCAGCAACAACTTAATCTGTATTCAAGCAATGTCATCAAGAAAAAACTGGAAACCATAGATGGTGTGGGCGAGGTGCGCTTGGGCGGACGGCGTGACCGCACCATCCGCATCAATCTTGATCATGCTGGCATGACCTCGCGCAATCTGACCACCCAGGATTTGATGGCGGCTTTCCAGCGCGAGCACCTGCAACTGCCGGGTGGTTTCGTGGTGGGAAGCAGCAAGGAATTCCTGCTCAAGCTCGACCTGGAATTCCACAGGCTGGATGACATACGGCGCATGATTGTTGCGTATCGCGATGGTGCACCCATTCATCTCAGCGATATCGCCACGGTGGAGGATGGTCTGTCGGATTATCGCCAGCTGGCGCACTTCAATGGCAAGCCGTCGGTGGGTATCGGCATCGTAAAAATTTCCAATTCCAATACGGTCGCCATCGTCGAGGAAGTGAAGCGCAGGCTGGATAAGGACATCGCTCCCTCGTTGCCGCCAGGGATGAAAATCAGCATTGCCACCAACGATGGCGATTTCATCCAGGAGATGATCAACAGCCTGAAGGAGCATTTGCTCGAAGGGACGCTGCTGGCCGCTCTCGTGGTGTGGATATTTCTGCGCAGCGTACGCTCTACCATCATCATTGCACTGGCCATCCCGGTGTCATTGCTCGGCGCGATTGCGGTCATCTATTTTGCCGGCTACACCTTCAATGCCATGACCATGCTCGCCCTGCTGCTGCTGATCGGCGTAGTAGTGGACGATGCGATCGTCGTGCTGGAAAACATCTTCCGCCATATGAAAATGGCGGAAGATGTTTCGGCGGAGGCTAACGTGAGCGCAGCGAATAGCCGAAGCCAAAATATCGATGAAGAAGCGGAAGATGGTTCTGACCAAGAAGGCGGGCACGCCCGCGATGCCTCAGTGTCCCGTGCGGAATTTCATGCCGATCCGGTAAAGGCCGCCGTCGAGGGCAGCCGCGAGGTGGTGTTCGCGGTGATTGCCGCGACCCTGTCACTGGTGTCCATCTTCGCACCGGTCATTTTCATGGGCGGCATCATCGGAAAATTCTTCGAGGCGTTTGCCGTGGTGGTGACCTTTGGTGTGCTGGTGTCGCTGTTTGTTTCGGTGACGCTTACCCCCATGCTGTGCTCACGTTTCCTCAAGGTGCAGAGAAAGCATGGCAAGCTGTATTATGCGCTCGATGCGATGTTCCATAAGCTGGACAATTTTTACCGCGGACTTCTCGGCTGGGCGTTGGCACACCGCTGGAAGGTGGTGCTGCTTACCGTTATAACGGTGCTATCCAGCGGATATTTTTTGGCCAATGTTGGCAAGGGCTTTGCGCCGGACGAGGACCAGGGGCGCTTCATGGTATTCACCAAGGCGCCGCTGGGCGCTTCCATCGAATATACCAACGCGAAATTGGCGGAGGTCGAGAAAATCCTCGCCAGCCACACGGAAGTCGCCTCCAATTTCAGTGCGATTGGCGTAGGCCAGGCAGGACAGGTCAACCAGGCGTTTTCCTATGTGCGGATGATCCCGCGCGACCAGCGCAAGTTGTCACAACAGAAACTGCTAGCACAATTGCGCGGCGAACTGGCTGCCATCCCGGGCATTCGCTCCTTCCCGGCGCCTGTATCGATAATCGGCGGCCAGCGCGGAGAGCCACTTCAGTTTGTGATGACCGGCCCCAACATCACCGAAGTGGCAAGGCTGGCCGGTGAACTGCAAAGCAAGCTTAGCAGGGAAGTGCCGGGTCTGGGGCGCGTCGATATGGATTTGCAGTTGGACCTGCCGCAGCTTGCACTCAACCTCAACCGCGCCAACGCTGCGGCACTGGGGCTTGCCGCGCAGGATGTGGCAATGGCACTCAGCATCATGGCAGGCGGCGTGGATGTTGCGCAGTACAGCGATGAGCCGGGCGACGGTCAGCGCTATTATGTGCGTTTGAAGGCACAGGAAGGTTCGTTCGCCAAGCCGGAGGATATGAGCCGCATCTTCCTGCGCGCACGCGATGGCAGCATGGTGCGCCTGGACAGCGTTGCCACTTTTGAACAGAAACTCGGCGCGGCGGTTGTGGGGCGCTATGACCTGCAATATGCCGCCACTTTTTATGCCAGCCCTCTGATGCCGCTGGGCGAAGCGGCTGCCAAGGTGAAGGATATCGCCGCCGCCATGATGCCGGCGGGTTACCGCGTGCAACTCATCGGGCAGGCCGAGGAATTCGGCAAGACCGTCAACTACATGATATTCGCCTTCAGCCTTGCGCTGGTGCTGCTCTACATGGTGCTGGCCAGCCAGTTCAATTCCTTCATCCAGCCGTTCATCATCATGGTGGCGCAACCGCTGGCCATCGTCGGCGGCGTGATGGCGCTATGGCTGGTGGGGCATACGCTGAACATCTATTCCATGATTGGCCTGGTACTGCTGATCGGCCTGGTGGCAAAGAACTCCATCCTGCTGGTTGACCTCACCAATCAGCGCCGCGACGAAGGCATGAGTATCAATGACGCATTGCAAAATGCCTGCCCCATTCGTTTGCGCCCTGTGCTGATGACTTCCGCCACCATCATTCTTGCGCTGTTTCCTGCTGCACTGGGTCTGGGGGCAGGCGCGGAAACCAACGGTCCGCTGGCCGTAGCAGTGATCGGCGGCATGCTCTCCTCCACACTGTTGACGCTGGTGGTGGTGCCTGCGGTTTATTCGCTGGTGGAACACAGATTGCAGCACTGGCGTGAGCGGCGGGCGGCAAGGGCTGCAGCCTGAATGATTTTTCTCGGGTGATTTTCAGAGGGCTGGATAGCCTGGAGAAATGACAAGAGCCGCGCTATGCGGCTCTTGTCATTTCTCCAGTACGGTAGAGAGGATATCTAATCCACCGCGAGGTTGGCGAATAGTGGGGTAGAGAGATAGCGCTCGCCAAACGACGGAATAATGACGACGATAATCTTGCCGTGGTTTTCCGGGCGCTTGGCGACTTCGATGGCAGCCCAGACTGCCGCACCGGAAGAAATGCCTACCAGCAGGCCTTCCTCCTTCGCCATGCGCCGTGCAAATGTGAAGGCATCGTCATTCCTGACGCGTACCACCTCGTCGTAAATTTTCGTGTTGAGCACCTCCGGCACAAAACCTGCGCCGATACCCTGTATCGGGTGCGGACCGCGCTGGCCACCGGAAAGCACCGGCGAGGCATCGGGTTCCACGGCAATGATTTGCACACCCGGTTTGCGCGCCTTCAATACTTCGCCCACCCCGGAGATAGTGCCGCCGGTGCCCACGCCAGAAACAAAAATGTCCACCTTGCCATCGGTGTCGCGCCAGATTTCCTCGGCGGTGGTGGTGCGGTGGATGGCAGGATTGGCGGGGTTGGCGAATTGCTGCGGGATGAAGTAGCGCGGGTCGGCTTCAGCCAACTCGTTTGCTTTCTTTATCGCGCCCGGCATGCCTTCCGGGCCAGGCGTCAGGATGAGTTCCGCCCCATATGCCTTCAGCAGCAGGCGACGCTCGCGGCTCATGGTTTCGGGCATCACAAAGGCACATTGATAGCCGCGGGCCGCGCACACCATGGCCAAACCGATGCCGGTGTTGCCCGATGTCGGTTCCAGGACGATGGTGTCCGGCTTGATCTTGCCTGCCTGTTCTGCGGCCTCGATCATCGACACGGCGATCCGATCCTTGACGCTGTGTGCCGGATTGAAAAATTCCAGCTTGGCGAGGATGGTCGCGTCCACGCCCGCATTCACGCGGTTGAGTTGCACCAGCGGCGTGTTGCCGACCAGTTCCAGGATATTTTTTGCAATCTTCATGAAGGTGGTCTTTCTTCGGCTTGTTAAATCAGCGAATCAGGAATAGGGTCGCCAGTCCCAGGAAAATAAAGAAGCCGCCGCTGTCTGTGATGGCGGTGATCATCACGCTGGAGCCGATGGCCGGGTCGCGCCCCATTTTTTGCATGACCAGCGGGATGGCGATGCCGATGAGTGCGCCCACCAGCAGGTTGAGCAGCATCGCACCGGTCATCACAACGCCGAGCGCTACGCTGTGATAAAGGAAGTAGGCGAACAGCCCGGCAATTCCACCCCACAACAGGCCATTGAATCCGCCGATTGCCAATTCCTTGAGCAGCAGCCTGCGTGCGTTGCCCTGTGTGATTTGCCCCAGCGCCAGCGAGCGAATGACGATGGTGGTGGTTTGATTCGCCGAGTTGCCCGCGATACCTGCCACGATGGGCATCAGCGTAGCGAGCGCGACATATTTCTCGATGGTATTCTCAAAGCTGCCGATCACGCGCGAGGCGAAGAACGCGGTGCACAGGTTGAGCGCCAGCCATGCCCAGCGGTTCTGCGCGCTCTTCCACACCGAGGCAAAAATGTCTTCCTCCTCGCGCAAACCAGCCAGGTTCAGCACGTCGTTTTCCGATTCGGAACGGATGTAGTCCACCACCGTGTTCACCGTAACACGCCCGACCAGCTTGCCGTCCTCATCCACCACCGGCGCGGAGACCAGATCGTAGCGCTCGAATGCCTGTGCTGCCTGGTCGGCCTTGTCGTCCGGTTGCAGCTTGATGGTGTCGGTGATCATCAGCGCGCTGACGAATACTTCCGGTTCGTTCAGCAGCAACCGGTTGAGCGGCAGCACACCCTTGTAAATATCGTCCCTGTCCACCACAAACAACTGGTCAGTGTGGTCGGGTAGTTCGTCGAAACGGCGCAGATAGCGCGACACCACTTCCAGCGTGACATCCTCGCGGATGGTCACCATGTCGAAATCCATCAGCGCCCCTACCGCATCTTCCGGGTAGGACATTGCCGAGCGCAATTGCTCGCGCTCTTCGGACGAGAGTGACTGGAATACATCGCGCATCACCGCGTGCGGCAAGTCGGGCGCCAGGTCGGCAATTTCGTCCGTGTCGAGCTGTTCCGCCGCGACGCGCAGTTCGTTGCTGCTCATGGTGGCGATCAGCGATTCGCGCACCGCGTCGGAAACTTCAATCAGGATTTCGCCGTCACGCTCGGCTTTGACCAGATCCCACACCAGCAAACGCTGTTCGATGGGCAGTGATTCCAGAATATAGGCGATATCGGCGGAGTGCAGGCTGCCCAGTTTGTTGCGCAGTTCGGCCAGATGACGCTTGTGCAATAGCTTGTCTACCAGCTCATGGCGCTCTGCGCGCGGCATCTCCTGCTGGTGCGCCACAGCCTCGACCAGCGCGTGTTTTGCCAGCAGGTGTTGCACCTGTTGCAGGTGCTCTTGCACATTTTCGGTGTAGTGAGGTTTGAGGTTTTCGGTCATGGCGCGCCCGATTGTATTTGGCGGCTATTGTAAAGAAATCGCAAGGTGCGCGCGCGGGAATCGTAGCCGGGGGCGGCGGTGCGGCGTAGTTGCCCGTCTGAGCCGACGGATGATCACCGCATAAGGGGAAGCAGCAACAGGCAGGGCAGTTACTAGATAGCTTTGTCTTTTCTGTGCCGGCGGCGTCTGTCGAGCCACCATGCCAGTATCGGGAGCAGCAAGACGCCGCCAGGCATGACCAGCGGAATCAGGTAGGGGCTCAGGTTGGATAGGGCGCGCAGTTGGCGCATCAATATCTCGCGTTCTTCCTTGGTCCAGGGTTCGCCATTGCGGCGCTTCATCAGAAGTGGCATCAGCCCGCGCACTTTGGCAAATTCGCCAAGAATGTACACGCGCTGACTTTCCTGCATCGAGCGCAAGCTTGTCCATTTGCGTCGCAGGAAGGAAGGTGCTTTGCTGCCAGGTGCCGGCGTCATGCTTTCTTCTGCTACTTGAGAGATTTGATCAGGCGGTGGTGTCATGCGGGCCATTATAAGGCATACAGCACGCCGCCCATGCCGGATTAATTGCTGAGCTGCGATATCCTTCATGCTCAATGGCTTATGGCATGATCTCCACATATTCGTAGACCGGGCACGCCAGGATCTGCTGCTTGACCGAGGGGGATTGGCGCCCGTACCAGGCTTCGATGTCGTGGCGATCCACGATTCTGCCGAGGAATCTGACCAGCTCGCAGATCGGTTCAGTGATATTCACCCGGAACGACGTATTTTTCTGCGTGTAGGCGACGTGCAGGTTTTTCAGGCAATTCTGGCGGCAGTAGCTGAAGGCCTCGCAGGTGCTGCATGGCATGTCGGCCGTGCTCTTCATCATGTTCTCGCCGAGCGTGTTGGTGGTGACATCGCCGCAACGCAGGCTCTGATCGTGGGTCAGGTCGGGGCACGGGTAGATGCCACCGTCGGGGGTGATATTGAGCAGGTGTGTGGCCGCGCGGCATTGCGTCTGGCCGTTGTACATCTCGATCGCGCGGTGCGGGTACAGCTTGTTGCGCACGATGCCCATGATCGGGATCAGCGGAATGAATTTGTCAGAGGTGAAGAACAGATTGACCAATTCTTCCAGCACGGCTTTTTTCTTGGTCACCTGTTGCGGGGAATAGAAATCCTGCGCCTGCACGAACTGCCAATACACATAGTCGAAGGTCGAGGCCAGATCGATAAAATCCTGGACTTCGATGTTGCTGCCGCTCCAGGTCATCCGCGCAGTAATGGTTCCGTCGACGTGGGGGCGCATGTCCTCCACAGCTCCAGTGACCTGGTGAAAAACGCCGTCACCTCGGTAGATGTCGGTGGCCAGCTCTCCCCCGTCCACCGAAATCAGGATGTTGGAAAACTTGCCCAGCGTCTCTGTGGAGATGTTGTCCATCAGCGTGCCGTTGGTTTGCAGCTGGAACCGGGCGACAGGCAACGCTTCGATGACATCGTCTATGAATCCCGGGTTGAGTGTGGGTTCACCGCCGTAGAATGTCACCACGACTTCTTTCTGGCGGGCATGAGTTTTGACAAACGTTTTCAGCGCATCGATGGAGTAGGTCACGTCGCCCTGTGTACCCAGCGAGCCGCCATCGGCCTCGGTGCAATAAGAGCAGCGCAGATTGCACTTGAGCGTGGTGAACAGATTGAGCTCTACTCGATCCCCGATAATCATCTCTTCCTTCCTCCAGTCTTGTGGTGTCGTTTTCAGCCCGTTAAGGTGCCCGTAAATTTATTTCGTTATTGTTCTTGCTGCGAGCCCGAGTTGAAACAGAAAGGCGGTCAGTGCAGCGATTGCCAGCCATATCCCGTTGTGCCACCCCAGCCCTACCAGGAGGCCGCCCGCGAGGAACATCAGGCCGCGGATGCCGCCGCTCTGGACAAGCTTTTGCCGTGTGAGCGCGTGCCATGCCGTCTGCTGGCCGGGGCGCAGCCACACCGGCAACAGCTGGCTCACCGCGCCTGTCACCAGCGGGAAAAGAAAAGCCAGAATGAAGGCATGCGCCGTGTCGGAACTGCTCAGTAGATTGCCCGCATGCAGTGCGCCGAACATTAAGGCTGTAGCAAAACCGGCCAGTGCCGCGGCGAGCGAGGGTGCGGCGCCGTGAAGACGGCGGATGTCATTCAGATAGAGTGCGATCCATGCCTTGCCCAAGTGAAATAACGGTACCGCCCACAATGCTGCGCCCAGCCATGCCAGCGGCGTGAGCCAGGCTGCGCCGCATGCGGCCAGCAGTGTGCCGCCGAGCGCCCATTTCAAATCCAGCCGTAATCGCTGTGCGGCCTGCGGATCGAAGCGGCCGGCTGCCGTGGGCAGCAGTACTTGCAATGTGGCAACGGCAGTCAGGCCGACGAAACCGAGCGCGTTGAGATGCAGATGCAGGCGCTTGAGCGCCAGATGCTGCTGCGGCCACAGCAGCATGGCCGCCACTGCAGCCAGCGCCAGCATCAGACAGACCAGCGCCGCAAGATACCAGTGCAAGCAGGGGTGCGGTTTATTCAGCGGATTCGAGGTGCGTTTGATGATCCAGCCAATGAATATTGCGGCAGCAACGAGCGCGAGAAACGCGGCCAGATAATAGGTTTGCTGTGCTGCTGTGAAGGAGAAAACGGTCAGCGCGCCTGATGCGAGCATGAGTATCGGGATGAGCTTTACACCGGTGCGCGGGGCCGCACTGCGTGTCAGAACCGGAACGAAATGCGTCATCGCACCGAGGATCAGCGGCATCACCCCCATGGCCAAGGCAAGATGCACATGTGCCGCCGGAGGGAGGGACAGAGCCCTGGGCAACACAACGCTGGCGGCAAAGCTTGCCAGCGTTGTCAGCACCAGGGCGACCAGCATGCCGAACTTATTTGCGGTTGAATTCGATGACGATCTGTCCCGGTTCACGCGCAACGTAATTGATCTGGATGCCTTCACCGTAACGTTGCGTCAGCTGGGCCAGCAATGGCAGCGGGTCGTGGTCGTTGACGAACAGCATGGTTTCGCCGGGGTGGAGGGAATCCAGCGCGCCGAAGATGGCGGCGTGACGGAAGCGCTTGGCAACGCCGCGCGCATCGAAGGGGTAACGCATGTCGGGTGATACGGAATTAGCGCAATTGTGAATCATGTTATTTCCTTTAAAAAGTTGATGAGCTAAGGGGCTAGCTACGTTATTTTAATAATTTGCATGTAAAATGCAAGTTATAGATATCTTTGGCTGTGGTGAAGCGGGACAGAAGGATCAGCCCGCTTCTTCCATCGCCATTTCCAGTTCCAGCCAGCTTTCCTCCAGTTCGGCCACTTTTTTCTCAAGGCCGGCGTGGGCGGCGTTCAACTCGCCGACTTCTGCACGCGCGAGTCTGACATAGGTGGCAGGATCAGCCAACTGGCGGTTGATTGCAGCGAGTTCGGCCTGTGCCTGCGCCAGCGCTGCTTCGAGTTTGGACTGTTTTGACAACAGAGCTTTCTTGTTCGGTCTGGGCGCGGTCTCGCGTCGCGCCTTCTCCGGCTGCGCCTGCACGGCCTCGCGTGGTCGGCGGGCTTCAATCCAATTCTTGTAGTCTTCCAGATCGCCGTCAAACAGCTTGGCCGCACCATCTGCAACCAGCCACAACTCGTCGGCCACGGCGCGGATCAGGCTGCGGTCGTGCGACACCAGCACCACTGCGCCAGTGTATTCCTCCAGCGCCAGCGTGAGCGCATCGCGCATGTCGAGATCGAGATGGTTGGTGGGTTCGTCGAGCAATAGCAGATGCGGCTTCTGCCACGCCAGTAGCGCGAGCGCCAGACGGCTCTTTTCTCCGCCGGAAAAGCTCGCGACCGGACGGTCTTCGCTGTCGCCGGCGAGGCCGAAGCGTCCCAGGAAGGTGCGCAGCGCCAGAGTCGTTTCCTTGGGCGCGAGCCGCTCCATGTGCTGCAGAGGCGTGGCCGTGCTGTCCAGATTTTCCAACTGGTGCTGGGCGAAGTAGCCGATGCGGATATCGGGTGTGGTTTCCAGTTTTCCTGAGGTCGGATGAAGTTCGCACACCAGCAATTTGATCAGCGTGGATTTGCCGGCGCCATTCGGTCCGAGCAGCGCGATGCGCCCGCCCGCGCGCAACGCCAGATCGACATTCTGGAACAGTTTCTTGTCGCTATAGGCAAAACTCATTTTGTCGGCACGCAGCAATAAATCAGGACTGCGCTCCGGCGCTTCGATCTCCAGTTCGAAATGGCCGTCCGCGACATGCGCCGGCGCGATGCGCGTAAGCCGCTCCAGTGCCTTGACGCGGCTCTGCGCCTGCTTGGCCTTGGTCGCCTTGGCACGGAAACGGCGCACGAAGTCTTCCAGATGCGCGATTTTTACCTGCTGCTGATTGAACGCCTGGTTCTGCTGTGCGATGCGCTCGGCGCGGGCGCGCTCGAAGTCATCGTAGTTTCCGGAGTAGCAGTCGATCGTGCGGTCGTGCACGTGGGCGATGCGGTTGACGCAGGCGTTCAGAAATTCGCGGTCGTGCGAGACGAGAATCAGGCTGCCGGGATAGCGCGCCAGATATTGTTCGAGCCAGAGGATGGCTTCCAGGTCGAGGTGGTTGGTGGGCTCGTCGAGCAGTAGCAGGTCGGCCCTGTGCATCAGCGCGCGCGCCAGGTTCAGGCGCATGCGCCAGCCGCCTGAAAAACTGGCGACCTGCCGCTCCAGCGTGTCGTTGGCAAAGCCCAGCCCGTTCAGCAATTGCGCGGCGCGCGCGCGGGCGCCGTAGCCATCGATGGATTCATAGCGGTGCTGCGCATCGAACCAGGCCGCGTCGTGATTTTCCTGCGCCAGCGATTTTTCCAGTTGGCGCAGCTCGACGTCGCCGTCGAGTACGAATTCCAGCGCAGGCTGGCTGGAGTTGGCGATTTCCTGTTCGACAAATGAAATTGTCTTGCCGGACTGCAGAGCGACTTCACCACCATCCGGCTTGATTTCGCCGCGTATCAGGCGGAACAAAGTGGATTTGCCGCAGCCGTTCTTGCCGACCAAGCCGATACGCTGATTGGTGTACACCTGCAAATTCACACCCTGCAGCAGCGGCATTCCGCCTTGCAGGTAAGTCAGATTCTGGATATTGAGCATGGCACAATGATAGCAGACGCGCCGGCAACTGTTTTTGGAGCTGCGGAGTTGCTAACTCGATATTGCTATCGTTGTGACTTTGGCGCCTGTAGACGTGAGCTGTGAAGCCAAGTTATCCGCAATAAAACGGGCCAGATCTTATGTCCGGCCCGGTTCAGTTCCTGGATCGATCCGGCAACCGGCCTACTTAACGTGGCAGGAAAGACAGGTGATGCTATTCCGGTTTCCAGCTATGCGGCGCAGAAAAAGGGCGTTGGTGGAATGCGGATCGTGGCAGCTGCCACATTCCACCTGCGGACCGATGCCGCTAGTACGATCAGGCGCAGCGGCGTAGAGAGGCATGTCCGTCGCTTCACGTACTCCGTTGATGCCGTCGGGAGTATCCACCCACCAAGGGCCGGTCGCCATGTTTCCCCCGATGCCTGCTGTCGGCAGAACGTAATAGGAATCCTTGCAGGTTCCAATTGCGCCGCCTCGCGGGCCACCGCAGTATTCAATGCCAATCGGATGGTCGTCCCTCAGGTCGGTGCCGAGCACGGCCAGCGAGCCATTAACGTTTATCAACTTGCCATTGACCTGGCGATTACCTACCCAGGTAAATCCCCGACCAGCAGCACCACCGCCCGTCGGGTCAACGCCCAAACCGGGAAAGTTAATCACGTTATCCATTGCCTGGGCGCCATCGTGACAAGACAAGCACTCCAGCGAGTTTCCCCCGGGTTTTCCGATGGTGCCACTTATGCTGCCCGATTGCAGGCTGGCATAAGTCGAATATACGGTATTTGTGGGCAAGAGCTTGTTCCAAAGCGGTGGAAGCGGCGCACCTGTGCTATCGACCTCAACCGGCATATGGCAGAACAAGCAAATTTCGGCAGTATTGGTAGTGTGATTGATACCTGTTCCTGTCGATCCAAGATTGTGCTTGGTATCGGCAATGCCGGCAGCCAGGGCTGGCGGCATGTATGCTGCAAAACCCAAAATCAAAACGGCTGCTGAGAACAAAATGGTCCGGTGATGAGGCTTAACAATAGATCCCACGACAAAATCTCCTTCCCTTGAGAGTTTAAGTCAGCGCGGCTTACGCTGGGGGATAAGAAACGGCACGTTAATTTAGTTGTTATAGACCGTCGTTTGCCAGGGTCATCTCCGACATGACGGATACTTATTTTTCTTATGGTTGATATTCTTATACTTATTTTATACTTATTTTTATCAGGAATTTGCAGACATGCACACCTCTAAGCCTGGCGGTAATAGCCGGCTTGTATTCGTCAGATTGTTAATGGTAATACGGAAACCATGACAATCCAATAAGCAAACTACCTATTTAATATGGTAATTCTTAAAATCAATTACCACAACCAAAATATGGAGAATGGCCAGGATTCAGGATATGGATGTAGAGAATTCGTGTCAGGCAAAGCCAGAGCGGCTACGCCCATCAGAACCCCAGCGAGGCCAACAGATCGTCGACTTCGTCCTGACCTTTGACGTTATCCTTGGTCTTGAGACCGGGGCCGGCAGTCAATCCTTCGGTGCTGATCAGTGAATCCTTTGTGTCCGGTGCGTATTCCTTCAGGATATCGAGCAGGATGGTTTCAATTTCGACAGCGGCATTCACGATCTTGTTGACCATTTGCCCAGCCACATCGCGGAACGCCTGCGCTTCCATGATCTGCATCAAATTGTGGTGAACATCTTGTTCGGCGGCGGCGATTTCGCTCAGCCTGGAGACGGTTTCTTCAATCAATTCGCCATGCTCGCTGAAACCCACGCTGGAAAGGCGCGCGGCCAGGTCGTTGCAGGCGGCACGACTGCCCTTGGTCAGCGGCACCGAGGCTTCCACCGCGTTGATGGTTTTTTCCGATGCCTCGTGCATGGACTTGTCGATAAAAGAAAGACGGTTGCGCGCGTCCGGCATGGTGGAGGCAGATTTTTCCAGGTTGCGGGTGTGGCCAAGCTCCTTGAGCAGCTTGTGTAGCCGGGCGGTCGCAATGCCGATTTTCTCGACTTTTGCATCGGGCAGCGCAGCGCGTTTCTTGCGTGGGGTGAGGGTAGTCATGACGAACGATCCTGATATAAGGTCTGAATTTTCGTGCGAGCCAGCGCAAATCATAGCATGCAGATGGAGTCTGTCGAGGCCTGCAGGCATTGGCGCTATGACAGAAGCCGTCAGGCCATGATGGATCACCCAGAGCAGTGAATCGAGTACTGGGAAAAAATGAAATAGCGCCCATCAGTACCACAGGCCAGGGCTGTTCAGCAGCGCTGACATACGGTAAATTGCGCGTGATGCATTGTCGCTTACCTGAAAAAGAATAATCATGCTCAAACTCAGATCCTTGGCTGTATTGCTTGCTGTGTGCTGCTACGCCCCGCTGGTATTTGCTGAAACGGCTTCGGTTTCGATTTCCTCGCCTCTCGATGGCGTCAAACTCGATCCAAAAGTGCGCTGCCGGGTCTACTATGATGTAACGCTGGGTCCCAAAGGCCATCATGCGCACCTCTATCTGGACAACAAGCAAGTGGCCGAGCTGCGCCGGATAAAGGACAGCTACACCTTGAATTCACTTGCACTGGGCGAGCACGAGATTTGCGTAAAAATAGTGAACAAGGCGCATAAGCCCATCGGTGTGCAGCAATGCAACAAGATCAGCGTGGAGCAGGAGGTGTTGAAATTCGAAGAGTCACCCACGCTCATACACGGCCACTAGGGCCAAGGAACTTCAGGGCAAGTCCTTACGCAGTGTGTTCAAAACGGAATGCAACCAGGTGTGCGACACGTGTTGGAGCATAGGCTGGCGCCAAGGAACGCAAGACCCCTTCGATCAGACGCAGGCTAGACAAAGACCAGTTCGCCTTCTTCATTTAAATGAAAGACCCCGCCTTCCCTGTCGTCTGCCGTTTTGTAGTGTTTTAGGCCGATACAGATTTCGGAGCCTCCGAAAACATGTTTTTCCACTACTACCTGCGCCTTGTTGGCGATATCGATCTCTTTGCGCAGTTCCATTTCATTTTCCCTGAGCGTTTCAATTTCAGCGCTGAGAGCATCGCGCGTTGCTTCCGCAGTTTTGACGGTTTCCGGCGGTAACCGATCAGGGTGCAAGCGAGCCAATTCGAGCAGCTTGTTAATGTCGGCAAGTTTATGTTCGGAAGCTTCAAGGGCTTTGGTCACAATGTTATGTTGTTCATGCATGAGCGGAGTTGCTCCTACGTGAACAACAGTCTTCAGGTAAGCAGGGGAGCCGATATTTTGTGCCTTGACGAGCATCGTGGCGCGGGCGGTTCCGCCAATGATGTCGCCCTTGCGGCTTCCCTTGTCACCGACAATGATTTGATGCCCTGCGGTCAGCTCGCTTAGCATGGCAATATCGTGGATGAAGATGCCGTTTTCGGCTGAAATGTGGGCATTTTGCACAAAACGGGCCGTGCACGAGCCAGTGCATTTGATGGCGGCGTGGAATTCTTCGTTTGAGCCGGCGTGGAGTTCTGAACTGCCTATTATGCCGCCCTTAACGACAACATCGCCGCCCGCCTCCAGCATGGCGCTTTCAACGGTGCCATCGACATGGATGTCGCCGGTGGCCTTGATGGACATGTCTGCCTTAATATCCCCAGATACATGTATCGTCCCATCAAAGAAAATATTCCCCGTATGAAGGTCAACGTTCTTAACCGTATAGATGGGCTCAACCGACACACCGTCTTTTAGTACAACCGGGCAGCCGGCGATTGCCGCGATCAGCATATTGGGGTTATTGGGATCAAGAGCGGCGCCATCCAGCTTGGTTGCGAATGCAATTTTTTTCCCTGGCTTGACGGGAATGATCTTCCCGGCCACTGTTTCCCCGGGTTCGCCATCAGTCGGAGGAATAAGCCGCATCAGTGCGTCTCCGGGGCGAACCGCAACAACCTCGCCGAGATCACGAAAATCGGCCAAACCATGTTCATCAAGGTGGGGGCTTCTTTCTTTCATGCTCGGAACGAGGCTTTCAAATTTTCCGTCCACTCCGGGCACAGGCGGTTTGCCACTGGCGATCAGTACATTCTCGCCTCCTTCGCGGAGCGCCCTTTCGATGGCCTTGAGATCAAGTGCCACGGTAATTCCCTTGTTTTGAGCTTCCTGCAAGACACTTTGTATTTGAACCGGAGCGCCACCCTGAGGCAGGGCGCAGCTTAGATAAGCGGCTACAAGATTGGCATCGATGCGGATGGAGAATTTGCCGTCCCGCGCCTCACCCACAATGATTTCAAAGGCAACGCCGGAATTGTATTTTGCCGTTGCATCTTCTACGGATGGCTGATGGATGCTATACCCGCCAAATCCTGCTGCATGAATGGCCTGCATGAACGCATCAAGAGTGACGGCTTCGGTGCTTTCCTCCGGTTTGAAAGAAGCGATTACCTTCTGCCCCTTTTCATCCAGATGGATGGAAAGATATTTCAAGTGCGCATCTCCCGGCATTGCGATCCCCCTGTGTACATGCTCATGGCGCGCCGCAAGTATAACCAGTTTTCAGTGATGCAAGTTGTTGCGTACCCAGCAAAAAGGACGGGTATCGGCTTAACGGCTTTTACCTATTATGAAACAGAGAGGCCATGCGCGCGCGTCACGGAATATCCGCATAACTCATCCGCCTCAGAATGATCTCGGTCTTGCGCAACAGGCCACGCGCTTCACGGTGCCTGTCGTAATAGCGCGGGTTGGGCACCATCGCGGCAAGCGTGGCAGCTTGCTCTGCCGACAGCTGTGCCGCGCTGACCTGATAATAATGCCGCGCCGCGGCTTCTGCACCGAACACACCGTTGCCCCATTCGATCACATTGAGATAGATTTCAAAGATGCGCTGCTTGGACAGCATTGTTTCCAGCATGAGCGTGATGATGATTTCCTCGCCCTTGCGCCACGGCGTGCGCCTGGTGGAAAGAAACAGATTTTTTGCCAGCTGCTGGCTGATGGTGGAACCCCCCGCAACGATCCGGCCCTTCTTCAGGTTTTTTTCGTAGGCCTTCTGTATGCCTTCCCAATCGAATCCCTCGTGATCAACGAATTTTGCATCCTCCGAAGCAATCAGCGCGCGCTTGAGATGATTTGAAATCTTATTGTAGGGCACCCACCTGTGCTTCAGCTCGGCGTCCGGATTCTTGTCCTGCATCACTTCCAGGCGGCTTTCCATGAACGCGCTGGTGGAAGGATTATGATTGATCCACCACGCGATGTGCGCAGCGATCCATGCCTGGTAAAGCAAGAGCAAAACAAAAAACAGCGCGACTGTGCGCCACGTCCAGCCCCACAGTTTTTTCAGCATTGCGCGCGCAACTTGGCGAGAACGGATGCCGTATCCGGGCGCACGCTCCGCCATTTGAAGAAGGCTTCAGCGGCCTGTTCGACCAGCATGCCCAGTCCGTCGGAGATGGTGGCCGCGCCCTGATCGCGCGCGAACTTCATGAAGGGCGTTTCGCGCCCGTACATCATGTCGTAGGCCAGCGCATGGGGCGCAAAAATCCCCGAGGGCAAGGGCGCCAGTTCGTCGGACAGGCTGCTGGAAGTGGCATTGATCAGCACATCGAATTGCTTGCCGGCCAGCGCCTCGTAGCTGCTGGCAAACACCGTGCCGTAGCTGACAAATTCAGCAGCCAGTTGCTGTGCCTTGTCCACCGTGCGGTTGGCGATGACGACGCTCGCGCCTGCATTGAACAGCTGCCAGATCACGCCATGCGCCGCCCCGCCCGCGCCCATCAGCAGCACGCGCTTGAATAGCAGCTTGCATCCCACGTTCTGCTCGATATCGGCAATCAAGCCGGCGCCGTCGGTATTGTCGCCGAGGATTTCGCCTTCCTCAAACAACAGCGTGTTCACCGCCTGCGCAGCGCGCGCACGCCCGGTGAGCTGGTTGCAAAGTTGATATGCCTCGAATTTGAACGGCACGGTGATGTTGCAGCCCTTGTAGCCTTCGTTGCGCAACCGGGCTATCGTCGCAGCAAAACCGTCCAGCGGCGCTTCGATCGCTTCGTAGTTCAAGTCCTGCCCGGTTTGGCGCGCGAATTCGGCGTGAATCAGCGGGGATTTGCTGTGTGCAATGGGGTTGCCGATAACGGCGTAACGGTCTGTCATAGTGCAGCAATTATATCTGTAATTCCCGGCGCTTTTTGAGCATCGCCAGCGTTCCCGCCAGCGCCATCGCCCACACGATGGCTGCTCCGCTGGGCAGGTCGAGCCACACCGAGAGCAGCAGGCCTGCCGCATAGCCCGCCGTACCGATCATGAAAGCGACGGGCAGGCGCCGCTGCTGCATTTTGTAAGTGGCGAGCGCGGGGACAATGAGGCTGGCAAATACCAGATATACGCCGACCAATTGCACCGAGGCGGTGACCGCCAGCGCAAAGAGTGCATAGAAACCAAGGCTGCCCAGACGTTGATTGAACACGCGCCACAGCACGAGCAATACGGCAGTGAGGATGGCAGTCGTCATGAGCTGGGCGTTGCTTACCCACAGGATTTGCCCGACCAGCAGGTCCTTGATGTGCTCACCCGCGTGTGGGTCGTGGCTCATCAGCAGGATGCCGCCGGTGGCGGCGAGCACGAACAGCAGGCCGATGCAGGCTTCCTGCACATCGCGCAGCCTGTGTTCGATCAATGCCAGCAATGCTGCGCCGAGCAAGGCACTGGCAACGGCCAGCGCCTGCACTGCGAGCGGAGATTCGGCTGCGCCGAGCAATTCTGCGATGACGACGCCCAGCCCGGCGATCTGCGCCACCGCGAGGTCGGCGAAGATGATGCCGCGTGCCAATACCTTCATGCCGAGAGGTACGTGGGTGGCGAGCACCAGCAGGCCGGCGATGAAGGCGGGCAGCAGGATATTGAGATCGACGTCGTTCATTTCAGTCCTGCCAGCAAACGTGCAATGGTGTCGTCAAACAGTCCGTACAGATCCTTTGCGCCATCCGACCCGCCCACGCTGAACGGCAAGGCCACGGCGGGAATGTGCGCGCGCTCGGCAATCCACGCGGACGGCTTTGGGTTCTGGTAGGCAGCGCGTATCACCATGCGCACCGGGTGTTGCTGTAACTGCGCCACCACCTGCGACAGGTATGCGGCACTGGGTTCCATGCCGGGCTTGGGTTCCAGTGCGGCAACCTGTTTCATCCCCAGCCAGTTGTTGAGATAGGGAAAGCCGGTGTGCTGCACCAGGATGGGCTGGCCCTTGAGCGGCGCGGCCTGTTTTTCCCAGCGTGTGATCGCAGCCTGCCATGCTTGTGAGAAGGCCTGCAGGCGGGTGCGGTAGAACGCGGCATTGGCGGGGTCGAGTTCGGCCAGCCGCGCAGACAGCGCCTGGGCGATGGGCAGATAGTTACGCGCGTCAGTCTGAATGTGCGGATTACCCGCCGCGTGCACATCGCCCTCGGCACGGTCGAGGCGCGTCGGCACTTCCAGCATGGCCACGAACTGTGCAGCCTCGAAGTGGCCTGGCTTCCCGGGCGCGATGTCCGGGTTGCCGGATTCGCGCAGGATGACCGGCAGCCAGCCGGCTTCCAGTTCCGCGCCGGTGCATACCACCAGTTGCGCGCGGCGCGCCCTGGCGATCAGGCTGGGGCGCGCTTCCACATGGTGCGGGTCTTGCAGCGCGTTGGTGGCGGAGTAGATGCTGGCCTTGTCTGACGCCAGTTCCTGGGCCAGCGCCGCCCATTCCGGTTCGCAGGCGAAGATGTTGAGCGCGGCGGAAGCGGGTATGGCGAGTGCCGCAAGCATGATCGTCAGTAATGTTTTGAGTAACATTTTCATAGTATGTCCTTTTGGGTTTTGTCATTCCCGCGCAGGCGGGAATCCAGTTTTTCAATTGGCTGGATACCCGCCTGCGCGGGTATGACGATCAACTAAAACTGGTGTGCGCCATGCGCGCCCAGGCTCATCACGTATTGCAGGAATAACTGGTTGTCGGTCAGCTCCTGCCGCGACTTGTCCTGCGCAAACTGCATGCGCAGGCGCGAAAATTCGCTGGGACTGTAGTCCAGCATGACCGTGCTGCGCGTCGGCGTGTAGCCATAACTGCTGATGATATTGGCGGCATTCAATGCACCAACCTGCGCCGTGCCCGAGTCGAGTCGGTCGTAACGCAAGCCCGCGCGCCAGCGCGACATGAATTGGTACACGCCTTGCAAATACCAGCCGGACTGCGTGACGGCGTAGCTGTCGGTGATGTTGGCGCCTGCGGTGTCGTAAGTGAGCGAGCCGCTTTCCTTGCGGCGGAAATATTCGCCTTGCAGCTTGAAGCTGGTGTTGGCTGTATTACCGCCCGGTGCATATTTCCACACGAAATCCAGGCCGGCAGTCCTGCTGTCGCCGCTGAAGCGGTTGCTCACACCGTTGCCATTCAGATCGGGAACGCCGTCCGCTTGCGCATTCTCGCGTCTGGTCTCGTGCAGCGAAATGCCAGCGCGCCAGCTATTGCTCGCGCCGATGTCATCGCCGGCATGCGCGAACAGCACGCCGGAACCGGCGCCGTTCTTCTGCCGGTCGCTGCCCGGAAAGCCGCGCCCGCGGCCCAGTTCAGCACCGAGCTCCATGAAGGTATCGGTAGGCGCCAGCCACCTGAGCTGCACGCCGTCCTCGCCCAGCTGGTTGTCCCAGAATGTGCGGTACACCAGCGGCTGATCTACAAAATCCCAAGCGTGGGCATGCTGCTCGTTCAGGTAGCCCAGCCCGGAAAAGTAGCGCCCGAATTTGAAATTGAGTCCGCTGCCGAGCGCAGTGGTTTGCACAAAGGCATTTTCCACGCCGATGCCGCCCGCTGGGTCGAGTGCAAAGGTCGCCACGCCGCGGAATTGCGGATCGATGCTGGCGGATATGCCCAGCTCCGATTCCCCGAGGTTGAAACCCTGCTCCGGCGGCGTGTGGGCCAGCATGGTGAAGCCGGTGGCCGGGATCGCCGGGTCTCTCTGAAACTCTCCATAAGTGCCGGACAGGATCAGCGAGACAGCCGGGTTGAATGCGCTTTCCCCGCTTGCTGTGGCACGGCCGGGCTGTTGCGCGGTGGTACTGGCCGGTGTCGCCTTGCTATCCGATTCGGCCTGCTGCAGGCGTTGCTCCAGTTGCGCGATGCGCTGCTCGTAGCTGTCTTTCAGTTGCTGGATCTCATCGCGGATTGCGCGCAAGTCTTCATCGTTTGCTGCATGGGCGCATAGCGGCGCGAACAGCGCCACACAGAGTGCGGTGTACTTGAACATGGTGATACTCCAATGAATGATCAGAAAGCGCCCCTCCAACTTGGTGGGGGAGGAGCGGTTAGATGCATGCCTGGAGCAGGGAAGGTGGGCCGCGCGCGACGGCGGCAAGGGTATGGAGAGAGTGAAACGCAGTGGCATCTTGCTGCACCGCTGTGCCGGGAGCAGCTTCAACAGTAAAAGAATGTGCGCTGCTGTCGAGTGCGCCACCCAGTTGTGCATAGGACGCGCACTGCTCGCAGGCCGGGGAGTGCGGCGCCTGCTTTTCCTGTGGCACCTGTCCAGTCAGAATATGGCCGAGTGCGTGCATGGCCGCGCCGTGCTGCGCAAACAGCAGGGTGAAGGCAAGCAACACAGGGAGCAGGAAACGCATGGGCTGCATGGTGGCGTGCTTATTCACTCTGCAGTTTGTCTGACTGGGTGAAGAACCAGGTGCGCGTGATGCTGAGGATGTCCGTGTCCTTACGGATGTTTGGCGGGAACGCGGCAAAGGGCGCGGCGAGCTTCACGATGCGCTGTGCCGCCGCATCCAGGATGGGCTGCCCGGATGAGCGGCTGACTTCCATGTTCTCCAGGCTGCCGTCGGCGCGGATGGATACGGTAAGCTGCAGGCTGCCAAATATCTTTTTTTGCCGCGCAGCATCGGGATAGTTCAGGTTGCCGATGCGTTCTACCTTGATGCGCCAGTCTTCGATATATTGCGCGAAGCGGTATTCCTGGGTGCGCGCCCCGATGAATTTGCGCCGCGGCAGTTTCTGGTAGGCTTCAAAATCCTTCTTGATCTGGGCTTCCAGGCGGGCGATTTCCAGGTTGCGCTGCTCCTCGTCTTCGCCTGCTTCGCGTTCGTTCGGCTGCTGCTGGTTCCGGATTTGTTCCTGCGCGACGCTGTACGTGCTGTTGGCCTGGGTCAGCAGGCGTTTGGCCTCCTGTTCCAGTTGCTGCACGCGCCGCGCGGATTGTTCCAGCATGAATTGCTTGTCATCGCTGATATTGGGCAGCGGGCTCGCCGCGCGACGATCCTCGGCGGTGTTGCCGCCGCCATCCAGGTTATGTTGCGCCAGCGCGTCGGCCTTGGTCGGCCGTGTCTTGGACTTGGCGTTGACCAGCACCACTTCCAGCGGCTGCAGAAAGTCGGCAGCCTTGCGCGGGTCAGGCAGCACGAAGCCGATGCCAAACAGCACGAAAGCATGCAGCGCAAGCGAAACAAGCGCCGAGACGGAGACGCGCTGCCGGAGCGGGGCGTACATTATGCGGTTGCCTCCACAGCCTCCACTGCCGCCACAAAGCGCGCGTGGAAGTTGAGGTCGAGCAAATCGATGTCGCCGATTTCCAGCGTGACACGCGTGTTGGGCGGTAATTCCGGCAGCGACGGGATGCGCCCCACCAGCGGGATGCGTGTGAGTTTTACCAGATTCTCGCGCAGCACCAGCGCGTCAACTAATAGCCCGCGCAACGGTTCGTTTGCCCCCGCGCCTGCATCGCGGGAGAGGGTTGGGGAGAGGGCTTCCCTGGCAACCTGTTCCTGCTGGATCCAGCGCAGGCACCAGTAGCGTTCCATGTTGCGCTGGAATTCGTTGTAGAGGGTGTAGGCTGCGTCGAAGTCGCGCATCACGGTAAACAGCGTGGTGTCGTTCTTCGCATAGACCGGTGCTTCGCCGCGCACCAGGCTGATGATCTGGCGCTGGTTGATGAAGTCCACATAGCGGCGCAGCGGCGAGCTCGACCACAGGTATTGCGCGACGCCCAGCCCCTGGTGCGGTGCGGGCACGGTGCTCATCTTCACCTTGCCGTTGCTTTGCGTGCGGTAGATTCCTGCCGCATTGTTCTCCGCCAGGAGCCTGCCCCATTCGGAATTGACGAAAATCATCAGCTCAGACACCACCTTGTCTATGGGCGATCCACGTTGCCGCGTCGTGATGGTGACATGGTCGTTTTCCACATAGAAATTGTAATCGACCTGCTGTGTGCTGTTGTCGGCGGATTTGCCGCGCGCTGCCTCCAGCTTTTGCGCAAAATTCCAGAGCAGCGTGAGCTCTGGCGCAAAGGAATAATCCAGTTTGCCGGCGGCCAGCGTCCCTTCGTTGAACAGCGGTTCCAGCGTATCGTGGCGCAGGTTGGCTGCAATGTGAATGCGCTCGATGCGGCTTTCCGTGCCGATGACGGCGAGGGTTGCGGCATCCACTTCGAGGTACATGGACAGCGAGGGACAAACGTTGTCCGCACTCAGGGTGAAGACTTGCACCACGTTGTCCGGCAGCATGGTGATCTTGTCGCCCGGCATGTACACTGTGGACAGGCGCTGTGCCGCGATGGCATCGCCCGCCGAGCCGGGCGCAATGCCCAGCGCGGGGGCGGCAATATGCACGCCGATGCGCCAGTTGCCATTGGCGAGCTGCCTGACCGACAAGGCATCGTCGATTTCCGTGGTGGTCGCGTCATCTATGCTGAATGCGGTGTCCTCCGCGAGCGGCAATTCCGGGTGGGCATCCACGGTAATCTCGGGGAAGCCGGTGCCGTGCGGGAAGTTTTCGAACAGGAAGCGCTGCAAGTGGTAATCCTGCGTGGACGGCAGCGCGCCGCAACGCTGCAGCAGGTGTGCGGCAGACAAATGCGTGGCAGCACAGGCGGCCTCGAGCGCCTTGACTTCGAGCGTGTTGCGGTCCGGTTTGTACAGCAGGTACGGCAGCTTGCCGGCAAACTCCGGCGGCAACGTGAAGGCAGTCAGCTCGCCGGTATAGCGCGCCTGCAGGGCCGCCTGCAAACGCTTCTTCTCCGCACTGGCCAGTGCGGATTTGAGTGCCTCAGGCGGCGCGGCCTTGTAACGTCCCTTGCCCTTCTTGTAAAAATGCATCGGTGAGGAATGCAGGCGGATCAACGCGCCTGCTGCCTCGACGGGATTGGGCGCATGGCCGAAATATTCGCTGGACAGCGTATCGAAGCCGAATTCGTCCGGCGGGCAGCATTCCCACAGGAACTCCACATCTATGTCCGCGGCGATGCCCTCCGCCTGCGCCATGAATTCGCTCAATCCAGGTTGGGCAAAGCGCAGCAGCACATTTGCTGCCTTGATCTTGCTGCGCTTGCCGTGTGTGCTTTCCACCTGCAACGAGGTCGTGCTGTCTGTGAGTATTGTGCCGACCTTGAAAGCGCCGTCTTCTTCGTAAAAAATGTTCATTGGGAGTGCAGCGAAAAACGAGGTGCGATTATACCCCAGCAGGGGTCGCGGCCTGGAACTTCACGGGAAATGAACTGCGATGAAGCAGGGATTCAGTATGCCGTCAATTTCCGGCCAGCGTCTGATCCGCCGCCTATTGCTGCATCGAGAGGTCGTTATCTATTTGTAGCCGGATCTGCTCCAGCAGTGCACGCAATTGAGACAGAATGCTCTGCGCCTGTTCCGCATCCGCAGCATGTTTGCACTGCTCCAGTTTCTGGCACAGCTCAGCAAACCCCAGCGCCCCCACCGTTTTCGCCGGCGACTTGATGCGGTGTCCCAGCGCAGCCACTGCCGCCATGTCCTTGCGCGCCAGCGCCGCCTGAATCTCGTCCAGCCCTTCCTGTGCCGATGTCA
>JAUQWW010000071.1 GCA_030834965.1 Gallionellaceae bacterium | reverse complement strand
TATGAAAGCCTGATCCTCGTGGTGACTGCCCGCACCCGCTTCGGAAACCTCGGGCAGGTGCTGGCTGCCGGTGCGGATGACTACCTGGAAAAGCCCATCGACCTGCAACATCTGAACATCCGCCTTGCCATTGCAGAACAGCGCATCAACACGCTGCAGCAACATGCTGCCAATATCGAATCCTTGCGCAAGAGCAATGAGCTGCTGAACGAAGTGCAGCGCATCGCCCAGGTTGGCAGCTGGAGGCTCGATCTCCGCAGCGGCGAGCTGATCTGGTCAGACGAGTTATTCCATATTTTCGAGATCGACAAGACAACGTCTCCCGTCAGCTACGAGATGTTCCTGGGCATGATTCACCCGGAGGATCGGAATAAGGTCAATCAGGCCTTCAATAATTCCGCCGCGAACCGTAAGCCGTGGGAAATGATCCATCGCTTGCGCTTGCCGCCGGACGGGCGTATCAAGT
Source organism: Gallionellaceae bacterium (assembly GCA_030834965.1). Taxonomy (GTDB): domain Bacteria; phylum Pseudomonadota; class Gammaproteobacteria; order Burkholderiales; family Gallionellaceae; genus JAUQWW01. The sequence goes on along the minus strand of JAUQWW010000071.1, from coordinate 28,192 downwards.
GGGTGAGCGAGCGCTGCGAAACGCTTTGCGATGACCTCGGCAAGCCGCTCTTTACTGCAGGCGCGGTGCAGGACATTACCGCACGCAAGCAGGTAGAGGATGCGCTGCGCGAAAACGAGCAACGCTGGAGCTTTGCGCTGGAAGGCGGCGAATATGGGGTGTGGGACTGGAACCTTGAGACTGGCGAAGTAAGTCTTTCCAAGGCCGGCAAGGCTATGTTCGGCTTTGCCGAGGACGAGATCGGCAACAGCATATCCGAGTGGGAAGCACGGCTTCATCCCGAAGACAAGCCGCGCTGGATAGATGTCCTGGGCGAATTTTTTCGCAACAAATCGGACAAGTTTTCCATCGAATACCGCGTGCGGTGCAAGGATGGGAGCTGGAAATGGATACTCACGCATGGCATCGTTGCAGGCCGTGGAGACGATGGCTGGGTGGTGCGCATGATCGGCACGCACGCCGATATCACCGCACGAAAGAACACCGAGCAGGAGCTGCAATTCGCGGCCTCGGTATATCAGGCAATCGGTGAGGCGGTCATGATCACCGACAGCAGCAACCGCATCATTGCCGTCAATCAGGCATACACCCAGCTGTCCGGTTATATGCCCGCCGAAGCGATCGGCAAGACCCCCGACTTCATGTGTTCTGCGCGCTATGACGAGGCATTCAATCAGGCGATATGGCATAAGCTCAACACCACCGGCATATGGGAAGGGGAAATATGGAACCGGCGCAAGAATGGCGAGGAGTACGCCGTCTGGCAGTTGATCCACACCATCTATGACGACAATGGCAATGTGTTGAGGCGCGTCACGCTATTCTCCGATGTCACCGATCAGAAGCGGACGGAGGAAACCATCAGGCGTCAGGCCTATTACGATCTGCTCACCGGGCTGCCCAACCGCCGCCTTTTCCAGGATCGCCTGGGGCTGGAAATCAAGAGGGCAAATCGTGCCAACCTTCCGATCGCACTGCTGTTTATTGACCTCGATCGCTTCAAGGAGGTGAATGACACGTTCGGGCATGATGTGGGCGACGCGATGCTGCAGGAGGCCGCACGCCGCATCAGTGCGTGCGTGCGCGAATCGGATACGGTCGCCCGGTTGGGAGGGGATGAATTCACGGTCATCCTGTCTGAGCTTCCCGACATCCGCCATACTGACGAAGTCGCCCAGAAAATCGTCAACAGGCTGGCAGAGCCTTATCATCTCGAAGGTGAAATCGTGCAGGTGTCGGGCAGCATCGGCATCACCCTGTACCCGCACGATGCCAATGGCATTAGCGCCCTGATGAAGACTGCAGACCAGGCGATGTACATTGCCAAGAGCAAAGGGCGCAACTGCTTCAGTCATTTCTCCGCTTCGCTGCAACAAGCAGAACAGGCACGCATGCACCTCATAGATGACTTGCGTGGCGCGCTTGCAGCCAGGCAGCTCAGTGTCTGTTTTCAACCGATTGTTAATCTGGTGACTGGCCGCATCTGCAAGGCCGAAGCGCTGCTGAGATGGCAGCATCCGACACAGGGAGTGATCAGCCCGAACGAATTTATTCCGTTGGCAGAGGAAGCAGGTCTGATCAGCGAAATCGGGGATTGGGTGTTCAAAGAATCCGTGCACTTTGCAAAGCGCTGGAGCAGGCAATTTGCGGATGATTTTCAGGTGTGCATAAACATGTCACCTGTTCAGTTCAAGGCCGGATATAAATATTTTGCGGCGAAATGGCTGCACCATTTGCAGGAGATGGGGCTTCCCGGGAAAAACATGGCAGTTGAGATTGGCGAACGTCTGCTGCTGGATGCGGAACCCGGCATCACGGACAAGCTGCTAGCCTTTCATGGCGCGGGCATGCAAGTGGCGATTGATGATTTCGGCACGGACTATGCGTCACTCTCACATCACAGGAAATTGGGCGTTGATTATCTGAAGATCGACCAATCATTCATGCTCAACTTTGCGACTGACCCGAACGATCTGGCGCTATCCGAAGTCATCGTGATGGCGCACAAGCTCGGCCTCAAGGTGATCGCAGAAGGAGTGGAAACGGGGGGGCAGCGCGATCTGCTGGCCGCTGCCAGATGCGATTACGCCCAGGGAAATCTATACTCCAAGCCGGTTCTGCAGCAGGAATTCGAAGCATTGCTGCAGCACGGTTTTAATGCGCAACCACCAGCCGACAAATCGACGACGCACCAAACACCGGATCATGTTCTGCTGACAGAACAGGAGGCGGCTGCTTTCCTGCAACCACACATACCCAGCAAATCGGCCACAGCGTGGCTCGTTCATGACCGTCAGCGTGATCCCATCATTCCATTTTTTGTCGTGCAGGGACAGGCTTGTTACCTTGAGTCTGATCTGGAAAGATTTGTTACCCGCACGCTGAATCCATCAGCACGATTTGTCCGGGTCAACAGCCGCCTCCGTCCCGAGCGTCGTAAGTCTCTCGACCGGCGCAAACAGGGCGGCCCAAAGCCGATGGGCGGAGGCGCTGCGCAGCACGGCGCCAAACGCCGCAGGCGGGACGATCTGGGGCTGCGCCTGCATGCCGATCCCGAGCATGGTGCAGGCTTCGGCCTGGATCGGCGCGCCCGAACCGACCAGCTCGTGCACTAATCAGGATGCGAATTGCTCAGAATTTCCCGTTATCGATTTTTGTGATGAGCTCGGGCGTGATCTGCTCGAAAGTGTATATCTGTTTTCCCTTGTGATCCTTGAGAAATTCCTCCGCATCGGCGCGCGTTTCCAGCGGTATCAGTTCGTGCCCCATCGGGCCGAGCACGTCTGAGCCGGAGACATAGAACGCCTTGCGCGCATCGATTTTTGTCAGGCCGTAGAATTCAGTGACAACCAGTTCAGAAATATTTTCCTTGCGATGCCCCGTGGCATATTTTTCCAGTTCGTTAAGGTACTTGAACATGTCCTTCGCGCCGTCGAAGAAGTGGGCGCTCTTGTCGCGGTAGATGACCTTGGCGGTCCAATTCGGGTATTTCGAAATGAGCATGCCGCACACCGGGCACAAGTCCTTCGCGCCCGGCTGCGGCACCTTGATGTCCTGCGCCGCCGCAATGGCGACGAAGCCAAACGCGGCGAGCATCGTCAGCCAGTATCTGAGCATGATTGTCATCGCTGCTCGCCGCCTCAGCCTTTCTGCTGCGCGCGTTTGCGCCGTTCTGCACGATTTTTGCGGATCATGACGACGTCCTGCGACATGTCGGTGTAAACGGTGAGCAGCGCCTGGTCGAAGTTGACCAACTCGCCGCCGTTGGCCGCCTGGGATGCTTTGGCCGCTTCTTCGCTGCCGTAGGCAACCTTGCTGCGCTTCGTCATCACGCCCTTGATCTGGCTGCCGACCAGAAATGTTGCCTTGTCTGCTTCGATCAGCGGCTTGATTTCGGCGGCCGAGGTATTGTCCGCGACATAAATTGCCTTGGGCTCGCGGTCTATGTTCAGAGCAAGGCTGAGCGAGGCGCAATGCAGCGAGCACGTGGCGTCGGGCAGGTCGTCGGTGTAATGCACCAGCATGCGCGAATGATGGTACTGCTTGCGATCCATGCCGCAGTAAGGGCATTTCGGGTATTTGTCGATGTCGTTGTCCAGGGGCTGCGGATTGGCCGGTTTTTTCGGCACAAACTGAGCTGGAGTGCCGTCATCGGGGCAGGACTCGGCGGCTCGCGCCGGCACGGCAGCGAGGCCGACAGCAGCGAGGGAAAATTTCAACAGGTCACGTCGTTTCATGATGCGCTCCTTACATGGGTTGAATGCATGCGGCAAATAAATTTTACCGGCGGCAGCCTGCCAAAATATGCGACATGATGCCGCACCCGGAGGTCACCAGTTCGCCAGCTTGCGTATCACATTGTAGTAAGCGAGGCCTTGCCACAATGTGGAGATGCCCAGCGCGATGACGAACAGCGCGGCGCCCTTGAGTAGCCAGCCGCGGGTTTTCACTCCCAGCTTGCCGAACAGGAAACTGGCGCCAAGCATCGATGGCAGCGTGCCTGCGCCGAAGGCCAGCAGCAGCAAGCCGCCTGCGGCAGGGCTGGGCGCGGTGGTGGCCTGCACCGCCATCGCCATGGTCATCGAGCATGGCATCAATCCGTTGAGCGCGCCGCCGATGGACGCGCCGACAACGGGGCCGCGCTGCGTGGCATCGGCGAACTGTTTGCGCACCCAGGCAAGCGGGGCGAAGCGCAGCGTGTTGCGCACCGGCGACAGGCCGAGCATGTCGAGGCCGAGCAGGATCACGACGAGCCCCGCGACGATCTGCAGGATGCCCTGTGCCTTGCCGAAGAGGCCGGTTTGCACCAGCACCGCACCCAGTAACGCGGCGGTCAGCCCGATCACGCCGTAAACCGTGACACGCGCGGCGTGATAGGCCAGGTAAGGCAGCGGAGAGCGCACGCCGAGGCGCATGAAAAAGCTCGACACCAGGCCGCCGCACATGCCGAGGCAATGGCCGCTGCCGAGAATGCCGGTCATGAAGGCAAGCCAGTACGAGAATTCGGCAATCTGGTGATGGCTGTGCTCCATGCCCCGCCTAATCCCGTTGCAGGCGCAGCGAATTGGTGACCACCGACACCGAACTCATCGCCATTGCCGCCGAAGCGATCATCGGGCTGAGCCGCCCGGCGGCGGCGACCGGAATCGACACCACGTTGTAGCCGAGCGCCCAGAACAGGTTCTGGCGAATGATCTGCATCGTGCGCCGCGACAGGTCGATGGCCGCGGCCACACGTGCGATGTCGCCGCCCACCAGGGTGATGTCGGCGGCTTCCAGCGCGATGTCGGCACCACCGCCGATCGCGAAACCGACATCGGCGGCGGCGAGCGCCGGCGCATCGTTGATGCCGTCGCCGATCATGCCGACGCGCTGTCCCTGCGCCTGCAGGTCGCGGATCAGCGCCAGCTTGTCCGCCGGAGTGGCGCGTGAAACAACGCGGTCTATGCCGACTTCAAGCGCGATGTGGCGGGCGACGGCCTCGACATCACCGGTGGCCATTACGGTCTGGACGCCCAGGCGGTGCAGCAGCGCGATGGCCGCACGCGCACCCGCACGTGCACGGTCCGCAATGGCGAACAGCGCGACGGCCTTGCCATTCAGCGCCACAAAGACCGGTGTCTTGCCCTGCTTGGCAAATGCTTCTGCCGATGCGGCGAGTTCGCCTAGTACGATATCGTTTTCCTCCAGCAGTGCGGCGTTGCCGATCAACAGCGCAGCCTTGCCGTGGCGCGCGCGTACGCCTCGTCCCGCCAGCGCTTCGAAGTCATGGACCTTGGCCTCGGCTACATTGCGCTCACTGCAATAGGCGGCGATTGCGCGCGCCAGGAAATGTTCGGAATGGTGTTCCGCCGCTGCCACGCTGGCCAGCAGATCGGCATCGGCGTGCTTGGAACTATTGACAAAGTCGGTGACCGCCGGCTTGCCCTCGGTAATGGTGCCGGTCTTGTCGAACACCACGGTGGTGAGCCTGGCGGCGGTTTCCAGCGCATCGCCATTGCGGATGTAGATGCCGCGCCGCGCCGCCTGGCCGGTGCCGACCATGATCGCGGTGGGCGTGGCCAGGCCCAGTGCACACGGGCAGGCGATCAGCAGTACGGCGACGCTGTGTGCGAGCGCACGCGATACCGGATGCCCGGCCAGCAGCCAGCCGCCGAAGGTGAGTGCGGCGATGCCGCCGACAGCCGGCACGAAGCGCGCCGAGATGCGGTCGGCAAGCTTCTGCACCGGCAGCTTGGCGCCTTGCGCGTGATCGACCAGATGCACGATGCCGGCCAGCACGGTATCGGCACCGACGGCAGTGACGCGCAGCGTAAAGCTGCCCATGCCGTTGAGGCAGCCGCCGATGACGCGGTCCTGCGGATTCTTTGCGACGGGCAGCGACTCGCCCGTCATCATGGATTCATCGACGCTGGAGCGGCCTTCGAGTACCACGCCATCGGTTGGGATGCGTTCGCCGGGGCGCACGCGCAGGATGTCGCCGAGCACCACTTCGTCGATCGGCACCACAAACTCGCGCCCGTCGCGCAGCACCGTTGCAGTCTCCGGCTGCAACTCGATCAATTTGCGGATCGCTTCGCTGGCGCGGCCCTTCGCCTTTTCTTCCCAGTAGCGGCCGAGCAGCACGAAGGCAAGGATGCTCGCGCCGGCTTCGAAATAGACATAATGCTGGCGCCGGAACAGGCCGGGCAGGCTATAGAGATAGGCCGAACCTGCACCGAGCGCGATCAGCGTGTCCATGTTGGCGGCGCGCTGCTGCGCCAGCATGCGTGCCTTCTTGAAAATCTCCGCGCCGGGGCCAGCCATGACGGCGGTGGTGAGCGCGAATTCGACCAGGCGCAACAGCGGAGAACGATGCATGGTCATGCCGATCACGGCCACCGGCACCGCCAGCACGGCGGCAAGCTGGAAGCGGCGTCTGGCCAGCGCCAGTTGCGCCTTTTCGCGTTCCACCAGCAGACGCCGCTGCGCGAGCGTGTCCATCGGGCGCGGCGTGTAGCCGAGCCGGGCGACCAGCGCGGAAACATCCTCGCGTCCGAGCGCGCCCTCCACCGTTGCGCTGCCCGCGGCGTAATTGACGCTGGCCTTTTTCACGCGCGGATCGCGCTGCAGGTTCATCTCGATCAGCAGCGCGCACGAGGCGCAGGTCATGCCTTCCACCGCGACCGCGCATTCCTGCAATGCACCATTCGCATGAAATTCGCGAAGCGACGCATTGTCCCTCTCTCCCTTCGGGAGAGAGCCGGAGAGAGGGGGGCGGCCAGCATCAGCAGCGGAGGCTTTGGTGGAGATATTGCCGATCACCGCATTGAGGATGGTGAGCAGATTCGCTTCCGGCAGGCGCGCCGAATCATAGTGCAGCGTGACCGAGCCGATCTCGGGGACGGTGCGCACATGGCGAATCTCCGGGCGCTTGCGCAGCAGGATTTCGAGGATGTAGCAGCGCTCCGGATTTTTCGCGAGCAAGGGTGAAACGATGCGCAGGCGCCGCGACAGCCGGTGTGCCACCGTGTAGCGTGCAAGGGCGGCCTGCGCAGTGCTCATGGCTTTTTCGCCGCCTGTTTGCGGAAGCGCACCAGCAGAAACACCAGATAGAAGATGGCCGCCCAGGCGTTGAGGAACTTGAGCGGCTGCTTCAGCCATTTCTGGCTGATCAGTTCCCAGTGGACTTTTATCAGGTAGAACACCACGACATCGTTGAGAAAGCTGATGATCGCCTTTTCCGAGAGCATGCTTTGCAGCATGGGCTTGCCCCGTATTTGCGCCGCAGCGAAACCGGACAGCAGCTTGGCTTTCAGCTTCAGTTCCTCGGTTTTTGTTTTCACATTTCCGGTCTTGCTCTTGAGCCATTGCAGCGGCTGGGTGACGTGCAGCTTCTGCGCCAGCGCGGCAACCTTGTGTTCGCGCTTCATGCGCGCGGCCGGTGCGGCGAGCGCGCCATTCAGGCAGCGCGCGACGTTGTGCACGCCGCAGGTGTGTGCGTCGAAGAATACCGACAACTTTTTCTGGTGGCGGTAAAGCGTCACCCGGTACACGCCGGGCTCGCTGCGCAGGGCTTCTTCTATCGTTGCGGCGAAAGCTTCTTCGCACAGCGCCTCGGGAAGCGCAAAGCGCACATGCCCCGCGTCGCGATAGCGCACGATGATTTGCCGGGCGAGCGCTTCCGGCGAGAATGCATCACTCATGATGGCTCCCAGTGTGGTCAGTCAGGTTCTTCAGGCGGACGGCTGTTCCGGCTTGGCTGCTGCCGCTGCCTGCCCTTCCTTGTCCTTGGCTTCTTCCACCAGGTCGGCGAGGTTTTCCTTCTGTTGCAGCAGGAAATCCTTGCCCATGCCGGTGGCCTTGGACATTGCGAGCACGATTTCGTCCTGGTGCTTGTGCAGGTAATAGCCGGCAACCAGGCCGGCGGCCAGCAGCACCAGCGGGTTGCGCAGCAGCGCGCCGCCGAGCAGCCCGCGTCCGGCGGCATAGCCGGTGGCGGCCATCATTGCGCCTTGCGCAACGGGAGCGGCGGAACTCATAGCTTGCGGTATATGTTTTGCAGCTTCATGCATCATGGTCATGATCTCTCTCCTTTGTTTACAGATTTGTTGTTGGATGTTGCGGGTGATTCGGGTTCGTGAAGCATTTGGTAGATGCCGAGACAGCCATCGCAGCAGAATTGCAGACGCTTTTCAGGACCTTCCAGATAGAACGGCTTGGCTCCGACATCCAGACCGCACAGGTCGCAGGCGCGATTCTGTTTCATTTCAGCAATTCCCCGGCAAGCCGGTCGAACGTCGCCTCGTCGGCTTCTCCCACTACCTTGGTTTTGATCAGGCCATCGACGCCGACGAAAAAGGTGGTCGGCAGCCCGGTTACGCCGTATTGCCGCGCGATATCCGATTTCTCGTCCAGTAGCGCCGGGTAGGTGATGCCGATTTTCTGGACGAAGGCTGCCACGGATTCCTTGTCTTGGCCGGCATTGACCGCCAGCACCTGCAACCCATTACCGCGGCGGCGCTGGTAGACCTGTTCGATGGCTTTCATTTCGCCCTCGCAAAAGCGGCACCAGTCGGCCCAGAAGCGGATGACCACTGGCTTGGCGCGAACATCTTCGGGAAAGCGGATGGCGGAGCCATCGAGGCTCATGGCGGTAAATGCAGGTGCAGTCGCGCCGGTATTGAGCTTGGGCGCACCGCCGTCACAGGCGGAGAGCAGCGGGGCAATCAGCAGCAGCGTCAAAAAGCGGAACATTTTATTTTTCATGCCTTCAATCCGGGCAAGCAGACTATCACACAATATATGAGCAAAATCCATAAGCAAAAGCCCTAAGTTTCTGAGTGGTATTCAATTTTCCAACAGTATCAAATTAGACTGCAGGATCATGAATGTCGCCACGGCGGCAAATATGGCAAATCCAGTTGCCGCGATCCAGGACAGCCGTCGCGCGATGTCCGGCACGATAGCGCCCAGGCTGGCGATGCGGGCGAATGGCTGGACGGCGCCGACACCCAGCCCCGCAGCGGTAGCGGCGAACAGCGGCAGATACAGCCAGTAACCCTGATAATCGTATTCCGGCTTGAGCAGGCAGAACGGGCAGTGATGGTGCGGGTGCTCGTAGACGTACAGCGAGACAAAGGACAGGATGCCGATCAGCGCGGCAACAAAGGCGAGGGCGGAGGATGCCGCGACCAGATAGCCGCCGCGCAGTTTGCGCGCATGGAGTATTGCAGCGCCGATGGCCGCGGCGAGCGTGCCGTAAAACAGCGCCAGCGCCGGCCGAGGGGGCATTGCCGCAGCATCGCCGCTGAGCGTTTTGGCATCACCCGAAAACAGGCTGCCGCAACAGGAAGTGATGACGTCGGCCTTGAGGTGGAGAAAATATTCGAGCTGCAAGCCGAAGGCGAGTGCGACGAAGGGGAGGATGCCGAGCAGCAGGGAATATTTCACCCGCACCAGCGGATAATCGTACGCGCGGCTGTCGGCCTGGTTGAGAACCAGCCAGGCGGCGGCGAGGAAGAAGACGACGATTTGCGCGATCAGCGCCGGGAAGCCGAATGCATTGGCGTTGAGTGTGCCCACTGCACACATGGCGCCGACGAACATCACCGCCATCTTGTCGGCGTTGAACACGAACAGCAGCAGCGCCACCAGTTGGGTGGCGAAGACAAAGGTGAGCAATGTGGACATCAAATAGGTGCGCCGCTCCAGACGCAGCTGGCGCTCGGAGCCGCTGCTGATGTCCCAGTGGCGTATCAGCTCCCAGGCGAACGGGGACGCAGCAGCGAGCATCGCCACGCTGACCGCGGAGGCCAGCAGCAGAGCGATGATCGCCGGTTGGAATAGCATGTTACTTGCCTTCCACGAGACGCCCGTCGCGCAGCGTGACCACGGTATCCACGACCGATGACTCGATCACCAGCGGATCATGGCTGGTCAGCAAAATGGTCTTGCCCTGCTGCTTGAGGTTTTCCAGGATGGTCAGGAACTCGCGCGACAGCGCGGTATCGAGGTTGGCGGTCGGCTCGTCGGCGATCACCACTTCCGGGTCGTTGATCAAGGCGCGGGCGATGGCGACGCGCTGCTGCTCGCCGCCGGACAGCCATTCGACGCGCGAGCTGAGGCGGTGGCCGAGCCTGAGCGTATCCAGCAGGCCTTCTGCGCGCGCATGCAGCGCGCGCCAGTCGCCGCCGAGCGGGTAGGCCGGCAGCATGACGTTGTCGCGCGCGGTGAGTCCCTTGATCAGGTTGAATTGCTGGAAGATGAAGCCGAAGGTGCTGCGGCGGACGTCGGTCAGAAAGCGTTCAGGCAAACCCGAGAGATCGCGTTCCTTGAGGTGCACGCGGCCGCTGGTCGGGCGCGCCAGGCAGCCGACGATGGTCAGCAGCGTGCTCTTGCCCGAACCGCTCGGCCCGCACAATGCCGTCACGCGTCGTGGTTCGATATTCAGATCGATGCCGTTGAGCGCCCAGAATTCGTTGTCGCGTCCCTGGTTGTAAGCCTTGCGGATATTGGTCAACTTAATCATCTTCAGCCCCGCATTACTGCATCCGGATCGGTAATGGCGGCGCGCCAGATCGGCACGATGGTCGCCACCGTGTACGGAAAGACGGTGAAAAAGAACAGCGTCGCGACCTGGAAGCCATCCACCACCGGCGTCAATTCGAAGCGCGGATACAGCACCGCCCATCCTTTTAATACGGGTTCAAATAGCATGGAGGAAAAGCGGAACACGTGCACATAGGCCGCGACATAGCCGAGCAGAAATGCGGTGAGGGAGATCAGCGCGCCTTCCCAGAATTTCATCTTGATCACGTCGCCGGTTTCCCACCCAATCGCTTTCAGGATGCCGATCTCGCGCTTCTCCTCCGCCGACAGCCCGGACGCTTTTTCCCAGGCGAAGATGGCGAAGGCGAAGATGCTGCCGGCGAGCAGCACCAGCACAATGCCTTCGCGCCAGTTGAAGATGGATTCGTAGGTGCGCAGCACTTCATCGCGCAGAATAGGGCGCGAATCGGGCAGCGCTTCGGCGAGCTTGGCGGCGATATTGCGCACTTCCTGCGGATTGGCTACCGACAGCGCGATGTCGGTGTAGTAGCCGGCAGGAATGTCGAAGAAGGCGCGGTAATCGGCCTCGCTCATCAGGATGAGGTCGGCGCTGATGAGTTCCGCTGCATGCGGCAGCACGTCCGCCACCGTGAACGAGAACAGCCGTCCGGAATAGGAGCGGAAGGAGATCAGGTTGCCGGTGGCCAGTCCGCGCGCGCGTGCCATCGCCGCGCCGATCACGATTTTGCCGTCTGCGACCTTTTGCGCAGCGGGCGCCTCTGCGGATGGCGCCATCAACGTGTAGTTGGCCTTGACCACTCCGTCATAGTAGTAGCCCCACAGCCGCCCTTCCTTTTTCTGCACGCCGCGGATGCGACCCAGCTTTTCCAGATAGCCGGGGGGGATCAGGTCGTGCCTGCCGGCAACCATGCGCTGCACGATGACTTCGGGCGAGTTCTTCAGCACTTCCGCCGCCTCGCGCCGCAATGCATGCGTGAACAGCATTACCGATGCGAGCAGGAACACAATCAGCGTGTAGACAAGCAGCATGCCGAGATTTTTTACTTTGCGCCGCGCCAGCGACGACAACGTAAAGTCAATCAGCGCTTTTTGTTTTTCGATCCAGGTTTTCATAGGAGGCGGCAAGCGCGCGTGGCGGCGGCAGCAACGCGCCGCTCGGGAAATGTTCCAGGCCGGTGGGGTGATCCTGGAAAGCGCTGTGCAAATCGGCCTGGGAAGGATGGCGTGTGTAGCGGGCTTCGGTGAACAGGCACAGGTCGGTCAGGCCGAGTTGCGCCACCAGTCGCGCATTTGACTCCAGTGCTGCGTCACGTTCGGCGCGATGGCTGCTTGCATCGGCGAAGGTCAGCAGAAACAGCGCCAGTGAAACGACGAGAAAGACGAACGCGCGGTGTGAATTCCTCGATAGCATGGTGTGCACACTAGAATGAAAATGGCAATTCGCACATGGATATTACCATTTATGGTGTCGTGGCAGCGTGTCTGTCTGTCACGCTAGCGGGGCGTTGTGGCCAATTCCAGAAGTCTGGAACCAGCGGCCAACTGCACAGCCCTTCCGAGGGGAATAGGGAAGGGCGCGGTGTGTATTGTCAGACTCTGTTTGCAGCACGCATCAAGGCGCCGCGCAGTGCGATGGTGAGACTGGAGCCGAGGCCCACGCGTTGTGCCAAGGCCGGCAAAATGATCAGCGAGGCCAGCGCGAAACCGGCGCCCAGCAGCAGGGAGGACATTTCGCTGTTGTCGCTAGAAACCGAGACGTTTTTGCTTTCATTCATGGCTGTATCCCTTTCCTCTAAAGACGATTGAATGCCACGTGATGCACTTGAACACTGCGGCCGATATGTGGCCACACGGTGTACGATTGAATTATTCGACAAAATACTTGTAATTGGAATGCGACATATTGTCGCACCCCGATTTGGGCTGGCTGAAAGGGTATCTTTGGTGCTGCGAGGCCACTGAAAACGTGACAGCTACTGGTCATAGAAGTGGGCTGCCCTGTCCAGGATTTATGGGTGATGTCAGCCGGATCAGCAGTTTGAACATCCACCGATCTGACGGCCGTTCCTGATATGAAAACTCGGGCGTCACAACCGCCACAGTCGGCGCTATGGCGCCGGGTATTGTGCCGGATCAATCAGACCCGGCTTGAGGCGCGCATCAGCGCGCCGCGCAGTGCAATGGTGAGGCTGGAACCGAGGCCGACGCGCTGGGCCAGCGCGGGCAGGATGATCAGCGAGGCTAGCGCGAAACCGGCGCCCAGCAGCAGCGAGGACATTTCGATGTTGTCTTGGGATGCAGCGGCCTGTTTGGACTCGTTCATGATTGCCATCCTTTCTTCCACATGTGTGATAGTCAAGTTGCGTAGCGTGAGGCTGAGATAAGACTAATTACCTGCGACGTGTGAATCTTACCAATGACAGAAAGTGAATAGGTGCGACATGATGTCGCACCCCCGTGCGGCATATTGCCGCACCCGATACAACGGGAAAAATCAGGTTCGCAGTGAGTTGAGTTTGAGCGTGACAGAGATTATTGCCAGCGGCATTGCCTGGCAGCTGTGCCGGGTATGCGACATCAGCCGTGCTACACCAGCCATTCAGGGCGCAGCATCATGACAATGCCAAGTGCCAGCATGACAGCCCCGCTCAGCAGCTTGAGCCAGCGGCCGGCACGCTCAGTGAGCTTGCGGCTGCCCAGCGCGATCACCGCCGCCGTGACCATCAATGTGTCGTCGGCCATGTAACCGAGAATGTACAGCCCCAGGTACGCGTAATGCGCCGAGGGGCTGAGGCCTTGCTGAGCCAGCACGGCAGTGTAGATGGCGGGGAAGCCGGCCGTGCATAACAGCTCGACGAAATTCACTACGATTGCAAGCGCCGCGACTGCGAACAGTGAAGCCGGAAGTGCCTTGGCGCCCAGCACCCCGCGCACCCGCGCATACAGGCCGGGTTTGGCTGAATCCGGGATGGACAGCGAGAAGCGACGCTCCCGGGCAAAAAAATCCTTCACGTTGATTACGCCGATTGCAAGCGCCATGCCGGCCAGCGCCCAGCGCAAGGGTTTCGACATGCCGGCCACCAGGAAGACGTTGAGCCAGGCCGCCATGAATGCGTAATAGACCGCGCCGCTCACCAGCACAAATGTTCCGGCGACCAGCGCGATGCGCTTGCGGTCCTGCAGCCGCACCAGCAGCGAGAGCAGGAGCAGCAGCACCCACATCGCGCAGGGGTTGAATCCGTCGAGCAGGCCCACAGCCAGGGTGAATAGCGGGAGACCCAGGCGCGAAGCGCTGAGCGCGCCGAACAGCTCGGTCTCAACCTGCCCAGAGGAAGGGGGCGCGGCCTGGTCGAGCAAGGCCAGTAACGCCGCTCCGCTGCGCTCGGCATCATCGAAGCCGACGAGTATCCTCCCGTCGACAACAAAAGTCGGCACGCCCGGTGGCCAGATGCCTGCGCTTCGGGAGAGTTGTTCCAGCTCGTCGCGGGCGCTCGCATCGCCGTCCACCGATCGGTAGATGATCCGTAATCCGGGGCGCTCGCTGGACAGCTTTGCGAGGAATATTTTGGCATCAGCACAGTGCGGACAGCCATCGCGCACAAAGACTTCGAGCACACCCTGTGCGGCAACGGGCTGAGTCGGCGGCGCCTGCTCGCTCGCCGCCGGCAATGCAAAGATCGTCAGCAGGACCAGTACGAGGCGCCGCAGTATGAGGGCTGCGTGTTGCAGCCAGTCCGTCGCGCGGGGGAAGATCGGAATCGATTGGCTCATGACAGCTGACGTGGAAAGCTGAGAGCGGCCATTATCCCGGATTAGGCAGCCGAAGACACCTGCCATTCTGACGACGAGGTTGAGCGTAGGTTGTATAGCGATTGAGGAAATCACCAGATGGGTGATTCAGCGTAGTGTGCGCACTGCATTAGCAGGGGGAATCTTACGCCTGCAGGTTAAAATATCGCACCGCCCCTTCGAATGCCCGTCGGGGCGGCGAATTGGAAGAAAATCATCGGTCGCGGCCACCCCCCGGCCCCATGCCACCACCTCCAGGGCCCATGCCACCGCCTCCCTGTCTCATTCCACCCATTCCCATTCCTGTGGCTGGAGGCTCATCCGGTAATGTCATGCCTTTTCCCTTGGCGCGCTCCTGCATTTTTTTATGATGCTCCAAACGGTATGCATCGCGTTCTTCCTGGGTTTTCAGGCTGCGCATTTTTGACCGGTGTTCGGCGCGTTCTTTTCGTGTCATTAGCTGGCTGCCGTAAATTTTCTCCTTTGCCTGCTTTTGGGTTTGCATCTGGCTGGGTTCCTGTTCCGCTGCTACGGAAACAGAAGGGACCAACGGTGCGGCCCCCCCTACCATTGCAAGCATTACCGTAAGCAAGATCGAGTTCATGGTTGCCTCCTTAATAATAAATTTCTGCGGGCTGTTTCACCTCAATCCGAAGAGGCTGGCTTCTCTGAAAAGTTGCACTGGAGGCTGGGGTGAGGGGGGCTTCTGATGCAAATAAATTACAAGAGATAGTAATGCGGCAGCCGTGACAGCTAAATAAGTGAATTGCTTATTTATGACTAGGGATAATCCTTAATTTGCTAGCTGATCCAGATTCCTTCCACCCGCACGCGCATCCCGTGTGGTCGCTTTGCGAGCGCATTGACCAGGCCCGAGTGCCGGGACATCAATACGCATCTGCGCGGCAGAAAATAATAGCGCCTGCCGATCTGGAGTTCGGCCCGGGTGTGTCGCACCAGTCCTTCGTAGGCGATGATGTTGTAGTGGCCGATGTCCCTGCCGCGCTCGCGTGCGTCCAGCAGACCCACCACGCACCAGACGATGATGCCGTTGAAATAGTCCGGCTCTTGGACCACCACCCCCACATGCGTGACCGGGCAGCCGGTGATGGACGGGCGCCCATACAGGATGTCGCCTTTCTTGACGCCAAGCTTTTCCACATTGACTGGATTGAGCGGGATAATGATTTCGCGCGGCCCCGGATCTTCCGGGAAGGGTTCCAGGATGAAATCGTATTCCCTGCCCAGCGCATCAATCCAGCTGATCTCTTCTGCTATCAGCGCGGGCTCGGGCGGAACAGCGGGAAGCGCCCGTTCCAGATAAATGCAGCGCTCCAGTGCGGCAGGATGTGAGACGGCGCATGCCGCCAGTTCTGCGCAGGTCTTGAAGCCGCATTGCCCGCAGTTTTTCCCCGGCAGCGACGCCACTATTTTACCGATGTCATCGTCCACTATTCACCCCGGTAGAACAGGTCCGTGTCCAGCGTGCGTAGCACCCCGAAATGATGTTCCCAGCCGATATCTTTCTTTCCGGCGCAGATGGTGCAGGTTGCTACCGGCGGACTGCCCTTGAGCATGAGTGGCCTTTCTATGTCTTGCGCCTGCTCTATCTTCCTGACCAGGCGGTCTATGCCGATGCCGCGCAATGCATCCACCTCCACCACATCGAGCGGCGCAGCGTCCATGATGTTGGCCCGGAAAACTTCCCGTTCCGCCTGCGATACCAGATCGATCTTGGTCACGACCGCGATGTCTGCCAGCGAGAGCATGGCGCCGATCTTGCGTGGCAGGTTCATGCCGCTGGTTGCCTCCAGCACGACAAAGCCGAGCGACCCTTGGATATACGGCGCGCAACGCAAGCACAGTCCGGCCGTCTCGACAAACAGATCGGCGCCTTCTTTTTCCGCCCATTTCACCGCGTCCCCCAGCACCAGCACGCTGGCGTGATCAGGGCACAGTTCGCCGGAATAAATTTTCTTCGCAGGGATGCCGAATTCGTTGCGGATTAGCTCGTCCTCATCCGCATATTGGACATCGACCTTGAGATAAGCGAGGCGGCGCCCCTTCTTCAGCAGTCTGCGTATCACTTGCCGCAGTACGGTGGTCTTGCCGCTGGTGGGGGGGCCTGCGCACATGATGAGTTTCATGATTGTTTCCTATGTCAGCCAAACCAATTCCATAACCGCCTGAAATTCCTTTTCCACTGGGCGTTCGCCGGAGCGAATCTGGTCGCGCAGGCCCACGATGATCTTGTCCATGTGGGTGACCAGATCGCCAATACGTTTTTCTTCCGCACTGGTGGTGATCGAATCCTGCATTGCTCCGCCTTTCATCACGATCCGGTAATCCGACGAAAGGGTGATGCGCGGATCGTGGGTGACGAATATGAAAATCTTTTCATATTTTCGCAACAGCTCCAGCGCGCGCGTCAGGTTGATTCCGGCGTTCTCGATTTCATCCAGCAGAATGATCGGTGAATTACCAATGATCACCGCATCCGCGATCAGCAGCGCGCGGCTCTGCCCGCCGGACAATTCGGTCATAGCGCTTTCGGTGATGATCGGTTCGCCGGTGAGCTGATTGGCGAAATCCAGAACGTCTGCTACCACCGAATCAGGATTGGTGTTCTTTCTCACCTTGGCGTGAATATCGAGAAAATTGGCAACCTTCATGTCGGAAAGAAAGCCGGTGTGCTGGGTGATCAGCGCAATGGGGTTCTTGGAGGGGTCATCCAGAAAATCTTCCGACGGGGCAGCGCTGTTGATCAGGATGCGTCTTCTGGAGGGCGTATCTTCGTTGGCGAACAGGCCGATATCGTTGATCAGCGCCGTTTTGCCGGAGCCGGTCGGGCCGACGATGCTGAGCAGATCGCCCATTCTCAGCTCAACCTGGTCGACTTGTTCTTTTGTTCCGTTTCTGCCGTAGCCGCCGAGTATGGTGATTTTTTTGATATCCACTTCCATGAACCTTTCAGGTTGACGCCGTTGCAGCGGTTGAGAACAGGGTAAGGTAACTGGCGAGGTTTTCAATTGTGACCGTATTGCCCCCGGCTGCAACACCTATGGCGCTTGCCTTTGCGAGAATTCTCGGGCGAGAATAATGCGGCGGCTATGGCACTACAATAAGCGGATTTCTTAATTTGGCCAGGCAACGAATCACGGAAAGATAGCCTGGGCAAACGGGTCAAAGCCTGAGGGGCCTGACTACCGCCACGGCTTCCGGGTTGTCCTTCCAGAGTGCCGGGTCGGCATCCACGTACAGCTCGATATCGATTCCGTCCGGATCCTGTATGTAGACTGACTGGCTGACATTGTGGTCGCTGGTACCCAGGATGGTGACGCCGTGACGTTCCAGATGCGCCTTGCATGCACGCAGTTCGTCCAAGGTGTCGCCCACCTTGAGTGCAACGTGGTATAGCCCGACATCTGTTTCGGCAGGATGTGATGCCTGTTCGCCGAGTTGCAGCAGGGCGAGATCATGGTGATTCGAACCGAACGAGAAAAACACCATCGCACCGCGATAGCGGGCGACTTCTTTGATGCCGAGGATGTCGCGGTAAAACTGCACGGAGCGTTCAAGGTTGCGTACCTTGAGCACGACATGGCCGAGCGCTTGGATATGCATGATGTTTCCTCCGGTCAGTGGGTGCGAGCGCTGTGCTCCGAAGAGCGCCTTTGCCTTGTGGCTCAGGCCGGGATTGTGCCCTTAACTTGCTGCGCAAGTTAGCCTTTACCGCAAAGTTAAGGAAGTTCTTGGTCTACGGACCAAAGAACTCCTTCACTTTGTGGCTTCGGCCGGGCTTGCGCCCTTAACATTCGCTGTGCTCATGTGAGCCTTCGCCGCAAGGCCAAGAATTTTCCGTCTACGGACCGAAAAATTCCTTGACCTTGTCCATCCAGGATTTTGCGCGCGGGCTGTGGCGTTCGCTGTCTTTCTGGTTGATCGCCTCGAATTCACGCAGCAATTCCTTCTGCCGTTCGGTGAGGTTGGCAGGAGTCTCAACCATCACGTGGCAGTGCAGGTCGCCATAGGTTGTGCTGCGCACGCCTTTGATGCCTTTGCCGCGCAGGCGGAAAATTTTGCCGGATTGCGTTTCGGCTGGAATCTTGATGCGCGCCGATCCATCCAGCGTGGGAATTTCGATTTCGCCGCCCAGCGCCGCAACGGCAAAGCTGATGGGCATTTCGCAATGCAGGTCGTTATGGTCGCGCTGGAATACTGCGTGTGGCGCGATGTGGATGACGACGTACAAATCGCCGGGCGGGCCGCCATTGCTGCCATGCTCGCCTTCGCCAGACAGGCGGATGCGGTCATCATTATCCACGCCTGCCGGAATTTTTACCGACAGCGTCTTGTGCTGTTTGATGCGGCCCGCGCCATGACAGGCGCTGCACGGCGAGGTAACGATCTTGCCGCTGCCGTGGCAGCGCGGGCAGGCTTGCTGAATGGAAAAGAAACCTTGTTGCATGCGTACCTGGCCTTGCCCGGCGCACGTGGTGCAGGTGGTTGGGCTGGTACCGGGCTTGGCGCCGCTGCCGTGACAGGTTTCGCACTCGGCCATGGTTGGCACGCGGATCTGCGTCTCGGTGCCGCGTGCGGCTTGTTCCAGCGTGATTTCCAGGTTGTAGCGCAGGTCTGCGCCCCGGTGCACGTTGCTGCGACCGCGTCCGCTGCCCCCACGTCCGCCACCGAAGATGTCGCCGAAAATGTCGGCAAAATCAAAGCCACCCGCACCGCCCGCGCCGAATCCGCCCGCACCCATGCCGGCGTCGGAAGCGGCATGCCCATACTGGTCATAGGCGGCGCGCTTCTGTGCATCGGACAGCACCTCATAGGCTTCTTTGGCTTCCTTGAAGTGTTCTTCCGCCTTGGGATTGTCCGGATTGCGGTCGGGGTGATGCTTCATCGCAAGCTTGCGATAAGCCTTCTTGATTTCCTCGTCCGATGCGTCACGATTGACGCCCAGCACTTCGTAATAGTCTTTTTTCGACATGCCCACTCACCACAGAGACACAGAGGCACAGAGAACGACAGGGAGTTGAAACCACAGGCTTGGTTGTGGTTTCAAGGCTTTCTCTGTGTCTCTGAACCCCTGTGGTTGGTTATTACTTCTTGTCCTTTACTTCGGTGAACTCGGCATCGACCACATCGCCCTCGTCTTTGGCGGGTTCGGCGTGAGCCGCGCCTTCACCGGCTTGCGCCTTGGCCTGCTCGGCGGCATACATCTTCTCGCCCAGTTTCTGCGCAGCGGCGGCGAGCGCTTCAGCCTTGGCGTCGATGGCAGCCTTATCGTCGCTCTTCACGACTTCTTCGGCTTCCTTCAATGCGGACTCGATTGTGCTCTTCTCATCTGCCGTGAGCTGTTCGCCGTATTCCTTCAGCGACTTCTGCGTGGAATGGATCAGTGCGTCCAGCTGGTTGCGCGAGGTGACCAGTTCGATCGCCTTCTTGTCCTCGTCGGCGTGCGCTTCGGCATCCTGCACCATGCGCTGGATTTCCGCTTCGGACAAGCCGGAGCTGGCCTGGATCTTGATCTTGTTTTCCTTGCCGGTTGCCTTGTCCTTGGCCGACACGTGCAAGATGCCGTTGGCGTCGATGTCGAAGGTGACTTCGATCTGCGGCATGCCGCGCGGTGCGGGCGGGATGTCGGTCAGGTTGAACTGGCCCAGGCTCTTGTTGCCGGAAGCCATTTCGCGTTCGCCTTGCAGCACGTGGATGGTCACGGCGTTCTGGTTGTCGTCCGCGGTGGAGAACACCTGCGACGCCTTGGTCGGGATCGTGGTGTTTTTCTTGATGAGCTTGGTCATCACGCCGCCCAGGGTTTCGATGCCCAGAGACAGCGGGGTCACGTCCAGCAACAGCACGTCCTTCACTTCGCCTTGCAGCACGCCGCCCTGGATGGCTGCGCCCACGGCCACGGCTTCATCCGGGTTCACGTCCTTGCGCGGCTCCTTGCCGAAGAATTCCTTCACCTTTTCCTGCACCTTGGGCATGCGCGACTGGCCGCCGACCAGGATCACGTCGGCGATATCGGAGGCGGAAACGCCCGCATCCTTCATCGCGATCTTGCACGGCTCGATGGTGCGCGCGATCAGGTCTTCCACCAGGCTTTCCAGTTTTGCGCGGGTGATCTTGACCGCGAGGTGTTTCGGGCCGGAAGCATCCGCCGTGATGTAGGGCAGGTTCACTTCGGTCTGTTGCGCGGAAGACAACTCGATCTTGGCTTTTTCCGCCGCGTCCTTCAGGCGTTGCAGCGCAAGCATGTCCTTCTTCAGGTCGATGCCGCTTTCCTTCTTGAATTCTTCCACCAGATATTCGATCACGCGCATGTCGAAGTCTTCGCCGCCGAGGAAGGTGTCGCCGTTGGTGGACATCACCTCGAACTGGTGCTCGCCCTCGATTTCCGCGATGTCGATAATGGAGATGTCAAACGTGCCGCCGCCCAGGTCGTACACCGCGATCTTGCGGTCGCCTTCCTGCTTGTCCAGGCCGAAAGCCAGCGCGGCTGCGGTCGGTTCGTTGATGATGCGCTTCACTTCCAGCCCGGCAATGCGGCCGGCGTCCTTGGTGGCCTGGCGCTGGCTGTCGTTGAAGTAAGCCGGCACGGTAATCACCGCTTCGGTAACCGGCTCGCCCAGATAATCCTCGGCAGTCTTCTTCATCTTCGCCAGTACTTGTGCGGAGATTTCAGGTACGGAAATTTCCTTGTCGCGCACTTTGATCCAAGCGTCGCCGTTCTTCGCCTTGACGATGCCGTAAGGCACCATCTTGATGTCCTTCTGCACCATCGGCTCTTCAAAACGGCGGCCGATCAGGCGCTTCACACCGTACAGCGTGTTTTTCGGGTTCGTGACCGCCTGGCGCTTGGCCGGGGCGCCGACCAGAACTTCACCGTCTTCCATGTAAGCGATGATGGACGGCGTCGTGCGCGCGCCCTCGGCATTCTCGATCACCTTCGGCTTGCCGTTTTCCATGATGGCGACGCACGAGTTGGTGGTGCCGAGGTCAATACCAATAATCTTTCCCATTTTCTTTCCTTTCGATTGAATGCGTAAAAATCAAAATCTTTGCCGCCTTACCGCCTGAGATGGGGGCGGCACGGGTTATTTCAAGGGTTTTTCAGGATGTCCGGAGGAAGCGTGTGTTTATTCCTTCGCCTTTGCCACCATCACCAGCGCCGGACGCAGGATGCGGTCATGCAGCGTATATCCCTTCTGCATCACGCTCACCACGGTGTTCGGCTCCTGTTCGCTTTCCACCATGCCGATGGCCTGGTGCTTGTGCGCGTCGAACTTTTCGCCGACGGGGTTGATTTCCTTGATGCTGAATTTTTCGAATGCGCTGGTCAGTTGCTTGAGCGTCAGCTCCATGCCGCTCTTGAAGCCTTCCACGTTCTCGGTCTGTACCGCGAGCCCGGCCTGCAGGCTATCCATCACCGCCAGCAGCTCGTTGGAGAAGCGCTCGACGGCAAATTTCTGCGCCTTGCTGATGTCCTCCTGCGCGCGCCTGCGGATATTCTCACCCTCGGCTTTTGCGTACATCCAGGCATCATAATGTTCCTGTGCCTTCAGCTCGGCTTGTTTCAGCGATTCTTCCAGGCTGGGCATGACTTCGGCCTGGGCGGCCTGTTCTTGTTGCGGCGCTGCTTCGTTTTGATCCATCTGCTTCTTTCTCCAGAAATGCATTCGGGTTCTCTAAATAATTCGTCCACGCGAAAATGGAGGCGATTTTCCAGACTTCAAGGGTGCAACGCAAAATTTTTCTATTCGCGTGAGATAATGCGGCTTTGCGGGTATTCGCCCCCGGCCCGCGTTGACGTTTTGACTTGTCGTGACTCAGGATAAAAATTACCACTGGCGCATCGCCGGGTTTTATTTCTTTTACTTTGCCTTCGTGGGCATGTTCGCGCCCTACTGGAGCCTGTACCTCAAGTCCATCCATTTCAGTGCGGTGGAAATTTCCATCCTGATGTCGGTGCAGCCGGTGATGCGCATGCTTGCGCCCAATTTATGGGGGTGGCTGGCCGACCATACCGGCAAGCGTTTGCTGGTGGTGAAGCTGGCAGGATTGGGCGGGGTGCTGGGTTACCTTGGAGTGTTTTTTACCACGGAGTTTTACCCCTTGCTGCTGGTGCTGGCGGTGATGAGCTTCTTCTGGAGTGCTTCCATGCCGCTGGTGGAAGCGACTACGCTGAGCTACCTGGGCAAGCACACTTCGCGCTACGGGCGTATCCGCTCCTGGGGCTCGGTGGGTTTCATCGTGTCCGTGCTGGGGCTGGGCTATGCCTTCGATTACATCGCCATCTACTGGCTGCTGTGGGCGGGGCTGGCCATCATGCTGGGGATCCTGCTGTTTGCCTTCCAGATACCCCATGTCGACGTGCTGGCGCACCACACCGACAGCCAGTCCATCGCCAGTATCGTTTTGCAGCCGCAGGTGCTGGCGCTGTTCGGTGCGTGTTTTTTGATGTCGCTGGCGCACGGCCCCTACTACACCTTCTATTCCATCTATCTGGTGGAGCATGGTTATGCCAAGAGTGCAGTGGGCTGGCTGTGGGCGCTGGGGGTGATCTGCGAGATCGGCGTGTTCTTCCTGATGCCGTGGCTGACGCGGCATATCACCCTGCCGCAAATCCTGATGGTAAGTTTTGCCTGCGCGGTGCTGCGCTTCATGCTGATTGGATGGGGGGTGGGGTCGCTGCCGTTGATTTTGCTGGCGCAGGTGTTGCATGCTGCTACCTTTGGTGCCTTCCACGTGGCGGCAGTGGCGCTGATCCACCATTTCTTCCGGGGGCGGCACCAGTCCAAGGGGCAGGCGCTGTTCGGCAGCCTGACTTACGGCGCGGGCGGCATGGCCGGCGGACTGTTGAGCGGCCCGCTGTGGCAGCATTGGGGAGCCAGCGTGATGTACTCGATGAGCGCGCTCGCCGCCTTGCTGGGATTGTTGCTGATGGGGTGGAAGCTCAGGGAAGTGGCTGAAAATCCGCTCTGATCGGAGTTTTGCGCCCCGAGCAACAGAAATAGAATGTTTTACTTCACCATACAGTTATGGCATGTTCGGCCGTTAGTGCATGTTGGGTATTTTTTGATTAATTGTGACTGAAAAAGGCAATTCACATGGCGCAGCGGCGCATCAGCATTTCTGACGTTACAGTGGGCACCCCGTTGCCCTGGGATGTGTACGATTCAAAAGGCATCTTGCTGCTGCATCAGGGTTATGTCGTGAATGACCAGCGGCAAGTGGAAGTTCTGATGGAACGTGGTTTGTATGTTGATTTCGGCGACCCAGCCAATATGCGCCGTCCCGCCCCGCAAATCTTGCCAAGAAAGGAAAAACCTTCTGTCCTGCGCCTGATAAATGAGGCCAATAAAAGGCTTGAGTATGTCCTGCTTAACTTGGCAAACGAAGCCAACGCAGAGGCCAAAATTCTTGAGATTGCGAAAGTCGTTGATTTTGCAGTTAGGCTGAATTCTGATGTCGCACTCGCCTGCATTTTGCTCAATCAGATATCCGGAGTGTATGCAGTGCGGCATTGTACGGACACGGCCATCGTTTCCATCCTGGTTGCGCGAACGATGCAAAAATCCTCCGATGAAATCATGTCAATCATCGCCGCCGCATTGACCATGAATATTGGCATGCTGACTTATCACGACAAGCTGCAAAAAAAGGAGGGCGTTCTCACCGCGGAGGAGTTTGCGACCATGCGCCGGCATCCGCAAGATGGGGTAGAGGTGCTGCAACAGGCCGGGATCAAAGACCACGACTGGTTGTCATATGTGCTGCATCATCATGAAAATGAGGACGGCAGCGGCTATCCAAAGGGGTTGTCCGGTCAGGATATTCCTCAGAATGCGAAGATTATTGCGCTGGCGGATCGCTACTGTGCACGCGTTTCGGCCAGGAGTTACAAGAAGTCGTTATTTCCCAACACTGCGCTGCGCGACATTTTTGTCGATCAGGGCAAGAGCGTTGACCCGTTGCTTGCCGCCTTTTTCATCAAGGAGCTTGGCCTCTATCCCCCGGGTACTTTTGTGCGCCTGCAGAACCGGGAGATCGGGGTTGTGGTGCGAAAAGGAACTGCTCCCACAACACCGGTGGTGCATGCCATCATCGGGCCGGGCGGTGGATTGCTGGCTAGCTCTTCCAAGCGGGATACGGGAAGTGATATGTATGCGATTCAAGAGGTGCTTCACGAAAAAAAGCTGACCATGCGATTCGAAATGCATCAGCTGTGGGGAGAAGAAGCCAATCCTTAGCAGTATCGATTTTATGGTTGATACCTTATGGAGCAGGGTTGTCGCGCTCGTTTATCAAGACCGCATCCGTGGCGGAGATCCCGCCTGATATGGCATAATCGACGGCTCTAAATGGAAGCAAGCATGAGCACACAGACTCTTTACGACAAACTCTGGAACAGCCACCTGGTGCGCCAGGAGGCCGATGGCACGGCACTGATCTATATCGACCGTCATCTGGTGCATGAAGTGACCAGCCCGCAGGCATTCGAGGGGCTGCGCCTCGCCGGACGCAAGCCATGGCGCATAGGTTCGATGCTGGCGGTGGCGGACCACAACGTGCCAACTGCCGGGCGCGCGCAGGGTATTGCCGACCCAATTTCGCGCCTGCAGGTAGAAACGCTGGACAGCAATTGCGATGCGCTGGGCATCACCGAATTCAAGATGTCTGACCTGCGTCAGGGCATCGTGCATGTGATCGGCCCGGAGCAGGGCGCGACATTGCCCGGCATGACCGTGGTGTGCGGTGATTCGCATACCAGCACGCATGGCGCGTTTGCTGCACTGGCGTTCGGTATCGGTACGTCCGAAGTCGAACATGTCATGGCGACGCAATGCTTGCTGATGAAGAAAGCCCGCGCCATGCAAGTGCTGGTGGAAGGCACGCTGGGCAAGGGGGTTACCGCCAAGGACATCGCACTGGCAGTGATCGGCAAGATCGGCACGGCGGGCGGCACGGGTTTCGCGATTGAATTTGCCGGCAGTACGATACGCCGCCTTTCCATGGAAGGGCGCATGACCTTGTGCAACATGGCCATTGAGGCAGGCGCGCGCGCCGGCATGATTGCAGTCGACGACACGACGATCGGCTACCTCAAGGGGCGTCCGTTCGCGCCTCAGGGAGAAATGTGGGACAAGGCGGTGGCGCATTGGCGCACGCTGACGAGCGATGCGGGCGCCCAGTTCGACCAGGTGGTGCGCCTCGATGCCGCAGTAATCAAGCCGCAGGTGACGTGGGGAACGTCTCCGGAAATGGTCGTGGCGGTAGATGGGCGCGTGCCCGATCCTGCGAACATGGCCGACCCGGTGAAGCGTCACGATGCCGAGCGCGCTTTGCACTATATGGGGTTGCAAGCCAACACGCTGATAGTGGATATCAATATTGATAAAGTGTTCATCGGTTCCTGCACCAATGCCCGCATCGAGGATTTGCGTGCGGCAGCAGCGGTGGCGCGCGGCAAGCGTATCGCCGCCAATGTGAAACTGGCGATGGTGGTGCCGGGTTCCGGTTTGGTCAAGCAGCAGGCCGAGCAGGAAGGACTGGACAGGATATTCGCCGCGGCCGGTTTCGAGTGGCGCGACCCGGGCTGTTCCATGTGCCTGGCGATGAATGACGACAGGCTTGAAGCGGGCGAGCGCTGTGCCTCCACTTCCAACCGCAACTTCGAGGGGCGGCAGGGGCCGGGCGGGCGCACCCATCTGGTGAGTCCCGAAATGGCGGCGGCCGCGGCGATTGCGGGTCATTTTGTCGATGTAAGTGCAATCTAAAGGAGAGAGCGTAATGAAAATGTTTTTGTTGTTGTTTGCCGTATTGGCATTGACCGCTTGCAATACGGTGGAGGGTCTGGGCAAGGACATCAAGATGGGTGGTGAAAAATTGGAGAAGTCGGCAAAATAATGCAGAAATTTACCATGCTGGACGGGGTGGTTGTGCCATTGGATCGCGCCAACGTCGATACTGATGCAATCATTCCCAAGCAATTTTTGAAGTCGATCAAGCGTTCCGGTTTCGGCCCGAATGCATTTGACGAATGGCGCTATCTCGACCACGGCGAGCCGGGCATGGATAACGCCAGACGGCCGCTCAATCCGGATTTCGTGCTGAATCTGCCGCGCTATCAGGGGGCGCAGATTTTGCTCGCACGCGAAAATTTCGGCTGCGGCTCGTCGCGTGAACACGCGCCGTGGGCGCTGGGAGATTACGGTTTCCGTGCCATCATCGCACCGAGCTTTGCCGACATCTTCTTCAACAACTGCTTCAAGAACGGCTTGCTGCCGATTCGCCTCGATGCAGAAAAAGTGGATGCGCTGTTCAAGGCAGTGGAAGCGACGCCGGGCTACAGGTTAAAGGTCGATCTGGAACAACAGAGCATCACCGCACCGGACGGGACGGTGTATCGCTTCGAGGTGGAGGCTTTTCGCAAGCATTGTTTGCTGAACGGGCTGGATGATATCGGCCTGACCTTGCAGCATGTGGACGAAATCAAGGCGTATGAAGCCAGGCATTGTGCAGAGCAGCCCTGGTTGTGTGCTTAATTTGACTGGAATGTGTAAATGAAAATCGCAGTATTGCCGGGTGACGGCATCGGGCCGGAAATCGTGGCGCAGGCCGCAAAAGTGCTGGAAGCCTTGCGCAGCGACGGCCTGAAAATCGAGCTGGAATATGCGCACATCGGCGGCGCGGGTTATGACGCGGCGGGCGATCCGCTGCCGGATGCGACGCTGAAACTGGCGCAACAATCGGACGCGGTGCTGCTTGGCGCAGTGGGCGGTTATCAATACGACACGCTGGCGCGGCCGCTGCGCCCGGAGCAAGGATTGCTGCGGATTCGCAAGGGATTGAACCTGTTTGCCAATCTGCGCCCTGCGCTCCTTTATCCCGAACTGGCGAGCGCTTCCACGCTGCGTTCGGAAGTGGTCTCCGGACTGGATATCATGATTCTGCGTGAGCTCACCGGCGACATTTATTTCGGTCAGCCGCGCGGCATACGCAATCTGGAAAACGGCGAGCGGCAGGGCTTTGATACCATGCTGTACAGCGAATCCGAAATTCGGCGCGTGGCGCATGTCGGCTTCCAGATCGCGATGAAGCGCAACAAGAAGGTATGTTCGGTCGACAAGGCTAACGTGCTGGACACCAGCATGCTGTGGCGCGAGATTGTGACCGAGGTGGCGAAGGAATATCCGGCGGTCGAACTGTCGCACATGTATGTGGACAATGCGGCGATGCAGCTGGTGCGCGCGCCCAAGCAGTTCGATGTGATCGTCACCGGCAACATCTTCGGCGACATCCTGTCGGACGAGGCTTCCATGCTGACCGGCTCGATCGGGATGCTGCCGTCGGCTTCGCTCGATGCGAACAACAAGGGACTGTACGAGCCGTGCCATGGTTCTGCACCGGACATCGCCGGCAAGAATATTGCCAATCCGCTGGCGACAATTCTGTCGGTGGCGATGATGATGCGCTACACGTTTGCGCGTGAGGACATTGCGCAACGCATCGAAGGCGCCGTGCGCAAGACCCTTCAGAAAAGCCTGCGCACTGCCGATATTGCCGAGGCAGGCATGCAGAAAGTCGGCACGGATGCGATGGGCGATGCCGTGGTGGCGGCGCTGTAAAAATTGAAACTTTGAGAGAGTAACGCGATGAGCAAGAAATACGATGTGTGCATATTGGGTGCGACCGGGGCGGTTGGCGAGGCCATGCTGTCCATTCTGGAACAGCGCAACTTTCCGGTAAATAATCTGTATCCGCTGGCTTCCAGCCGTTCAGCCGGAACCAAGGTGACATTCCACGGTAAGGAAATTACCGTGCTGGACGTAGAGGGTTTCGA
>JAUQWW010000070.1 GCA_030834965.1 Gallionellaceae bacterium | reverse complement strand
ACAAGGCATTCTGGGATACAGTCGGCTCGCGATTCAGATCACGCTCGAAGCTGGCCAGTACCTGGTCGGTTGTGCCATACAGAGCAACGCTGATCGCATCCACCAGCGGATCGGCTGCGCTGACCAACAAGGCATTCTGGGATACAGTCGGCTCGCGATTCACATCACGCTCAAAGCTGGCCAGTACCTGGTCGGTTGTGCCGTACAAGGCAACGCTGATCGCATCCACCAGCGGGTCGGCTGCGGTCCTGGTGACCGGCAGTGCTTCGATGGCAATGCTATGTTGCAGGTCACGCTCGAAGCTGGCAGTAATCGCGTCCATGCCGGCAAAAGCAAAGTTTGGCAGCAAGGCTGCGGCAGTCAATGTCAAAACGAATTTATTCAGCTTCACGGTTGTTGCTCCTTGGTTAACTAGGGGCGACACGAAATGGTCGCCTACGACTAGCTCTGAGCAGTAACCGTGCCAATCTTTTTATTTACAGATAATCAATATGATAAGGATCTTTCTGGCTTTTGCTTGAGATTGCTTGTGTAAAGTATTAACGTTCACATGTTCACATTAAACAACGTGAACACGATTATGGCGCGAATACCTGGCATTGCTGCATCAGAAGTGAGGGGGACTTCAGCAAAGCCGCGATTGATCCGGCACAAACAGATTTTCTATTTATTCGCGATTCATCTTATTCGCGATTCATCGCTTGCGCAACGGATCAAGCAGCGATAACAAACCGTTGTGATCCAGCTCCTGCATCAACGCCAATAGCCGCCCGATCTCGCCGGGCGGGAAGCCCTTGCGCGCAAACCAGTTGAGGTAGTTTCCGGGCAGGTCGGCGATCAACCGGCCTTTATATTTGCCGTAAGGCATCTCGCGGGTAAGCAGCAGCTGCAAGTGTTCGTGATTCCTCTCCATAGGCTCGTCTGTCTGCGATCGAAGAAATCGATTTGAGCTTGGCACCTTCATTCCAGCCCTGCAATAGTCTGTTCCAGATTATCTACTTTAATCCGGAACAGACCTCTCCAATTCCCCGCAAGATTTCGCCTGCTGAATTCTGAATGCGCTTTGGTGTTTGGCCGGCAGCGCAATCAAACTCAATTCGCGTTCGATGATGTCCATGGTGGCGCGGCCGATATATTCGCTGTTCGGATCGGACGATTCAATCGCTTCGAGATAGGCGCGGCCGATCAGGCGGCCGAGTGGTTGCGGGTTGTAAAGCAGCTTTTTGATAAGAAATGGATCGAGCGTAAGCGGATTATAGTCCGGCTTCAGATAACCTTGTCCGATCAGCAGACGCTCCACCGGTGTGTTGGGCTGAATGCCAATGAAGAAGATGAATGGCAACACGTTGTCGCGGCCAAACATGTCATATAGCTCCCTGATTTTTGCGATGGTCATGCGCAGCGTTTCGACCGTTTCGCCGGGGGCATTGAGCGGCATGTAGAGTTTGATTTTCTGGTTGGTGTAGCCGTTCTCCCGAAATACACGGAATGCGCTCATCTGCTGTTCCAGTTTATAGCCCAAGGTAAGCTTGTCGATGATCTCCTGCGATCCGGTGAAGGAAAGGTCGAGGCTGCCCATGCCCGTGGCCAGCATCTTGCGCGCAATTTCCGGCGTGAGATGATTCAGGCGCAGGTAGCCAGACCAATTAATATCGATCTTGCGTGTCAGCAGCTCGTCCAGAATGTGGTCAACATGTTCCGTGCTGCGCTTGGTGGAACAGAATTGCGCATCGGTAAACCAGATTTTTTTCACGCCGTAGCGTTTGTTCAGCGTTTCCACCTCCTTGGCGATCTCTACAGGGTTGCGGTAACGCTGTTCTGCCCCCTCAATCTTGTTGTACAGGCAGAAGTGGCATTGCAGCGGGCAGCCGCGCTTGGTATGCACGCCGATATCATCGCCGAGATAACTGCCGAAGTCGGGGAAAATTGTTTCAATATACGGAAAATCCACCGCAGTGAGCTGGCTCAAGTCGAACGTTTCTGTGCGCTCGCGGTGTTCGACATGCCCGCCACGATCCTTGTAGAAATACTCGCCGACCGGTGCAGTGAATCCATCAATGATGGACAGCATGGTGTCCTCACCCTCACCGATGACGATTACGGTGTCCGGCGGGCATTTCTCCGCAACGTATTTGCCAAAAATCGACACCGCCGTACCGCCCACGACGATGCGCGAAGCGGGCAGCATTTTGCGCACCAGCTTCATGTAGCCGAAATTGCGCAGGCGACTCAGGGTGTAGTCGCGAATGATGGAAAATGCACCCCTCGCCGCCTTGATCCGGCGCAGCCAGCTGGGCGAATGGTCGAAATTCATCACCACGCTCAGAGCATCGTCTTCAGGGTGGGGACCGAAGGATTGCATGTTGCGCCAGGAGAAAGCCACTACGTCCGGCTGCATTCTGGTGAGGTGTTCCTTGAGCACGCGCGTGCGCTCGGAAGGCGCGACCAGCGCCAGGTCGAGCAGGTGTTGTTGGGCGTCGGGGCGCCGCTTGTGAATGTAGTCCGCGACATAGATGACCCCGCCAGGGTATATCTTCCAGCAAGGCAGGCGGACATATAAGATGGAGGAAGCCGAGTTTTCTTGATTTCCCGAAGGCTTCTTATCGTTTTTCATTATTTTATCTCGAGCATATCAGATAATTCTAATTAACGATCATACGCCCATTTCTTCACCGGGGGATGCGGCACTAATGAAAAGCTTCTCCCACCACGTAGCCGCACAAGCCGAAAGCGCGGCGGGTTTCTCAGCCCGCCACCTTCTTCACAATCTCGAGCAAATTCGCAGGCAACAGCGGAGCGAGCGTCAGCGCCGTCTGGTGGCCGCGCTCCGACATCTTCTTCCAGGTCTTGCGCACGATGCTGGCCAGCTTGATGTCGTTGTATTGCGGCGCGAAGGGGACAAAATAGAATTCCAGGAACACCAGGCAGATCACATCCTCCAGCGTTTGCCCGTCGGGGTCTGCCAGCTTGATGCGATCCTTCATCAACAGTGCCTTGACTCTCTCGCACATCTGCTCGTCATAGCCCACCTCCCGCATGATCTCGGCTGCGATGTCGCCGTGCATCTTCGCGAGTGTAGTGCGCCACTCGTTGTAACCATCGCGGTCCATCGTGTATTCGCGGCGCGGAATCTTCCAGCGACAGATATGCTGGGCGCGCACGGCGAGCCGCAGCGCCTCGGAAGCATCGGGCTCGTATTTGTCCAGCCAGGCCGTCATGCGTTGCGCGTAAAGCAGTTCCTTGGGGTATTCCTTGCCTTCAAACATTTCCGTGTTGGGGTCTGCTGCGTTAACAGCGTCGAAACGGGCGATCGCCGCGTTGAAACGGTCGGACAGGACAGTCATGGTGCCTCCCTCAGGAAAAACATTGCTTATGGTAACAAAAATGCCCTGGCGCAAGGCGTCGGCCAAAGCAGCGCCGCTGATTCATTCGGCCTTGCTGCGCATCGCCATGTGCAATTGCGTGGCCTCGCCGACTTCGATGCGTTCGTATTCCGCGATCACCTGCGCGCCCAGCAACAGCAAAGTGGCGGCGACTTCCAGGCTGAGCAGCACGATGATGGCCGTGGTCAGCGAACCATACACCACACTTACTTGCGACAGCGTGGCGAGAAACCAGGCTAGCGCATGGCGAATCAATTCCCACAGCAAGCTCGCCGTGGCGCCGCCTATCAGCGCGTGCCGCGCCGACAGCCTGCCTACCGGCATGAAGTAATAGATCGCGGAGATGAGCAGGATTTCCCCGATGACACCGGCGACGTAGATCAGCATGCGCGAGAAGCCGCCCAGCGACCAGCTATGCCCCAGCAGGACGATATTCTCGCCGCCGATCACCACCAGGTCGGCAATCACGAACGTGCCCACAAACAGCACCGCGCCGATAAAAATGATGTAGCCGAAGGGCAACAGCAGCGAAACGAGAAAGTGCCGCTTGCGCTTCTGAATGCGGTGCAAAAAAATCACCGAGATCGCGTTCTCCAGCACCTTGAAGCCAAGCGAACTGAAGAACAGCATCGTGATCAGCAGCACCCAGCCGATCACTGCGCTATGATCGAGGAACGCCCTGAGTTCCGCCACCACTGCCCTGCCTTCCACCGGCACCACATAATCCAGCGCCCTGAGCAACGTAGCGAGCAGCACGTCCTGGTCAATCACATGCGACAGCGCAATTACCATGAGGATGAGCAGAGGCACGATGGAAAGCAGCGCGTAGTAGGCCACCGCGCCCGCAAGCAGCAGGCCCTGATTCGCCTTGAAAGCCTTCAGAACCTGAAGCGCAAAGGAGACAGGGTTTCTCAGGACGTGCGCTGTGCGTGGGTCGATGAGTCGCATGGCTGGCCTAAATTAGCTGGCCGATTCTATCATGGTAAATTTGCTGCCCCTGTGCGATGCCGCAGAGCATATCGAACCGGCACGACTAAACTAGCGCGGTTCACGCCGCATTATCGAAACCTTCGTTGCTGCAAGCAAATAAAGCGTCACAGCTTGATTTATTTCAGCAGCGGATGATCCTTGGGCAACTGCCTCGCATACCAGAGGCTGATCCTGTGCCGCAAGGTTTTTTCGGCAACCTGCTCTTCAGGCATGGGCTGAATCACCTTGTCGTGAACCAGCAGACGGTAGATGTACAACAGCTTCTCACTCGCAGAGTCAGCAGGTTCAAACTCAACCACGCCGCGCCCCTCCGCGTACTTCACCCCCGCGAGCAGCGCCTCCTTAAACAATGCGGCTTCATTCTTGAGCTTATGCATGTGCAACCTCCGTCATTTTTTCAGGTTACGACGTCAACAGCAAAGCATTGCTTGTCACGTCCAATCATACCGGTGAGCTCGCAAATAGCAAATGTCCGGCCAGCCGCAATGGTCTGGAAAAATGCGATGCTGGCCCGTATTATTTACGGTACCCTGTTGTTCCCAAGAAATCTTGCCGGAAATAGCCATTAGCCATGCTGAACAAAGTAAGTGACTTTCTATCTGCAATCATTACGCCCACCAGTATCGAGAGCCGCCCCGAACACACCCTTCAACTGGCAACTGCCGTGCTGCTAATCGAAGTCATGCGGTCGGATACCGATAGTACAGACCATGAGCTGGCCACGATACTGAAAATCCTCAAGGAAAGGTTTGATCTATCGGATGCGGAAGTGGCGCAACTATCCAAACTGGGACACCAGACGGCGACGGCCGCCAATGATTTTCATCAGTTCACGTCTCTCATCAACCGGGAGCTGAAATTCCCCGAAAGGGTTCGTATCATCGAATACATGTGGCAAGTCGCCTATGCCGACAGTCATAGATGGTCGCCCCTAGTTTGCCAAGCCCTCAATCAATGACAGTAAGAAGGTGAAGATTGCAGTCATAGATCCGGACTTTCTGTGAGGCAATGCCTCTGTCCCTGATGGAATATGCTGACTGGCTCCTCTATCAGAT
>JAUQWW010000069.1 GCA_030834965.1 Gallionellaceae bacterium | reverse complement strand
CCTTCTTAGCTGGAGCTGCCTTCTTAGCTGGAGCTGCCTTCTTAGCTGGAGCTGCCTTCTTAGCTGGAGCTGCCTTCTTAGCTGGAGCTGCCTTCTTAGCTGGAGCTGCCTTCTTAGCTGGAGCTGCCTTCTTAGCCGGAGCTGCCTTCTTAGCCGGAGCTGCCTTCTTAGCCGGAGCTGCCTTCTTAGCTGGAGCTGCCTTCTTAGCTGGAGCTGCCTTCTTAGCTGGAGCCGCCTTCTTAGCTGGAGCTGCCTTCTTAGCTGGAGCCGCCTTCTTAGCTACGACCTTCTTGGCTACGACCTTCTTGGCTACGACCTTCTTGGCTACGACCTTCTTGGCTACGGCCTTCTTGGCTGGAGCCGCCTTCTTGGCTGGAGCCGCCTTCTTGGCTGGAGCCGCCTTCTTGGCTACCGCCTTCTTGGCTACCGCCTTCTTGGCTACCGCCTTCTTGGCCGGAGCCGCCTTTTTAGCTGCTGGTTTAGCTTTTTTTACTGCTGCCATCTCAACCTCCTTTGGTAATCAAAATTAAAGAACACAACATACCACCTACTGCACCCTCAGCACGCTGCAGCACAGCGTAACCGAAGCCCTTTAATCCCAAGACAGCGCACCGCCGTCAGATACCCGGCAATACGCTTTTGATACAACCCCCCTTCTTGGGATCAATCATACTCACCAAGCACGAAGCGGATCATTGCTTCACTGCGCCTGGGATCAAGCCAGTCTGCGACCGGAAGACTGCCTGGCAAGACAGAGCTAAACCCACGACATGCGTTCATGCCCAGCACCTCATATCGGCTAATGTCCCGCAAACCTTAGTGTTCCGGTTCTGCATATTGTGAATCGACGACAAATTCAGACATTCTCGTTTGCCAAATCTCGTGGTGCGGCTAAGGCCGTGCCAACGTGCGAGAGCCGCCTTCCGGCTGCTATTGCGGACGGATAAGCACTGAGTCAATGCAATTGAAATATTGGCTGACCCAACTGAAACCTCGGAGCCATTGCGAGAGATCACACTGTGCTGTTTGCACTGGTCAAACGGTACGCTGGAAAAGACGGAAGATTCAGGAATGTCGCGGGTGGACAGTAAGGAGGAAGATAAATTACTTTCAGTAGCAAGCAGCATACACGCCCCAGATACTTGGACCTAATCGGCCCGAAAAACTCAAAACCACTATATGTAGTGCTTTGTGACTCATTTTTTGCTAATTCTAGTGAATAAAAAAATTTATGCAAGCAATATTTTGTTTTGGCTTGAATAATTTTGCACAACGGGCAAAAAAAGAGGGGAATTTTTGCCCCTTGTCATTGATCACAAAACGACCCTATGTTCTTTGCGCAAGCTGGCCTGCCCTCTCCGAACCATGGCGCGCAGGATTTCCTCGAAGCTTGGCGAGGTAGCGCGGCCAGTCAAAGAAAGGACCAGGGTCAGTCTTGCGCGCTGGCGCAATATCGGCATGTCCAACGATCGCGCGCAGTGGATAAACGCGTTGCAACACTCGGGTTAATCTGGCCAAGGCGACATACTGCCGGTCACTGAACGGGACGTGATCACTACCCTCCAGTTCCACGCCTACGGAAAAATCATTGCAACAGGAGCGCCCTCGCCATAAGGATGTGCCAGCATGCCACGCACGCTTACCGCACGGCACGAACTGAATGATCTCGCCATTACGCCTGACCAGGAAATGAGCCGAGACTTTCAAGCCCTGAAGTTGCGCGTAATAAGGATGCGCTTCGGTATCCAGCACATTGGTGAATAATTGTGCAACAGCCTTGCCACCAAACTCCCCTGGCGGCAAACTGATATTGTGTATAACCAGCAGGTCGATTGCAGTGCCGGGTGGCCGTGTGTCGAAGTTAGGCGACGCGATTCGGCGTACACCGCTAAGCCATCCTTCTGCCTTGATCTTCACTGACCGCCTTCCTTGTCAGTAATACCCAGCCGCTCCATGCGATAGCGCAAGGCACGAAAAGTCACCCCCAGCAACTTGGCCGCTGCAGTGCGATTGAATCCGGTCTGTTGCAAAGCTTCCAGAATGGCAGCATGCTCGACACGATCCAGATAATCGGTGAGCGGAATCTTGCCAGCCGCATCCAGCTTGTTTTCCGGCGCACTGCCGCCGGCAATGACAAGTTGCATATCGTCCGGTGTAATAATGCCTCCAGAACACATGACCAGTGCACGCTCAATGATATTCTCCAGTTCGCGCACATTGCCGGGAAACTCGTAAGTGTGCAGTGCCTGCAAAGCTACGGGGGAAAATTCAACTTTCTGGTTGTCACTCAGGCGCGCCAGCAGCTGCTTGGCTATGTCTTCGATGTCATCACGCATTTCGCGCAACGGTGGCATGGTCAAGGCAATGACATTCAGCCGGTAATACAGATCCTGGCGAAATTTTCCTTGCTGCACGCGTTCCGCCAAGCCGTGATGTGTGGCGCTAATGATGCGCACATCCACCGCCTCTTCCTGGGTGGCACCCACCTTGCGTACCTTTTTCTCCTGAATGGCCCGCAACAGCTTCACCTGCATATTCAAGGGCAGGTCGGCAACCTCATCAAGAAACAAGGTACCCCCATTCGCCGCCTGAAAAAAACCTTCGCGATCTTTGTCCGCACCGGTAAATGCACCCTTGCGATACCCGAAGAATTCGCTTTCCATGAGCGCCTCCGGAATCGCGCCACAGTTCACCGCAACGAAGGGCTGGTCACGCCTGGCACTTTTTTCCACAATCAGGCGTGCCGCCAATTCCTTGCCGCTGCCTGATTCACCACAGATGTGTACCGGCGCCTGGCTGCGTGCAACACGCTCGATCAGGTCACGCACCTTCTGCAACGCCGGAGAGCGCCCGAGCAACGTGCGCACGCCCTCGCGCACGGCGTCGGAGGGATGCGGAAGCTTGAGTGCAGCCTTGACCAGGGCGCGCAATTGCTCCAGCGCGACCGGCTTGGACAGATAGTCAAAGGCGCCTGCCTTAAGCACGGAAATCGCATTTTCGATATTGCCATGCGCAGTAATCACTGCAACCGGCACATCTACATTGTGCTCCGCAATGTGACGCACGACTTCGAGTCCATCACCATCCGGCAGGCGCATATCGGTCAGGCACAAATCAAACGATTTGCTGCCCAGTTGCTGGATTGCCTCGCGCACATTGCCGGCGCGCTCGACCTGCAGCCCCATGCGCACCAGCGCAAGCTCGAGCAGTTCCAATATGTCCGGCTCATCATCTATCACCAACACACGTGGGGTACGCATATCGGCAGATTGCTCATCAGGGCTCATTTTTCTCTCCAAACATAATCCGGAAACATACGCCGTCTGCTGATTGCGGCACATACTCGAGCGTTGCCCCGTTTGCCTCGCACAATTCGCGCGCAAGATACAAACCCAGGCCTGTACCGCCGACCGACGTGGTAAAGAATGGCTCGAATAATTGCTGAACGACATCAGCGGGCATTGCCGGGCCATCGTTGACGACATCCAGCACGGCTGTGCATTTATCGGAACACCGTCCACGCAACTTCACGCTGCCCGGCTGCTTGCGGCAATAACGCAAGGCATTGCGGCACAAATTCCACAGCACCTGCTCAAGATGCCCACGATCAAAATTTACTTCGCAAACCGGCCCGACATCAATCAGGAATATCTCGTGAACCACGCCTTCAGTGTGCTGCAACCCCTCGATAAAACGCGGCAGCTCTTTCGCCAAGTCGATCACTTCGCTCTGCACCCGATCGCGCTTGTTCAGCTGCATCACGTCCAGCACGATGCGATTCAGCCTGGCAGTATTATCCAGAATGATCTGGAACAACCTTTCCTGCGCTGAGCCATGCACCTCCTCCTGCAACAATTCGACGGCGTAGCTGATCGCCGACAACGGGTTGCGCACTTCATGGGCAATATTGGCAGTCAGCCGCCCCAGTGCCGCGAGTTTGATCTGTTGTGCCTGAGCCTGGATGCGCTGCATGTCTTCAAGAAATACGACAGCCCCCCAAAAGCCTTCACGCTGCACCGGCAGAAAGCGTACCCGCACCTGGCGATGTGTGACAGGCAAGCGCAGCACTTCGTACCCGCGCCCCCGATCCTGCCGCCAGGCATCGAACCGGCTTGCCACCATGGGGGCGCAATCACCCAGCGTGATTTTTCCCGCAGCCGGAAAAGTGAATCCAAGCAAACGTTCCGCACTTGGATTGTATTGCCTGACCGCACCGCGTTCGTCCACCACCAGCACCCCGTCCGGTGTGTCCTGAATCACCAGCCGATTGGCTTCCGCCATGTTGGCCAGATCAAGTCCACGCATGGCGGCCAGCTTTTCGCTGGCAATGGCATATTTGGCCAGGGTATGCGCCAGCCAGGCAACGGCAAAATACGCGGAGCTTAATAACCCTGCCTGCAAATATTGCGCAACCGGCGCATCCTGAGTAAGCACCCCATAGGAATGCTGCAACAACACTGCAATACTGGCCAGCGCCGCAAAAAACAGGGTGGTTCTGCCTCGACTGATCAGCCCTGCGGCAGCCAGAGACACAAGCAGCAACATCCCCAGATTGCTCTGTATGCCCCCGCTGGCATACGACAGGATTGTCACGCAGACAATATCCGTTTCCACAAGCAACGCCAGCTGCACACCAAAACGCGGCCGGCGCAATTTGATTATCAGCTGCGAGATGAGTGCAAGCGCGACATACGCGAGACCGGCGCGAAAGAACAACGGCAAATTGCTTGAACCCAACGACAGGGAATCACCAAATACCGCCACCAGAAATACAAGGAGGCACCCGAGGATCAGCCGGTATAAATTGAAGAGGTAAATCGAGCGCCACAACTCTTCCGGCGCGCCAACAGTGGAAGCGCGAGGCTGCAACGGCTTCCATACCGAAGGAAACAGGCTATCCCACATCGGAACTATTCAGGCTTATCGACATGTATGCGGCGATGTGCCTCGCTGCAATAATACTTGCCGCCAGCAAGCACACTTTCACGCTTGGGCAGATGCACGCCGCAATGCACACAGCGCACCATGTCTTCCGCTTGCCCGGGCATCTCCTCTCCGGGCATTTCTTCCCCGGGCACGCCTTCCTTGGGCAAACGTTTGCGATATGACTTGAACAACCAGAAAACAACAGCGACAACAACAACGATTAACAGCAAGCGACTCATCGCGTCACACCCCACAGAATGGCCAAATGGCCCATAAATACTTGGTCATGAAAAGGATTACAGTACGTTTCCGAAGCACCTAACATATCGCCTTGTCT
Source organism: Gallionellaceae bacterium (assembly GCA_030834965.1). Classification (GTDB taxonomy): domain Bacteria; phylum Pseudomonadota; class Gammaproteobacteria; order Burkholderiales; family Gallionellaceae; genus JAUQWW01. The sequence continues at coordinate 3,291 of JAUQWW010000069.1, read as the reverse complement.
TGACCCGCAACATTCAAACACCATTAAAACATAATGTTTACTAAATACTCTTACAAAAACCTGCGGAATTGGAATCAATGTTATCTCAACAAACAAAATATTTCTTTCAGATCTATTTTTTATGGGCGCCCAAGTTTTCCATTTGGAAGCAAACCGTTAACTTATCGCGTGAACCAGGCCTCATTATTTGGAGCGAAATATTACTTGCAAAAAAAAATTTGCCCACTAGAATTAGGGAAAATTATGCGACAAACCACTACATGTAGTGGTTTTGTGTTTTTTGGGCTGCTACAGCCCAAGTAATTAACCGGGGGGTTTATTGTGCTTGCTTCCGAAAATGTATTATCTTCAACTTCCACCCACGATGTTTCCCAACCGTCTGCTTCCTCGACCATGCCACTTGATCCATACAAGATGATACGCCGCAATGATTCTGTCGCGCCCTTGGCCGAACAGGAGATCACTCCCGAAGTCTTGCAGGAAAAATATTGCAAGGAGGGTGAGGTAACGGCACACGATGTGCGCGCGCGCGTGGCACGCGGTCTGGCTGCAGTTGAAAAGGAGCCTGCCGCATGGGAAACAAAATTCCTGTGGGCGCTTGAGAACGGATTCATTCCAGGCGGGCGCATCAATTCCGCCGCCGGAACCTCTTTGCAGGCGACACTCATCAACTGCTTTGTGCAACCCGTAGGCGATGCAATCAGCGGCACCAGCGAGGGCAAGCCGGGCATCTACGATGCACTGCAGCAAGCGGCCGAGACCATGCGCCGTGGTGGAGGTGTCGGCTATGACTTCTCCGCCATTCGCCCGAAAGATGCGCTGGTAAAGGGCACCAACAGCCGTGCCAGCGGCCCGGTATCTTACATGCGCGTGTTTGACCGCAGCTGCGAGACCGTGGAATCCGCCGGTGCCCGCCGCGGCGCACAAATGGGTGTGCTGCGCTGCGACCATCCCGATATTGAGGCTTTCATCCATGCCAAGGATAGCGGCGATCTGCGCAACTTCAACCTTTCCATCGGGGTCACCGATGCTTTCATGGAAGCAGTGCAGGCCGATACGGAGTGGGAGTTGGTACACAAGGCCATGCCCTCGCAGTCCGCCATGAACGCGGGTGCGTATCTGCGCGCCGACGGTGTCTGGGCATACCGCAAGGTCAAAGCTACGGACATGTGGAAGCAGATCATGCAGGCAACCTACGATCATGCGGAGCCGGGTGTCCTCTTCATCGACAAGATCAACCGTGACAACAATCTTTCCTATATAGAGAAAATAGAGGCCACCAACCCGTGCGGCGAGCAGCCGCTTCCCAGCTACGGCTGCTGCGATCTGGGCAGCATCAATCTGGCCCGGTTTGTACTCAACCCCTTCACCAAAGAAGCCGATTTCGATTTTACGACTTTTGAAATGGTGGTGGGACTGGCAGCGCGCATGCTCGATAACGTACTCGATGCAACGGTCTGGCCGCTGCCGGAACAACAGGCTGAAGCACAAGCCAAGCGTCGTATTGGAATCGGTTTCACTGGCCTGGGTGATGCACTGATCATGCTCTGCCTGAAATACAACAGTGATGCGGGACGCGAGATGGCGGCCCGTATTGCGGAGGCCATGCGCAACTTTGCCTATGAAGCATCCGTCGACCTCGCCATCGAAAAAGGCGCCTTTCCGTCGCTAGATGTTGACCAGTATCTGGCCGAACCGCGCTTCGCTTCGCGCCTGCCGGAAAACATAAAGGAACGCATCCGCCAGCATGGCCTGCGCAACAGCCACCTGTTGTCGATTGCACCGACCGGCACCATCAGCCTGGCCTTCGCGGACAATGCGAGCAATGGCATCGAGCCGCCGTTCTCCTGGTTCTACAACCGCAACAAACGCATGCTGGACGGCAGCAAGAAAGCAATCCAGGTAGAGGACCATGCCTGGCGCATGTATCGCCACCTCGGCGGCGACGTAAACAAACTGCCCGATTATTTCGTGACCGCGCTGGAGATGTCCGCCACCGACCACATGGCGATGTCTGCCGCCGTGCAGCCCTATGTAGACACCGCAATCAGCAAGACGGTAAACGTGCCGGGAGATTATCCGTTCGAGTCCTTCGAAGACTTGTACATGGAGGCGTGGAAACACGGCCTGAAGGGCATCACCACTTATCGCCCCAACAACGTGCTGGGCGCGGTGCTGGAGGTAAAACCCGCCGCCGTCACCACCAAAGAGGCTCCGCAAGATATCGACCAGAATGATGTGGACAGACGCGTGGTTCTCGACATCATGCCGACTCCGGCCCTGGCCAGCCTGCGCTGGCCCGGACGCCCGGACCAGCCGCTGGGCAGCGAGGGCTGGGTGTACATGATCGAACACCCGCACGGCAGCTTTGCCACCTTCATCAGCCATATCCAGAACGGCAAAGCGCGCCCGTTTGAAGTGTGGGTGAACGGTGCGGAGCAACCACGCGGCCTGGGAGCGGTAGCAAAAACGCTGTCCATGGACATGCGTGCTGAGGACCGCGGCTGGCTCAACATGAAGCTCGCCGTATTGGAAAAAGCCGCCGGCGACGATGCCTTCTTCATGCCCTTCCCGCCAAGCGGCGACAAGGTGCGCATGCCCAGCCTGGTAGCCGGCTTCGCCAAGATCGTGCGTTACCGCTGCGAGCAGCTGGACGCGCTGTCCATGCAGGAAGGCGAAGCCACCCCGGTGCTGGATGCGATGTTCTCGCGCAAGGAACCCAAGGCTAGCCCGGATGGCACCATGAGCTGGACGGTGGACGTCTTGAATCATGCCGCCGACGATGATTTCGTATTGGGCCTGAAGGAACTGGTGCTGCCCGATGGGCAACGCCGCCCTTATTCGGTATGGTTGGCCGGCGAATATCCGCGCGCACTCGATGGCTTGTGCAAACTGCTCAGCCTGGATATGCGCATCATCGACCCGGCGTGGATCGGCATGAAGCTGCGCAAGCTGCTGAACTACTCCGAGCCGCTGGGCGACTTCATGGCCAAGGTGCCCGGGAGCGAGAAATCGCAGACTTGGCCCTCTACCGTAGCCTACGTAGCCCGCCTGATGATCCACCGCTACGCCATGCTGGGACTGCTCACCGAAGAAGGCTACCCGCTGACCGAATCCGGCATCCTGTCTGCTCCGCAAAACAAACGCCCGTTTGTCGAGCGGCGCAAACAGCCCGAATTACGGATGATGGCCGGCAAGAAATGCGCGGAATGCGGCAACCGCACCGTCATCAAGAAAGACGGCTGCGAGTTTTGCACGGCGTGCGGTGCGATTGGTGCGTGCGGCTAAAAT
>JAUQWW010000068.1 GCA_030834965.1 Gallionellaceae bacterium | reverse complement strand
TCAGAGAAGTCGATAAAACCCGCACAGTGATAGCTCTGCGGGTTTTTTCTTGCCCAGTTAGTTCCGGATCTTCTGAAGTATTTTCCAATCCGGAAATGAGTCAGAACCAAGAGGGTCGGTCAGTTATTCAAATGCGGTGATAATAAGCCCCTTGGCAAATGAACTTGAAATCGGGGATATGATCTGGAGCGTCAAAAATTGGCGTAGGCAGCGTACCTTGCGCAGCGCAGCGTTGCCGGACCACGCGTGGCGCAGCGCCGTTTCCGGGCTGCCCATCTTGCGCGGCTTATCGGAAGCCGAGTTGGAGCGCCTGCGTGAACTTGCAACCTTATTCCTGAATGAAAAGCAGGTGGTGGCAGCCGGTGGGCTTCCTTTGGACGACGACACGCGGATTAAAATCGCCGCCCAGGCTTGCCTGCCGATTCTCAATCTCGGGCTGGATTATTATGCGGGCTGGGTGTCGGTGATTGTCTATCCCGGAGAATTCGTGCCGGAACACGAATTCATGGATGAGGCAGGGGTGGTGCATAACGTCCGCGACCCGGTCACGGGAGAGTCATGGGAGAAGGGGCCGGTGATCCTGTCGGGCGCCGATGCACTGCGCTGCGATGGGCATGATGGCACCAACGTGGTGATCCACGAATTCGCTCACAAACTGGATATGCTGAACGGCGCGATGAATGGTTTTCCGCCGCTGCATCAAGGGATGTCCTCCGAGCAATGGGCGCAGTCCTTTACCACGGCTTACACCGACTTCTGCACTAAAGCGGAGGCGGGCGAGACTACGGTGTTGGATCCTTATGGGGCAGAAAATCCGGCCGAGTTTTTCGCCGTGATGAGCGAGGCGTTTTTCGAAATGCCCCATGCCCTGCGGCAGGAATATCCGGAGGTGTACCGGCAAATTGCCGCTTTTTACCGGCAGGACCCGGCCTCACGCAGGAACGCTGAGGAACGCAGCTGATGTGGTAGACCGGGATCCTTGCTGCATGCCACACCGCCCGGACGGCGCTGAGTGATCACCGGGATGCAGATTGCTTTTGAAGCTTCGAGACATGCGTGCATAAACACAGATGAATAAACTACTGCGTGCCTTTTGTTTCATATTCAAACGCCAGGCATGTTCCGCAAAACACTGAACTTCGGGTTATTGCGCTCGTATTGAGTTGGGTAACTCTGGCGACAGCGCTATTCGTCGCTGAGGTGAGGCGATGAGCCCTCGGCGAGTTCGCCTGTATCCGGGTCAATCCAGTCCGCGATGCCGATCTCCGCTTCTGCTTCCTGAAGCGATTCGCCTTCCTCGTAATCGCTGTCTTCCTGATATTGCATGTCCTCCATCGCATCCAGCAGGCTAGGGAATGGACCATACATTTTTTCGGTGAGACCGTCCTGCCAGTAAAAACCATCCGGACGCTCGATTACGCGCGCCATGTCATCATCCGGCTGGGTTTGTTCCTTTAAGGATGAGAGCGGGGGTTCCGCTGCTGCGCGGCGATCCTCATGCGGTGAGTTGTTTTTTGGCGTGCTGCGTTTTACATTGCCCATCATAATTCTCCTTCTGTTGCATGATGCTTGGCGGTGCTGATGCGCTTTGCCTGCAAGCCATCCCCGCCGATCGTTTCGAGAAACTGCACATCGCTGCCTACTTCCAATTTGTCGAAATTGTTGTTAACGAGATTGTCGCGGTGGAAGTATAGCTCATGCCCGTCGGCCGTTCCGATAAAACCGTAGCCTTCCTCCAGAACCAGACGTACCACCCTGCCATGCAATACCGGCGCGTGCGCCTTGATGTCGCCGCGCTGCCGGCGGCCATAATCTTCGAGCTGACGCTTGGCAGCATCGAAGGTATCACGCAGCGAAACATACACATCTTCATCTGCCTCGCGGTTCACCACCAGTTTGTTGCCTGGAACGCTAATATCGAGGCGTATGTTGAATTTGCGCCCTTGGTGTTTGTGCTTGTGCGGAACCTCGATGACTACCCGGCATCCCATGATGTGCGGATAGAACGCCTCAAGCTTTTCCGCTTTTTGTCGAATGTGGCTTTCCAGTGCTTCAGAATGGGGAATGTCGCGTGCAGTGATTTGCAGTTGGAATTTCATAATCGCTCCCTCTTGGTGATGTGTATTGTAGTTTCGTGATAGATGAAGCTGGGCGGTATGGTTTTATGGTAGAGCTACATCAGACGGCAGTATTGATCCAAATCAAGTTAGCTGGCGCGAATCAGCAATACCGGTATCTGCGCGGTGCGCACCACGCCTTCGGCAACGCTGCCGAACAGCAGACGGTTGAAGCCAGAACGGCCATGGGTTCCGATCACGACCAGGTCGGCCGGCCAGCGTTGGGTTTCCGCCACGATCACGCTGGCGATGCGCTCACCAGTCGTATCAAGCAGCATCGTTTCCGGTTCAAGGCCTGCCTGACGCGCGACGGTTTTTGCGTGCTCCAGCATGTTTTCGCCATTACGCTTCACCACCTCCTGCAGGGCGGCATAGTCAAAGTAGGCTTCGTTGTCTGGAAAAAGAATATTCTCCACAACGTATATCAGCCGCAATTGAGCGCCTTGTTGCTTGGCGAGTTTAATCGCTTCCTGTAGCGCATGCTCTGAGGTTGTACTGCCGTCGACGGGAACCAGGATATGCTGATACACATGGCCTCCTTTGGAATGATGTGCCGGAGTCCGGATGAAGCATGGGATGCTTCAACTATCGGGGATTATTATTCAGTGCTTCGGCATGGGGGTGCGTCTGCAATATTACGGAATTCATGGCTGATGTCCAGCGATTAACTGCAAATTCGATTCGCATGATGCTTGTTGTATGCAGCTGATGCAGCTTTCGGTGATACGCGAGACTTAAGAAGCGCACGTGACATGACGTTGCAGGCCCAAACTTTTTTCCATGGATTTCTTTGCTCTGCTATAATCCGCGGCCTCGGGGCGTAGCGCAGCCTGGTAGCGTACTTGCATGGGGTGCAAGTGGTCGGAGGTTCGAATCCTCTCGCCCCGACCAGGTTACAGTTGACAGTTCGATCGCCTGGCGTTGACGCGCCAGGCGATTTTTCTTTTCGTAAGCCACATTCAGTTTCCTGAATGCAGCGCGTAAATTAGGTAAAGCAACGCGATACCTATCGACCTTCTTTGCTGCGTTTTCTTCACCAACCCATCCTGCACACTTCATGTATTCATCTAATGCCGGTGTGGTTTTTACCAGACCAAATCAGGCTTGGCCAAATTAGGAAGTTTGCTTATTGAATTGCCCTGGTTGCCGCATTACTCTTTGCAACCTGCGAATGGAGAAAACAGTGGCCGCCTTTTTTGGAATTGATGCGCATCACAAGAAAGATTTTCTCGAACGTGGTGTGGTGTGCATGGAAAAAGCGGAAGAAAAGGAAGCGGCATTGCTGAATACCTTCCGCAGTATGCGTAAGGAGGACGTTATTTTCATCAAGGATTTTTCCCATCAGACGGGCCTGAGCGTGAAAGCCGCCGGAATTATATTGTCCGATTATCCTGCCGAAAATGATTTCGGGATGTGCTTTCCGGTTGAATGGGCGTGGAAAGGCGAGGCGCTGATTGAAGAATTTGGTGAAGAAGCGCCTGTCTGTGGCGATCCGATCTATGAGGAATTCAATATCTGGGTGCAAAGGAAAATCATGGAGTTGTTGCCCGACAAATTTGGTTTGCCTGAAGAATGGTAAAGGCAGGGGCTGGCTGCTTTGCAGGTATGCAGTACAGCTTCCAGCCATGCAAACCCTCGCAGCGTCGTCGTTAATCAAGGAGAACGATCATGAACAACAAGATTCTGATATCAACCCTTAGTGCATGCCTTTTTGGATCCAGCATGGCGCTTGCGGCAAGCGGAAGCATTACGATTACTGCTCCAGCAGATGGCACGACAGTCAGCTCCAGTGACAAGATCAAACTGGTTTACGAGGCGGTCACCGGTCCGGAAGGGGATCATCTCCATCTCAACGTGGACGGCAAGCGCATGGATGTTCTCCGCCAAATCAAGGGAAGCACCGAAATTGACGCGCTTGCGCCGGGCAAGCACCAGATTTGCCTTCTGATCAACACCAAGGCGCATGTTCCAGTCGGTGTTGAAAAGTGCATCAGTGTTACCGCTAAATGAGCAATGCACAGAACCTGGCCTATGCCGTAGTCCAGGTTTTGCATAATTTTGGTGCGGTTGCGACAGTAGGCGGTTCACTTGCTGCAACCAGAATCGAAGATGTTGGCGCCAGAAAAAAGCTTGCATGGCTTGTGCTGATCGGATGGGGAACACAGGCCGTCAGCGGCGCAGCCTTTGGCCTGGTGAGCTTTCTCTATTACCACAAGTTTCCAGACATTGCGGGGGTCGCATTCGCAGCGCTCGCGATAAAAATATTATGCGCGGCATTGGGCTTCATGCTTGTGGCGGTTTATCTGTTGCGGGGCGCAAACTGGCCTGCAAAGAATCAGGGCAGGGTATGGCCTTCATCAGCAATGCTTGCGGCCATTGCGCTGAGCGCTGCCGCTTTCTTGCGCTGGTTTTCCTGAAACCGCGCTAATCTGGACTTATAACGGTTTGCTTACCCGTTTGACGTCCATATCTTCCTCGCTGATAGTAATGGTGAAACCCAGTGTCGAGACCAGCTTGAGCATGTTCTTGTTGCTCGCAAGCACTTCGCCTTCCATGGTTTTCAGCCCCTTGCTGCGCGCCACGTCCATCAGTACGGACATCAGCTTGTGACCGATGGCCTTGTGCTGCCATTTGTCGCTGACCACCAGAGCGAACTCGCACGATGCGCCGTCGGGATTGATGATGTAACGGCACACACCAATCTCCACCTCCCTGCCATTTTCTTCGGTTACCGCAATCAGGGCCATTTCACGGTCATAGTCAATCTGGGTGAAGCGCACCAGCATGGCCTGGGAAAGCTCATGCACGGCGTTCATGAAACGGAAGTATTTTGATTCATCCGACAGGTCGCGCACGAATTCCTGCTCGCTTTCTGCATCTTCCGGGCGTATCGGGCGGATGGTGATATTGGTGCCGTCCGGCAGCTGCCAGCTGGTGACGAGATGAGAAGGATAGGGGTAGATCGCCATATGGCTGTAGCGGTCGCTGGAGGCCGGAGCGTAATCCACCACTACGCGCGCATCGACCGCCAATGCGCCGTGCTCGTCCACGATGAGCGGGTTAATGTCCATCTCTTTCAGCCAGGGCAGCTCGCATGCCATTTCGGAAACACGCAGGAGCAGGCTCTCGAGCGCCTCCATCTGGATAGGCGGCATGTGGCGGAAAGCGCCGAGCAGTTTCGAGATGCGCGTGCTGGCGATCAGTTCGCGCACCAGGAAGGTGTTCAGCGGCGGGAGTGCGACGGCGCGATCGCCAATCACCTCAACCGTCGTGCCGCCGGCGCCGAAAGTGATCACGGGGCCGAACAGCGGGTCGGAAATCATGCCCAGCATCAGTTCGCGGCCATCGGGCTTGATGACCATCGGCTGAATCGCAATGCCGTCAATACGCGCAGTGGGGCGGTTTCTTTGCACTTCGGCAATGATGCCGTTGTATGCGGCGCGCACTGCGGCTGCATTGGTCAGATTCAGCTTGACGCCACCGGTGTCGGATTTATGCGTGATGTCGGGCGAGTTGATTTTCATGGCCACCGGGAAACCGATTTGCTCGGCCAGAATCAGCGCCTCGCCCGGAGAGCGGGCAATCGTGGTCTGGGTCACCGGAATACGGAAGGCGGCAAGCAGCGCCTTCGACTCCGTTTCCGAGAGCACCTTGCGCCGCTCTGCCAGCACAGTCTCAATCAGCATGCGTGCGCCTTCGATATCCGGCTCGTCACGATGCGACAGCGGGCCGGGAGTCTGCGCAAGCTGGCGCTGGTTACGGTAGAAATCGGTGATGTAGGAGAAGGCTTCGACGGCCGCTTCCGGCGTGCGGAATGATGGGATATTGGCATGGCCAAAGAGTGCGCGCCCCGCGCTGATCTGGATGTCACCCATCCAGCAGGCCAGCAGCGGTTTGTTGAACTGGCTGGCAATGGCGATCAGCGACTGCGCAACCTCAAGCGGCTGCGTCATCGCTTGCGGAGTGAGTATCACCAGCACGCCGTCCACACCAGGGTCGGCCATGCCCAGCGTGAGTGCTTCCTGAAAGCGTTCCGGCGTGGCATCGCCGATGATGTCCACCGGGTTATTGTGTGACCACGTTGCGGGCAGCACCTTGTTGAGCTGTTCGATCGTCTGTTCGGAAAGGGTGGCGACGGTCACGCCGAGGTCGACTGCACGGTCGATTGCCATCACGCCCGGCCCGCCGCCATTGGTGATGATCGCCAGGCGGTTGCCGCTGTAGCGGTAGCGCGAAGCCAGCGACTGGGCTGCGGAAAACAGGCCGCCGATGGATTTGACGCGCACCACACCGGCGCGGCGCAGCGCGGCATCGAACACATCGTCTGAACCCACCATCGCCCCGGTGTGCGACATGACCGCTTTCGACCCTGCGGCGTGGCGGCCGACCTTGATCACGAATATCGGCTTGCTGCGTGCGGCGGCGCGGAGCGCGCTGATGAAGCCGCGCGCCTTGCGGATGCCCTCAACATAAATCAGGATGCTGCCGGTCTGCGGATCGGTGGCGAGGTAATCGAGAATTTCGCCGAAGTCCACGTCGGCCGAGGCGCCCAATGAAACCACGCTGGAAAAGCCAATGCCATTGGCCGGCGCCCAGTCGAGTATGGCGGTGCAGAGCGCGCCGGATTGCGACACCAGCGCAAGATTGCCTGGCTTGACGCTGCCCTTGAAGAACGTGGCGTGGAGTCCGATGGAGGTGCGCATGATGCCCAGGCAATTGGGGCCGATGATGCGCACGCCGTAGGTCTTGGCGTTGGCCAGCATGGTGCGCTCGAGCTCCGCGCCGCGGCCCCCGGTTTCGCTGAAACCTGCGGACAGAACCACTGCAGCGCGCACGCCGTGCTTGCCGCACGCCTCAATAATGTCAGGCACAGTCTCGGCATGGGTGCAGATGACGGCCAGCTCGACCGGCGCGCCAATTTCCTCGATCGATGCGTAGGCGCGTTGGCCCTGTACTTCCTTGTGTGCAGGGTTGATCGCGTAAAGCCCGCCCTGATAGCCGTTATCCAGCATGTTCCTGAACAGGATATAGCCCACCGAATCAGGCCGGTCGCTGGCGCCAATGATGGCGACGGACTTGGGAGAGAAAAGCGTGCTGAGGTAATGTTGGCCCATAGGCTTGCATCCTACATTGATTAGGTTGAGTATCTCATCACCGTCCAGTCGGTCCAGGTGATTGGGCGTTCAGGAAAAACACATGCAAACAGCCTACATCAGCCATCCCGATTGCCTCAAGCATGACATGGGAGCGCACCACCCGGAATGTCCGCAGCGGCTCATGGCGATCGAGGACCAGCTGCTTGCTTCCGGCCTGATGCATCATCTTCAGCGCCATGATGCGCCGCTTGCCACCTTCGAGCAACTGGCACGTGTGCATGACCCGCGCTACATCGAAAGCATACAGCTTGCCTCACCCGGACAAGGGTTGGTTTACCTCGATCCCGATACGGCGATGAACCGGTTTTCGCTGAATGCGGCATTGCGTGCGGCGGGGGCTGCGGTGCTCGCGACAGAACTGGTGCTGGAGCACAAGGTGGAAAATGCGTTCTGCGCCATCCGCCCGCCCGGCCACCACGCGGAATCAGCGCGCGCGATGGGATTCTGCCTGTTCAATAATGTCGCCGTCGGCGTGGCGCATGCCATGGAGAAATATGGCTTAAGCCGCGTCGCCATTGCCGATTTCGATGTGCACCACGGCAACGGTACCGAGGAAATTTTCCGCAACGATCCTCGCGTCATGCTGTGCTCCACGTTTCAACATCCATTTTATCCCTATCGCGGCGCGGATAGCGCCAGCAAGACCATGATCAATGTTCCGCTGGCGGCTGGAACTGACGGTCCGGCGTTTCGCCAGGCGGTGACAGATCACTGGCTGCCTGCACTGGAAGATTTCCGCCCTGAAATGATCTTTATCTCCGCCGGCTTCGATGCGCACAGGGAAGACGACATGGCGCAATTCAGACTGGCGGAAGCGGATTACACCTGGGTGACGCAGCAAATAAGGGAAATCGCCAAACGGCATGCCTCCGGTCGCATCGTATCGGTGCTGGAAGGAGGCTATGCGCTGCATGCGCTGGGCCGCTGCGTGGCTGCGCATATCAAGGTGCTGAGCGGGCTTGATGGGTCTTAAATGATTGTCTCACCATAGAGACATATAACCAGCGAATTGGCTGTCGGCTTTTGCCAGCTTAGCCGAATGGCCTGCTTATCCTGCGTCCTCCGTGTTCTCGGTGCTTAAAGAGAATTTTCCAGTTTTATATTCTGGACAGCAGGGATTGCCGGCGTAGAATATACCGCTTGGAATGCTTACAAAAACGGCTCTATTCAAAGAGGAGATCACCATGCGTAAATGGCTGTTGTCTTTGATTCTTCTTTCCACCCTTGCTTTGAGCGGGTGCGGCTACAACACGTTGCAAACAACCGATGAGCAAATCAAGGCAGGCTGGGGCGAGGTGCTGAACCAGTATCAGCGTCGTGCCGATCTGGTGCCGAATCTGGTGAATACCGTGAAAGGTTTCGCGGCACAGGAGCAGGCGGTGCTGTTGGGGGTGACCAATGCGCGTGCCAAGGTGGGCAGCATCCAGGCGACGCCCGAGCTCATCAATGACCCGCAGGCGTTTACCAAATTCCAGCAGGCGCAGGGCGAGCTTTCCTCGGCGTTGTCGCGCCTGCTGGTAGTGTCTGAAAATTACCCGCAGCTCAAGTCCGACGCCAATTTCCGTGATTTGCAGGCGCAGCTCGAAGGTACGGAAAACCGCATCACCGTAGCGCGCAACCGATACATCAAGGCGGTGCAGGAATACAACGTGGTGGTGCGTTCCTTTCCAAGTAATCTGACTGCCATGCTGTTCGGCTTCAAAGTGAAGCCATCGTTCACAGTAGAGGACGAGAAAGCCATCGCCAAACCGCCGACAGTTGATTTCGGCACGGCACCGGCCAAGTGAGATGATGCGTTCTCTAGCGCAAGCTTTCCTGCTTGTGCTGCTTTATGCCGGAGGGGCGGCATACGCCGACGTGGCGGTGCCGCCGCTCGTTGCGCACGTCAACGATCTGACCGCCACGCTCGATTCTGCCCAGAAACAAGAACTCGAAACCAGGCTCACTGAATTCGAAGCGAAAAAAGGCGCGCAGATTGCCGTGCTGATTGTTCCCACCACCGAACCGGAAACGATAGAGCAATATGGCATTCGTGTTGCGCAGGAATGGAAGCTGGGGCGCAAGGATATCGACGATGGCGCGCTGCTGCTGATCGCCAAGGATGACCGTACCTTGCGCATCGAAGTAGGCTACGGGCTCGAAGGGGCGCTGAATGATGCCACTTCCAAGCGCATTATTGCGGAATATATCGTGCCGGAGTTCAAACGCGGCGATTTCTACAGCGGCATTGCGACGGGCGTGACGCGCATGATGGCGGTGATAGAAGGCGAGCCGCTGCCGCCGCCGCGCGCGCGCGGCACAGCCTCGGGAAGTTTCAAGGATTACGAGTCGCTGCTGTTTATCGGATTCGTGCTGGTGATGGTGGTGGGCGGCATGCTGCGCACTTTTTTTGGCCGGCTTCCTGCGGCGACCATTATCGGTGTTGTTGCAGGTGTGCTTGCCTGGCTCATCATCGCGCCGTTGCTGGTGGCGGCGCTTATCGGCGTCATCGCATTTTTCTTCACGCTCGCCGGCGGCGGGCAGGCGACGGGACGAGGGCGGGGCGGCTACTGGGGCGGCGGTGGAGGGCTGGGCGGGGGATTCGGTGGCGGCGGAGGTTTTGGCGGCGGCGGTGGCGGGTTTGGTGGTGGTGGCGCGTCGGGGCGGTGGTAAATGGACATTCGACGTATTGTTAGACATCTAATCACAGGCAATCTGGCGGTGGGCTCTGCGTTTCCCGCACGCTCGCTGCAGGCCATCGAGCAGGCGATCCGTGAAACCGAAGCCACGCACGCCGGGCAAATCCGTTTTGCAGTCGAGGCTTCGCTCGATCTTGCCGCGTTACGCAGCAATCAGACGGCGAGGGAGCGCGCCATTGAAATATTTGCGCAATTGCGCGTGTGGGATACCAAGTACAACACTGGCGTGCTGATTTACTTGCTGCTCGCCGATCGCGATGTGGAAATTGTTGCCGACCGCGGCATTCATGCCAAGGTTGGCCATGCGGCCTGGGAAAGTATTTGCCGCGACATGGAAGCGGCATTCCGGCAAGGCCAGTTTGAAACCGGGGTGATAGCTGGAATCCATGCAGTGGGCAGTCATTTGCAGCGCCATTTCCCGGGAAAACCGGCCGCCTTGAACGAACTGCCGGATAGTCCAATAGTGGTGTAGGAAAAAATCATACTCTTAAAAAATCGCATGATTTAATTCTTCATGGCCCTCCTGGAAATCCAGAACGTCACGCGACGCTTCGGCAATTTTGAGGCGGTGCACGATGTCGGTCTTGAGGTAGAAGCAGGGGAATTCTTTACCCTGCTGGGTCCGTCCGGATGCGGAAAAACCACGCTGCTGCGCATGATCGCCGGCTTCGATGCGCCGGATGCAGGGCGGATTTTTCTGAATGGGCAGGATCTTGTTGCCACGCCTCCCGAGAAAAGGCCTCTCCACACCATCTTCCAGAACTATGCCCTGTTTCCGCATCTGACGGTTGCCGACAATATTGCGTTTCCGATGCGCATGGCCAAGCTGGGCGAGCGTGCCATTGCGGAGAAGGTCAAACAAATTCTGGACGAGGTGCGCCTGTCTGAAATGGGTGGGCGCTATCCGGCTGATCTTTCCGGCGGCCAGAAACAGCGCGTGGCCATAGCCCGTGCGCTGGTTGACAGGCCGCATCTGCTCTTGCTGGATGAACCGCTGGCGGCGCTGGACCTGAAGCTGCGTGAACAGATGCAGATCGAGCTCATCAATTTGCAGAGGGAGGTCGGCATCACTTTCATCTACGTGACGCACGATCAGGGAGAGGCGCTTGCGCTGTCGCACCGCATCGCGGTGATGGATGCGGGGAAGGTGATGCAGGTCGGGCGGCCCGAGGATATTTACGAATTCCCGGCGAACCGTTTTGTTGCCGATTTCATCGGCGTGTGCAACTTGCTGGAAGCGAGCGTGACAGCGGCGGAGCCGGATGCGCTCACGCTGGATATCCCACCGCTGGGAAAGGTAGGAGCGTATAGCCCGCAGTCGCTGCCCGTCGGCCGGCACGGTGTTCTGGCGCTGCGCCCAGAAAAAGTGCGCATCGATTCCCAGATCGTTGCCGCCCCGCAGGAAAATCATTTCAGTGGCACGGTGCGCGCGCTGATCTACATGGGCGACATCACCATGTACCACGTGGAAATCACTTGTGACGGAGCGAGCGGGCTGACCATCAAGGCGCTGCTGCCCAATTCGCAGGCGCGTGGCGCCAGTTTTTTTGAAGTGGGCGACAGGGTGGAGATTGCGTGGCGCTACGATGCGGGGCGCTTTGTGTATGAATAGGTTCTTACAGCGCAGCCTGCTGAGCGGCCCGCCTCTGCTCTACTTGCTGGTCTTCTTTCTGCTACCCACGCTGATCATGGTGGTGGTCTCCTTTGGCTGGCCGGGGGAGCAGGGCGGGCTTGCGCCGCTGTGGCTGCGGGATGCACAGGGTTTTCATCTTGACCTGACCCTCGACAACTACGCCGATTTTGTGTCCACAACGCTGTATCTCCGCCTGCTCGCCAAGTCGTTCTGGTATGCGGTTCTCACCACCTTGATCTGTCTGGTGATGGCGTACCCGCTGGCCATGCTGATTGCGAAGAGTGACAAGAGACATCGCAACCTGATGGTGCTGTTGGTGATCCTGCCGTTCTGGAGCAACTTCCTGATTCGCGTGTACGCATGGATGATCATCCTTGGCCCGCAGGCAGGGCTCTCGCAGGCGCTCAACGGCGTGCTCGCGCTGTTCGGATGGGGCCCGGTGAGCTTGCTGTTCTCGCCATTCGCCGTGCTGGTGGGGCTGGTGTATGTGCATTTGCCGTTCATGATCCTGCCGCTTTATGCCAACCTGGAAAAGCACGATCCGGGGCTGATGGATGCGGCGCGCGATCTGGGTGCAAATCGCTGGCAGTGTTTCTGGCGCGTCACTTTCCCGCTCTCTCTGCCGGGCGTGTTGGCCGGCTCGGCGCTGGTGTTCATCCCGGCGTTGGGCGCGTTTGCGGTGCCGGATATTCTGGGCGGCACGGGCGGGATCATGATCGGCAATGTCATCAAGATGCAGTTTCTCGAAGCGCGCGACTGGCCGTTCGGCAGCACGCTTTCCATCGTGCTGACGCTGTTTGCACTGGGCGTCACCGGAATTGCCGCGTGGCTCGTGCGCAGGCGCGGAGGAAGTTATGTCTAACGGTCATGGCAATTATGCCGCCCCTGATAATGAAACCCGCCATGCCCGTTTCCCTCTCCCCAGCCCTCTCCCGCAAGCGGGAGAGGGGGACAAGGGCTTGCTTCGTAAGTTTCACGTTAAACACTCTTGGGGGCTGTTGCTGGCCGGTTTGGGCGGCTCTCTGTTCCTCTATCTGCCACTGGTGATCGTGGTGGTGTATTCCTTCAACGACTCCAACATCGCCGCGCAATGGGTCGGCTTTACCTGGCGCTGGTATGACGTGTTATTGCACGATGCCGAGATGATTCAGGCTGCATACAATTCGCTGTTGATTGCGCTGGTGGCAAGCGCTGTGGCGACGGTATTGGGTACGCTGGCCGGCATGGCGATGTACCGCTACAAGCTGCGCCTGTTGCCTTTTCTGGTGGTGGCGCCGCTGGCGATTCCGGAAATACTCACCGGCGTATCGCTGCTGGTCTTTTTCGTGCTGCTCAACATGACGCTGGGGCTGATTTCCATCATGCTGGCGCATATCTCGTTCTGCATTTCGTTTGTCGCCATTGTCGTGCGCTCACGCCTGGCTGGCATGGACGAGTCGCTGGTGGAAGCCGCACGCGATCTGGGCGCAACGCCGTGGCAGAGTTTCCGGCTGATCACGTTGCCGCTGATTGTGCCGGGCGTGCTGGCCGGGGCGCTGCTCGCGTTCACCATGTCCATTGACGATTTTGTGATTACCTTCTTCACTGCGGGCGTGGAATCCACCACGCTGCCGCTCAAGATTTATACCATGATCAAGATCGCGGTCACCCCCGAGGTGAACGCCATCTCCACCATTCTGATGCTGATCACGCTGCTGCTGGTGACGATCGCCTCGAAACTGGCGCCCAACGCGATGCGGGGCGGGTGAAATGAACAAGCTGCTTGCGGCCATGCTGTTGTTTCTGGCGCCTGTCGCCTTTGCCGGGGATGTGCTGCATATCTACAACTGGAACAATTACATCGCACCGGAAACGCTGGCAAGATTCAAGGAACAGTGTCGCTGCCGCGTGGCCTATGATACTTATGGCTCCAATGATGAGCTGCTCGCCAAGCTGGCCGCAGGGGCAAAGGGCTATGATCTTCTGGTACCCAGCGGCAATGCGGTGGAATCGCTGCTCAAGCAGCAGGCGCTGCAGGCCATCGATAAAAAGTTGCTGACTAATCTGAAGAATATCAATCCCTCATTCTTGAACAGCAGTTTTGACCGGGGCAATGTCTATTCCATACCTTATGCCTATACCACCACTCTGATCGGTTACAACGAAGACAAGATCAGGCAATTGGGGATACCGGTGAATACCTGGGCTGCGATTTTTGACCCGATATATCTGGCGCCGATGAAGGGCCGGGTAACGGTGCTGGATGACCAGCGCGAGCTGATGGCCGCTGCGCTGAAATACCTGGGCTATTCCGTCAACGATGGAGACGAGGCGCACTGGCGTCAGGCCGCGGATGTCATCATGAAAGCCAAGCCATACTGGGCCGCATTCATGAATACCGGTTACATTCGCCTGCTCTCGACGGGCGACATCTGGCTGGTGCACGGGTATTCGAACGACATGTTCCAGGCCAATGATGCCGCAATCAAGGCCGGCAAGGGCATCCGCATCAGCTACACGGCTCCGCGCGAGGGTGCGGTGCTTGCGCTAGACAGCATGGTAATCCACAAGGATGCGCCGCGCGCGGATCTTGCGCATCAATTCATCAACTTCATGCTGGAGGGCAGGAATGCTGCGGAGCTGACCAACCTGACCGGTTCGGGTAGCCCCAACCTGGATGCGATGCAATATATCCGGGCAGGGATTGTGCGGAATGAAGGTATTTTTCCGGGCAAGCAGGTTCTCGACAAGCTTGAACAATTGCAGGATCTCGACCGGCGCAAACGGCGGCTGCTCAGCCGGTTGTGGACGGAAATCAAACTGAGCCCTTAGGAATTTGGGCTCCGCAAGCTGCCGAACGGTGTTTTTTGGGGGATGAACGCGCTTTATTTTATCTTCTGGCTGCGGCACTATATGCGTTCGATCGCAGTCACTTAATGAGGTGTCAGTGTTAACCAAGCTCGGCAAATATGAGATCAGGCGTGAGCTGGGCCGAGGCGCCATGGGCATCGTCTATGAAGGCTTTGATCCATACATCGAGCGCATCGTTGCGCTCAAGACAGTCCAAAAGTCCATTATCGATAGTACCGAGGCTGAGGAGGCATTCAGCCGTTTTCGCCGCGAGGCGCAGGCGGCCGGGCGTCTCACCCATCCCAACATCGTTTCCGTGTATGAGTATGGTGAAGATAATGACATCGCATTCATCGCGATGGAATTCGTCACCGGCAAGGAATTAAAATCATTTTTTGATAAGGGAGAACGATTTCCGATCAAGGACAGCGTGCAGATCATGTCGCAGCTCCTTTGCGCCCTCGATTATTCGCATGGCCATAGTGTGGTGCACCGGGATATCAAGCCTGCAAACATCGTTATCAATGAGGACGGCCAGGTGAAGGTCGTCGATTTTGGCATTGCGAGAATTGAATCGTCGGAGCTGACCCAGGTTGGAACAGTGCTTGGAACGCCCACTTACATGTCGCCCGAACAGTTCATGGGTATCGCGGTGGACGGGCGCAGCGACATCTACTCAGCCGGCGTCATTCTCTATCAGTTTCTGACCGGTGAGCGGCCATTTACCGGCAACATCACCACCATCATGCACAAGGTGCTGTATCAGGCGCCGGTGGCACCGCGCACGCTGAACCCGGAGTTGCCAAAGGCACTGGAAGACGTGGTGAATAAAGCGATCGCCAAGAAACCTGAAGAGCGCTTTCAGACGGCGGGAGAATTTATCAAGGCGCTCAACACGGCGACAGGTCCCGCCGCCGTTGCTCCAGACAAGGCGGATTCAGATGCAACATTAGTCGCTGGCAAGGCGGGGCAAGGGGCACAGGCGGATGCGGCGACCCAGGCTTCGGCCGCTGGCTTCGACTTGACTGCGTTGATGTCGGACATCGGAAAGCAATTGAATCCAGCGCCACAAGGGGCAGTCGCCGAGGCAACCCGCTCATCCCAGCCTTCCACGGCTGCGAGTGCATCTTTTGAGATTCAGCTTGACTTGCCGGAGCAGCAGACGGCGGACCAGACCCATTCGAGCTTACTTGCTGGGTTGGCGCGTGAGGCAGAGGAAACGATGGGGTTGAAGAAGGCTTCACAAAATCTTCAGCCCGGAGCCCAGCCCATGCAGGCAGAGCGCCTGGCCAGGAATCAGCAGGTGCAGCAAGCTCTGGGCAGTCTATACAAATTCTTCGCTGTGTTTGCCCAGCATGTGAATAAAGTGGAACCGGCAATCAGCCGATCCTATCGCTTTGGCCGCCAGAAGGCGTATGCCAACCTGACATGCCGGAATGCATTCGCCGACAGCCGGAAGCAGGATCTTTCCGAAACCGCCTTGCTCGATTATGCAGTGTTCGATGTCCGTCTGTGTTCGCCCAAACCGGTGGTGATCACATGGCCTTGGGATCAGCTGGAAGATTTAAAGGAGCAACTGAAGAAAATGAAGTTGCGTGCGCTTGATAATCTGGAGCCGGGCGGCAAGCGGCCACTACAGGAATGGATGGAGGTAAACCTGGCCCCTGATTTTCTCGTCCAACTCAAGTTCAAGGGCAACTATGATGAAGGCCGCCTCGACGTACAGACCCTAAATCTGGAAGCATTAGGTGCAGCCGCATTCAAGCTCGAACTGCGTGACGTGACGCAGGGCCTGATGGATGACCTTGGCCTGTTCCTGCTGGGGCGCACAGAGAAGCTTCCGGAGGCGTTGCGGCGCGTGTAGCACGGGTTGAAGCCCAGTACGCTGATGTGTACCGGGCTGAAGTAGGTTAACGCACCCCAATCAGCCTGAGCGCTGACTCCAGTTGTTCGGTACCATTCTTGATGTTCTCCAGAGCGGCGGGAAAGCTTCGCTGTTTTGCATCTGCTGCCGCCTGATCGCGTTTTTCTTTTGCCTTTTTCACAAACGATTCCATCAGGGCAAGCGTTTCTTTTGTCGGCTGTTTCTGCTCAATCGCACTTGGAATCAGCTCTTCAAAACTGGAATAACGCGAAAGTTCATGCGCATATTCCTGTTCCGGTGACGAAAACTTCATCTCATAGGACATGGTCCTGTTGGCAAGCATCTTGTTCAGCGCACTTGATGCTTCATTCTGGGCAAGGGAAAGAATTTCATTGGCCTTTTCATACTGGCCTTCATCGGCAAGCGCCTTTGCCGTACCCATCATGCTGTGCATCTTGACGCTGTCGATTTTTTCAACATTCTTTGCGCCGCCTTCCTTGACGATGGCCTGGTAATTCTGTTCATAAGATGCCTCCAGATCCTTGATGCCCTTCACCAATTCATCGTATCTGGCTTTTGCTTTTGTACGGGCGTATTCAGAGGGGACAAGCCGTGTTGCATCCGCCATCAGGCTTGTTGCTTCATCGATTTTGGATTTTGCCAGTGGAAGATTGTCGGCAACAAACGCCTGCTGGCCCGCGGCAAGCCTATCCTGGGCGTCCTTGAGCCTTGCCTTGGCCTCTGCATTGGAACTCGCCGTAATGCGTTTTGCCGCCTCGGACTTATTGATCGTCATGTCCGCGAAATCCAGTTTCTGCTTGAGCTCGCCCTTGTCTATTGTCTGCTGGGCCGCCTTGGCGGTTGCAGGAGCGGCTGCCGGTTCCGCGATCTTTATTTTTCCTTCTTCGCCTGGATTGACGATATGGATCTGGCCGCCCATGTATTTGTGGTTGCGGCATTGGTAATAAACGACATCGGGTGTTGCAGCAGTCGGCTTGAACGTGACGACGCCATTGTAGGTAAAGTTGCCCTCAACACCTTCGGTCAGCGTGCCTGTGCCCCAGCCCACCGTGTCGGTGGTAAGGTAAAAGTCATGCATAGGATTGGAATCGACCTTAAATGTGTACGTCTTGCCCCGAACCAGAATCAGCGTGCGGCCTTGCACGCCATTGACGAGAAAACCGATCTTGCTGCCTTCGTTAGGGTGAGGGTGGGTCTGGTCCTTGGTGTTTACTGTAACGTTGAAGTCATGGGCTGTTGCCTCAAACGCTGGAACTGCGCTGCCCAAGAGCAGCAATAGAGAAAAAATAAATTTCTTGTGAGTAAATTTTAATTGCATTGTTGGTTATCCTTAAAACTGTCGACTCAATGATTACTGGCGCAATCCTCATACTTTGGGCATTCATGCCTGCAGAGATAATCAGATTCATTTATTTCAATTGGCATGAGCGACAAGGTACAGCGCCACTGCGACGATATTACTTGCTTTACGGCAATAAGATAATCGGTATCTGAAATCCAGATTTGTGCGCATCCGACATGAAGAATTCCATGCTTATTCGTGGCATTAATGTGAAGATAAAACATGATATAAACTCGCTGCCGGACACTTTGAGCATGCCCCATCGCATTATTCACACAGGGGCTGAACTTGCGTAGAAGGCCGCACAAAAAGCTTGCCTGCAAGTTTTGTCACGCGAACGTTACATGCGGTTTCCCCGGAAAGTAACAATGTGAGTTCGATTGTTAGAGGTATTCAAATTTATGCAAAAAATATTTCTTGCCCGTCAGCCTATTGTTGACCGCAGGGAAAACCTGCTCGCTTTTGAGTTGTTGTTTCGCTCGGCCAATAGTGAGGCTGCCGAGGTGGTGGACGGCACCCACGCGACCGCACAGGTAATGGTGAATGCCTTTGAAGAGATGGGTATTGCAGATGTGCTCGGCGTGCACAAGGGGTTCGTTAATCTGGATGCAGATTTGCTGCACAGTGACTTGATCGAGTTGCTGCCCAGGAACCAAGTAGTGATTGAGCTTCTTGAAACCATCACCATTGATGCTGCAATCATCACACGCTGCCATGAATTGAAGGAAAAAGGATTCAGTTTGGCGCTGGACGATGTGGTGGAATTGAAAGACGAGATCAAGCCGCTGCTCGGCGTGGTGGAGGTGGTCAAGCTTGACTTGATGCAGATTGGTCCTGCAAGGCTGTCTGGACTGGTCAGCGAGTTGAAGCAATACCCGGTAAAACTGCTGGCAGAGAAAGTGGAAGACAGGGAGCAGGCACGCCGCTGTCTGGAGATGGGATTTGACATGTTCCAAGGCTACTATTTTGCGCGCCCGGAAATTCTCTCCGGCAAGCGTACCAATCCCTCCCGGCTGGTGCTATTGCGCATACTCACTTTGATGTTGAGTGGCGCTGATAATTCTGAAATCGAGGAGGCGTTCAAAGAACACGCGGAACTGGCCTACAACCTGATGCGCATGGTGAACTCGGTTGGCACTGGTTTGGGCACAAAAATCAGTTCAGTTAAGCATGGGCTAGTTGTAATGGGTCGACTGCCGTTGCAGCGCTGGGTTCAATTATTGCTGTATGCTTCAAACAAGGTGCAGGGCAAGGTCAGTCCTTTGATGCAACTTGCTGCGACACGCGGCAAATTCATGGAGTTGGTCGCGCAACAGGAGTGTCCGCACGACATCGACTATGCAGATCGCGCTTTTATGGTGGGCATGATGTCGTTGCTCGACACACTGATCGGAGAGTCGCTTGCTGAAATCGTGTCACGCATCAGCCTGCATGAAGAAGTGGAAAACGCGCTGCTGAAGCGGAGCGGAGACATGGGCGAGTTGCTGGCCCTGTGCGAGAGCCTTGAGACGGACGATATGGCCAGCCTGCAGCAGAAATTGTGCACCCATTCCAGGCTGAGTGTGAATGAACTTAACAATGCTCAGCTGAAAGCGCTGAGCTGGGCAAACGCTATTACCAACTGGTAGCCTGGAAGGGCCGCACAGTGGGCAAAAGCATTCCTAACATTCAACTAAACGAGGTAATTCATGTATTACATTGTTGAAAGCGACAAATCGTTTGACCAAGCATCCGTCGACCTCGAGGCTGCCGTGAAGCGTCATAACTTCGGGGTGCTGCATGTGCATGATCTGGGCACGACGCTGCGCAGCAAAGGGGTGGCATTCACGGAGCAGTGCAAGGTGTTTGAGGTATGCAACCCGGGTCAGGCAGCCAAGGTTCTGGTGACCGACATGCGCCTGAACATGGCGCTGCCATGCCGCATTTCCGTTTATACCGAAAATAATAAAACCAGAATCGGGATGATCAAGCCAGCGCAAATACTCTCATCGTTATCTAAGGATGCGGCATTGGCAAAAATCGCCAACGAGGTTGAAGAAGCAACAATCAGGATGATCGATGAGGCAAAATAATCACGTGGCAACCTGGCCTTGCCCCTGAAAAACGTATTTGTGCATCACGCAAGCTGAGATATTTCTCTTGCGCATCTTATGCCGCTCATCACCGCCCCCTCCAGTGTTGCCGGATAATCCCCCGCCGTATAGTCGCCAGCCAGCAATACATTGGCCAGCGGCGTGGTAAGGGCGGGGCGGTCAAGGTCTGGTTCGCAAGAGAAGGTGGCGCGTTTTTCGGCGATGACTTTGTGCCACAGTGGCGCTTCTGTGATGCCGAGCTGTTCGCGCAGTTCCCGCGCAACTTTCTGCGCAAGTTGGTCCTGATCAAGTTCCTGATGCAATCCTTCCGCGCTAATCACGGCGGAGATAAGGCCGTGGTGTCCGGCGATCTGCCCTTTGTCGAACAGCCATTGTGAGAAACATTGATCGAAGCCCAGCATGGGATGCGGCAGGCGCATATGTTCCGGGTATTGCAGATAGACGGTGTAGATGGGTTGAAAGGTCATCGCCTCGATCTGTGCGGCTATGGGTGCGAGTTGCGGCACTGTGCGGAACAGGCGCGTGGCACTGCTGGGCGATGCAGCGCAGATGACGTGGCTGTAGCGCTGCGTGCCCTCTGCCGTTACCAGTTCGGTTTCATTGCCATGCGGAACGATGCTGTCAACGCTGCACGAGGTGATTATCCTGCCGCCACGTTGCTTTACATATTCCGCTGCACGCTCCGGGAGCAGTGCCGAGAAATTGATGCGCGGCAGCAGGATGTCGCTATCGCTGCGCGCACCATTCAGGCTGTCGCGCAGCACATTCAGCAGCACTTGCGCGGAGGCCTTGTGTACCGGGGTGTTGAGTGCGGAGATGCAGATCGGCTCCCATAGCAGGCGGATCAATGCTTCATCCTGGCCGTAAGTGCGCAGCAGTTCGGCTGCCGTGATGTCTTGCCCCCTCTCCTGGGTGCGGGAGAGGGTTGGGGAGAGGGTGTTTTCGACAAGGCTTGTACCCTCTCCCCCAGCCCCTCCCCCGCAGGCGGGGGAGGGGAGTGTGAAATTGTTCTTGCGCATGGCGAGCATGAAGCGCATGGCGCTGAATCGCTGTGCGAAAGACAGGCCATGCGCAGTCAGCAATCCAACCAGCGTATGCAACGGGGCGGGCAGGTGGGGTGTCTTCAGTTCAAAACGGTTATGCAGCGTGAGTTGCAGCGGCAGGCGCAGAAAGTCCGCTTCGATATTTCCGCCGACCTGTTCGATGAGATTGAGCGTGTGGTGATAGCAGCCGAGCAGGATGTGCTGGCCGTTATCGAGCTGGGTGTCGTTATACAGGACACCGCGCGCGCGTCCGCCGAGCTGTTTGGAACTTTCGAATACGGTGACGGGAATATTGCGTTCTGCCAGCGTCACAGCGGCGGCCATGCCGGCATAGCCGCCGCCGATGATGGCAGTATTCATAGAGTATTTCTCCCGCACGGGAAAAATAACGATTGTCCCCTCGCCCACTTGTGGGAGAGGGTTAGGGAGAGGGCTGCCGCACCTACTAGTTCTTCCACCACGTCTTATACGCGATCCACAGCTTGCGCAGCGGCGTGAGCGAGATGCGCTCTTTCAGCACGTGGCAGCCGCTGGCAATGATTTCATCCAGCGTGGCGCGGTAGATTGCTGCCATGATGAGGCCGGTGCGCTGTGCCTTGCGGTCGGCGGCGGGCAGCTGCGCGAATGCCAGCTTGTAGAAGCCCTGTGCGCGTTCGATCTGGAACTGCATCAGTTTGTGGAAGCTCTCGCTCTCGCGTGCGTTCAGGATGTCGGTGGGGCTGACGCCGAATTGCTGCAGTTCATCCTGCGGCAGGTAGATGCGGCCGCGCCGCGCATCTTCGCCCACGTCGCGGATGATGTTGGTGAGCTGGAAGGCGATGCCGAGGTCGTGTGCGTATTTGAGCGTTCTGCGGTCGGTGTAGCCGAAAATCTCCGCCGAGAGCAGGCCGACTACTGAGGCGACGCGGTAGCAATACAGTTGCAGCGTCTTGAAGTCGGCATAGTGCTGGTGCTGCAAGTCCATTTCCATGCCGTCTATGATTTCGTGCAGATGTTCCTGCGGCAGGTTGAACTGTTTGACCACCGGCACCAGCGCCTGCGCGACCGGGTGCTGCGGCTTGCCGGTGTAGATGTCCGCCACCTGGCCGCGCCACCAGGCCAGCGTGGTGCGCGCGACGTTCTCGTCCGAGCATTCGTCCACCACATCGTCCACTTCGCGGCAAAAGGCATACAGCGCGGTGATGGCGCGGCGCTTGTCCGACGGCAGGAACATGAAACTGTAGTAGAAGCTGGAGCCGCTGGCGGCGGCTTTGTCCTGGCAGTATTGATCAGGTGTCATAGTTGTTGCTAAGTATTAATCAGCCACAGAGAACACAGAGTTCACAGAGAAGGCTATGCAGCGTCAAGTTTTGTTTCTCTCTGTGTGCTCTGTGATCTCTGTGGCAAATGATTTTTATAAATGGAACGGAGCACTCTTGGCCAGCATGATAACCCAGTCGAACGGCCGCAGCACCGGGCGGCGGCGGAACATGTCGAACTGGACGCTCTCCAGTTTCGCAAGGATGCGATTTCCGCCTGCAATGATGAGGCGCATTTCCAGGCCGATGCGGCCGCTGAGAATGCTGCCGAGCGGTGCGCCGCTCTTCATTATGTCGCGCGCACGTTGCACCTGAAATTGCATGAGTTGTTGCCATGCCTCATCCACGCGGCTTTCCGCGATATGCGCCTCAGTCACGCCGAAGCGCGCCATCTCGTCCTGCGGCAGGTAGATGCGGCCGATCGCATGGTCCTTGGTGACGTCCTGCCAGAAATTGATGAGCTGCAGAGATGTACAAATGTTGTCCGAGTAAACCAGATTCTGCGGCGTCGCCTGTTCATACAGGTGCAGCAACAATGCGCCCACGGGGTTGGCGGAACGGCGACAGTAATCCAGCACCTCGTCAAAATTGGCGTAGCGCTTTTTGATCACATCCTGCGAGAAGGCATCGAGCAGGTCATGAAACAATTGCAGCGGCAGTTGGTGTTCGGCAATGATGACCGCCAGATCGCGAAACAGGGGGGCCTGCGGCGTTTCGTGCTGGGCGATGCGTTTCAGTTCCGCACGGAAGCTATCGAGCCTGGCCAGACGTTCTGCATCGGGGAGATCGCCTTCATCGGCAAAATCGTCGGCCTGGCGCGCGAAATGGTAGATGAGTTCCACCGCGCGCCGCAGGCGCTTGGGCAGCAGGATGGAGGCGACGGGGAAATTTTCGTAGTGGTCAACGGCCATCGGGTTAGATTAAGTCCTCGCGGCGCAGCAGGAAGACGAATTCATCGCCTGCAGCCACCTCCAGCCAGGTGAAGGGCAGCTTGGGAAATGCGGCTTCGAGCGCTTCGCGGTTGTGCCCGATTTCTACCACCAGCAGTCCACCCGGGTGCAGATGCTCGGCTGCCTGCCTGAGGATTTCGCGTGTCGCGTCCAGGCCGTCCTTTCCGCTACCCAGCGCGGATTGCGGCTCGTGGTGGTATTCCGGCGGCAGCGCTGCCATCGAGGATGCATCCACGTAAGGTGGGTTGCTGATGATGATGTCGTATTTTCTGTGCTTCAGTGCAGCGAACAGGTTGGACTCGATGAGGTCCACCCGGTCTTCCAGCCCGTAATCGGTGACATTGCGCCGCGCCACTTCCAATGCGTCCGTGGAAATGTCCGCCGCATCCACGTCGGCACCGGGGAAGGCGTATGCAGCCAGGATGGCGAGACAGCCGCTGCCGGTGCACATGTCCAGTATATGGGCGATGCTGTCCGGATCGTCCACCCATGGCGCGAGTTGCTCGCGCAGCAGTTCGGCAATGAACGAGCGCGGCACGATGGCGCGCTCATCCACATAGAAACTGAAATCGCCCAGCCATGCTTCATGCGTCAGATAGGCGGCAGGCGTGCGTTGCTCGACACGCTTCTCGATGATGTTCAATACCTCATATCGTTCGGTGTGGGTGAGGGCGGCGTCAAGGAAAGGATCGAGGCGGTCCAGCGGCAGATGCAGCGTGTGCAGGATGAGGTAGGCCGCCTCATCGTAGGCGGTTGCGCTGCCGTGGCCAAAGAACAGTTTGCCTTCATTGAAGCGGCTGACTGCAAAACGCAGGCAGTCGCGCACTGTCCGGAGGTTGTCGCTTGCCTCTGAAAAATAATTGTTGCCCATTTAGTCTCCTCCTCCGCCGTCACCACCACCACCATCACAACTGCCGCCACTGTCGCATTGAGACGAACCCGTGCTGCCGCTCCCGTCTCCGCCGCCGTCACGGTTGCGGCTTTCGCCGCGGCCGGAACGCCGGGTCAGCATGACGAAGATCAGCAATCCAACGAAGACAATGATGAGAACGCCGGGAAATGTCATTTTGTCAGCAGCCGGGACAGTACGCCGGCATAAATTTTCGAAAGTATATCCAGGTCGGCCACTGCTACGCACTCATTAAGCTTATGGATGGTGGCATTGAGCGGACCAAGCTCGATGACCTGTGGGCAGATGTCGGCGATGAAGCGTCCGTCCGAGGTGCCGCCGCTGGTGGAAAGTTCGGTTTCAATTCCGGCAATCTCCTGGATGGCCGCGCTCACCGCATCCACAAGATCGCCGCGCGGTGTGAGATAGGGCTTGCCGGAAAACTCCCATTTCAAGTCGTACTCCAGCCCGTGGCGGTCAAGAATTTCGTGCACGCGCGACTTCAAGCCATCCACTGTGCTCGCGGTGGAAAACCGGAAATTGAACAGTATTTCAACCGTGCCGGGCACAACATTGGTCGCGCCTGTGCCGCCGTGCATGTTGGATATCTGCCACGATGTGGGCGGAAAGTATTCGTTGCCGTTGTCCCACGTGGTCGCTGCCAGCTCGGCGATGGCCGGGGCGGCGAGGTGTATGGGGTTTTTCACCAGATGCGGGTAGGCGATGTGGCCCTGCACGCCCTTCACCGTCAGCGTGCCGGACAGCGAACCGCGCCGGCCGTTCT
Organism: Gallionellaceae bacterium; assembly: GCA_030834965.1. GTDB lineage: Bacteria > Pseudomonadota > Gammaproteobacteria > Burkholderiales > Gallionellaceae > JAUQWW01. Next base: position 29,419 of record JAUQWW010000068.1, on the reverse strand, counting down.
TGATGGTGTCGCCGGTTTTGCTGACCGAGGTGGGTTCTCCCACGATGCAGTAATCCAGTTTTTCGCCGCGCGCCTGCAACGCCTCCACCACGCGCACCGTGCCATCCACGGCCACGCCCTCTTCGTCGGAAGTCAGCAGCAGCGCGATCGAGCCGCGATGGTCGGGATGCGCTGCCACAAATTGTTCGATGGCGGTGATAAAAGCCGCCAGCGAGCCTTTCATGTCGGCCGCGCCGCGGCCATACAGCATGCCGTTGCGCACGGTGGGTGTGAACGGGTCACTGTCCCATTTGTCGAGCGGGCCGGTCGGCACGACATCGGTGTGGCCGGCAAAACACACCACCGGGCCGCTGCTGCCGCGCCGCGCCCACAGGTTGTCCACCTCGCCGCAGCGCATCGCTTCCAGCTTGAAACCGAGCGGCTCCAGGCGCTCGCCGATGAGGGTCAGACAACCTTCGTCCAGCGGCGTAAGTGAACGGCGCGCAATGAGTTGTTTAGCAAGTTGCAGTGTGTTGGACATGGTGAATCAGGGCTCAGAGGTTAAGGTATTGCATGATGTGTTTCATCGCAGGAACATGCGCTGAAATCCATTCATCGGCCGGCATCGGGGATGTCAATATTCAGCGTGATGTTGCCGAAATCGGATGGGGGGGAGGCGGGTTTTTCATCCGGCTTCGGGGCATTTGGGTCAAACACTTTCATCTTGGTGGTTTGCGAGTAATCGATCAGGGAAGAGATGTTGCTGGCGGAATCCGCATTGCGCAGCGCTTCTTCCTTGCTGATGATGCCGTTCTTGAATAGTTTGACCAGCGCCTGCTCAAAGGTCTGCGAACCGGGCGAAACACTCTGCCCGATGGCATCGCGTATTTTGTCGATCTCGTCATTCTTGATCAGGTCGGCAATCAGCGAAGTGTTAAGCAGCGTTTCCACCGCAGGCACCAGCTTGCCATTCAGGCCCCTCACCAGGCGTTGCGAAATGACCGCGCGCAAGCACATGGACAAATCGGAAAGCACCGATTGCCGCGCATCATAGGGGAAGAAATTGATGATGCGGTTGAGCGCGTGATAACTGTTATTGGCGTGCAGCGTGGACAGGCACAGGTGTCCGGTCTGGGCAAAGATGAGCGCGTGCTTCAGTGTTTCGCGGTCGCGGATTTCACCTATCATCAGCACATCCGGCGCTTCACGCATGGCGTTGGTCAGGGCGGATTCATAGGATTCGGTATCCTCGCCCACTTCGCGCTGATTGATGATGCTCTTGTTGTGGTGGAACAGATATTCCACGGGATCTTCAATGGTCAGGATATGGCCGCTGGTTGTCTGGTTGCGGTAGTCGATCATGGATGCCAGCGTAGTGGACTTGCCGGACCCGGTCGCGCCGACCATCAGCACCAGTCCGCGTTTTGCCATGATGAGTTCTTTGAGTATTGACGGCAGGTTCAGCTCTTCGATCTGGAGAATTTTCGCCGGCACGTAGCGGATGACGATGGCAATGCTCCCGCGCTGGCGGAAAAAATTGACGCGGAAATTGCCGACTTTCGGCACGCGCAGGGAAATGTTCATTTCCATGTGCGCCTCAAACGCGACGATCTGGTCCGGCGTCAATATCTCGTAGGCAATGCGCCTGATGGATTCGGCATCCAGTTGCTGGTCATTTACCGGCATGGACACGCCGTCGATCTTGATATTGATCGGCGCACCCTGGGTGATGAAAAGGTCGGAGGCCTTTTTGTCAACGGCAAGCTGCAACAGCGGGGTGATGATCATTAAGTTCTCCTGGGAACAGTATTTAGTCGCTAGTCGTTACACGCCAGTTCAAAAAAGCCGCCCTTCGGCTTCGCTCAGGGCAGGCTCCACGACAATACCAACTAGCGACTAACGTGTGACGACTCAAATGCCACGCAACAATTCATTGATGCCGACCTTGGCACGCGTCTTGGCATCCACTTTCTTCACGATCACGGCACAGTACAGGCTGTAGCTGCCATCCTTGGAGGGCAGGTTGCCGGACACTACCACTGAACCGGCAGGTACGCGGCCATAATGCACTTCGCCGGTTTCGCGGTCGTAAATCTTCGTGCTCTGGCCGATGTACACGCCCATTGAGATCACCGCGCCTTCCTCCACGATCACGCCTTCCACGATTTCCGAGCGCGCGCCGATGAAGCAGTTGTCTTCGATGATGGTGGGGTTGGCCTGCACCGGTTCCAGCACGCCGCCGATGCCGACGCCGCCGCTCAAGTGCACGTTCTTGCCGATCTGTGCGCAGGAGCCGACGGTAGCCCAGGTGTCGACCATGGTGCCTTCATCCACGTAGGCGCCGATGTTGACGTAGGAGGGCATCAATACCACATTCCTGGCGATGAACGAGCCCTTGCGCGCCGCGGCGGGTGGAACCACGCGGAAGCCGCCTTCGCGGAAGTCCCTGGAGTTGTAGTCGGCAAACTTGGAAGGCACTTTGTCGTAATAGTTGGTGAAACCGCCCTTGATGAAGAAGTTGTCCTCCAGGCGGAACGACAGTAGTACAGCCTTCTTCAGCCATTGATGGGTGACCCACTGGCCATCGATTTTTTCCGCAACGCGCAGCTTGCCCTGGTCGAGATATTCGAGGGCTGTGGTGACAGCCTCCTTCAATTTGGCATCCACGGTGCGTGGCGTGATGTCGGCGCGGCGTTCGAAGGCGGGTTCGATGATCTGTTGCAGTTGTTCCATGATTTTCCTAGTCAAGTTTTGGGTAAATTATTTAAGTTTGCGTGTGAATTCGACGATGCGTTGCGCCGCTTCCAGCGTTTCGTTCAGTTCCGCCACCAGCGCGATGCGCACAAAATTTTCGCCCGGGTTCGCGCCCTCTGCGCTGCGTGCCAGAAAGCTGCCGGGCAGTACGCTGACATTATAGTCGCGATACAGATGTTGCGCGAACAGGGCGTCGGCCACAGGCACGCGCAGCCACAGGTAGAAACTGGCGTCCGGCAGCGCAACCGGCAGCACCGGCTTGAGAATATCGACTACCCGGGAAAATTTTTCCGCATACAGGCGGCGGTTTTCGGCGACATGCTCCTCGTCCTGCCACGCGGCGGCGCTGGCAGCCTGCACCGCCGGGTTCATCGCGCAGCCGTGGTAGGTGCGATACAGCGTGAATTTCTCCAGGATTTTCGCATCGCCCGCCACGAAGCCGGAGCGCATGCCGGGCACGTTGGAGCGCTTGGACAGGCTGGAGAAGACCACCAGATTGCGGTAATCGCTGCGCCCCAGCTGCTGTGCAGCCTGCAATGCCCCCAGCGGCGGCGTATCGAAATAAATTTCCGAATAGCATTCGTCCGAGGCAATGACAAAACCATAGCGGTCGGACATCTCGAACAGCGTCTTCCATTCGGCCAGCGGCATCACGCGCCCGGTCGGGTTGCCCGGCGAGCACACATAGATGAGCTGGGTGCGTTTCCATGTATCCTCGGGAAGCTGGTCGAAATTCAGCGCGTAATTGTCTTCCGGCAAGGTGTTGAGAAAATACGGCGTGGCGCCCGCCAGCAGCGCGGCACCTTCGTAAATCTGGTAAAACGGGTTGGGGCAGACCACGGCGGGTTGGTCGCGCGTGTGGTCGATCACCGCCTGGGCGAAGGCGAACAGCGCCTCGCGGCTGCCGTTCACCGGCAAGACCTGGGTCTTGGCATCCAGCGCGGGGATTGCATAACGGCGTTGCAGCCACGTAGCGATGCTGCCACGCAGCGCGTCGCTACCTGCGGTTGTGGGATAATTCGCCAGCCCGCCCAGCCCGCCGATTAGCGCGTCCTTGATGAATTGCGGCGTGGCATGCCGGGGCTCGCCGATGTGCAGGCTGATGGCACGGCAAGCCGGGTTGGGCGTCACTTCGCGGAACAGTGCGGCGAGTTTCTGGAAAGGGTAGGGTTGCAGGCGGTTCAGGTCTGGATTCATTTTTTCTGCCCGTCATTCCGGGCTTGACCCGGAATCCAGCGGTTTTAATTCACTGGATTCCCGCCTTCGCGGGAATGACGATATTGTGTTTGTCAGGATTAACCGAATTATAAAGGCGCAGCGAGTGGCATCAAAACAAAAAATAATTTCGGTAGCCAGTCTGCTCAGCGCGGCGATGGTATGGGGGCTGATGTGGTACCCGTATCGCGTGTTGCAGGATGCCGGTGTTTCCGGCGAACTGGCGACGATGCTGACCTATGGCATCGCACTGATATTGGGCCTGCTGTTTGTAGGGCCGGTATGGCGCGAAGTGCGCGCAGCGGGGTGGTGGGGCCTTGCGTTGATGCTGGCTGCCGGCTGGACCAATCTTGGATACGTGCTGGCGGTGCTGGACGGCGAGGTGATGCGCGTCCTGCTGCTGTTCTATCTTGCGCCTTTGTGGACAGTGATCTTTGCGCGATTGATGCTCGATGAAAAACTGGACCGTTACGGTTATGCCATCATTGCGCTGTCGCTGGCGGGTGCATTCGTCATGCTGTGGCGGCCGCAGCATGGCGTGCCGCTGCCGCAGAACCGGGCGGAGTGGATAGGCCTTTCGGCAGGAATGGGTTTTGCGCTGCTGAATGTGCTGGTGCGCCGCACGCAACATCTCAGCATAAGTTTCAAATCCACTGCTGTCTGGCTGGGCACCATGCTGCTGACGGCACTGTCGCTGCTTTATCACGGCAGCCCTGTGCAGCAAATCCAGGGCATTACGCTGAATGCATGGTGGCTGCTGGCGTTGACGGGGCTGGTATTGTGCGCCACCAGCATTGCCGTGCAGTATGGCCTGACGCATCTGCCTGCCAACCAGTCCGTCGTGCTGTTTTTGTCCGAACTGGTGTTTGCCGCCGTGTCATCCTATTTTCTCGCGAACGAGGAAATGGGCGTGCAAGAAATGCTCGGTGCAGTGCTGATTGTGTCGGCCAGCCTGCTTTCAGGGAAAATGCAGACTGAACCTCACCCAACGGAAATTAAACCATGAACAAACCTGTCTCCATTGGCACGCCGCTCAGCCCTTCCGCTACCAAAGTCATGCTGCTGGGTAGCGGCGAACTCGGCAAGGAAGTCATCATTGCGCTGCAGCGGCTGGGCGTGGAAACCATCGCGGTGGATCGCTACGCGGATGCACCTGGGCACCAGGTCGCGCATCGCGCGCATGTCATCAACATGGCGGATGGCGCGGCATTGCGTGCGCTCATCGAACAGGAGCGCCCGCACATCATTGTGCCGGAGATCGAGGCGATCGCCACCGCCATGCTGGTCGAGATTGAGCGCGAAAATCTGGCACGCGTGATCCCCACGGCCCGCGCCGCGCAGCTCACTATGAACCGCGAGGGCATCCGCCGCCTGGCAGCCGAGACGCTGGGCCTGCCGACCTCGCCTTATAAATTCGCCGCCAGCCTGGAAGAGCTGCGCGCCGCAATAGCCGTCGTCGGCTACCCCTGCGTGGTCAAGCCGGTGATGTCCTCATCCGGCAAGGGGCAGTCAAAAGTGGACAGCCCTGAAGAAGTGGAAGCCGCATGGAACTATGCCGCCAGCGGTTCGCGCGTGAACCAGGGCAGGGTTATCGTCGAGGGCTTCATCCGCTTCGATTACGAAATCACCCAGCTCACCGTGCGGGCGCTGGATGCGAACGGCGAAATCGAAACCCATTTCTGCGATCCCATCGGCCATGTACAGGTGCATGGCGACTACGTGGAAAGCTGGCAGCCGCAGGCGATGTCCGCTCCGGCCTTGCAGCGTTCGCGCGAGATTGCCAGGAGCGTGACCGATAATCTCGGCGGTTTAGGCATTTTTGGCGTGGAGCTGTTCGTCCAGGGTGACCAGGTGTGGTTCAGCGAAGTCAGTCCGCGCCCGCACGACACCGGCATGGTCACCATGTGCAGCCAGCAGCAGAACGAATTTGAACTGCACGCGCGCGCCATACTCGGCTTGCCGGTGAATACGGCCTTGCGTGCGCCGGGCGCTTCCGCCGTGATCTACGGCCAGCTTGAGGAAACAGGCATTGTTTTTGCCGGTGTGGGTGAAGCATTGCGCGTACCGCAGAGCGACCTGCGCCTGTTCGGCAAGCCGGAATCATTCGCCAAGCGCCGCATGGGCGTTGCGCTGGCGAACGGCAAGGATACCGACGAGGCAAGGAGGCGCGCAAAACTGGCAGCGAGCAAGGTCGTGCCCGAGCGCTAGTGCTACCATACGCTTCATCCCCGCCAATTAAGGCCCGGTTATGCGACCGCTAAGAAAATTGTGGTTAAGCGCATTGGCATTATTGCTCATTGCCAGCATTGCGCTATTCATGTTCAAGCCCGCTCCCGAGCCGATCAAGGTGGGGGTGCTGCATTCGCTGACCGGCACCATGGCGGAAAGCGAAAAACCCCTCGTGGATGCGCTGCAGTTTGCGTTTGAGGAAATCAATGCAAAGGGGGGCTTGCTTGGGCGTACCGTGCAGCCTGTCGTGGCGGACTGCCGTTCCGATGCGGCTGTTTGTGCGCGTGAGGCAGAGCGCCTGATCGCCGATGAGCATGTCAGCGCGCTGTTCGGATGCTGGACTTCAACTTGCCGCAAGGCGGTGAAGCCGGTGGTTGAGCGGCATAAGCACCTGCTGTTCTACTCGATGCAATATGAGGGCATGGAATTCTCGCCCAATATCGTCTATCTCGGCGCGACGCCAAACCAGCAGATCATTCCGGCCGTGCGCTGGGCGCTGGACAACCTCGGCAAGACCTTTTACCTGGTGGGCTCGGATTATGTTTTTCCGCGCACAGCCAATCTGATCATCAAGGATCTCATCGAGTCCCAGGGCGGCACCATACTGGGTGAGCGTTACCTGCCGCTCGGTGGCAAGGAGATGGCGTCGATTATTGATGACCTGCTGAAGGTGAAGCCGGCAGTCGTGTTGAACACGCTCAACGGAGAATCGAACTGGGCTTTCTTCAGCGCATTTCAGCGCGCCGGGTTAAGTGCACAGACTATGCCGGTATTTTCCTTCAGCCTGGCTGAAGCAGGGTTATTGGCCCAATCGCCGGAGGTCGCGGGGCACTATGCAGCCTGGAGTTATTTTCAGAGTCTGCCGGGCGAGGACAACCAGGCTTTTATAACCGCATTCAGGCACAGGTTCGGCGCCTCGCGCATCGTGAACTATCCGATGGAATTTTCGTACATTGCAGTGCATCTCTGGAAACAGGCGGTGCTGGAGGCGCGTTCGGTCAATCCGGATGCAGTCAATCATGCAGTATTGCGCCAGAGCATGCGGTCGCCGGGAGGGATTGTTGCGATCGATGCCACCACGCGCCATGCCTGGAAGATGATGCGCATAGGCCGCACCCGTTCCGATGGATTGTTTGACATCGTGTGGGAATCTTCCAGGCTGATTGGCCCCGAACCTTACCCGTCTTACCGTACCCGGGAAAACTGGGAGCGCATGCTAAACACCGGGGTGCAGCCATGATGCGCTTCGGGATTTCCACCCGGCTTTGGCTGGCTACGGCACTGGTGGCGGTGCTCCCGCTGATTGTGTTGCAGCAGGCGTTGACGGCCTATGTCGGCAAGGTCATGCATGAGTCGATTGTCGATCATCTCAAGCTGATTGCCAGAAGCAAGATGGCCCAGATCGAAGAATTGATTGGCGTGCAGCAGAAGAACATTCAAATACTGGCGCAGATGCGGGGAACGAGAAATGCGTTGAAAGAGATCGATCCGCTGTTCAGAAAGGGAACAAACGCGCCGGCATATCGTCTGGCGCGCCAGCGATACCTGGACATGATCGATAACATTGGGAATTTTGAATCCGTGCACGATGTATTCCTCATCGACACATCCGGCGAGGTTCTGCTGACACATATGGAAGAGCATGATCTGGGCGCCAGCCTGTTCTCCGGGCCTCTGAGCAACACGCCGCTAAGCAAGGTTGTGCATGAAGCGCTGTACACACTGGGCACCAGTTTCTCGGATTATGCATGGTATGCCCCCTCTGCCGCGGAAGCGGCCTTTATTGCCACGCCCGTGATGGAGGGCAGCCATTTGCTGGGCGTGCTGGTGGTTCAGATTTCGCAGCGCAGCGTGAACAAGCTGACCGGTGATTATTCCGGCCTGGGCGAGACGGGCGAGATAGTGATCGTCGAGCGTGCAGGTGACGATACGGTGGTCGTCGCGCCGTTGCGCAATGTTCAGGCAAAGCCCCTGCAAATGAAGTTTTCGCGCAACATCGATGTGCCGATGCATCTCGCGCTGGACGGCGAAACAGGCGTCGGCATCCGCACGGATTATCGCGGCAAGGAAGTGCTGGCAGCCTGGAGTTACCTGCCTCGCGCCGGGTGGGGGATCGTGGTGAAGATTGACACCGACGAGGTGTTCAAGCCTGTCAGGCGCATGCAGCAATGGAGCGTGGGGGTATTGATTGCGCTGCTTGCGCTGACCGGGGCAGTGGCGCTGTGGCTGGGACGGTCTATCGCGCTTCCGGTCAATGTGCTGACCCGGGTGTCCGGCGAAATTGCCGCCGGAAATCTGGATAAACGCATTTCCTATGCGGGCAATGATGAACTTGGCGACCTGGCCGGTTCCTTCAACCGGATGGCGGACAGCCTGGAGCAAACACAGAACGCGCTGCTGGACGAACGGCAGCATCTGGAAGACACCGTGCAGCAGCGCACGATTGAACTTGAATCCACCAATGTGCATTTGCTGCAGGAAATTGCCGACCACAAGGTCGCCAAAGCTGAGGTCTTGCTGGCACAGACGGTGTATCAGTCGATGACGCAGGGCGTCATGGTGACCGACAGCAAAAGAAATATCATCTCGGTCAATCCGGCATTCATCAAAATCACTGGCTTCGGCAGCGCAGAAGTCATCGGGCGCAAGCCGGGGTTCAACCGGTCGGGCTACCACGATGCGGCGTTCTATAGCGAAATGTGGCAGGCAATCAGTGAGGACGGGCACTGGGAGGGTGAAATATGGGACAGGCGCAAGGATGGCGAGAGCTTCCCGCAGTGGCTTGCCATCAGCGTGGTGCGCGATGAGCAGGGGGCCGTCCTGCACTACATCGGCGTATTCAGCGACATCACCGAGCAAAAGAAGTCTCAGGAAAAAATTCACTATCAGGCGAATTATGACGAGCTGACTCATCTGCCCAATCGCCGCCTGTTCTATGACCGGATGGAACAGGACATCAGGAAGGCGCACCGCGACTCCACGCAAATCGCCCTGCTATTCATCGATCTCGATAACTTCAAGGAAATTAACGACACGCTGGGGCATGAGCAGGGCGATCAGCTGTTGCGCGAGACCGCACAACGTCTTCGCGCATGCGTGCGCGAGACGGATACGGTGGCGCGGCTTGGCGGAGACGAGTTTACGGTTATCCTGCCCGATGTGCAGACGAGCAGCGAAGTGGAAGGGGTGGCGCAAAAAATTATTCAGAGCCTGATCCTTCCTTTTACCCTGGGGGATAACAAGGGCTATGTGTCGGCCAGCGTCGGTATCACCATCTACCCGCTGGACGGCGACAACTATAAGACCCTGCTGAAAAATGCCGATCAGGCGATGTACGAGGCCAAGCGTCTCGGCAAGAACCGCTTCAGCTACTTTACCAGTGCCATGCAACAGGCATCGCAGGAACGCATGCTGCTTTCCAATGAGTTGCGTATGGCCGTCCAGCAGGGCCAGTTTGAAATGTATTTCCAGCCTGTGCATGATTTTTCAACCGGCGAGGTGGTCAAGGCTGAGGCGCTTATTCGCTGGCGCCATCCTCAGCGTGGCCTGGTCGGCCCGGCCACATTCATTACGCTGGCGGAAGAGGTTGGCTTAATCGGGGAAATTGGTGAATTTGCATTCGCATCTTCTGTGCAGCAGTTGCAGGCGTGGATGGAGAAAGTGCCATACCCGATGACCGTGGCGATCAACCTTTCGCCGCGTCAGATTTCTGGGCAGGCGAATTTTGAGGGGTGGATAGATACGATGCGTGCCACTGGTATGGCGACCGATCTGGTGACGCTGGAGATTACCGAAGGCTCATTGCTGGAGGAAAATCTTAGCGTGCAGCGGAAATTGCGGCGCCTGCGCGAGGCGGGTTTCAAAATCGCAATTGACGATTTTGGGACAGGGTATTCCTCACTCAGCTACCTGAAGAAATTTGATATCGATTTCCTCAAAATCGACCAGTCATTCATACGCGATCTTGCCACTGACCCAAATGACCGCGCGCTGGTAGAGGCAATCATCGTCATGGCGCACAAGCTCGGCATAGAGGTGATCGCGGAAGGGTGCGAGACTGCGGCGCAGCACAACGTATTGGTCCAGGCTGGCTGTGATTTTATTCAGGGATATTTTTACGCCAGGCCAATGCCGTCGCAAGATTTTATCCGCTACCTGGGCATGCCACGCAGAGACATATAAGCGCATGAGCCTGACCTTATGTGGCATTTCATTGAAATACATACGGTCGCTGCGGTTTACAAGCGTATAGAGACTGAAGCCTAAATAAGCGCGCTGCTTATTCCATTTTTTATGCGCACGGGTAGCATAATCATCAATGAACATGCAGGCCCTCTCGCCTGTGGAAGAAGGCGCCAGCGATGTTTCGACGCCCTGCCGAGCGAATGATGTTGGCGCGGCCGTAATTTGCCAAGAGGTGTGCGATGCCGTTATCCGTTCCCGAGATGCCCTCCCGAGGCCGGCTTTACTACCGCCATAAGCTGCCGGTGCGGATCATGCACTGGATCAACGTGATCGCGGTTTTCATACTGCTGATGAGCGGGCTGCAAATCTTTAACGCGCACCCCGCACTCTATTGGGGCAAGTCTTCTTATACCGGCCGTCCGCCCTTGCTTGAGATGAAAGCGCTCGAGATCGAAGAAAATGATGGTGCGGACGACAGAGTCATCGGCGTGACTTCGATTTTCGGCCATCAGTTTGAGACCACCGGTATCCTGGGGCTATCGAAAAATCCGAGCGGTTTGCCTGTGGCGCGCGGCTTTCCCGCGTGGGCGACACTACCCGGCCCGCAATGGCTGGCAATGGGGCGGCGCTGGCATTTATTTTTTGCCTGGGTGTTCACCATCAATGGTTTGGCTTATGTGGCTTACTCGCTTGTCAGCCGGCACCTCTCCGGCGATCTTGTGCCGACTTCCAGAGACTGGCGTTCCATTGGCCGTTCGATCAAGGACCATCTGCTGTTGCGCCACCCCCGGGGCGAAGCGGCCAAGCACTACAATGTGCTGCAAAAGCTTACCTATCTCATCGTGATCTTTGGGCTGTTGCCGCTTGCCATCTTGATGGGCTGGGCGATGTCGCCATGGCTGGATTCGGTCATTCCAGGCTGGGTGGACATCGTTGGCGGCCGCCAATCGGCGCGCACGCTCCATTTTGTCGCGGCATGCGCGCTGGTGGCATTCGTGCTCATTCATGTGTTTGAAATGATCATCAGCGGATTCTGGAACAACCTGCGTTCGATGATCACCGGCAACTATCGAATTCCCCCGACGGAGCGCCGCCATGATGATTGAACCAAGGATTGAACCGGGCCGCAGAAATTTTCTGATTCGCATGCTGGCGGCAGGCGGCGGGTTGCTGCTCGCCGGTTGCGACCGGCTGTCGCGTACTGAATGGTTTGTGAACGTACTCGAGGGTGGAGAAAAGCTGAGCCACGCCGCGCAACATCTCGTGACATCGCGCAAGTCCATGGCGCAGGAGTTTACCGAGGCGGATATGTCGCCCTTTTTTCGCAGCAACGGCACGTCGAATCCGGACAGCCCACAATATCAGGCTCTCGCAGAAAACGGCTTCACGGATTATCGCCTCGAGGTGTCGGGCCTGGTCGAGCAAGCCGCCTCGTTTTCGCTTGCAGAGCTGCGCGATCTGCCGAGCCGAACCCAGATCACCCGGCATGATTGTGTGGAAGGATGGAGCGCGATCGGAAAATGGCGCGGCGCAAAATTGAGCGCGCTGCTGGAACACGTCCGCCCGAAACCGGAAGCGCGTTACGTGGTGTTTTACTGCGCCGACCCGATGGATGAGAGCGGCACGCAGTATTACGAGAGCATCGACATGGAAGATGCATACCATCCGCAAACCATTCTCGCCTATGAGATGAACGACCAGCCGCTGCCCATCGCCAACGGCGCGCCGATCCGGGTGCGGATTGAACGCCAGCTGGGCTACAAGATGGCCAAATACATCATGCGCATCGAGCTCGTTGCCAGCTTTGCAAGCATCGGGGACGGGAAGGGCGGTTACTGGGAGGATCAGGGGTACGAGTGGTTTGCCGGAATCTGAAGAGTGCCAATGGGGGCCGCTTTCCTGATGAACCTCCTGGCAATTTTGCACATGCCTGCCAACCGTGAATCTGCCCTCCTCATCGCGTCGCGGTTTTACACTGCGCAATGTTATGAGAAACTACCATGAGGTATGAAATGGCTTAAACGCATATTGGTCGCGCTCGCGGTGCTGCTTGTAATCGTAGTGGCATTGCCGTTTTTCATTCCGCTCAACAAATACATTCCGCAGATCGAAAAAGAGGCTTCGGCCCAATTCAAAGAGCCGGTGTCGATAAGAAGCATCAGGCTCACCGTATTGCCATTGCCGCATGTCACGGTCGACGGTATCACGCTCGGCGCGACCGACGACATCAAGCTTGGCAAGGTGCTGGTGACCCCGGATGTCTTCTCGTTGCTGCAGCCGACCAGGGTCATCAAGAGTATCGAGATCGATTCCCTTGCCATGACGCAGAAGGGAATCGACAAAATTCTGGCATTAGCCAAGCCGGATGCCGCCAAGTTGCCGCAACAGCCGCCGCAAGTCCGGGTCGAGCGCGTTCGTTTCAATAATGTGCGCATAAATTTCGGCAAGACGATCTTTGGCCCGTTTGATGTGCGAGCCAGCATCAATAGTACGGGAGAAGCGGAGGAGGCGTCGATTTCCACGCAGGATGGCAAGCTCAGGGTCATCATCAAGGCTGACGAGTCAAAATATCTGATCGATGCGAGCGCGAAAGCATGGACATTGCCGGCCGGGCCGGCGCTGGTATTCGACGAATTGGCCATCAAGGGGGTTGTGACGTCCAGTGATGCCAATCTTGGCGATATACGGGCCAAGCTCTATGGCGGCACCGCCATCGGCAAAACGACCATCAGCTGGAAGAAAGGGCTGAAGCTCAGCGGCAATCTCGACATTAAGCAAGTGGAGATGAAAAAAATTGCTTCCATGCTGTCGCCGGGCACTCGCGTCAGCGGCAAGCTCAGTGCCAAACCGGTGTTCTCTGCGTCGGCCACATCCGCAGATCAGTTGCGGAACGCGTTGCGGCTGGAAACGCTTTTTAACGTGCAGGATGGCGTGATTCACGGCGTTGATATTCAGAAAGCCGCCACAAGCCCGATCAAGCAGGGAACGACGGGTGGAGAAACACGTTTTGAGCACCTGTCTGGGCGCCTTGTGATGGAGCACAACGGTTACCGTTTCACGCAACTCAAGATTTCGTCGGGTGTGCTGGCTGTGGATGGCAGCGTGAACGTCTCGCCAAAGAAGGAGTTGTCGGGACGGATCAACGCTCAGGTCACTGTGCTGAGTGCCAGCGCCAACGTGCCACTTAATGTTGCAGGAACGGTAGCCGCCCCGTTGCTCTATCCCACTGGTGGAACAATGGCAGGCGCGGCAGTTGGCACCGCCATACTGGGCCCGGGATTCGGAACTTCGGTGGGTGCAAAAATCGGAGGCTGGGCTGAGGGACTGTTCGGTAAGAAGGAAGACAAGAAGCCAAAAGAATGAGTGTCGTTAGTTGATGGCTCCCGCTCACTCCTCATCAAAACCCTATTTTGGCCTTTTTGCCAGCAGATATCTTGCGGCTATTCAAATCCTTCGGGAGCAGGTGGTCGCGTTTATCCAGCTTGGCATTGCCGAACGCATTGACCAGCACCTTGCGCATATCCCGTGGCGCTTCCTCCGCCAGGCAATCCAGCACGTCATTGGCAGGCTCGGCATCGAAGACCCATTTATGCTGCTCGAGAATATCGCGGTAGATCGACAGCGCGATCTTGACTGAGCCGTCGTGATCCGGGCGCTCGATAACGTATACATTCATGCGATTCAGGATCGGGTCGGGGATGCTGCTTTCGTCGTTGGCGGTGGCGACCCAGAGGATGTTGCTGGCATCGATATTCACGTCGACGAACTCGTCCTTGAAGTGCACGGCAGTGTCGTGTTCCAGCAGCGCGTAGAGCGAACCCATTGGATCATACCGGCTATCGCCGCCAGCTTTGTCCAGTTCGTCCAGTGCGATCAGCGGATTGGCGAAATCTCCGGTAATCAGGGAGTTGGCCACTTTGCCCGGCTTGGCGTTGCTCCACTGCGAAGAAGCGCCGGAAAGAATCCAGCCGGCGGTCAGCGAACTCATGGAGAGGAATTCAAAGGCCGTTCCCAGTATTCTTGCCATCTGTTTGGCAAAGTGGGTCTTGCCCAGACCGGGCTCGCCGAGCAGCAGCATGGGCGTGAATTGCATCGGCTCGTTGCCGTCGATGGCCAGTGCCATGTATTTCTTGAGGTCGTCGATGACCTCGCTGAAATTCGGAGATGATTCATACAGGCCGTCGAGCCCGTTGGTGGAAGAGGGTTTGACAATGAAACGCACCCCGCCGCTCTTTCTCATGCTCTCGTAAAAAGCCTGCAGCATTTCGTTGTGCTTCGCGCAGGATTCCTCCATCGCGCGCTCGACATCCGCGACACTGTAGATCGTTTTGTATTCGGCGACCGGGATGTGGCAGGTGGGCATGTTCATGATTACCTCCGCGTTCAACTTAATGAGACTTCATCCAATACCAAGCATAAACGGTGCCAATTCGACCTGCTGCCGGACCACTAGTAATGGAGGGGATTGCATGATCCATTTGGACTGCGTTTGATACATCTATCGGCGCAAAATGTAAAAAGTTGACAAAAAAATGTCATCATTTATTGCGACACGCTCACTAACAGGTTGAGAAGCAAGGGGAACCCTGGGGAAGGGGAAGCGAGTTTCAGGTTCTAAGCGTGCCGCCGAGCAACGATGATATCCGGTACCTGGCGGATCAGCGCAAGCAGGTGGCTCAGCTGTTCCAGATCCGCTATTTCAACCGAAAATCTCATCTTCGCCTGATTATTCTTGCTCAGGCTATTCACCTTGGTGACGTTGATCTTTTCCTTGGCAAACAGATCGCTGATATCGCGCAACAGGCCCTGGCGGTCATAGGCTTCCACTTCGATATCGACAACAACCTTCGCGCCATCACGCTTCCCCCACTGGGCACTGAGCAGGCGGTCGAGGCGGTCTTCCGGCACGCGTTGCATGAACGGGCAGCCCTGGCGATGTATCGTCACTCCCCGGTCGCGCGTGACGTATCCGACGATCGGGTCAGGTGGTGCGGGCTTGCAGCATTTTGCGATGCTGGTCAGCAGATTGCCTACGCCTTCAATCAGGATGCCTGCGGTGGATTCATGCGTGGCGGCAGGCCTGGCGACAAAAGGCTTGGCAGCTTCTTCGGCTTTGGGCGGCATTTCTTCCTGAATGGCGACGGCGATCTGATGCTCGCTGACATCGCCGCGCCCGAGTGCAGCCAGGAAATCTTCCAGCTTGTTAAAGTGCAACTTCTGCGCGATTTTTTCATGGTTGGCCGAGATGACGCCGAGCCGGTGCAGTTCACGATCGAGCTGTGCCCGCCCCTGGGAAACGTCTTCCTCGAAATTTTCGTACCTGAACCAGTGGCGCACCTTGGCGCGGGCGCGCGAGCTTTGCAGGTAGCCGAGGGCCGGGTTAAGCCAGTCACGGCTAGGCGTGCCTTGTTTGGCAGCGAGGATTTCCACGCGTTGCCCGTTCTGCAATTTGTAATTGAGCGGCACGATGCTGCCATCCACCTTGGCGCCGCGTGTGCGATGCCCCAGATCGGTATGCAAGGTGTAGGCAAAATCCACCGGCGTCGCACCTCTGGGCAGGTCGATTACCTTGCCTTGCGGCGTGAGAACGTAAACTTGGTCATGGAACAATTCGCTCTTGAATTGCTCCAGCATGTCGCCCTTGTCCGCAACCTCTTCCTTCCATTCCAGTATCTGCCGCAGCCAGGCTATTTTTTCGTCAAACTTGGCATCGGATTTCCCGCCTTCCTTGTAGCGCCAGTGCGCTGCGACGCCCAGTTCCGAATTCTGGTGCATTTCAAAAGTGCGGATCTGCACCTCCACTGCCAGGCTGCGCGGCCCGCTCACTGCGGTATGCAGTGAGCGATAATCATTGCTCTTGGGGTGCGCGATGTAATCGTCGAATTCCCCGGGAATGGGCTGCCACAGGTTGTGCACCAGCCCGAGCGCCGTGTAGCAATCCTTGATGTCATCCACCAGTATCCGCACCGCACGCACATCATAGAGTTCGCTGAAATCCACCTGCTTGCGCCGCATCTTGTTGATGATGCTGTGGATGTGCTTGGGTCGCCCGGTCACTTCGGCCTTGATGCCTGCGTGGCTCAACTCCTGTTTCAATTGTGCCACCAGGTCGGTAATGTATTGTTCCCGATCCACACGCCGCTCATCCAGCAGCTTGGCAACTTCCTTATAGAGCTGCGGTTCCAGATAGCGCAGCGAAAGATCTTCCAGCTCCCATTTGATCTGCCATACGCCGAGGCGGTTTGCCAGCGGCGCGAAAATGCCGCGGGTCTCACCTGCAATTTTCTGCCGCTGCTCTTCACTGGCGCCGGCCAGGCAGCGCATGGTCTGCGTGCGCTCAGCCAGTTTGATCAACACCACGCGAATGTCTTCCACCATGGCCAGCAGCATCTTGCGCAGACTTTCTATCTGCTGGGCGTGGTCGGTTTTTTTCCTGTCTTTCTCATGCAGACCCTGCATCTCGCTGAATTCCTGGATTTGCTCCATGCGCGAAATGCCTTCAACGAGGCCCGCGATGTTTGCACCGAAATCAGCTTTTAGTGCTTCCTCCCAGTCGTCCTTGTATTCGGGGGCGGCATGCAGGATGGCGGCAGCAATCGTTTCGAAATCCATATTCATGCCAGCCAGTATCGACGCCGCGCCAAGCGCGTGCTGCAACAGCGGCGTGCCTGTCAGCTCGGCTTGACCGGCGTAGAGCGGCTCAGCCAGTTCGCAGGCGCGGCGGATCACCTCGACTTCTGCGGGTGCAAAGCTTGCTGAAAGGGAATCAAGCCAGGACTGGATGTTCCCGGCGTCCTTGCCGGACGAGGAAGATAATTTTTGCTGAACGGAAACCATGAAGCATTATTGCATCAATGCATGTGCTGGATGAACAAGAATATCCGGGGATGGCGAGTGAATCAGCGGTTAGTCAATCCGTTTTGAATTCTTTGGTAATCAGCCAGCGCCCGTCAATGTTTTTCCATAACAGGTTCTTGCGTATCACGTCCTGGTAGTCGGCCGAACGGTACGTCTGACGGAACTCGGCGACTGCCTTGTCCGGGCCTGTGAATTGGACTTTCAAATCATCGACAACGACTTCGATGGTTCCCGGTTTCGATAGCCGCTCGCGGCGCTGGCTATGCCAAGCTTTGTAGGAAAGGCCTCCAGCCGGCTCAAAGCTCGGGGAATAAAAGGCGCTGTACGCGTCAAAATTATTTGCAGACCATGCTGCGGCCCATTGCTGCACCTGTGTTCTGAGTACTTCTTCTGGCGCAATGATTGCGGGCGCATTGTCTGGCGCGGAAACCGGCTTCTGCACTGGAGTTGGAACTGGAGCAGTAGCTGGAGGCGTAATCGTATTCTGAACCGGGACAGGTGCTGGCGCGGGAACCGGCAATGCGCCGAGCGCCGGGCGCGGTGTCACAGTCAGCAAGCTTTGGCGCAGCCCGCCCAGCAGGGTCAGCACCCGGGCGCTGGCGGTTAATTGGTCGATGCGATTGTTGATCTGATCGGCCTGAGCCTGATTGCGCTCACCACGGATCGCGATCAGGTCAGTCAGCGAGCGCCGTGCGGCTTCAAACTGCAGGTCGAAGGCCTTGACGACCCTGTGGCTCGCATCCACACGTTCGGTCAAGTGCGGCGCGATGCCGCGTACCTCTTGCCAGGCGGCCCACTGCTGCGCCAGATCGGCGCGGGCACGAAGTAGTTCGCTTTCCGCCGCTGCCTGGGCGGCCAACTTGCGCTCCACGGCCTCGCGCTTGCGGCTGAAATTCGTCCCACCCAGGGGCATCTGGTAGCTGAGCTGGAATTGCGTGCTTTTCTTTGTGTCTGTTACTGGCACTGGATTGACATCGGTCTGCAGGCGTTTACGTATCTCCAGATCCAGGGTGGGATACAGTCTGCTATTTGCTATGCCCACTTCTTCGGCTCGCGCCGCGGCGCGTTCCATTGCCGCCCGGACGCGGCGGTTGCCGCTCAGTACCTGTGCATTCAGCGCATCCTGCCCCAGGCTGGCTGCGGCATCCTCAATTGCAGGCTCGGTCAGTTCGTCGGGATCTGTGCCGACCAGCAGGCGATATTGCTGCTCGACCCCGCGCAACTGCCCGCGCAACTGAGCCTGCTGGGATTCGATCTGGATGAGGCTCACACGCACCTGGTCCAGATCCGCCGTTGGCACGCGCCCGGCTTCTTCCCGCTTGCGCACCGTGTCGCTCAAGCGCAAAAGGTCGGCGTTGTATTCCTCTTGCAGAGCCAGCAGGTTCCTCAGGCGCAGCAGTTCGAGATAGGTTTCGGTAACCTGCAGGGCGACCTGCTCATGGGTTTGCTCCCGGTCGGCATCAGCGGCTTCCCGGCTGAATTCCGCAGCCTTTACTCCCTGCCTGTCGGCTTGGCCGCGAAACAGATTCCAGCGCACATAGGCATCGGTGCGCCGACTGGTGCGGTCCAGTGGTGCGCCGAATTGCGTGTCCGTGGCATCCGTTGCCACCGCATCCAGGCCCACGGTGGGAAAGTAATTGGAACGCGCTTGGCTGACCTGCTCTTCTGCAGCATGGAGCAAAGCCTGGGCGGTACGGGCGTCCGGGTGATCTTGCAGTACCTTGCTGACCACGTCGGGCAAGCTTGCTGCCATTGCCGGGGGTACTGCCCAGCACAGTGCCAAGGCTAAACCGGCATTGCGCATGGCGAACGTAATCAGGTTTTTCTCGCGAGAACAGTAACCCATATCACCTTTCCCGCAGGGCTTTGTCGAAGGTTTTGATCACCGGCTTGAGCAGATACTCCATGAAGGTGCGCTTGCCCGTCTGAATGCTGGCATCGGCGGGCATGCCGGGGGAGATGATCAGACGTTCTTCGGGCTTGCCCAAATAGTTGCGCTGGGTTTCCAGCGTCACCTCGAAATAGGATTCCTTCTTTTCGGCATCCACCACGGCATCGGCGCCCACCCGCACGACTTTGCCATCCAGTGTGCCGAAGATGGAGGGATCGTAGGCGGTGATGCGCACAATGGCCTTCTGTCCGTGATGGATGAAAGCAATGTCGGAAGGCTTGACGCGTGCAGAGATCAACAAAGTGTCCTGCACCGGCACCAGTTCCATGATGGTTTCCCCGGCCTTGGCTACGCCCCCGACGGTGTTGATGAGCACACGGTTAACTACGCCATCCATAGGTGAACGCAGTTCCCTGCGCTGTACCCGGTCGAGCCGGCCGGTGAGTTGTTCGGCCATGGCCGCTGATTTGCTTTCTAGGTCAGTCAGTTCGCGGTGTGTCTCGGCCCGATACTTGGATTCGACCTCTGCCAGTCTCGATCGTGCCTCGCTCAGTGCTGCCTGCACGCGCGGCACGGCAATAAGGGAGGCATCCAGGTCGCCCTGGATGCGTGTCACTTCGCGCTGGGCAGCCAGGAAATCCGCCCGCGCGCCGGCACTCTGGGCCTGCAACCGTTCCTCCATGGACAGTGTTTCCCGGGCCGAGGCCAACAGGGCAGTCAGAGACTGCACGCGTGAGCGGGCCTCGGCCAATTCCTCCTGGCGCTGCGCGATCTGGTTGCGTATGGTTTCCAGCGCGGTCTCCATCTCACGGCGCCGGGATATCAACAGATTGCGCTGCTCAGTGATTAGCTCTGGCGATTTGCTGACCAGTTCCTCGGAAAAGACCGGAGCGCGGCCGGCAAGCTCGGATCTGAGGCGCTCGATGCTGGCCTGGGCTGCCCACTGGTTCTGCTGGCCCTCGCCCAGGTCGGCGTTGTACTGAAGGTTTTCCACATAGGCCAGCAGGTCACCGCGTTTTACCTGTTGGCCTTCGTGTACAGCAATATCGCGGATGATGCCTCCTTCCATGCTCTGGATGTTCTGCACACGGCTGGAGGGAATCACGGTGCCTATCGCATGTACGGCAATATCCAGACTGGCGAAGCTCATCCAAGCCAGTGCGATAATCAGGAAGGCCGCCAGTGATGCAACCATGATGACCACCGCGCGGTGCGGCCCACGGTCCAAATCGGGATGGCTGCCGACTACGCGCGCCTGCTTGCCGGCATGGTTCATGTTGCGACCTCCCGAGTTGTACCAACAGGGGCTGAACCGGCCGAGGCGGTGGATTGCAGACGCCGCAACACCTCATCACGTGGCCCGTCCAGGATGATACGCCCTTGGTCCACCACCACCAGACGATCCACCAAGGACAACATGGCGGTGCGGTGGGTGACCAGCAGCACAGTGGTATCTTCCAGTTGCCGCAAGTTATTGAGGAGTTGGTGCTCTGTGGCCGGATCCATCATGCTGGTGGGCTCGTCCAGGAGCAACAGTCGCGGACGGCGCACCAAGGCGCGGGCGATGGCCACTGCCTGGCGCTGCCCGCCGGACAGGCGCTCGCCGCGTTCGCCCACCTCGGTGCCCAGCCCTGCTGGCATCTGCACCAGCGCATCTTCCAGGCAGGCCAGCCGTATTGCGCGCAGCAATTCGGCATCTTCCACGTTGCTCGCACCCAGCAGGATATTCTCACGCAAATCACCATGGAACAGGATGACATCCTGGGGCACGTAGCCCACCTGGCGACGCAGGCTCAGGGCATCCATTTGCCCTACCGATACGCCATCAATGAGCACAGCCCCTTGTTCGGGGCCGTAAATGTTAAGCAGCAACCTGAGCAGCGTGCTTTTGCCAGAGCCGATACGGCCGATGAAGCCGACTTTCTCGCCCGGCGCAATCTTCAGGTTGATGCCCTTCAACAGCGGCTGCGAATTCGGATACGCGAAATTCACATCGCGCAGTTCCACTGCTCCGCGCAATCCGGGTACATGCAGGTTCCCGGCATGATCGTCGACAGGCGCTGTCATGACCTGATCCAGCGCATGCAGGGCGAAGCGCGTCTGCTCCCAGCGGATGATGAGGCCGGCGACCATTGCCATCGGGGCGATGGCCCGGGCAGACAGCATGGTCACGGCGATGAGCTGACCAATGGTCAGTTCATTATCGGCCACCATCATGGCGCCGAACATGACGATCAGCACCGTGTTGAGCCCCGTCAGCATGGCGGCGACATGGCCGTTAAAATTGCTGATCTCGCGCATGTGCAGGCCATTCTCCGAGATCTGCACTGTGAGCATTTCCCACTTTCTTCGGGCCCACGCCTCGGCCCCCAAGCCTTTTACCGTGTCCAGGCCATTCATGACCTCGAATAAATGTGCAGTGCGCTGGGCACCCTCCTTCATGTTCTCGTTGATGGTCTTGCCCAGTGGGCCGCGCAAAAGCCAGGACACGCCCAGAGCGAGAGGAAGAATGGCCAAGGGCACCAGCGCCAACTTGCCCCCCACCAATGCGATGATGATCATGAACAGAAACATGAAGGGCAGATCGCCCAGCAGGGTCAGTGTGGTGGAGGTAAAGAAATCCCGAACGGTCTCGAAATCTCGCACCACATTGGCCAGTACCCCGCCCGACGCAGGCCGGCTCGCGGCGCGCAGCCGCAGGCTATGAGCAAAAATGTGCGAGGAAAGAGCGATATCCGCCTTTCGTGCCGCCGCCTCCAGCAAATAGCTGCGCAGCACTTTGATCAACAGGTCGAACAGAGTGACGGCCACCACTGCGGTGGTCAGCACCCACAGGCTGTCCAGGGCGTTGTTGGGCACCACCCGGTCGTACACCGCCATGGTGTAAAAGGGCAGTACGATAGCCAGCAGGTTGATGACCACCGTGCCCACCAGCGCCCACTGGTAGATACTCCGATTGGCCTTGAATACATCCCAGAACCAGCGCCGTGGCTGGGGCAGGTGGTAGAGGAGGCTGCGCGCATCAAAATGGAATACCGGCCGGACGAAGAACCAGTGCCCGGGATGGTCGGCCAGTAACTGCTCCAGTGACATCCAGTGGCTGCCCTTGATGCCAGGCAGCGCGCATTCCATTTTCGCGCCGTTGCGGTGCAGTACCGCCACTGCGTCCCCTTCGTCACCAATGATCAGGGCGGGCAACATCGAGGCCTTCACTTGGGCTGGATCAATTTTGGCAGCGGTGACCGCCAACCCCGCGCGCCCGGCGCATTCGCCCAGTTCCGCTTCGGTGACGCGACCGTCAGGCAACGGAATGCCGCCCACCAGATGTTCTGGATCCACACCGCGGTTAAAGTAGTGGGCGAGAAACAGCAGCCGATCCAGTACTGCATCGGCTGGCTGTGTTGCGGCTGTGTTCAAAGGCAGTTGTTTCAGATGTTCAGGCATTTACAGTTACCGGATTTGCCTGGAAGCCAGTTTTGGATTTCTGCAGGCAACCGTATTATATTCAAATATCGCTCTTCTCAGCGAAAGGTGCAATGTTGTGCACTGATGTACGGGTGCCCCCGGTGGAGGCTTCGATACAAACACGGCATGGATTTGTCCTGCAGTTTAATGCAAGCCGCATTCTTCCCACCCAAAAATTTGGGGAGCCGCCCTCATTTAATGGGCAGCCCCCCGTGTCGTGAAACCAAACCCGATCAAGCGTGAACTACTGCCTGATCGTACAGATGAGCCAACTGCTTCATGGCATCCAGCACAGACGTATCGAAGTCCATGCCGGAATTGCCGGCACTACTTGCCGGTGTGGCAGGGCTGGTCGAGCCGCCCAGCAAACCGTCCAGGCTTCTGCTGCCTGACAACAGGTCGGCCATGCTGGGCAGTGTCACACCCGCAGCGGCTGCATCGGAAGCGGATACGTTGAAGTACACGTCAGTCATGTCGACCGATGTGCCGTCCGCTAGTGTTGCGCTGCTGCGCTCAAGGTGCAGGTTGCCATTGGCATCCATGAAGGGCAGCTCGTCGTACGACGCATTCAGGCTGGACACGCCCGCCTGCGCCAGCGTCATCAGCTCACCGGCATCGGTCTGATGGTTGCCATTGGCATCCTGCCAGATGCGCAGGTCGGCAAATCTGGCATCACCGGCATTGACCACGCCATCGCCGTTGCTGTCATAGCTGGCCAGCATGGCGAAACCCGCACCCTTGGCATTGCCGCCAAACAGTTCGGAGATGTCGTCGATGCGCCCATTGCCGTTGCGATCCACAGCCAGGAAACCATCATTGCCGGACAGCCAGCCGGACTGGATGGGGTTGCCGTTACCCAGCAGATCGAAACTGCCCAGCGCATTTTCACGCGAGATAGTTTGGATGCCGTCGCCATTCAGGTCGATGACGATCGGTGTAATGCCTGCATCCCATTGCGACTGGTTATCGCCGCCCTTGACACTGAAAAACGATGTATAGCCACTGCTGTTGACGTCCGAGTCGGTCGTGTCGTATTTGTTCTTGCTCACGTCCTTGGTGCTCCAGGGCTTGGACGAATAGGAGGTTCCCGACTTGTCGAACCAGAGGCGATAACTGCCGGCATCCACATTGTCAAAGTTGTAATTGCCGTTTGAATCTGTGACGCAGGTCTTGATTGTCTTGCCCGAGGAGTTCTGCAGGCACACCTTGACTCCTCCTACACCCGACTCGCCCTTATCCTGAATACCATCCTTGTCGCTGTCGTACCAGACACGATCGCAAATGGTGCCGCCTGACGGCTTCTTATACAGACCGGCGTCCCAGGTCATGTCGTTCTCGCCTGCGATGAGCGTGGTGACTATGGTCTGGCCCGTGGTCGGGTCGATATCGGAGTCTGTCGAGTCATTGCCCCCGGCATCCTTCGGCGAAACCGAGTAGCCGGTCGGGGCAATTACCTGCACCTTGTAGTCGCCCGCCGTCAGGTTATTGAACAGATAATTGCCGTTGGCGTCGGTGGCGGTGGAAGCCAACAGGGTTCCGGAGCCGTTGAGTAGCTTGATCGTGACTCCGGCGATGCCGACCTCGCCGGCATCCTGTACGCCGTTAGCATTCTTGTCCTCCCAGACTAGATTGCCGATGGAGGCGGGAAGAGTGACCGTGGGCTTGTAAAAACCGGCGTCCCAAGTCATATCGTTCTCGCCGGCGACGAGCGTGGTGACTATGGTTTGGCCCGTGCTCGGGTCGATGTCCGAATCAGCCGCATCGTCGCCTCCGGCATCCTTCGGCGATACCGAGTAGCCGGTCGGGGCAATTACCTGCACCTTGTAGTCGCCCGCCGCCAGGTTGCTGAACAGATAAGTGCCGTTGGCGTCGGTGGTGGTGGAAGCCAACAGGGTTCCGGAGCCGTTGAGCAGCTTGACCGTGACTCCGCCGATGCCGGTCTCGCCGGCATCCTGTACGCCGTTAGCATTCTTGTCCTCCCAGACAAGATTGCCGATGGAGGCGGGAAGAGTGACCGCAGGCTTGTAAAAACCGGCGTCCCAGGTCATATCGTTCTCGCCTGCGATGAGCGTGGTGACTATGGTCTGGCCCGTGCTTGGGTCGATATCCGAGTCTGTCGAGTCATTGCCACCGGCGTCCTTTGGTGATACCGAGTAACCGGTCGGGGTGACTACCTGTACCTTGTAGTCGCCCGCCGTCAGGTTGCTGAACAGGTAATTGCCGTTGGCATCGGTTGTCATCGTGCTCAACACGGCGCCGCCGGCGCTAAGCAGTTTGACGGTGACTCCCGCGATGCCGGTCTCGGCGGCATCCTGTACGCCGTTAGCATTCTTGTCCTCCCAGACAAGATTGCCGATGGAGGCTTTCGCTGGCGCGGGGGGCTCGCCGGTTGTTGTGCAGACCGACAGTTTCTCAAGCTTGAAGTAGTCATTCGTGTCACCCGGCTTGGCGGCGACAATCAAGACGTTGCCCTGGACTTCACCCGCGTTCAGATCGGCCCAGCGGGTCGAGCTTCCTCCGCTGTTGAGCTCCGTGAAGCTCATGCCGGTGAGCACCGAATTGCTCATGGTGGTGATGGGCATGGCCGAGGAGCCGATCCAGACCTGCATGTCGCTGTCGTTATACACGTAGCCGAGGTAGGCCTTGTCCACCACCACGTTCTGCGAGAACTGGAACACGACGAAGTTCTGGCGGCCGTAGTTGTCGATGGTGTGGGTGTTGCCACCGCCGCTCTCGCTGCTGTCGGTGACCCCAAGGCCACCGCTGTAGCTGCCCAGCCAAGCCTTGCCCCAAGTGGTGCCCGACGCCCGACTCCAGGCGCTGGCGTTTACCGTGACGCCATTGACCGTATAGCTGCGGGTGTTGCCGTCGCTGCCGTCGCTGGACGTGTTGCCCGCGAAGTTGTAGTCGAAGCAGATCTTGGCGGCGATCAGGCCGGCGTCCACGGACAGGTTCTGTTGACCAGCTACGATCGTGACTGGCGCTGTCATCAGCGTGTTCGGGTCGATGTCGCTGTCGGTGTTGTCGTTGCCACCCTGATCTTTCGGGCTTACCGCATATCCGGCCGGCGCCACGATGGCCACCTTGTAGGTTCCGGGAGCTACGTCGAACAGGTAATTGCCATTGGCGTCCGTGACCATGGTCTGTAGCACGTTGCTGGACGAGTCCAGCAGCTTCACGGTGACACCTGCAATGCCGCTCTCCCCGGCATCCTGTACGCCGTTGGCGTTACTGTCTTCCCATACGCGGTCGCCGAGGCTCTGGTTGAGCGCGGGAGTATTGTAGTGTGCGGCATCGCTATCGGTGACAACCTGGCCGGAGGCAGTACCCGTAACTGTACCGATGTTTTTCCACTGCGCCGACGACAGCACCGTTTCCGTGGCCTTGTAGGTCCAGGTCTCCGTAGTATCCAACATCTGATCGTTATCGGTATCGCCGCCGACAAAAGTCAGATTTGCAATCTTGTCGTCCGTGACTTGGATATTGCTGAGCGCCACGTCTCCGGTATTCTTGACCACGTAGGTAAAGATCGCCTGGCCACCAACCGGAATTTTTGGCTGTGGGTCTGTTGGCAGATCGGCATCGTACATCGGGGTATCAACCCAGCAGGTTGATGTGCTGTCGTCCGGCTTGCACAGATCTGCGCCCAACTCATTCTGAGCTGCAAACAAATTTTTCGCCGTTTCGTAGTTGCCAGTGGCACAGGCGTCCTGAACCATCGAAATAATCTGTGCCTTGGTGTACAGGTAATCGATAAACGGGTTTGTCGCATTGAGCAGCGCCGCAGTCGAGTGACGCATCAGCGCCTCAAGACCTCCACCGCCAGCACCCAAGGCGTCCAGCAGCGTGGGTGTTCCCGGCACAGAGACGCCGAATATCGTCTCGTAGCTGTCGCTGCCATCCTGCTTATAGCCGCTATCCGGCCAGCCGGATAAGGGGGCAGGACCACACTCCGAGTGTGTCTTCCAGAAGCCCGGGGTCAGCCCCTCACCCCCATCCTTGCAGTCGACACTGTAGTGGCCTTGCACATATTTCTCGATGTCGATGCCGATATTGCTAATACAGTCCGTATCGGTGGCGCTGTTATTGTTGGAGTTGCTGTCAATAAATCCGCTTGGTACGGTCACTGTTGCGGTGTTGATCAAACTGGCTTCTTCAGTCGTGGTTGCTTTCCAGAACAGGTAATCATTATTGGTGCCAGCAGGGTTCGGGCCGGCGACGAAGAATAAGTACTTCGCAGACGGATCGAAGTTGGCCGGATTCAATGTCAGCAAATCACCTTCAACGCTGGTGCCGAAGTCACCATAATGGAAGGTAAACTTGGTGCTCAGTGAACTCAGGTCTGGAGTCGCCGAGTTGGACCAATAGAGCGTACCTGCTTCGGCAGATCCCGAGCCTCCGGAGTCAAGCGACGACACCCAGAGCGAGGTCCAGCTTTGCCCATCTGCTTTTGTCAGGCGGATCACTTCATTGTTAAGCTGGTTGCTGATCTCGTTGACGTCCCCGCCATTCGCAACCGGGTCGGGTTCGCCGTTAGACCAGACGCCAATGCCATGGTCATTGGGGACATTGCGCCCCCACAGGACGGTGTTGGTTGTCTGGTATCCGCCGTTGAGGTAGAACGCCTCCGCCGTGACCCCGTTGACGGTGATGGCTTGGCCCAGATTGGTATTGTCTACACCCATACCAAAGTTGGAAAGCGTGCTCACGGCACCGCTGCTTGCGACTGTGCCCGTCACCGTGTAGGTAATTGTGCTGCCTGGTACCAAAGTTACGTAGTCGTTGATATTTCCCACCCCACTCAAGTCATTGCCTGATGCACCGCCGGCGGCCACACTGGTCCAGCTTACGTTCGTCAGGGTGCTCGGGAAGATATCGCTCACCAGCGCGTCAGTCGCAGTCGCCGGCCCGCTATTGCTGACAACAATGGTGTACGTCACGACCTGGCCGGAACTCACACAAGTGAGACCATCGGTTTTGGTGATGGACAGGTCGCTGGACAACAGTGTGTTGCCGAACACCAGATTCGTGTTGATCACTTCGGTGCGTTGGTCGCCGTCTGGCAGGTCGGCCGCGCCCTGCATGTAGACATACTCTTCGCCGCTTTGCACCGTTACCGTCACTTGTTGCGGTGTGGTCAGCGCGTAGCCGTTAGGAATTAGAATCTCTTTGACCGAGTAGACGCCAGGCGCAAGTCCGTCGAAGCTCACCTCGCCATTCACCGTGACCTTGGTCTGCACCACGTTGCCGGCTTGGTCAAGCAGTTGAATGGTCTTGCCCGGATCGTTAGGGAAGGCTCCCTCCGTAATGTCCAGTATGCCGTCACCGTCCGTGTCCAGGAAACCAAACACGTGGATCGAACCCTTGCGGTACAGGCCGGCATCGACCGTGTCGTTGTACTGGCCTGGGGTCAGCGTGACGATCTGGCTTTGGCCCGTAATCACGTTGGCATCGGAATCGATCGTGTCGTTGATCCCCTGGTTTTGCGGACTGAAGCTGTATGCGTCCGGGCCAATCGTATCGGGGTTGACGAACTGAACCTGGTAAGCCACGCCGGGCGTCAGGCCGCTGAATTTGTAGAAGCCCTGCTGTGTTCCTGGCGTGGTCGGGTCGTCACCGGTGATCTGCGTGACCACCACCGTATCGGGCGTGCCGTTGTTGTCGGTGTCCTTCAGCAGCTGGACCCTGACGCCGTCGATGCCTGCCTCGCCCGCGTCCTGCAACCCATCGGCGTCCTTGTCGAGCCACACGTAATTGCCCAGTGCCGCTGGCAACAGACCGAGGTGGTTGCTCGGATCGGTGTCCTGAACTGGCGTCCCGGAGAACACGCCGCTGCCGGTGGCCTCCGCATCGTTCGTGTATTGACCCGCCGTAACTATCCGCGATCCCTGGTACAACCAGGTCTCGTTCACGTCGAGAAGGTTGTCGTTGTCGACGTCGCCGGCGTTGAAGCCGGTGCCCGCTGGCATAACCGCGGTCGGAGGAATGAGGAACGCACCGCCGATGCCAACCGGATTGCCGCTGCCATCGAGAAAATAGCTGACGTCTCCGCCACTTCCCTGGACTTGGCCGATGCCGCTCGACGTCAGGGTCAAGTCGACCCGTGACGAGGGATAGTCCACTCCGAACTGGTTGGTGTCATGCTGCAGCACCAGATTCAGGCTGGTGATCTGGTAGGTAACGGGATCGAGCGTCCAACTGATACTCTGGATGTCGTTCTCATCAAACGATGCCGGGCCGCTGATGCTCAGATCGAAGCCCAGGCCGTTTGCCTGCGAGCCAGACATGCTCGGGAAGCGGATTGTTCCAAGTCCAATGATCGTCTGGACGAAACCCGCAAGCACCGGCGCCGGATTGAAATCGTCACCCGGGATGCCGGGTGTGCCGGCATCGTCGGTCACCACTATGTTCGCCAGCGGTTCATTTCCAGGGTTCTTGATTTCGTAGGTAAACGTCGCGATGTCGCCCACCGTAATGACTGGCCCGGTGGGCGAGTCTGCATCCTGGCTGTTGGTGTACTTCTCGATGTCGATCAGGGTAGTCGGGGGGATCAGACCTGCATCCGCCGTGTTGTCGGTCTCGCCGGATTCGAGGTTGTAGCAGCCCGTCAGGCCGCCCACGCCCGCGTCGCTGTCGGTGGCATCCGCGCCCACGTTGGCGGTGGTCAGCGTGTAGCCGGCCGGGGTGATGAACTTGACGATATAGTCGCCCGGGGTCAGCCCGGTGAAATTGTAGATGCCGCTGCCGTCGGTGATGTCGGTGGCCAGCACCGGCCCGGAGGGCAGGTTGTTGACACACGCGTACAGCTCGACCGTCACGCCCGGTACGCCGGGCTCGCCGTCG
>JAUQWW010000067.1 GCA_030834965.1 Gallionellaceae bacterium | reverse complement strand
CAGTTGCAAATCTTCATAGAGGCCGCGCGAAAACGCAAAGAGCCGCTCGACCATGTGCTGCTGTACGGCCCTCCGGGGCTGGGCAAGACCACGCTGGCGCACATCATTGCACGCGAGATGGGCGTCAACCTGCGCCACACTTCCGGACCGGTGCTGGAACGCGCGGGCGACCTCGCGGCGCTGCTGACCAACCTCGAGCCGAATGATGTGCTGTTCATCGATGAGATACATCGCCTTTCTCCTGTGGTGGAGGAAATCCTCTACCCCGCGCTGGAGGATTACCAGATCGACATCATGATCGGCGAAGGCCCGGCGGCGCGCTCGGTGAAGCTCGATCTGCCGCCGTTCACGCTGGTGGGCGCAACCACGCGTGCCGGCATGCTGACCAACCCGCTGCGCGACCGCTTCGGCATCGTGGCGCGGCTGGAGTTTTACACCACCCCGGAATTGCAGCGCATCGTCACGCGCTCAGCCAACCTGCTGGAGTTGCCGATCTCGCCCGATGGCGCACTGGAAATCGCCAAGCGCTCGCGCGGCACGCCGCGCATCGCGAATCGCTTGCTGCGCCGTGTGCGCGACTACGCCGAGGTGCGCGCCCAAGGCGAGGCCACGCGCGAAGTGGCCGATGCCGCACTGACCATGCTCGATGTGGATGCGCAGGGCTTGGACGTGATGGACCGGAAGCTGCTGCTCACGGTGATCGAGAAATTTACGGGGGGCCCTGTCGGCGTAGATAATCTCGCATCGGCGATCGGCGAGGAGCGCGACACCATAGAGGATGTGCTGGAACCTTATTTAATTCAGCAGGGCTACTTGCAGCGCACCCCGCGCGGGCGCATCGCCACCGCGAATGCGTACAAGCACTTTGGTTTGGCACAGCCGCGCAATGCGAATATCAAGGAGTTGTGGGATGAGTAAGCGCCCGCATGTTTATGCGCTGCCGATCCGCGTGTATTTCCAGGACACCGACGCGGGCGGAGTGATGTATCACGCGAGTTATGTGAACTTTCTGGAGCGGGCGCGGACAGAATGGTTGCGCGAACGATACGGCTACAGCAATGCCGGATTGATGAAGGCATTCGGCGTGGTGTTTGTGGTGCGTACGCTCAAGCTGGATTATCTCAAGCCGGCGTTGCTGGATGATTTGTTGAGTGTCACCGCCCAGATCAAGGATGTGGGCCGCAGCCGCGTGACCCTGCATCAAAGCGTGATGCGCGGCGAGGAAAAGCTGGTGGAAGCGGAGATCCATCTGGTATGCGTGACCGTAGATGGTTTCAAGCCGGTGAGTGTGCCGGATGTATTGCGTGAACAATGGAAAGATTGAAATGAATGTAACTCAGGATTTGTCGTTCATACATTTGATTGGGAATGCCAGCGTGCTGGTGCAGCTGGTGATGGGCATGCTGCTGCTGGTTTCGCTGATGTCATGGTGGTACATCTTCCTCAAGATGTTTGCTGTGCGGCAGGCGGTGCAGCAAAGCGAGGAATTCGAGGAGGCGTTCTGGGAGCATTCGGACATCAATAAGCTGTATCAGAACGTAAGCGCCAAGCGCGACAGGATGGGCAGCATGGAGCGTATTTTTGCCGCGGGGATCGCCGAGTTCGTGAAGTTGAAGAAGAAACATGGCATGGACAACAACGCGGTGATGGATGGCACACGCCGCGCCATGCGCGCGACGTATCAGCGCGAAATGGATCATCTCGAATCGCATCTGTCGTTCCTTGCGACGGTGGGTTCGGTGAGCCCCTATGTCGGCCTGTTCGGTACGGTGTGGGGCATCATGAACGCATTCCGTGGGCTTTCGAATGTCGGCCAGGCGACGCTGGCGCACGTGGCGCCGGGCATCGCCGAGGCGCTGATTGCCACCGCGATGGGGCTGTTCGCCGCGATCCCCGCTGTTGTGGCCTACAACCGTTATGCGCATGACACGACGCGGCTGTCGTCGCGCTTTGAAAGTTTCATGGAAGAGTTTTCCAACGTGTTGCAGAGGCAGCCATGACGGGGTGCACGATGGCGTCAGGGGCGGGAATGGCTGCCTTGCGCCTCCTCCCGCAATCGGCTGGCTACGCCGGTAACGTGTCGGATGCGCAGCCATGACCTACGGACGCCGTTCTGCACACAAGCCGATGAGTCAGATCAACGTCGTGCCCTACATCGACGTGATGCTGGTGCTGCTGGTGATCTTCATGATTACCGCGCCGCTGATGAATCCCGGGCAGATTGAACTGCCCAGCGTGGGCAAGTCGCTCACGCCACCTTTGGCGCCGCTGGAAGTCATCATCAAGAAGGATGCCACGCTGGCGCTGCGCGACCGCAGCAAGAGTGACAGGGAGCAGCGGGTTTCGCGCGAGGAATTGGTTGCGCTGATCAAACAGAAGCGGGCGCAAAATGCGGAGCAGCCGGTAGTGATTTCCGCCGACAAGAATGTGCGTTATGAAGAAGTGATCAATGTCATGGATGTGTTGCAGCAGCAGCAGGTCAGGAAAGTCGGGCTGCTGGCGCAAACCAAAGGGCAATGAGCGCAATCACTTATTCTGAACCTTACAAATTGCCTGCCGGAATATTGGCGCTGGCGGTGCACGCTGCATTTCTTGCGCTGCTGTATTTCGGCATCAGCTGGCAGACGCAGCCTCCCCAAGGCATGGTGGTGGATATCTGGGATAAACTACCAGCACCCGAGACTGCTCCCGCAAAAGTTGAGCCGCCAGTGGAGAAAGCCGAGCCGCCCAAACCGGTGGTGCCGCCCAAGTTGGTTGAGCCTGTTCTGCCCGTGGTGCCGCCCAAGGCTGATATCGAATTGGCCAAGAAGAAGCAGCAGGTCAAACCCGTTGAGGTGAAGAAGCCGGTCGAGTTGAAGCAACCGCTCAAGGCGACTAAGCCAGTGGAAAAGCCGCAACCGGCAGTGCCAAAATTATCTGAAGCAGAACAAGCGGAGCAGAGCGCGCGGGCAGAGCAGGCACTTGCACGTGCAGCGCAAGATGCTGCTGTCGGCAAGGTGATAGATGAATATAAGGCCAAAATCCAGAGCAAGATCAAGCGCAATATTAATATTGCGGACACGCAGGGTGTGGCAAAGGATGCTCGCGCTGAGTTTTTGGTGACGCTGTTGCCGGGCGGCACGGTGCTAAATGTAAAGCCGATCAAGAAGAGCGGAAATGCGGCTTGGGATAGTGCAGTGGAACGTGCGATTTGGAAATCGCAACCATTGCCGTTGCCGCCGGACGTGGCATTGTTCCGTAATTTTCGTGAATTCACAGTGGGATTCAGTCCGGGGGAGTAATGAAATTATGAAGCGTTTGAGTATGCTGCGATACTTATGGCTGCTGTTTCTGGTGTGCATGTCATCGCCTGCCCATGCCATATTGAACATCGAGATTGTAGGGGCGGGAGAATATCAGATTCCTGTCTCCATTGTGCCTCTTGCCGGTGAAGAAAAGTTGGCTCAGGGCATCAGCAGCGTGGTCGCAGCGGATCTGGCGCGCAGCGGATTGTTCAAGCTGGTGGACCCGGCAGGCAGGACGCCGCACGAACCCAAAGACGTGGTTTACGCCAACTGGCCTGGAGTGGATGCGCTGGTGATAGGCAGTGTGGTGGATCAGGGGAGTGGCCGCATTTCTGTCAGGTTCCGCTTGCTGAATACCGTCAAGCAGACCGAGTTGCTTGGTCAGGCAGTGTCTGCCAAGACGGATCAGCTGCGTGCGATTGCGCACCGCATTTCCGACATGATTTACGAAAAACTCACCGGCCATGCCGGCGTGTTCAGCACGCGCATCGCCTATGTCAACAGGCAGGGAAGCAAGAATCGCCTCGTGGTGGCAGACAGCGACGGCTACGGCGAGCAGACCGTGCTGTCGACCAGCGAACCGATCATGTCGCCCGCATGGTCGCCGGACGGAAGCCACCTCGCTTATGTCTCTTTTGAGCAGGGTCATGCCGTGGTGTACGTGCAATCGCTGCTCACCAATCAGCGCGTGGTGGTGGCCAATTTTCGCGGCAGCAACAGCGCTCCGGCATGGTCGCCGGATGGGCGGCAACTTGCCGTCGTGCTGACGCGCGATGGCAGTTCGCAAATATATCTGGTGCGGCCGGATGGCAGAGAATTGCGCCGCATCACGTTCAGTGGAGCAATTGATACCGAACCCCATTTTTCGCCGGATGGGCAATCACTGTTGTTTACCTCGGATCGTGGCGGAAAACCACAAATTTACCGGATGTCGGTGGACGGCGGACCAGCCGAGCGCATGACCTTTGATGAAGGAAATAATTTCTCACCGCGTTACAGCCCGGACGGCAAAAGCTTTACATTTGCCCATCTGTCCAAAGGCCGTTTTTATATTGCGACGCAGGATTTTGAAACCCAGCAGATGCAGCTGTTGACCGATGGCGGCTGGGAAAAGAAACCCAGCTTCGCCCCCAACGGCAAGCTCATCCTGTTTGCCTCAGAGGCACAGGGGCGTGGTATATTGGCAACCGTATCCAGCGATGGCAGGGTCAAGCAAAGGATGTTTCCGCAAGCCGGAGATATTCGCGAGCCAACGTGGGGACCATTTTTGAAACAGTAATTTTGAGGGGGATAAATAATGAAGAAGGTATTTCTCAGTGCGTTACTGGTAAATTTGTTGGCAGCATGTGCCACACAACAACCGAAGGTCGCGGTCGAAGAGGCTAAACCGGCTGCCGTTGTCGAGGCGCCCACCGCTGAGGCGGCGAAGCCAGCTCCTGTTTCAGAATCTGCTGCGCCTGCGCCCGCGCCCGTTGCGCCCGTTGCAGTCGATCCTTTGAACGATCCGAACAGCACGCTGGCCAAGCGCAGCGTGTACTATCCATTTGATGTTTACGTGGTGCAGGATTCCGACAAACCGACAGTACAGGCGCATGCCGGCTATCTGAGCACGCATGCCAATCGCAAGGTGCGCCTCGAGGGCAATTGTGATGAGCGTGGAAGCAACGAATACAACTTGGGATTGGGGCAGCGCCGTGCCGATGGCGTGAAGAAAATGCTGTTGGTGGGCGGAGCCAAGGAAAGCCAGATCGTGACCGTCAGTTATGGCGAAGAGAAGCCCAAAGCAACGGGCCATAACGAGGCCGCATGGGCGCAAAACCGCCGCACCGACTTGAACTACAACAACTAACTTGAAGATGAGACTTCCCGCCTTGCTGTTGGCTGGATTGTGGGTTGCCGGAGGACAGGCTCACGCTGGTCTGTTCAGCGATGACGAGGCACGCACGCATGCACAGCAGCTGGATGTGCGCACTTCCAAACTGGAAGAAGCCAGCAAGCAGCAGGTGGAAATCAACGAGCAGCAGGCAACAATCAACAAACAGCAAGCCGAAATCAACAAGCAGCAAACGCATTCCATGCTCGACCTGCAGACGCAGATCGAGGCACAGAACACGGAGTTGCGCAGGTTGCGCGGCCAGAATGAAGAGCTGGTGCACAAATTGCAGGATGCGGAAAAGCGCCAGAAAGATTTCTACGTTGATCTGGATGCACGCATACGCCATTTTGAATCGATAGAGGCAGCAACGCCTCCCGCACCACCCGTTGCGCCTGTAGCGCAGGCCGACAAGGCATCCGATGGAAAGGCCGAAAAGACGAATGATCCTGCCATGGAGAATCGTGCTTATGAAGCGGCACATGGTTTTCTCACGGCAGGCAATCATCAGGAAGCCATCAAGGCTTTTCAGGAATTCCTGAAGAAATTTCCCGAGTCCGTGCATGTCCCCAATGTCCATTATGGAATCGGTAGCGCCTATTTTGCACTGAAGGATTACAAGAATGCTTTGGCCAGCTATCAGTTGCTGGCAAGCAAATATTCGTTCAGCCCCAAGGTGCCGGATGCCATGCTCAGCATGGCAGACTGTCAGCGCGAGCTTAAGGCTGTCACCACTGCCAGGAAGACGCTTACTCAAATCATCGCCAAATATCCGGGCAGCGAGGCGGCCGACAAGGCCAGGAAACGCTTGGCAGCATCCAAGTAGGGCTGCATCCTCATGCCTCATCAGTCCGCCAGCGAACAGCGGCCGCCCCGACACGGTGGGGTGGAACCCTCAGGTGCACCAAAGGTACGCAATTCGCTATCCGGCGAGCCGGATGCGAAATTGTCAGCGGGAGGGGCGGACTCGCAGTTGCTCCTGCAGCGGGAGGGTGGCGGCGAAGCAGCCGGGCACCCACCGGCGTGCTCCTCGCGGGTGCAAACGGCTGGCTCCGTCATAACCAGCGACTTGGCGAGTGTTGTTTGCTCGCCTAGTCGAATGGCTAATTAGTTTTATGAGTAACGCACTAAAAGTAGGCAATCTGCTACCCGCTGACGCGGGTGCAGAATTGACACTGTTGCAACTGCGCATCAGCGAAATTTTTTATTCTCTGCAGGGCGAAACCAGCCGCGTCGGGCTGCCTACGGTATTCGTGCGCCTGACCGGCTGCCCGTTGCGCTGTACCTATTGCGATACCACCTATGCTTTCAGCGGCGGGCAGAACATGACCATCGCGGCAATACTTGCCGAAGTTGCGTGCCATCATGCGCGTTATGTGACGGTTACCGGCGGTGAGCCGCTGGCCCAGAAGAATTGCCTGCATTTGCTGCGTGCGCTGTGTAATGCGGGCTATGAGGTATCGCTGGAAACCAGCGGAGCGCTGGATATATCCGGCGTGGATGCGCGCGTGGTGAGGGTGGTGGACATCAAGACGCCTGCATCAGGCGAAGCAGAAAAAAATATGTGGAGCAATCTGGGCGCGCTGAATGTGCACGACGAAATCAAGTTCGTGCTGTGCGGCGAGGCCGATTATGTCTGGGCCAGACAGGTGCTGCGCGAACATGATCTGGCAGGTAAATGCGCGGTGCTGTTTGCTCCCGCACAGGGCCAATTGTCACCGACTGCACTTGCCGAATGGATACTGCGCGACCATTTGCCGGTGCGCATGCAAGTGCAATTGCACAAATTGTTGTGGGGCAATCAGCCGGGGAAATAAACAAAGCTAAATGGAAAATGCAGTGGTGCTGTTATCAGGTGGGCTGGATTCCGCGACCGTGCTGGCCATGGCGCGGCAGCAGGGCTATGCCTGCCACGCACTGAGCGTGGATTACGGCCAGCGTCATCACGCCGAACTGGCTGCCGCACAGTGCGTTGCGCAGGCACTGGGTGCAGTCGAGCATCGCGTGATTCATATAAACCTGAAGGGTTTTGGGGGCTCCGCGCTCACCGATCCCTCGATTGCGGTGCCGCAGCAGCCCGGTGAAGGCATCCCGCTCACTTATGTTCCCGCGCGCAACACCATTATGCTGTCGCTTGCGCTGGCCTGGGCGGAGGTGTTGCAGGCGCAGGACATTTTCATCGGGGTGAACGCGGTGGATTATTCCGGCTACCCCGATTGCCGTCCCGAATACATCGAGGCTTTCGAACGCATGGCCAATCTTGCCACCAGGGCGGCGATCGAGGGAAAACACCTGACCGTGCATGCGCCCCTGCTGCACTTGCCCAAGGCGGACATTATTAAACTGGGCGTGCAACTGGGTGTGGATTACGCCCTGACGGTGTCCTGTTATCAGGCAGATATCGACGGCCGCGCATGCGCCGTGTGTGACTCATGCAGGCTGCGCCGTACCGGCTTCAAAACAGCTGGAATGGCCGATCCGACGCGCTATCGCGGCACATGACGACACGCCGCCGCGCGTTGACAGTCCAGGCCAAATCCGTATAATGCGCGCTTCCTTAAGGGATGTGGGTCGTTAGCTCAGCCGGTAGAGCAGCGGACTTTTAATCCGTTGGTCGGCAGTTCGAATCTGCCACGACCTACCACAGCTTCAAGCGTGTTGTTCCAGTGAATAGAAGCCCCAGAACGCCGCGTCAATGTATTATCGCCGCTTTAGCTCAGTGGTAGAGCAACCGCCTTGTAAGCGGTAGGTCATCAGTTCGAATCCGATAAGCGGCACCAATACCCAAAAGGCTTGCAGCGATGCAAGCCTTTTTCACGTATGGCCTTGCTGTAATTGTCCTGACGTATCACACAAATGCGAGCGTTGCGTGCATAATTGTGCAGTGCCAAGTTGTAATGCACAGCTTTAATTAATCTGGTTGATGAGGAGAGTCATGAATAACGTAACGAAGAGTATTTTTTTCAGGCATATTCTGGCAGTGTTTTTTCTGGCCGTGAGTGCCGGAGCGCAGGCCGGTTTGCAGGAAGGGATCAGTGCCTTCGAGAAGGAAGACTACGCCGCCGCGTTAAATGAGTTCAAGCCATTGGCGGAATCCGGCAATGCATCCGCACAGTACAACCTCGGGGTGATGTATGAGCGGGGAAGTGGCGTGCCTCAGGACGACAAGCAGGCGTTTGAGTGGTTTCGCAAGGCGGCCGAACTGGGTGATGCAGTGAGCCAGTACAAGGTTGCTTACATCTATGATCGCGGCAGAGGGGTTGGACAGGACTTCAAAGAGGCTTTGGCATGGTATCGTAAATCCGCTGAACAAGGATTTACTGATGCGGAGTACAAGTTTGGCGAGATGCATGATCTCGGAAAAGGTGTTGCGCAGGACTACAAGCAAGCCGCGGAATGGTATCGCAAGGCAGCTGAAAAAGGAAATGCATATGCCCAGATTAACCTTGGGTTTTTGTATGAACACGGCCTGGGAATGCCCGCTGACTTAATTCAGGCATACAAGTGGTATAGCCTGTCTGCAGCACGTGGAAATGATGGTGCTGAGAAGGCCAAGAAAGAGCTTGAGGCGAGGATGTCTTCCAAGGATATTAAAAAAGCCCGGGCACTGGTAAAGAAGGTGCCGGCTAAGCAAAAGTAGGTTTCCAGAAGTTGCGCTGCAAGTCTGGATCCGCTGAATGACAGCGGAGCCTTGCACAAATCACCGTGATGCAGGCGTGCAGCGCACAATCCCCCGCGTTTACACGCAATATTCGGTAACATTGCGCCTGAGCTGTGCGCACGGGATTGCGTGCGTGAAAAAAAGTAAAGGCGAACATGAAAATTCACGAGTACCAAGCTAAGGAAATTTTGCGCCAGTACGGTGTGCCCACGCCGCGCGGCAGCGCGTGTTTTTCGGTGGACGAAGCGGAGAATGCCGCGCGCAACCTTGGTGGCGCGGTGTGGGTGGTGAAGGCGCAGATCCATGCCGGCGGGCGCGGCAAGGGGGGAGGCGTGAAGGTGGCGCGCTCGTTGCAGGAAGTGTGCGACCATGCTGGAAACATATTGGGGATGCAGCTGATCACACACCAGACCGGCGCAGAGGGCCAGAAGGTGCGGCGGCTGCTGATCGAGGAAGGTGCGGCAATTGCCAAGGAATACTACGTCGGCATGGTGATCGACCGCAGCAAGCAGCGCGTGGTGCTGATGGCGAGCAGCGAGGGCGGCATGGAGATCGAGGAAGTCGCCAAACACACGCCGGAAAAAATTCACAAGGTCTGGATCAATCCAGCCAGCGGTTTGACCGATGCCGAGGCGGACACGGTGGCACGCCAGATTGGCATCCCCGATGCGGCGCTCACTGATGCGCGCGCCTGCCTGCAGGGGCTATACCGTGCGTTCGTGGAGAAGGATGCGATGCTGGCGGAGATCAACCCGCTGGTGCTGACCGCCGATCAGCGCGTGGTGGCACTGGACGCGAAAATCAATTTCGACAGCAACGCGCTGTTCCGCCATCCCGAGGTTGTGGCGCTGCGCGATCTGGACGAGGAAGATCCCGCCGAGATTGAAGCCTCAAAATTCGACCTGAGCTACATCTCGCTGGATGGCGACATCGGCTGCCTGGTGAATGGCGCCGGCTTGGCAATGGCGACGATGGACATCATCAAGTTGTATGGCGGTATGCCGGCCAATTTTCTGGACGTGGGCGGGGGAGCTTCCAAAGAGAAGGTTACCGAAGCATTCAAGCTGATGCTGAAAAATCCCAGGCTGCGCGCGATTCTGGTCAACATCTTTGGGGGCATCATGAAGTGCGATGTGATCGCCGAGGGGGTGGTAGCAGCGGCGCGTGAGGTGCATCTGAAAGCGCCGCTGGTGGTGCGGCTGGAAGGCACCAACGTCGATCTCGGAAAGAGAATCCTGGCCGAGTCCGGCCTTCCGATTATTTCTGCCAGCAACATGGCTGATGCGGCAGAGAAAGTCGTTGCCGCAGCGAAGGGGGCGTAATGGCTATCCTCATCAATAAAGATACCAGAGTGATCACCCAGGGCATGACCGGCAAGGTCGGCCAGTTTCATACGCTGCACTGCAAGAATTACGCGAACGGCGCGAATTGCTTCGTCGCCGGCGTCACGCCGGGCAAGGCCGGGCAGCGCTACGAGGGCATCCCGATATTCAACAGCGTGGCGGATGCCAAAGCGCAGACCGGCGCAACGGTGTCGGTGATTTACGTGCCGCCGCCCTATGCTGCCGCGGCGATTGATGAGGCGGTGGAGGCCGGGATGGGGCTGGTGATCTGCATCACCGAAGGCATTCCGGTGCATGACATGCTGCGCACACGCTTCAAGATGCAAGGCAAGAAAACGTTGCTCATCGGCCCCAACTGCCCTGGCCTGATTACACCGGACGAAATCAAGATCGGCATCATGCCCGGCCATATCCACCGCAAGGGGCGCATCGGTGTGGTGTCGCGTTCCGGCACGCTGACCTATGAGGCAGTCGGGCAGCTGACCGAACTGGGCATGGGCCAGTCTTCCTGCGTCGGCATCGGCGGCGATCCGGTCAACGGCATGAAGCACCTGGATGTGATGAAGCTGTTCAACGAAGATCCGGAAACGGACGCGGTGATCATGGTCGGCGAGATCGGCGGCAGCGACGAAGAAGAGTGCGCGCGCTGGATCAAGGGCAACATGCAAAAACCCGTGGTCGGCTTTATCGCCGGCGTCACCGCACCGCCCGGCAAGCGCATGGGCCATGCCGGGGCGATCATTTCCGGCGGGCAGGGTGGCGCCGAGGACAAGCTGGCGGTGATGGAGGAATGCGGCATCCACATCACGCGCAATCCGGCGGAAATGGGACGTGTAATGCAGAAAATATTAAAGGGATAATTGTTTATGGTCGAAATGTTTTCTAACCCGCAGTTCTGGGTTTCGGTGCTGCAAATTATCGCCATAGACTTGCTGCTGAGTGGCGATAACGCGGTGGTGATTGCGCTGGCCTGCCGCAACTTGCCACCGGAGCAGCGCAGGAAAGGTGTTTTGTTCGGCGTGGCCGGAGCCATTTCCTTGCGCGTGATACTGACTTTCTTCGCGGTTGGTTTGCTTTCCTTGCCTTACATCAAGATTCTGGGCGCGGTGCTGCTATTGTGGATAGGCATCAAACTGCTCATACCGGAAGATGAGCATGATGAAATCAATATTCAGGCCAACACCCACTTGTGGGGGGCAGTGAAGACCATCATCGTGGCGGATTTCGTGATGAGCCTGGATAACGTCATTGGCGTGGCTGGCGCAGCCAAGGGAGATTTCGGACTGCTGGTATTCGGTTTGCTGATCAGTATTCCGATGATCGTGTGGAGCAGCCAGCTGATCCTGAAATTGATGGACCGCTTTCCGGTCATCATCGTGGCAGGCGGCGCGCTGCTGGGTTTTGTCGCAGGCGAGATGCTGATGACCGATGTGCTGACCAAGCAATGGGCCGAGACGCAACCGCATTGGGTGCACTGGCTGGTTCCTGCGCTCGGTGCGATTCTGGTGGTGGTGGTGGGCAAGTGGCTGGCGGCGCGCAAGGCCGTTTCAGTGCCAGTGGTTGATCTGGTGGATGCAACGGTATTGGCAGGGGCGGGCGAAAAGTTACCAGATTCGCAGAAAATGTCCGGCAGTTCAGACAGTAAACATTGAATGATAAGGTGATGCCATGAAAGTACTCATTCCCATTGACGGCTCGGACAATGCCAACCGTGCGCTGGATTATGTTATCGAGAGCAAGGCGTGGCTCAAGGAAGTGCCGCAGGTGTTTCTGCTCAACGTGCAATGGAAGCTCGCTTCCGGCAACGTGCGGCTGTTTATCAATCAGGAAACCATCAACGACTATTATCGCGAGCAAGGCATGGAGGCATTGGCTGCGGCACGCAAGAATCTGGACGCGGCCGGACTGGCCTACACTTACCACATCAGCATAGGCACACCGGCTGAGGCCATCGTGCAATATGCAAAGGAGCAACATATCGATCAGATTGTGATCAGCGCACACGGGCAAACCACACTATCAGATTTGTTGCTGGGCTCGGTGGTGACCAGGGTGCTGCATCTCGCCAACATGCCGGTGCTGGTCATCAAGTAGCGTGTATTTGTTTAAATAAGATTGCCTGATAATTTGCAATGAATTAAAAGGCTTATGGTCTGGATTTGAAAATTGCTTTAGTATTCGCAAAATGAGCCGATAATAAATAAATCCTATCGTCAGGCGATGGCAGTGTGAAAAATGTAAAGTTCTGGAAAGCGGATTGGTTCGTCGGATTGCTGGTTGCATTGCTGTTTCTGTTCAGTGCCAACAGCGATCTGATGCAAAGCCTGGAGCGCAAGGCCTATGACTTGGGGGTGCGCGCCTCCACCCGTATTCCCAGCGATAAAGTCGCAGTCATTGCGATCGACGATCAAAGCATTGCCAATCTGGGACGCTGGCCATGGCCGCGCGCAACCCAGGCAAAGATGCTGGATTTGCTGACTGCCGGACATGCCAAGGTGGTAGGCAACACCTCGCTGTTTTTCGAGCCGCAGGTTGATGCCGGACTCGAATATATCTACAAAATCGGTGCTTTGCTCGAAGCATCTACCCTGAAAAATAGCCCCGATCCTGCCCACCAAGCCGAACTTGTGCAATTGAGCACGCTGATGCAGGAGGCGGTGCAGAATCTCGATAACGATCAAAAGCTCAGTGAAAGCATGGCCAAAGCCAACGATGTGCTGCTTGCCATGTATTTCGAGCTGGGCGAGCCGCAAGGCAAGCCTGATAAGCCATTGCCGGATTACGTGTTGAAGAATGCCCTGGTCAATGTCAATGAAGGGATGGCGGGTGCATTGCCCATACCCTCTATAGGGGTGCAGGTGCCGATTCCGGCGCTGGGTTCGCGCGCCGTTGCAATCGGGCATCTTAATTCCACACCCGACGTGGATGGCGGGATACGCACCGAGCCGCTGGTAGTGGACCATTTTGACCAGCAATACCCGTCTCTTTCCCTGCTGCTGGCCGCCAAAAGCCTGAACCTGGAAGCCAGGGATATACAGGTTAATCCCGGGCAGGGCGTGAAGGTGGGTAATCTGAATATCATGACTGACCCTGCCTTGCGCATGCATACCTACTTCTATGTGGATCACGATGGCAAGCCGGCTTTTCAGGTGGATTCGTTTTACGATGTGCTAACGGGCAAGATTCCGGCAGAAAAATACCGCGACAAGATCGTGCTGATTGGTGCGACCGCCGCTGGCGTGGGCGCATCCCAGGTGACGCCAATTTCTGCTGGCATGGCGCCCGTGCTGACTCTGGCGCATTCTGTTTCCAGCATACTCAAGCAGGACTTTTTCGTCGCCCCCAGCTGGGGTGTCTGGGCA
Source organism: Gallionellaceae bacterium (assembly GCA_030834965.1). Taxonomy (GTDB): domain Bacteria; phylum Pseudomonadota; class Gammaproteobacteria; order Burkholderiales; family Gallionellaceae; genus JAUQWW01. The sequence continues at coordinate 10,861 of JAUQWW010000067.1, read as the reverse complement.
CGCGGCGGCGTATTTCTGGCAGTTGCGCTGTATCTCATCGTCCTGTTGCCGCGCCTGAAGGCAGGAATAGGCGCGGTGATTACTGCCATCCTGTTTGCGGCATTGCTGGCCACCCATTTTGCGTTGATGACAATGCAGGCAATGTGGCTGCAATTGATGCTGCCCGCCGCACTGTTGTTGGCAGGCCACCTGCTGTTGACCACCAAGCGTTTTCTGGTCACGGAAAAAGGCAAGCTTAAGTCAGATGCCGATTCTGCGGAAAGCAACCGCATGCTGGGCTTGGCTTTCCAGGGGCAAGGCCAGCTGGACATGGCTTTCGACAAGTTTCGCAAGGTGCCGATCGATGACAGTCTGATGGAAGTACTCTACAACCTCGGCCTGGATTTCGAACGCAAACGCCAGTTCAATAAGGCAGAGTCGGTGTTCAGATACATGTCGGAATACAATCCGAAGTTCCGTGATCTGGATGCGCGCATGGCACAGTCCAAGGCGATGTCGGAGACGGTGATACTCGGCGGCGCCTCGACCAAAGGCAATGCCAGCACCATGGTGCTGAACAAGGCCGCGGTGTCGAAGCCCATGCTGGGGCGCTATGAAATCGAAAAAGAGCTTGGCAAGGGTGCAATGGGCGTGGTCTATCTCGGCAAGGACCCGAAAATTGGCCGCGTCGTGGCGATCAAGACCATGGCATTGTCGCAGGAGTTTGATGAAGATGAGCTAGAAGATGTGAAAGCTCGATTCTTCCGCGAGGCCGAGTCCGCCGGACGCCTGAATCATCCGAACATCGTGACCATGTATGACGCGGGCGAGGAGCATGACCTCGCCTACATTGCGATGGAATTCCTTAAGGGCAAGGATCTGGTGCCCTATACCAAGCCGGACAATCTGCTACCGCTGCCCAAGGTGTTGGGCATCGTGGCGCAGGTGGCCGATGCGCTCGGGTACGCGCACACGCTGAATGTGGTGCATCGCGATATCAAGCCCGCAAACATCATGTTCGACCCTGAAACCGGCACCGCAAAGGTGACCGATTTCGGCGTTGCGCGCATCACCGATTCCTCCAAGACCAAGACTGGCATGGTGCTCGGCACGCCGTCTTACATGTCGCCCGAGCAACTGGCCGGAAGGAAGATTGAGGGCAGTTCCGATTTGTTCTCGTTGGGGGTGAGTTTGTATCAAATGGTGTGTGGTAAGCTGCCGTTCGTGGGAGATTCGATGGCGCAGCTGATGTTCCGCATCACCAACGAGCCGCATACCGATATCTTGAGCATCAGGCCGGATATGCCGCCATGCGTCGTGGAGATCATCAACAAGTCGCTGGCGAAGCAGGTGGAAGAGCGTTTCCAAACGGGCGCTGAAATGGCCGGCGCGCTCCGCCAGTGCGCGGCCAATTTGCAGTGAAGGTGGAGAGCAGGGTTAGGAGATGAACATTCAGGAAGCTCTTGAAATAGTCAGCCAGACACATCCCGGCATGGTGCGTTCGCACAATGAAGACAGTGTGGCCTTCGATGCTTCCTGCGGTCTGGTGGTGCTGGCCGATGGCATGGGCGGCTACAATGCCGGCGAAGTGGCCAGTGGCATTACCATTTCACTGATATCCACCGAAATCAAGCACGCCCTGCAGGGTACATGCCCCGCAGACAAGGATGAGGGCAGCGGCGAAGATGTCGGCATGCTGTTGCTGCGTGAGAACGTGCAAAAGGCCAATGCCTCGATATTCCAGGCATCGCAGAGCCAGCCGCAATACTCGGGTATGGGCACCACGGTCGTGGCCGGGTTGTTCTACGATAACCGTGTTGCGGTCGCCCATGTCGGCGATTCGCGCATGTACCGTCTGCGTGGAGAGGCTTTTGAGACCATTACCCGTGACCACTCCCTGTTGCAAGAGCAAATCGACAGCGGCCTGATCAGCCAGCAGGACGCGCGCCTGTCCAAAAACAGGAATCTGGTTACGCGCGCCGTCGGCATCGATGCGGAAGTGGAGGCAGAGGTGCATGTTCACGACGTGCAGGTGGGGGACATTTATCTGCTGTGCTCGGATGGCCTGAATGACATGGTCGAAGACGATGACATTGGCGGTGCCCTGCAAATGCTGCAATCCAATCTGCCGCTGGCGGCCAGCCAGTTGATTGAGATGGCGAACGATAATGGCGGGCGCGACAATGTGTCCGTTATACTGATAAAAGTTAACGGTGATTTTGCCGTGCCACAAGGCTGGCTGGCAAAATTATTGTCCTGGTTCAAGAAGTAAGTTACGGGGGTTGATGATATGGCGGCAAAGCTGATACTCAGTATGGATGGTGCGGTGCTACAGGAATACGTTCTGGGGAAAGAGCGCATGACGATAGGGCGCAAGCCGCATAACGATATCGTGATTGATAATCTTGCCGTCAGCGGCGAGCATGCAGCGGTCGTGACCATACTCAACGACTCGTTCCTGGAGGATCTCGACAGCACCAACGGAGTGATGGTGAATGGCGTGGCGGTCAAGAAGCACTTTCTTCAGAACAATGATTTGATTGAAATCGGCAAATACAAGTTGCGATACTTGAATATGCAGCAGAGCCAGGCGGCAGCGGCGGCAGATGATTATGAAAAAACCATCGTGTTGCGCACGCCACCCAGTGCGCCCAAAGTGAATCCTGCTGCTGGGCCAGTGTCGCACGAGATGACTGGAAAGTTCGAGGCTGAACCGCCGAAGCCGATTGTCCCGCCTTCAGTCGCGGCGCCCGCTCCGGCTCAACAAGAAGGCAACAGGGAAGCCGTGCAGCAGGCTGCTGGCGTGCAAGCGGATTCCGCCGCGGTCACAGCGGCACATCCTGCCGCGTCCGCACCACAGGGACAGCCGAGCGCAGCGGTTCCTCTGGCCGCAGTTCAGATACTGACCGGGCCGAATGCCGGAAAAGAACTCGAGCTGGTGAAGAACCTGACTACCCTGGGCAAGCCCGGTGTCCAGGTGGTGGTCGTGACACGCCGCCCGCACGGATACTTTATTACCCACGTGGAAGGCGCAAACTACCCGTCGCTCAATGGCAAGACTCTGGATGCGCATCAGCACCCGCTCAGCAATCATGACATCATCGATCTGGCCGGAGTGAAAATGGAATTCTTTTTCAAAGGTTGATGCCGGGGTAGGGAATGGGATCTTTTTCAAAGTTGAAGATAGCCACGCCGTCTGACTGCAAATGATTTTGTTCTCACCCACATCGAGATCCGGATCGTGATGGATCAATTGAAGCGACATGCGCGCCTTATCAGCTTCGGTCTTGTACTGCTGCTGTTCTTTTTGGGGCATGCGGCGAAGCTCTACGAAATCGAATTCATAAACAGGCTGGATGCGATTCTTTACGATTATCGCCTGCAGCTGACCATGCCACGCAAGGTGGATGATCGACTCGTCATACTCGACATCGACGAAAAAAGCCTCAAGGAAGAAGGGCGCTGGCCATGGAGCCGGGATCGGCTGGCATTGCTGATGGACAAGCTGTTTGATCGCTACGGCGTCGCAGTGGCCGGTTTTGACGTGGTGTTTGCAGAAAAGGACGAGAGCTCCGGGCTTAATGTGCTGCAGGAACTGGGCAACAAGCAGCTCAAGGATGTGCCACAGTTCCAGGCCGCGCTGGCGCAACTCAGGCCGCAGCTTGAGTATGACAATCTGTTCGCGAGCAAAATAAAAAGCCGCAACGTGGTGATGGGCTATTACTTCACCAACAATGAAAGCGCAAGCAAGGCCAACATTTCCGGGGTATTGCCGCCGCCGGCATTTCCTCCGGGCACATTCAAGGGGCGCCCGATTGGCTTCATACAGTGGGATGGCTATGGCGGCAACCTGCCCGAGTTGCAGAAGAACGCGGCCAGTGCCGGCCACTTCAATCCGAAGGTGGATGCCGACGGCAGCGTGCGGCGCGTGCCCATGATTGTGGAATACAACGGCGCTTACTATGAGTCGCTGTCTCTTGCCGTGGTGCGCACCTTGCTGGGTTTTCCAAATCTGACGCCGGGCTATGCGAGCCAGCAGAGCGCAGACTACTCTGGATTGGAGTGGCTGGAAATAAGTGATATGCGCATTCCGGTGGATCAGGATGTAAGCACGCTGGTGCCGTATCGCGGCGGGCGCGGAAGTTTCCGCTATCTATCGGTTGCCGATGTGCTGCATGATCGAATCCCGCCGGCTGACCTGAAAAACAAGATCGTGCTGGTCGGCACCTCTGCGCCAGGGCTGATGGACATGCGCTCCACCCCGGTCGGATCGGTCTACCCGGGGGTGGAAATACATGCCAACATGATCACCGGCATCCTGGATCAGAATCTCAAGCAGAAACCTCCCTATGTGGCGGGTGCGGAAGTTGTGCTGCTGCTGATCAGCGGCGTGGCGCTGGGCTTGTTGCTGCCGTTGCTGAGCCCGGTGAAAGCCACGCTGCTGACGGTGCTTGCACTGGGGTTTGCGCTGGCAGGCAACATGGCGATCTGGCATTACGCAGGCCTGGACTTGCCGCTGGCTGGCGGCATGCTGATGATTCTGGGGCTGTTCGGACTGAATATGTCTTACGGTTTTTTCGTCACAGACCGCACCAAGCGGCAGATTACCAACCTGTTCGGGAAATATGTGCCGTCCGAACTGGTGGAGGAAATGACCAAACACCCTGAGCAGATGGTGTCCATGGAGGGCGAAAGCCGCGAAATGACTATCCTGTTCTCCGACGTGCGCGGCTTCACCACCATTTCCGAGGGGCTGGATCCCAAGGAACTGAGCCAGCTGATGAATGAATTTCTTACGCCGCTGTCGCGCGTGATCTACAAATATCACGGCAAAGTGGACAAATACATGGGCGACTGCATCATGGCATTCTGGGGCGCGCCGAAGCCGGAGCCGGATCATGCGCGCAATGCCATCCTGGCCGGCATTGAAATGCAGCAGACATTGCAGAAATTGCAGCCGCACTTCAAGGAGCGCGGCTGGCCGGAAATACATGTCGGGGTCGGCATCAACACAGGCAAGGTGAGTGTGGGCAACATGGGCTCGGAAGCGCGTGTGGCCTATACAGTCATGGGCGATGCGGTCAATCTTGCTTCACGGCTGGAAGGCATTACCAAACAATACGGCGTGGGTGTCATGGTGGGGGAGAACACCCAGAGTGCTGTGCCGGATTTCATATACCGCGAACTTGACCAGGTACGGGTAAAAGGTAAAGATGAACCGGTGGCCATTTACGAGCCGATAGGGCCAAAAGGCCAGGTGGACGAGGCAGTACTGGAAGAGCTCAAAATGTTTCACCAGGCATTGAAGCTGTATCGCAAACAGGATTGGGATCAGGCGGAACTGCAGTTATACAATTTGCAGCGCATGTATCCTGAATGCAAGTTGTATCAGGTCTACGCCGAACGGGTCGCACATTTCCGGAGCAACCCGCCGGGTGCCGACTGGGATGGCGTGTTTGAATTCAAAACCAAGTAGCGGGCATACCGGATAATTAGTCTGGACAGTTGACAATGAAACTCAGAATACTCGGCTGTAGCGGTGGCATAGGCGGCAACTTCTGCACCACCTCCATGCTGCTGGACCATGACGTGTTGATCGACGCAGGCACGGGCATGGGTGAGCTCAGCTTGTCCGAGTTGAGCTTGATCGACCATGTTTTCATTACGCACTCCCATCTTGATCATATTGCCTGCATCCCCTTCCTGGTGGATAGCGCGGGCGGGATGCGCGACAAGCCGCTGACCATTCATGCGACCGAGGCGACGCTGGAGGTTCTCCGGCAGCACATATTCAACTGGAAAATCTGGCCGGACTTTACCCAGATCCCCAATGCACAGCAGCCGTTCATGCGTTATCACACAATACAGTTGGGACAGACCGTGGAGCTGGAGAATCCGGGTGCACATCGCTCACAGCCATCGGTGCGCAAAATTACCGTGTTGCCGGCCAACCATGTCGTGCCGGCGGTGGGTTTTCAGATTGACAGCGGCGCAGCCAGCCTGGTGTTCAGCGGCGACACCACCAGCAATGATGCGCTGTGGGAAGTGGTCAACCAGATCGCCAATTTGCGCTATCTCATCATCGAAACCGCCTTCTCCAACGGGGAAAAAGAGCTGGCCAAATTGTCCAAGCACTTCTACCCCAGCCTGCTGGCGGAAGACCTGCTCAAGCTCACGCTTGATCCGGAAATATATGTTACCCATCTCAAGCCGGGAGAGGTGGAGCTGATCATGCAGGAAATCAGCGAATGCGTACGCGGCTTCACGCCCAGGATGTTGCAGAACGGGCAGATATTCGAGTTTTAGTGCGGTGCTGAAACAGCACTCGGCGTTTTGCGCCAATGTATAGGGAGCAGGGGATGAATAGCGTAACGACAGTCCAGCCGGAGCGGCGAAGCGATCCAAGTGAAACCGAGACACGGCTGGAGTTTACCAAGAACCTCAATCTTGTCACCAACAAGATTCATGCCACCAGCAATATCGACGAGATCATGCTGGATGTCAGCAAGGATATCTGCACACTATTCAATGCCGAGCGCCTGACCATCTATGTGGTGGGCGAGGACAGGACTTCGCTGATTTCCAAGGTCAAGACCGGGCTGAACTCGTTCAAGGATCTCAAGCTTCCCATCACCGAACAAAGCATCGCCGGCTTTGCTGCACTGAACAAAAAAATGCTCAATCTCAAGGACGTGTACGACGAGACCGAGCTGGACTCATACAGTAACCATCTGCGCTTCTTGCAGGATGTGGACAAGCGCACTGGATATCGCACGAAGCAGATGCTGGTGGCCCCCATCATGGAGGCGGGCAGCGACGAGTTGATCGGCGTCATCCAGATCATCAACAATAAATCCGACCAGCCCTTTCCGAAGATGGTGGAAGATGGCGTTCAGGAACTGGTGCAGACCCTGGCGGTAGCGTTGCACCAGCGCCAGCAACAAGTTACCGCCAAAACCAAATACGATTATCTGGTGGCGGATGCCGTGCTGTCTGCCGCCGAGTTTGAACTGGCCACGCGCACCGCACGGCGCAAGGGCATCGATATTGAAGATGTGCTGATCGACGAGTTCCAGGTCAAGCCCCCGGCGCTGGGCAATGCACTTTCCACCTTCTTTGGCGTGCCCTATGAGCCATTCAAGTCCGATCGCATCAAGCCATCCGAACTGCTTCGGAACCTGAAGCGTGAATATGTCGAAAGCAGCCACTGGCTGCCGATAGACGATACGCCGGAAGGCCTGGTGATCCTGACCACCGACCCGGAGCGGATACAGGCTTCGCGCGTGGTGAATAACATTTTCCCCAAGAGCCGCCTGTTATACCGGGTATGTCCGCAGCGCGAGTTCAAGGCGACGCTGGATTTGTTTTATGGCAGCGGTGGCACAAGCGGCGGCGGTAGTTTCGAGATGGATAATGGTTCGGTGGATGATCTGCTGACCTCCATGGGCTCAGATGATGAGGAAGGCGTCGTCGTCAGCCAGGAAGATATCAGCGCCGCAGCTGACAATGAGCTGGTCAAGCTGGTGAACAAGATCATTGTTGATGCACACAAGATGGGCGCTTCCGATATTCACATCGAGCCTGCGCCGGGCAAGGCCAAAACCATGGTCCGTTTCCGCAAGGACGGTTCGTTGATGAATTACATCGAAGTGCCCTCTACCTACCGCAATGCACTGGTGGCGCGCATCAAGATCATGTGCGAACTGGATATTTCGGAAAAGCGCAGACCGCAGGACGGCAAGATCAAATTCAAGAAATTCGGCCCGCTGGACATTGAACTGCGTGTGGCCACCATCCCCTCGCAGGGCGGTGTAGAAGACGTGGTGATGCGTATTCTGGCTTCGGGTGAACCGATCAAGCTCGACGAGCTGGGTTTGTCGGTGCACAACCTGGAAACCCTCAAGTCGGTGGTCAGCAAGCCTTACGGCCTGTTCTTCGTGTGCGGTCCGACCGGTTCCGGTAAAACCACCACGCTGCACTCCGTGCTGGGCTACATCAACAAGCCGGATACCAAAATTTGGACTGCGGAAGATCCGGTGGAAATCACCCAGAAGGGCCTGCGCCAGGTACAGATCAACAAGAAAGCGGGGCTGGATTTCGCCACTATCATGCGTGCTTTCCTGCGCGCTGATCCGGACGTGATCATGGTAGGTGAAATGCGCGACAAGGAAACCGTGTCCATCGGCATCGAGGCATCGCTCACCGGCCACCTGGTGTTTGCCACGCTGCATACCAACAGCGCACCGGAATCCATCATTCGCCTGCTCGACATGGGCATGGACCCGTTCAACTTTGCCGATGCACTGCTCGGCATCCTGGCGCAGCGCCTGACCAAGCGCCTGTGCAAGCAATGCAAGAAGCCGCATGTCGCCACACAGGACGAGATCAAGGCATTGTTGACCGAATATGCGACGGAGCTGGTGAACACCACAGCCTGGAAGCAGGATGCCAACGCAGCCTACAAGGCGCTGTATGCCGAATGGGTCAAGCTGTTCGCCGACAGCAAGGGCCAGTTCACCCTCTACGAGCCGGTCGGCTGCGACAACTGCTCCGGCACCGGCTATCGCGGACGCGTGGGCCTGCATGAACTGCTGGTGGGAACCGACGCCGTCAAAAAGAACATTCAGGAGCATGCACGGGTCGCAGAAATGTTCGCCACCGCGCTCAACGAAGGGATGCGCACCCTGAAACAGGACGGCATTGAAAAAGTGCTGTCCGGCATTACCGACATTCACCAAGTGCGCGCCGTCTGTATCAAGTAGCGCTGCGCACGGCAAGCCAATGTCACAGCAACCGCCGTACGCCAATGCGCACGCAGGATCAGCCGACGATTTGCTTTACAGGCTGGAGGAACTGAATGCCATCGGCATTGCGCTCTCCAGCGAGCAAGACATCAACCGCCTGCTGGAAAACATACTGGTGGCAGCCAAGCGCATCACCCATGCGGATGCGGGCACGCTGTACCTGCTCGATGCGGAGCGGCAGGTTCTGCAATTCGAGATCGTGCGTACCGACTCCCTGAGTATCGCGCTCGGCGGCACCACCGGCGACCCCATCACGTTCCCTCCCATCCCGCTCTACGATGATACAGGCGCGCCGAACATCTGTATGGTAGTGGCGCATGCCGCTTTGCGTGGCGAGACAGTAAATATCCCCGATGCCTACACCGCCGCGGGCTACGATTTTTCTGGCACCAAAGCGTTCGACCAAAATACCGGCTACCGCTCTACCTCGTTTCTTACGGTACCGATGCGCAACCACGAGAACGAAATCATCGGCGTGCTGCAGCTCATTAACGCCCAGCAGCCTAACCATCAGAATGCAAATGGCAGCAAGATCGTGGCATTTTCCAGAGCCGACCAGCATCTGGCCGAGTCGCTCGCGTCTCAGGCGGCCGTTGCCCTTACCAACCGGCGCCTGATCAGCCAGCTGGAAAGCCTGTTTGAGTCTTTCGTCAATCTCATCAACATCGCAATCGATGACAAATCGCCCTATACCGGCCGCCATTGTGAGCGTGTTCCCGTGCTGACCATGATGCTGGCTGAGGCCGCGAGCCGCGCGAGTGACGGTTCAACATCGCTTGGTTTCTCGATGAGCGACAAGGAGAGATACGAACTCAAGATGGCTGCGATGTTGCACGATTGCGGCAAGATTGCCACCCCGGTGCATGTCGTGGACAAGGCCACCAAGCTGCACACCCTGTTCGACCGCATTCACCTGCTGGACACGCGTTTCGAAGTGCTCAAGCGCGATGCGGAGATTAGGATGCTGCGCAAGGGTAACGGCAAAGCCGTTGGGCACCCGGCGGCGTCCCCCTTGCGGGGGCTGCGCGCACTATCAAACATCGCCCCTCTCACGTTGAGGAAGAGGGGCGGGGGAGAGGGTGAAGAGACTCAAGCCATCCGCGCCGAATATGAGGCACGCATCCGCCAGCTGGATGAAGACCGGAATTTCTTGCGCCGCTGCAACCTGGGCTCGGAAAAAATGGAAGAGGCCGATCAGGCGCGTGTGCGCAGCATCGCAGCGTACCAGTGGCGCAATGAAGCGGGCGAGCTGGCGAATTTCTTGAGTGCGGATGAACTGGAAAACATCAACATTCCCTTCGGCACGCTCAACGATGCAGAGCGCGATAAAATCAACGACCATGTCAAGCTCACCATCAGGATGCTCGAATCGCTGCCGTGGCCGAGGCACCTCAAGCATGTGGCGGAATTCGCCGGCGGCCACCACGAGCGCATGGACGGCAAGGGCTACCCGAAGGGGCTGAGGCGCGAGCAGATGCCCGTGCAGGCGCGCATGATGGGCATAGCCGACATTTTCGAGGCGCTTACCGCCATGGACAGGCCATACAAGAAAGGCAAGACCCTGACCGAATCGCTCGCCATTCTCGGCAAGCTCAGGCTTGGCGGGCATATTGACCCCGACCTGTTCGACATCTTCGTGCGAGAAAAAGTGTACCTGAGCTATGCGCAGCAGTTTCTTGACCCTGCGCAGATCGATGCCGTGGACGAGAGCAGGATTCCGGGCTATGTGCCTTGAATTGTCGGGCTCCAGAAAAACGGGTGCAGCGCTCGGATGTGACGAAAATTGTCACTCAGACTGACGTAAACCGTCCATTCCTACGAGCGGTGTCACCGCAGCCAATTAAGGCATTTCTGGAAAACTCAATAAACATGCGGGTTTGGCGAAAGTTCGTCACCCTGGCACGCATCCTGCTTTTAATCCAGCACACACCCAGTGTGTTGTGTCCAACCCCAAAAAGGAGCTCTAACATGAAACAAGTACAAAAAGGTTTTACGCTGATTGAATTGATGATCGTTGTTGCGATTATCGGTATTCTGGCTGCGGTAGCGATCCCGGCCTATAGCAACTACACCAAGAA
>JAUQWW010000066.1 GCA_030834965.1 Gallionellaceae bacterium | reverse complement strand
CACCCTGCAGAAGGCCGGCTTCGACATACGCGCGATGCCCGCATTTTTCGAGCGCCTGCAAAAGGCCACACGGGTGCTGGAAGGCAATGCACCGTCCTGGCTGCGCACCCATCCGATCACCAGCGATCGCATCGCCGATATCGCCAGCCGTGTGCAACAAACCCCCTACCGTCTGGTCTCTGACAGCCTCAGCTTTCATCTGGTGCGCGCCAAGCTGCAGGCCATGCAGAAGAACCCGCAGGAGGCGGCGGCATGGTTCAGCGATGCACTGGGTGCGCATAAACACGGTAATCAGACAGCCCAGCGCTATGGCCTGGTGCTGGCGCTGCTGCGCGCCGGCCAGACCGCACGCGCCGCACAGGAATTTGCCGGGCTGCAAGATCAGGCCGCCCAAAACCCGATGATCGCGACATTGGCCGGACAGATCCGGCGTGCGAGCGGGAACGGCAAGGACGCCATCGAATATTACCGCACTGCCACACAGAATTTTCCGCAGCACCGGGCACTGACCTATGATTACGCCGAACTGCTGCTACAAGCCCGGCAGCACGATGAAGCGCTCAAACTGCTCGACGTACAGATCACCATCCATCCCAACGATCCACGCCTGTATGACTTGCAGGCACGCGCCTATGCGGCGCTGGGCAAGCGGCAGGAAGAGCATCACGCGCTGGCCTACAGCTACGCCTTGCGCGGCAACCTGCACGGCACGATTCAACAGCTCGAACTGGCCAAGAAGGCCGGTTCAGACTACTACCAGCTTTCCATCATCGAGAGCGAACTCAAGAAATTCAGGGAGATTGCAGCGGCGCACGCGAAACGTTAGCCAGCCATTTCTTTAGGCTTGGCCCATCCTGACGGCAAAGCCGGATATTGTCGGGTTACGCTACGCTAACCTGAGGTACGTCAACGAAAGATTCAGGGTGATTGGTGGTACACACCATCAGGGCTAGCCTTTTTGATTGTTGCCAGTTGCTTACAGCTCGCCTCCCATCCTAATCCACAGCCAATTTGGAAATTGTCCCGCGCCAACTTCCAATCATGCAACTGTTTCGAATAGATCAGCCCCCTGCCGTGATAGGCTTTCGCAAAATTGGGGTCGATCTTTATCACTTTGTCAAAAGCCTGCATGGCCAGGTCATGATGTCCAAGCAAGTCCTGCATCTGTCCAACCGCATAATGTGCATTTTTTTCTCCTGGACTAAGCTCCACAGCTTTGAGGTAATCAGCCAATGCTTCTTGCTGTGATCCCGCCCGCTGAAAAGCAATTCCCCGGTTGTAGTATATCCGCCAGACACCAGGCAACCGTTCTTTCCCTTCGACTAACCTCACAGCATCATCCCAAAGTAGCAGCTTGTGAGAAAAAACATGTAAACGCTCCCATGTTGCCGGCAGCAGAACAACCAACAAAAGCGCAGCATATGGCAGCCTCCGCGCTTCGGGCACTCGGGCAAATGCTAATGACAGTGCGATAAAAATGCCCGGCATCCACAAATAGCTGCGATACAGTACAAAAATTTCCTGTATGCGTATGGTTGAAAATTCCGTCACAAACAATGCCCATGGAAACAGGATGGCCAGTCCTAGCAAACCCAGGCTGCCGCGCTTGAACAACAAGAATATTGCGCCCCCCCCCACGCCCAAATACGCCAGCCCCCCAACAAGATGCCACCCGAAAAAGCCGCTCGCAAAAGGTTCGCGCATGTCCACTGACATCCACAACGGGTTTGGCAGCAACCACAGCCCAACGTATTTGAAGAACAAGGTCGTCTGCGTCAAGATGCTCAGCAGATAGGCATATTTTGGCTGCACCCCCTCCAGCATTCCCGGCGCATATATCTCATACGGGGTACCTAATACCCCCTTGACCGCCAGCACCACATAGAGTGCCACGACTGCACACAGCGCATAAACCCACCACAGGGAACGCCACAATTCGCGCGAGGGCACGCGCAGCAACACCGTTAATGCCAACATCAGCAAAGGCAAGGCAATCGCATGTTCCTTCGACAGCACCGCTGCCGCATAGAAGAATACGCTGGCACACAGCCAAACTTTCGCGTTGCCACGCACCAAACCCTGCAAATATGACCACAATGAAAGCAATGAAAACAAGGTGGCAAAAAGAATTGTCCGTTGCACCAGATACGCAACGGCATATACCGCAACCGGGTGAAGAACAAACAAGAGCGCGGCAAAGCCAGCCAACCAGTTGCAGTTCAGCTGCAAGAACGCCTCGACGCCCAGCACCTCACGGTATAACAGCCATAGGAAACGGTATAACGCCAGGCCGACCGCAACGTGCAGCAGCATGTTACCCAGACGAAACGGCATCAATGTCTGACTGCCCAACCACTCGTACGTCCACCCCAGCGTAGCGTATGGCAACTCGCGTAAATCCAGCGGATTGAAATGTGCAGCGTTATTGCGCAAGGTTGCAGCGTTATCCAAGAACATGTACAGATCATCGAACACCGCAGGATTGTCCAGGAAAGGCGCATAAAGCAGCACCACCGCAAGCGGGATCAACCAGAGAAACAGTCTCGGTCTGCTTATTATTTTCATTGGGTTCTGTTTTCCTAAATAAAAAGCCCCTCCGTAGAGGGGCTTCAGCTAACACACTATGGCCTTATTGTTTGCACAGACCTTGGTCTACGCAAGTACCGCTGGCTGTCCAGGTGATACCCGCGGCGGTAATAGTCGGGGTCAATTTGTAGACCTGTCCATCCACGCCGGCAACAGGAGTGCCGGCAGCGCCGACTGCTGTCGCAGTGATCACACCGTCCACGGTAGCCACATCGTGAACATACTTGCCAAATCCAACCGTAGCAGCCGCAGCGCCACTGCTGCCGATATCAGCCGGTACGCCCGCTGTACCGCCATCACATACAGTTATATCGCCATTGTCGCCATGACAGACTTCGACGCCCGCCTTGATTGCCTGGGTAGCCTGCACAATCTCGGACAACTTCGCCTTCTTGGTGTAGTTGCTATAGGCCGGGATCGCTACCGCAGCCAGAATACCGATAATCGCAACAACGATCATCAATTCAATCAGCGTAAAACCTTTTTGTACTTGTTTCATGTTAGAGCTCCTTTTTGGGGTTGGACACAAC
>JAUQWW010000065.1 GCA_030834965.1 Gallionellaceae bacterium | reverse complement strand
TCGGAGACACCCTCTCCCCCTGCCCCTCTCCCAGAGGGAGAGGGGAGATTGAACAGTGCGCGTTGATTGCGCCCCACTTGCGCAATCGGGCCGATACTGCGCGCATTGCGCAGATCATCCATCCGCATGCATGGCTGCACTTTCAAAAAACATTCGGCGCTGTTGTAAGCCTTCAGCATCTGCGCATGCACGGCAGCACTGGCTGCATCCCGCACGCAGTAATGGCGGTAGATGTCCGCCCAGTTGAGACAACACATCGCCACCGCGCGCACACCGGCAACTTGCGCGGCAGCCAGCGACAAATAGGGCACATTGGCCAGCAGCAAGTCCGGCTTGAGCTGCCGCATCGCCTGCGCCTCACGTTCCACTTTATCGTGCCAGTCCGCATGGAAGGCAAGATACGCGGCAGCGCTTTCCTCCACCTGCACGTCCACCGCATTCGCCATCTTCATGCCGAAATCGAATGCAACGGGAAGGTGTTGGAAATCACAGGTGAAGCGCTGCCGGAGCAGCGCATGGGGTGCGGCGGTGCGCAGTGTGATTCGTAGCTCTGGTATGCGCCGCGCCAGTTCGTTGACTACCGGCGCGGTCTGGCTGACGTGGCCGAAGCCGTGGGCGGAGATATCGACCAGCAGGTGCGCCATTACAGGTGCGGCCCTACAATTTGATGAAGTGCTCGCGATAATGCTTCATCTCGTTGATGGATTCGTAGATGTCGGCCAGCGCCTCGTGCTTGCCGTGTTTCTTGATGCCCTGCGCCACTTCCGGCTTCCACCGTTTGGCCAATTCCTTGAGGGTGCTCACATCGATATTGCGGTAGTGGAAATAGGCTTCCAGTTGCGGCATCCAGCGCGCCATGAAACGGCGATCCTGGCAGATGGAATTGCCGCACATCGGCGAGGTGCGGACAGGCACATACTCCTTGAGAAATTCCAGCATCTGCGCTTCTACTCTGGCATCGTCCAACGTGGAGGCTTTTACCTTGTCGATCAGGCCGGATTTGCCATGGGTGGATTTGTTCCAGGAATCCATGCCTTCCAGCACGCTGTCCGGCTGATGCACGACCAGCACCGGCGCTTCGGCGACGGTATTCAAATCGCCATCGGTAATCACCATGGCGACTTCTATGATGCGGTCGGTTTCCGGTACCAGGCCGGTCATTTCCATGTCCAACCATACGAGGTGGTTCTGATTTTGTGCCATAATCTTGGGGCGTCTTGAACTGTCGGGCGCATATTGTGTCACATCGGCGTTGAGCCACGCCATTCCATTTGCAGAGCCCTATGACCGCCTTCCAGTTTTCCGCGCTGTTCGTCGGCGCATTGTTGTTAACCACGCTCGCCAAACTGTGGCTGGCGCGACGCCACCTTGCCCACATCGCAGCGCACCGCGCCGAGGTTCCTGCGGCGTTCAGCAAGCAAATCGAGCTGGCTGCGCACCAGAAGGCGGCAGATTACACCAGCACCAAGACCCGTTTCGGCATGCTGAATATCATATTTGAGGCGCTGTTGCTGCTTGGCTTTACGCTGGGCGGAGGCATCCAGTGGATCGCCGATTTCTGGCTGCATACCTTCACCAGTCCCCTCGTGCAGGGCATGGCAATCATTGTTTCGGTGATGCTGCTTAGCTCGCTGCTGGAAATGCCGTTCAGCCTGTATCGCACCTTTGTCATCGAGGCACGCTTCGGCTTCAACAAGATGACATGGGCGCTCTATCTGGCAGATGCGCTCAAGGGACTGCTGCTCGGCGCAATTCTCGGCCTGCCACTGCTGTTCGGCGTGCTGTGGCTGATGGAAGGCATGGGCGGCAACTGGTGGCTGTATGTGTGGGGCGTGTGGGTGACGTTCAATCTGTTGTTGCTGTTCATCTACCCCTCATTCATCGCCCCGCTGTTCAACAAATTCCTGCCGATGCAGGATGACGCGCTCAAGTCGCGCATCGAGGCGCTGCTTCGCAAATGCGGCTTTACCGCACAGGGGCTGTTCGTGATGGATGGCTCAAAGCGCAGCACGCACGGCAATGCGTATTTCACCGGCTTCGGCAAGACCAAGCGCATTGTGTTTTTCGACACGCTGCTCTCGCGGCTGTCCCCCGCCGAAATCGAAGCGGTGCTGGCGCATGAGCTGGGCCATTTCAAGCGCCGCCATGTTGCCAAGCGTATTGTCTTTACCTTTGCGCTGAGCCTGGGTTTCCTGTGGCTGCTGGCGCAGCTGATGCAGGCAGACTGGTTCTACGCCGGCCTGGGTGTGACCACCCATTCCACCGCGCTGGCACTTTTGCTATTCTTCATGGTGTTGCCGGTCTTCAGTTTCCTGTTGCACCCGCTGACTTCCGCCTATTCACGCAAGCACGAGTTCGAGGCGGACGCCTATGCCGCACAGCAGACGGACGCCAACGACCTGACCAATGCGCTGGTGAAAATGTATCAGGACAATGCTGCAACGCTGACGCCTGATCCGGTGTATTCTGCCTTTTACGATTCACATCCACCCGCGCTGGTGCGTATAAACCGTCTGCAAACTTTATCGGGAGCCTGACCATGAAGAAAATTATTGCCCTGTTATTGCTGTGTGCAACTGTCCAAGTACAGGCTGCGCCCTTCGCCAAAGGCGACCCCGCCATAGGCAAAAAGTTATTCGACCAGCACAAATGCAACAGCTGCCACGTAAAAATAGTGGAGGGTGACGCCAGCGCCATTTTCACGCGCCCCGATCGCAAGGTAACCAATCCGCAGCAACTGGTCGCACAAATGAACAGATGTAGCGGCAATATCGGCGTAAAACTCACGCCGCAGGACGAGCAAAACCTCGGCGCTTATCTCAACCAGAATTACTACAAATTCAAGTGAACGCCATGGCAACCATCACCGATCTGGCAAGCAAGCAATGCAAGCCCTGCGAAGGCGGAGTGCGGGCACCGGCGCTGTCGCAGGATGAAGCCAGCACCCTGCTGCAACAGCTCGATGGCTGGGCACTGCAAGACAGCCGTATCGGCAAGAACTTTGAGTTCAAGGATCATTACGAGACCATGGCATTCGTGAATGCCGTGGCATGGATATCCCACCGCGCAAACCATCATCCTGACATGAGCGTCAGCTACCGCAGGTGTCGTCTGGAATATTCCACGCACTCAGTCAACGGTCTGTCGGAAAACGACTTCATCTGCGCTGCCAAGGTGGACGCACTATTCAAGATTTGAACGTGCCGCTGCACGGCCAGATCATCGCCGCCTTCGGCCGCCAATATCTGGTGGAGCTGGCAGGGGGTGAACTGCTGCCCTGCCTGACGCGCGGCAAGAAAAGCGAGGTCGCATGCGGCGACCTGGTCGAAATTAAGCGTACCGCCGATGCTTCGACCGCGCCCAGGACGGACTCGCAACAGACAGCCGCACAAGGCGTAATCGAACGCACGCGACCGCGCCGCACCCTGCTGTATCGTTCCGACGCCTACCGCCAGAAACTCATTGCCGCCAACGTCACCCAGATCATCATCGTGGTGGCCACCGAGCCTTCGTTCAGCGACGAGCTGCTGGCGCGCTGCCTCATCGCCGCGCACGACCAGCAGCTGTCAACCCTCATCGTGCTGAACAAATGCGACCTCGCGCCGCAAGCCGCGCGCGCAGTGCTGCAGCCCTATCGCACCATCGGCTACCGTGTACTGGAATTGTCCGCAAAAGAAAACGCCGCAGCATTGCTGCCCTTTCTACAGGGGCACACCAGCGTGCTGGTAGGCCAGTCCGGCATGGGCAAGTCCACCATCATCAATGCCTTGCTGCCGGATGCGCGTGCAGTCACGCGCGAGATTTCTTCCGCGCTGGATTCGGGCAAGCACACCACCACCCACGCGCGCCTGTATCACCTGAATGCGGACAGCCATTTGATTGACTGTCCCGGCGTGCAGGCATTCGGGCTGCATCACCTGGCCAAGGGCGCCATCGAGGAAGGATTTGTGGAGTTCGCCGCCTATCGCGGCCAGTGCCGCTTCAACAACTGCCAGCACACGCACGAACCGGATTGCGCACTGCGCAAAGCGGCAGCGGAAGGCAGGATAGATGCGCGCCGCTTGCAGCTGTTCCAGGACATCAGCCAAAGCAAGTTTTAGAATCTGTATCGAGAAGACAGCTTTCAGGACTGAGAAAATGTGGCGGGAATAGCCGGATGTGGGATAATTCAATCCGGGAACATCAGGCACAAGGCGCCATCATGAGCAACAATCACATCCTCCTGACCGAACAGGAAGCGGCCGCGATACTTCAACCGCACATGCGCAATAAATCCGCCTTGCATTGGCTCGAAAACGACCGGCTGCACGAACCCGCCATTCCCTTCCATTTCCTGCAGGGGCAACCCTACTACCTCGAGCTGGATCTGCTTGCGTTCATTACCCGGGTGCTCAACCCGGCGGCACGGTTTGTGCGCATTGACAACCAGCTGCGCACCGATAATCGCAGCATGTCGGACCGGCGAAAACATGCCGACCGCAGAGTAAACGTGGAAATCGTCTTGTCGCACGGCATCGAGCGCCGTCGCCCTGGTCACGCCGACCGCCGATCGAGCCGCCTCGATCGGCGTGCTCAGCGCACCAGTCAGGCTTAGAGGAAGCGTGTGGTGCCTTAGGTTCCCGCCAGGCTTGCCAGCCCCAGCAACAGCAACAGCACCATCCAGAACACCAGCGCGCGCCACACCAGCCCCACCGTGCTTTGCATGAAATCGGCGTCAGCCTCGTCGCCGATGCCCAACTCGGGGCGATCGAGCGGCAAGCCGCCCTGCGGAATGGGAAGCCCCAGCCGCACGCCGAGCGCGCCCGCACCACTGGCCAGCACGATGCCAGCTTCCGGATCGGGCCAGCTGCGCGCCTGGGTGCGCCAACAATATATGGTGCCCTCAAAATCGCCGACGATGGCGAAGGTGATCGCGGTCAGGCGCAACGGCAGCCATTCCATCCAGTGATAGGCCTGCCGCGCAAACGTGCCGAAGGCGCCGAATTCGGCATCGCCCTTTTTTCCCCAGCGTGCCTTGAGGAACTGCGCCAGACGGTACAGCACCGCACCCGCCGGCCCCAGCCCAAGCAGCATGGTAATCACGAACCACGCCATCACGCCGAACACATAATGATGCGAAGCCAGCAGCGCCTCTTCAATGGTGACGCGCGCCACCTCCTCGGCATTCAATTCGTGACAGGGAGCGCCGCGCCAGGCGGAAAGCAGGCCGCGCGCCTTTTCCACATCGTTTTCACGCAGCGCCTGATGGATGTCGGTGAAGTAGTGGCTGAACTGGCGAAAACCCATGGTGAGGTACAGCACCAGCACGCTGAACGCCCATGCAAACACCGGATGGGAGCCGTACAGCAGCCAATACAGCGCCGCCGAACCACACAGAGGAAGCAGCACCGCAATCAGCCACGCGATCTTGCCGTGCCTGTGCTCGCCCGCATTGAAATGATGCTGAAAGAACTGGACGTAGCTGCTCAGCCACGTGTACAGGTACTTGCGCGAGGCAAGGGGATGCAACTGTTCCAGCAGCAGGGCAGCGATCAGGGAAAGCAGGATCATGTGTATGCAGTTCAGGATGCGCGACAGACGCGCGCAAGATACCACACAACCCCACGGCTTGCGTAGGGCGGGCGCCCTGACGGAGGTTCCGCCGTACTCAACATTCAGCGGAACCGGTCCACACTACATCATGCAACCATCCCCGCCGCAACGGTATTGTTGGTCGCCTCGTCAATCACGATGAAGCTGCCCGTGGCGCGGTCCGTAGCGTAGCTGTCCAGCACCAGCGGCTGCTGCACCTTGATCGCCACGCGCGCGATGTCATTCATATTGAGCTTGTCCGTGGCATGCTGCTCCAGCGTGTTCACGTCCATGCGGTAGTCGAGGCGCGAAAACAGGCACTTCGCCATGCGCGTGGTGTGCTTGACCAGGTACTTGCGGTTCTTGTCCAGCGGCGCTTCCGACAACCAGCACAGCGTAGCCTCGAATTCCTTTTCCACCCTGGGCGGATGCGCACTGCTCTTGACGAACATGTCACCGCGCGAGATGTCGATCTCGTCAGCCAACGTGATCGTCACGGATTGGGGCGCATAGGCGGTTTGCAGATTGCCGTCGTAGGTGACGATCTCTTTCACCTTGGTAGTGCGCCCGGAAGGAAGGATGGCGATCTCATCACCGACCGAGACTTCACCCGCTTCGATGCGTCCCATGAAACCCCTGAAGTCATGATGTTCCTCGGTCTGCGGGCGGCACACCCATTGCACCGGGAAACGGAAGTCGCTGGTATTCACGTCGTGGTCAATGACTATCGTTTCCAGCAGTTCCAGCAGTGCCGGGCCTATGTACCAGTCCAGATTGTCGCCGCGCTCGACGACCATGTCGCCGTTCAGCGCGGACAGCGGAATGCAGTGCACGTCGTGCAGGTTCAGCTGCGCGGCGAAGCGCTTGTACTCGCCGACGATCTCCTCGAAGCGTTGTTTCGAGTAATCCACCATGTCCATCTTGTTCACCGCCAGCACGACGTGCGGCACACCGACCAGGCTGGCCAGATAGGTATGGCGGCGCGTCTGCGTCAGCACGCCTTTGCGCGCGTCGATCAGAATGATGGCGAGATTGGCTGTGCTTGCAGCGGTAACCATGTTGCGCGTGTATTGCTCGTGCCCCGGCGTGTCACCGATGATGAACTTGCGCCTGGGCGTGGCAAAGTAACGATACGCCACGTCTATGGTGATGCCCTGCTCGCGCTCGGCTTGCAGGCCGTCGGTCAGCAGCGACAGATCGACGGCAGTCATGCCGCGCTTTTCGCTGGTTCTGGAAATGGCCGAGAGCTGATCCTCGAAGATGGATTTCGAGTCATGCAGCAGGCGCCCGATCAGCGTGCTCTTGCCATCGTCGACGCTGCCGGCGGTGATGAAACGTAATAGTTGTGTCGTGTTGTTCATAATTTAGCCTCAAATTTTTCCAGCCTCGTCATTCCGGTGCAGGCCGGAATCCAGTGCCTTTATTCAACATGCCTTTGGATTTTGTCCCGCGTTGCGGGGGTTTATTGATCTGACTGGATTCAGGCCTGCGCCGGAATGACGTTTCAGAAATAGCCTTCTTTTTTACGCAGTTCCATCGAAGCTTCCGAAGTCTGGTCATCCATGCGCGTCGCACCACGTTCAGTGATGCGCGTGGTCGAAGTCTCTTCGATGATCTCGTCCACCGTGCGGGCTGTGGATTCCACCGGCGCGGTACACGTCATGTCGCCCACGGTACGGAAACGCACCGAAAGCACTTCCACCTTCTCGCCCGGCTTGGGTTGCACCAGGTGGGAAACCGGAATCACCGAATTGCCGCGCCGTATGACTTCGCGTTCATGCGCGTAGTAAATATCGGGGATATGCAGCTTCTCGCGGCCGATATATTCCCAGATGTCCATCTCGGTCCAGTTGCTGATCGGGAACACGCGTATGTTTTCGCCGTTGTGTACGCGGGTGTTGTAAATGTCCCACAGTTCGGGACGCTGGTTCTTCGGATCCCACTGGCCGAATTCGTCGCGGAACGAAAAAATGCGTTCCTTGGCACGCGCCTTTTCCTCGTCGCGCCGCGCACCGCCCATGCAGGCGTCGAAACCGAACTCGGCGATGGTCTCCAGCAGCGTCACCGACTGATACGGATTGCGCGGCAGGTCCGGATTCTTGATCACAATGCTGCCGCGCCTGATGGAATCTTCCAGCGAACGCACGATGAGCCGCTCGCCCAGGTCGGCTGCCAGCTTGTCGCGGGTGGCGATCACTTCCGGAAAGTTGTGCTCGGTATCGATGTGCACCAGCGGAAATGGAAATTTCGCCGGACGAAACGCCTTCTCCGCGATGCGCAGCATGACGATGGAATCCTTGCCGCCGGAAAACAGCAATGCGGGGTTTTTGCACTCCGCCGCGACCTCGCGCATGATGTGGATGGATTCGCTTTCCAGCGCATCCAGATGGGTGAAAGTGTGGCTGCTCATATTTTGGTTTTCTACTAATTTCATGACATTCTACTCTCTGCGGCTCACACAGCCGCTTCCTGTTTCGCATCGGCCCCGATGATGCGCTCGCGCCCTGTCCGCAACTGGGTGCTGGCATCCGGCTGAACCCCGGTGCCGTGGGCCACCTTTCTCGCGTTGCTCGCGTGCAAGCCGCACTCCTTGCTCGACGGATCTTCCCACCACCATCTTCCCGCGCGGATATCTTCTCCGGGCGTGACGGAACGGGTGCAAGGCGCGCAACCCAGGCTGGGATAGAACTGGTCGTGCAGCTTGTTGTACGGCACGTCGTGCTGGCGGATATAGGCCCACACGTCCTTGTTCGACCACTCCAGCAGCGGATTGAATTTCTGCAGGCCGTTGTCTGCATCGAAAGATGACAGCTCCAGCGTGCCGCGGGTTGCCGCCTGCTCGCGGCGCATGCCGGTAATCCACGCACCCTTGCCCTTCAACGCACGCCGCAACGGCTCGACCTTGCGCACGAAACAGCAGGCCTTGCGCGATTCCACGCTGTCATAAAAGCCGTTCACGCCGTTTTGTGCAACGTACTGTTCCACTGCAACATGGTCCGGAAAGTAAACCTTTAACGGCACGCCATAACGCTCATCCAGCGCCTGCATCAAATCATATGTCTCTTTTGGCAAGCGCCCGGTATCAAGACTGAATATGCCGATATTGATCTGGTGCCTGACGATCAGGTCGGTCAGCACCATGTCTTCCGCACCGAGGCTATTAGCGAAACAGGCTGGCGCATAATCGCGCGCTGCCTGCCCCAGAACAGCCACCACCTGATCAATTTTCTTGATCAATTCACTCATAACTTTCTCCTTTACGCGGCAACAGCTTCAGATTCTTCGGCAGCCCGCTTAGGTTCATGTGCTGCAGCTGCGGCAGGCGCTGTCAGTCTGGGCAACGCTTCCGACAGGTCGAGCTGCTCATCCTGCGCGCTGCAGAATGCACCCGCCTGCACCGTCCACGCATCCACAGCAGCGTTGATCGCCTGCAATGCCGTGTCCGTCATTTCCGGAATGCTGTTCAGCAACGCTACCAGTCTTGCATATTCGTCCGCCAGTTCACCCGGCACGATCTGCTTGAGCTGCGTTGCAAGTTTTTCCAGATCATCCTGGCGGAAGCCGCCCATCAGCTGCGCAAGGCCGCTGCCCAATACACGCAGAATGGCTTCGACACAAAGCCCGGCCTCGGCATACTTGCGCTGGAACACCAGCGCATTGCGGTATTCGCGCTCATGCGCCGCCTCAAAAAAGTTGGCGCCGATCTGCACCTGAGTTGCGCCTGCGCACTCTCCTCCGCCCAGTTGCAGCACGCGGAAATCCGTCGTGTCGCCATGGTCGCGCATCACCATTGCGGCATCCTCTGCCTTGACTTCGATCACATCCGCCAGCAGCTGCTTGAAAAATTCCGGCGATTGCGCACGCGACCACGCAAAGAAGCTTTGTTCACCGCTGTCCTGATGCGCCTGCTTGACGCGCGCGATCGCCTGTTCGACGCGTGCCGCGGGAACCGATGGTCCCTTCAGCGCCAGTGCGCCGTCACCCATGCCGTTGCCGCCAAAATACATCTGGTAGTGCGGCACCAGTTTTCCGTGCAGGCGCTTGCCCTCGCCGTAAATGCCGATGTCGCCGGTCTCCGGTTGTGCGCAACCGTTGTGGCAGCCGGACACGCGGATGCGCAAATCCCCGGCACCGCCCGACAGCTTGGCGGCCACGATTGGGCTGGAGGTGATGCCCAGCCGGCAAGTCGACGTGCCGGGGCAAGCCGTCACGTTGTCGCCCGCGCCGGGCTGCGCCAGGCCGATCTGCGCCAGCCCTTCAGTCAGCAGCTGCGCTTTTTCCTGCGGAACGTTCATAATGGTCAGGTTCTGGTCCTGCGTGGTATGCAGCTGATCGAGGCCGTGCGCGCGCAACAGCTGCACGATCCCGCGCATCTGCGCCACGTTCAGGTCGCCCAGCGGCACCGCAACGGGATACACGAACAAGCCCTCCTGATGCTGCGCAAACAGCTTGCGCGGTGCGCCCTGACCCGGAGTATCCTGACCAGTCTGCTCACGCCATTCGCCCTTGGGATAATCCTGTCCGGCCAAAGCCTGTTTGGTGCGCGCAAACTCCTCGCGGTACTTCTCCACAAAGCCTTCCACGCCAAAACGCTCAACCAGGAACTTGATGCGCGACTTGGCGCGCTTGGTGCGGTCGGAATACTTGTTGTGCAAGGTCACCAACGCTTCCAGCGAGTACAGCAGCTCACTTTCCGGGATGAATTCTTCCACCACGATGGCCTCGCGCGGCTTGTGCCCGAGCCCGCCGCCCGCCTTCACCGTGAAGCCATGCTGGCCGTCGCGCACGGTTGCGAACACGCCGGCATCATGCAGCAGCGATTGCGCGCAATCCGCCTCGCACGCGGAAAAACTGATCTTGAATTTGCGCGGCAGCTGCTGGTTGAGCGGGTTGCGCAAAAAATGCTGCGTCGCGCCAGTCACGTGCGCGTTGACGTCCACGCGCTCGCGCGGGCACACGCCGGAGAGCGCGCACGCCGACATGTTGCGCACCGCGTTGCCGCAAGCCTCGCGCGTGGTCAGCCCGACCTGCGCCAGACGGCGCATAGCCTCAGAAGTATTGGCCAAGGGAATAAAGTGAATCTGGATCGACTGGCGTGTGGTGATATGCGCGATGTCGCGCTGCGCATACGATTCTGTCACATCCGCCAATGCCTCGAGTTGTTCCAGCGTCAGCCGCCCGCCCGGCACTTTGACGCGCAGCATGTTCACGCCTTCCTGGCGCTGGCCGTAGACGCCCTGTTGCAGGCGAACGGCAGTAAACCGGTCGGCATCGATGTGGCCCTTGAAAAAGGTCTGCACCGCCTGTTCAAAGCGGTCGATTTCCTCAAAATCGGACAGATTGCTTGTATTCACGCTCATAGCATTTTCTCCTTACAAAATTCTCATGACAGCATCAGTTTGCCGCCGATCAGCATCAACATGGATGCCAGAATTGGGCGCAATATCCGGTCCGGTATTTTCACGCCGAGGTGGCTGCCCAGATAAATGCCGGGCAGCGAACCCAGCAACAGGCTGCCCAGCAAGCCGTAATTCACCGTACCCAGCATGGCATGCCCCAGTCCGGCTACCAGGGTCAACGGGACCGCATGCGCAATGTCGGTGCCGACAACCTTGGCCATCGTCAAGCGCGGATACAGGAACAGCAGCACCACGACGCCCAGCGCACCTGCGCCGACCGATGAAATGGTCACCAGCGTTCCCAGCACCGCACCGGTCAGGATGGTGGCGCCGGGCAGGTGGTGCTCATGCAGCTCGTGCACCGTGCCGTCGTCGCTGCGCCCGAGTTTCTGCAGATAGGGCCTGAACAGCAGTGCCAGCGCCGTCAGCACCAGCGCTATGCTCAATACGCTGGTAATCAGCACCTTCAGGTGCTTCTCGTCCAGCGCCAGATAATGCAGCAGCGCCATGCTGAGCAAGGCGGCCGGCAGGCTGCCGGTTGCCAGCAGCCGCACCACTTTCCAGTCCACCGTGCCGCGCCTGCCGTGCGCCCAGCTGCCGCCCATCTTGGTCAGCGCGGCATACAGCAGATCGGTGCCGACGGCGGTGGCTGGCGCCACGCCAAACACCAGCACCAGCAGCGGCGTCATCAGCGACCCGCCGCCAACGCCGGTCACCCCGACGATGAAGCCAACCAGAAAGCCGGAAAATGTGTAGAGCCAGTCCATGTGCGTCCTTATTTAATGTGGCGCATGGTAACGCCTGGCCATATCACCGCCAAATGGTATTATGTTAGTATGTTATAACCAAATGACATTAAGGAGCCGATATGAATTTTCAGCAACTTCGCTACCTGAATGAAATTGCGCGGCGCGGACTAAAAATTTCCGATGCGGCGGAAGCGCTGTATACCTCGCAACCGGGCATCAGCAAACAGATCAAGCTGCTGGAAGAAGAGCTGGGCATTGAAATCTTTGTGCGCAACGGCAAGCGCATCACCGCCATCACCGAACCGGGCAAAGCGGTGCTCGACATCGCCCAGCGCATGCTGCACGATGCCGACAATCTCAAACAGGTCGGCCAGGAATTCCGCAGCCAGGACAGCGGCTCGCTCACTATCGCCACCACCCACACCCAGGCGCGCTATGCGCTGCCGCCAGTGGTCAAGCAGTTCATCAAGCGCTATCCCAAGGTCAAGCTCAACCTGCATCAGGGCAATCCGACGCAGATCGCGCAGCAGGTGCTGGATGGGGAGGCAGACATCGCCATCGCCACGGAAAGCCTCGCACTATATGACGAACTGGTGACGCTGCCGTGCTACGAATGGCATCACTGCGTCATCGTGCCGCCCAAGCACCCGCTGCTGGAGGAAAAGAAGCTGACGCTAGAGAAGATCGCGCAATATCCCATCATTACCTACGACTTCGCGTTCAGCGGGCGCGGCAAGATCAATGCCGCCTTCCAGGCGCGCAAGCTCACGCCCAACATCGTGCTGACCGCCATCGATGCCGATGTCATCAAGACCTATGTCGAACTGGGACTGGGCATCGGCATCCTGGCCCAGATGGCGTTCATTCCCGAGCGCGACAAGCATTTGCGCATGATCGAAACCGGCAATCTGTTCCAGCCCAGCACCACGCGGATTGCGATACGCCGCAACGAATACCTGCGCGGCTATGCCTATCATTTCATCGAGCTGTTCGCGCCGCACCTCACGCGTGCGGTGGTGGCACAGGCCATGCACGCCCCGGCCCAATAGGCTGTTGCAATCGGCCTGTCATGCCGGGCACTGTGCCGGCAACAGCAGACGCAATGCTGTACAACTCTATCCGCAACGGATATAGAATAGGCATGCAATCAGTTCATTCATGACGATGACCCTTCAAAAATCAAACCTCAAAGCCGCCATTCTGCTTCCCCTGGCGCTGGTTCTGATCATACTGCTTGCAGTCTTCATCTATAGCTACTCCGATGCGGAGAAGGAATTTACCGACGAATACGTCAGCAGCACGTTCCAGTCCACCACGCGTGCTTTTGATTCCTATCTCCAGGCCGATACAGAAACGCTCTCTGCCTCGCTCTATCTGTTGATGCAGGATGATGCGCTGCGGCGCGCGCTTGCGGCGCAAGACCGGGATGCCTTGCTGCAACGCGCAGAGCCCCTGTTCAGGCAGCTGCGCGATCGACACCAGATCACGCATTTCTATTTCTCCGGACCGGACCGCGTCAATCTGCTGCGCGTGCATCAGCCCGACCGCCATGGCGATACGATAGATCGGATCACCACGAAGCAGGCCGAGCAAACCGGGAAACCGGCCTCCGGACTGGAGCTGGGGCCGTTGGGAACCTTTACGCTGAGAGTCGTCTTTCCGTGGTACGACAAAGGCCGCTTGATCGGCTATGTGGAACTGGGCGAAGAAATTGAACACCTGATCCATCAGGTTCATGAGCTGACCGGCAACGATGTGTACCTGACCATAGACAAGCAACATCTGCAGCAGAAGGACTGGGAGGCTGGCATGCAATTGCTGGGGCGGGCGTCCGAGTGGAACCGCCTGCCGGATTCAGTGATCACCCTGCAAACCACCAAAACGGGTGGCGCATCCATCCTGAACCTGCTCGCACAGGGTTCGCGCCAGCATACGGGGGCAATACCGCTCCAGCAGGACGGCCGCATCCTCCGTGCCAGGTTCGTGCCTATGCGCGACGCCGGCAACCGCAAGGTGGGCAACCTGCTGCTGGCGCGCGACATCACCCCCTTGTTTCAGCATCATCGGCGCGACCTTCTTTTGACCGGAGGATTCACCCTTGGCCTTGGCGGACTGCTGTTCTGGCTGCTCTGGCTGATTATCCGGCGCGTGGAAAAAGGAATTGTCTCTTCGACAACCGCACTGGAAGAAAGCGAGAAACGTTTCCATGCACTCGTCGAGAGCTCGAGCGACTGGATATGGGAAATCGATGCCGGCATGCGCTATGTCTATGTAAGCCCGAAGTGCAGGGAAATACTGGGCTACGAACCGCACGAAATCATCGGCAAGACACCTTTTGACCTGATGCCCGCGGAGGAAGCCGCGCGTATCTCCGCGAGCTTCTCCGCGATTGCGGCGACCCGCCAGCCATTTGCCAATATGGAAAACCGCAACCTGCACAAGGATGGGCGCATCGTGGTGCTGGAAACCAGCGGCGTACCCATTCTCGATGCGGACGGAACGCTGCGCGGCTACCGCGGCATGGACCGCGATATCACGGCGCGCAAGCATGCAGACGAGATGTACAAAAAGTCCATGCAGCGTCTTGCGCTGCACTTCGAGCAAACGCCGCTTGCCGTGATCGAATGGGATACCGATTTCAAGGTGCTTGACTGGAATCCATCTGCAGAAAAAGTGTTTGGCTATACCAGGGCGGAAGCGCTTGGCCGCTCTGCCAGCGACCTGATTCTCCCGAAAAGTTTCAAGGAGCTTGCTGCTCAAATCGGGCTGGATTTACTGGCAGGAGTGGGTGGCTACCGCAGCACCAATGAAAACATCACCAAGGGCGGCAGGACGATTTTCTGCGAGTGGTACAACACACCGCTCGTGGATGACAACGGGCACGTTCTGGGCGTGATTTCCCTTGCGCTGGACATCACTGCGCAGAAACTCGCGGAACAAAGAATTTCCTATCTGGCGTATTACGATGAATTAACCGGGCTGCCCAACCGCACGCTGTTCAAGGACCATCTCGCGCAAGCCTGCATCGAAGCGGACCGGCACAAACGCCCGGTTGCCCTGATGTTCCTGGACATGGACGACTTCAAGGTCATCAACGACACCCTGGGGCATGAGGCTGGCAATTTACTGCTGCAAGCGGCCGCATCCAGATTGAAAAATTGCTTCCGCAGCGGCGACACCCTGGCGCGCTTCGGGGGCGACGAATTTGCCGTCGTTCTCGCCAATCTGGGGCATGCCGACGATGTAGGGCTCGTGGCGCAAAACGTTATCAATACGCTCAAGCAGCCTTTTGCCATTCCCGGCAATCAACTGTGCATCACGTTCAGCATGGGCATCACCCTGTATCCGTTTGATGGCAATGATACGGAGACACTGCTGCGCAATGCGGATTCCGCGATGTATCACGCGAAGGGAAAAGGCCGAAACAGCTACCAGTTCTATTCCGCCGAAATGACCCGCCGCGCGCAGGCACACCTTACGCTGCAAATCGGCCTGCGGCGCGCTTTTGAACAGGGCGAACTGCTGCTGCACTATCAGCCGCAAGTGGAAATCTGGACGGGCCGCATCACCGGCGTAGAAGCCCTGCTGCGCTGGCACGACCCGGAAAAGGGCATGATCTCCCCAGCTGATTTCATCCCGATAGCGGAAGAAAACGGCCTTATCATCCCGATAGGCGAGTGGGTGTTGCGCACCGCTTGCGCACAGATGCGCGCCTGGCAGGATCAGGGGTTCCCCGACATATCCGTGGCCGTGAACCTCTCGTCCAGACAGTTCAAGCAGGATCGCTTCGCACAGCGTGTCGGTAAAATCATCAATGAGGCCGGAATCGACCCGCGCTGCCTGGAACTGGAACTGACCGAAAGCGTGCTGATGGAGGACGCCAAATCGGTGAGCGAAATACTGGCAGAATTCAAACAGGCCGGCATTTCCATTGCGATTGACGATTTCGGAACCGGCTATTCGTCGTTGAGCTACCTGAAGCGGTTTCCGATCGACAAACTCAAGATCGACCAGTCGTTTGTGCGGGA
>JAUQWW010000013.1 GCA_030834965.1 Gallionellaceae bacterium | reverse complement strand
TGCCGGCAAACGGGGCGGGCACGTCCATGGTGGCCTTGTCGGTTTCCAGGGTCAGCAGCGATTGTTCCGCTGCAACCGTATCGCCTGCCTTGACCATCACCTCGATGACCGGCACATCCGTGTAGTTGCCGATGTCCGGCACGATGACTTGTTTGACTTGTGACACGCTATTCCTCCTGCCCGCTTAAACGGTGGTCGGGTTGGGTTTGTCGGGGTCGAGCTGGTACAGCTTGAGCGCGCGGCTGATTTCGCTTGCCGGTATCGCGCCCTCATCGGCCAGCGCCTTCAGCGCGGCAAGCGCAACGTAGTAGCGATCCACTTCGAAGAAATGGCGCAGCTTCTTGCGCGTGTCGGAGCGGCCAAAGCCGTCCGTGCCCAGCACCTTGAAGCGCTTGGGCAGGAAGGCGCGGATCTGGTCGGCATAGCTCTTGATGTAATCGGTCGCGGCAATCACCGGGCCGTTGCGTTTGCCCAGGCATTGCTCGACGTAGCTGACGCGGACTTTCGCTTCCGGGTGCAGCATGTTCCAGCGTTCCGTGTCCAGCCCTTCGCGGCGCAGCTCGTTGAAACTGGTCACGCTCCACACATCGGCTGCTACGCCGAAATCCTTCTCCAGCAACTCGCCGGCGGCGATGACTTCGCGCAGGATGGTGCCGCTGCCCAGTAGTTGTACCTTGGGCGCCTTGGCTTTGGCCTTGCCTTCGCTGAGCAGATACATGCCCTTGATGATGCCTTCTTCCGCACCTTTCGGCATGGCAGGATGGGCGTAGTTTTCGTTCATCACGGTGAGGTAATAGAACACGCTTTCCTGCTCCTGGTACATGCGGCGCATGCCGTCCTGCACGATCACCGCCACCTCATAGGCAAAGGTCGGGTCGTAGGACACGCAATTGGGGATGAAGGCCGCCTGCAGATGGCTATGTCCATCCTGATGCTGCAAGCCTTCGCCGTTCAGTGTGGTGCGTCCGGCAGTGCCGCCGACCAGGAAGCCGCGCGCACGCATGTCGCCCGCAGCCCAGGCCAGGTCGCCGACGCGCTGGAAGCCGAACATCGAGTAGTAAATGTAGAACGGCACCATCGCCACGCCGTGGTTGGCATAGGAAGTGGCGGCAGCGATCCAGTCGGCCATGCCGCCCGCTTCGTTGATGCCTTCCTGCAGGATCTGGCCGGTCTTGTCTTCCTTGTAGAACATCAGCTGGTCGGCATCCTGCGGAGTATAGAGCTGGCCCACCTGAGAGAAGATGCCGAGCTGGCGGAACATGCCTTCCATGCCAAACGTGCGCGACTCGTCCGGCACGATGGGCACCACCTGCTTGCCGATATTCTTGTCCTTTACCAGGATGCCGAGCAGGCGCACGAATGCCATGGTGGTGGAAATTTCGCGGTCCTCCGTGCCTTTCAGCAAGACCTCGAAGGCGTCCAGCCCCGGTACCTGCAGTGGCTTGGCGACGGGCTTGCGCGCCGGGACGGTGCCCATCTGCTGGCCGCGCTCGCGCAGGTATTTCGCCTCCAGGCTATCCTCGGCAGGGCGGCAGAATGGCAGCTGCGCCAGTTGATCGTCGGAAACGGGGATGTTGAAGCGGTCACGGAATTTGCGCAGCGAGTCCTCATCCATGTTCTTCTGCTGGTGAGTCGGGTTCTGCGCCTCACCGGAGGCGCCCATGCCGTAACCCTTCACTGTCTTGGCCAAGATTACCGTCGGCTGGCCGCCGTGTTGCATCGCCGCGGCGTAGGCCGCGAACACTTTGCGCGGGTCATGGCCGCCGCGGTCCAAGTGCCAGATTTCGTCGTCCGACATGTCCGCGACCAGTTCCAGCAGTTCAGGGTACTTGCCGAAGAAATGCTGGCGCACGTAAGCGCCATCCTTGGATTTGTAGGTCTGGTATTCGCCGTCCACCACCTCTTCCATGCGCTTCAGCAGCAGGCCACTCCTGTCCTTGGCGAGCAGTCGATCCCATCGGCCGCCCCACACCACCTTGATTACGTGCCAGCCCGCGCCGCGGAACACGCCTTCCAGTTCCTGGATGATCTTGCCGTTGCCGCGCACCGGTCCGTCCAGGCGTTGCAGGTTGCAGTTGACGACGAAGATCAGGTTGTCGAGCTTCTCGCGCCCCGCCATCGAAATCGCACCCAGCGATTCCGGTTCGTCGGTTTCGCCGTCGCCGAGGAAGGCCCATACCTTGCGCCCGTTGGTTTCGGCGATGCCGCGATGCTGCAGGTAACGCATGAAGCGCGCCTGGTAAATCGCCATCAGCGGGCCGAGACCCATGGATACCGTGGGGAACTGCCAGAAGTCCGGCATCAGCCAAGGGTGTGGGTAGGAAGACAACCCATTGCCGTCCACTTCCTGACGGAACTTGTACATCTGCTCTTCGCTGATGCGGCCTTCCAGGAAGGCGCGCGCATACATGCCGGGTGAAGAATGCCCCTGGAAGTACACCAGATCGCCGCCGTGATTTTCCGTCACGCCGTGGAAGAAGTGATTGAAGCCCACGTCATACAGCGTGGCCGCCGAGGCGAAGCTGGCGATGTGCCCGCCCAGCTCGGAAGATTCGCGGTTGGCGTTCATCACCAGTGCCATCGCGTTCCAGCGCGTCAATGCGCGGATGCGGTGCTCCAGGTCAGGGTTGCCGCTGGAGCGCTGTTCCTTGTCGAGCGGAATGGTGTTCAGGTAGGGCGTGGTCGCGCTGAAGGGCAGGTCGGTGCCGGCCAGGCGCGCCTTGTCGATCAGCTGGCTGATCAGGTAATGGGCGCGCTCCGTGCCTTCGTTCTCCAGCACCGAGCTGAGCGCGTCCAGCCATTCCTGGGTTTCTTGCGGGTCGTAATCAGGTACGTTCGCCATTATCTCCACTTTCTTTCGTCGTAATTTTGTGCGCTTGTATCAGCCTGCGGCAGCACAATGTATCGTCTCGTTTTCAGTCACCAGCCATTCCACCTTGCGGTCGGTGGCTTCCTGCGGAATGCCCTCAACGATCTGCATCGCGTATGCACCGGCGACCAGAACCGGATCATGTTTCAGGCGCGCCAGCAGCTTGTCGTAGAAGCCGCCGCCGTATCCCAGACGCGCGCCGTCGCGTCCAAACGCCACACCCGGCAGCAGAATGAAATCCACTGCGTCCAGCGCGCCCACCCTGGCGCAACGTTCCGCCAGCGGCTCGCGGATATCCCATAGCCCGGGCGCCACGTCATGCTGCAAGTCTGCCACGCGATACACATCCAGTTCATTCGTGGCGCGGTTTACCTTGGGCAGCAGCACTTGCTTGCCGTGCTGCAAGGCCTGCTGCACTAACCCTTCGGCGGCAAATTCCGCGCCGAAGTTCAGGTAAGCCAGCACCGTACCGGCCGTGCGGAAGGATTCCAGGCCGGCGATGCGCGCCGCAATGGCGCGGCCCAGGCGCGCCCGTTCCTGCTCCGCCATCTGCAGGCGGGCGGCAATTATACGTTGTCTGATAGCCTGCTTCATAGCCTGCAGAGAGGCTGCCGTATTGTCCGGGGTGTTAGCCAAGGAATAAACGGTAGGCCGGATTGTTGCTCTCGTCCCAGTAGCGGTAGCCGAGCTTGTCGAGGAAGGTGTGCAGCGCCTTCTTGTCGTGGTGCGGCACTTGCATGCCGACCAGCACGCGTCCGTAATCCGCGCCGTGGTTACGGTAGTGGAACAGGCTGATGTTCCAGCTGTGGTTCATGCTATTGAGGAAATTCATCAGTGCGCCGGGGCGTTCCGGGAACTCGAAGCGGAACATGATTTCGTCCTTTACCCCAGGGGCGTGTCCGCCGACCAGATGGCGCACATGCAGTTTGGCCATTTCGTTGTCGGTGAAATTCTGCGTGTGCAGCTTGTGCTTCCCCAGCGCAGCGACCAGTTTGTCTGTCTCGGACTGATCTTTTACTTGTATCCCGACGAACACCCGCGCTTCTTTCGGATCGGCGTAACGGTAGTTGAACTCGGTAATGTTGCGCTGGCCGAGCAGCGCACAGAATTTGCGGAAACTGCCGGGCGTTTCCGGGATGGTCACGGCCAGGATGGCCTCGCGCTTTTCGCCGATTTCGGCGCGTTCGGCGACAAAGCGCAGGCGGTCGAAGTTCATGTTGGCACCGCTGGCGACTGCGACCAGCGTCTTGCCCTTGAGCTTTTCGCGTGCCGCATACAGCTTGGCGCCGGCGATGGCCAGCGCCCCGGCTGGTTCCAGAATGGAGCGGGTGTCCTCGAACACGTCCTTGATCGCCGCGCAGGTGGCGTCGGTGTCCACCAGGATGACTTCGTCCACCAGCTCGCGGCACAGGCGGAAAGTCTCCTGTCCGACCTGCTTCACCGCTACGCCGTCGGCGAACAGGCCGACATGTTCCAGCGTGGCGCGGCGCTTGGTTTTCAGCGACTGGTACATGGCATCGGAATCGACCGGCTGCACGCCGATGATCTTGATGTCCGGCCGCACCTGCTTGACGTAGGCAGCCACGCCGGAGATCAGGCCGCCACCGCCGATGGCGCAGAAAATCGCGTGGATCGGCTGGTTATGCTGGCGCAGGATTTCCACGGCGATGGTGCCCTGTCCGGCGATCACATCGGGATCATCGTAAGGGTGCACAAAAGTCAGTTTATGTTTCTTCTCCAGCGCCAGGGCGTGCGCATAGGCATCGGAATAGGAATCGCCGTGCAGCACCACCTTTGCACCGCGGCTGGCGACTGCTTGCAGCTTGATCTGCGGCGTGGTGGCAGGCATCACGATGATGGCCTTGCAGCCCAGCTTCTGCGCCGAGAGCGCCACGCCTTGCGCATGGTTGCCCGCCGATGCGGCAATGACGCCGCGCTTGAGCTGCCCTGCGGTGAGCTGCGCCATCTTGTTATAGGCGCCGCGCAGCTTGAACGAGAACACCGGCTGCATGTCTTCGCGCTTCAACAGGATGGTGTTATCGATGCGCGCAGAAAGATTGGGCGCGGCCTCCAGCGGGCTTTCGATGGCCACGTCATAGACGCGAGCGGTGAGGATGCGCTTCAAATAACTTTGCATGGCGGGTCTGATAAAAAATTATTGGGCGCAAGATTAGCAGGATTTGCGGGCAAGCCGAAAGGGTTTCTATTTCTAAAACCCCCGATTCCTGCAATAATCTGGGCCATGAAAACAATATTGTTGCCGAATTGAGACGATTATGAGCATGACACAAGATGATATGAAGCGCGCGGTCGCCCAAGCGGCGATAACGCATGTTCCGGCAGATTGCATCGTCGGAGTAGGCACGGGCTCCACAGCCAATTTTTTCATAGACGAGCTCGGCAGGATCAAGCACAGGATACAGGCTGCGGTGGCCAGCTCCGAGGCGTCCGCGAAGCGCCTGCAGGGGCACGGCATCGAGGTTGTGTCGCTGAACGACGCAGGTACGCTGCCGGTGTATGTGGATGGTGCGGACGAGATCACGCGCCACCTGCACATGATCAAGGGCGGCGGCGGTGCGCTGACGCGTGAAAAAATCGTCGCGGCGGCAAGCAAGAAATTTGTCTGCGTGTGCGATGCCAGCAAACTGGTGGATGTGCTTGGCAACTTTCCGCTGCCGATCGAGGTCATACCCATGGCGCGCAGTTATGTGGCGCGCCAGCTTGTGGCGCTGGGCGGCCAGCCCAAGCTGCGCGAAGGATTTACCACCGATAACGGCAACATCATTCTGGATGTGCATGGCCTGAAAATTATGAACCCGGTGGAGCTGGAAGATACGTTGAATGACATTACGGGCGTGGTTACCAACGGCCTGTTTGCGCGTCGCCCCGCCGATGTGCTGTTGCTCGGTACGCCTGATGGGGTGCAGACCATTACAGCGTCATAAAACTGTCACGGTGCGCAGGTAGCATGGCCTGCATGTAAATCCAAATTATTAAAGGAATTGTTATATGGGCAGTAGCGAACATACTTCAAAACAGTTTGACGCCGAACTCGAAGCGGTGCGCGCGCGCGTGTTGCAGATGGGCGGGCTGGTGGAGAACCAGATCCAACTCGCGGTCGAGGCACTGGTCGGCGGCGATGTGGCGCTGATGAACCGCGTTATCTCCGATGACCATCGCGTCAACGCGATGGAGGTGGAAATAGACGAGAGCTGCAACCAGATTATTGCGCGTCGTCAGCCGGCCGCAGGCGACCTGCGGATGGTGATGACCGTGATCAAGACCATTACCGACCTCGAGCGCATCGGCGACGAGGCGGAAAAGATCGCGCGCATGGCCAAGCTGCTGTCGCAGAAGGAGCGCCTGTTTCTGCCCCGATACACCGAGATCAAGCATGCCGCCGAACTGGCGCTGGAAATGCTGCGCAAGTCGCTGGACGCCTTTGCACGCCTCGATCTGGCGACTGCGGCGCAGGTGGTGCGGCAGGATGAAAAAGTAGATGAGGAATTTCGCGCCATCATGCGCTACCTCATCACCTTCATGATGGAAGACCCGCGCACCATTTCTACCTCGCTGGAAATACTGTTCGTCGCGAAAGCGATTGAGCGCATCGGCGACCACGCCAAAAACATGTCCGAATACGTGGTGTACATGGTCAAGGGGCGTGATGTGCGCCATGTCACCGTGGAAGAGATCGAGCGCGAAGTATTGGAGGAGTGATTTTGTAGGGTGCGCCTGCACTCTGGCCATTGGTGCGCGTGGCGCACCTTACCTGTCTGGATAATTTGCCGTGCAACAACAACCCATCCTCGCGGCAGTTGATCTCGGCTCCAATAGCTTCCGCCTGCAAGTTGCGCGGGTAGAAAATGACCAGCTGTATATGCTGGACAGCCTGCGCGAGCCGGTTCGACTCGCCGCCGGGCTGACTGAAGACAAACAGCTGGACAAGGCTGCGCAGCAGCGCGCGCTGGCCTGTTTGCAGCGCTTCGGCGAACGATTGCGCGACCTGCCGCACGAGGCGGTGCGAGCGGTGGGCACCAATTCCTTTCGTGTGGCCAGGAACGCCGGCGAATTTCTGCAACAGGCCGAGGCCGAGCTCGGCTTTCCGATCGAAGTAATCTCCGGTCATGAAGAAGCGCGCCTCATCTATCTCGGTGTTGCACATGGCCTGCCGCAGTCGGATGGCACGCGCCTGGTGATGGACATCGGCGGCGGCTCCACCGAATTCATCATCGGCCACAGCCTCGACCCCATCAAGCTGGAAAGCCTGTACATGGGCTGTGTCAGCTACAGCCTGCGTTATTTCCCGGACGGTAAAATCAACAAGACTAACCTCAAGCAAGCTGAATTTGCCGCGCGCAATGAACTGCAAACTATTGTGACGGAATTTTCGCGCGGGCACTGGGCTGTTGCGCTTGGTTCATCCGGCAGTGCGCGTGTGCTATGCGACATCCTCGAACAGAACGGCTACAGCAGCGGCGGCATTACACGAGAGGCGCTGGAGCAATTGCGCGCATACATGCTCAGCGCGGGCGATGTGCGCAATCTTACCCTGCAAGGCCTGAAACCTGACCGCATTCCGGTGCTCCCCGGCGGTTTTGCCATCATGTACGCCGCGTTCTGCGAGCTTGGCATCGAGCAGATGCAGCCCGCGCTGGGCGCCCTGCGCGAGGGCGTGCTGTACGACCTGCTCGGCCGCTTTCATCATCACGACATGCGCGATGCCACCGCCAAACAATTCATGCGCCGCTACCATGTGGACATGCGTCAGGCCGAACGCGTGGCGCAGCTCGCCAACGTATTGGCCCGACAATTTCTGGATGGACAAACGCATGAGGAAGCGCTGCGCCTGCTGGGCTGGGCGGCGGACATGCACGAAATCGGCATCAGCGTTGCGCACAACGGCTACCACAAGCACACCGCCTACATCCTCGCCAATGCCGACATGCCCGGCTTCTCCAAAAAGGAGCAAGGCCGCCTGAGCCTGCTGACGCTGGCACACCGCGGTAAGCTGGACAAGGTGCGCAGCCTTGTCAGCATGGAGGAAGACATTGCACTGATCATGGCGCTGCGGCTCGCCGCACTGTTCTACCGCAATCGCAGCGATGTCACATTGCCTCCCATGCAAGGACGCTTCAGCGGCACCAAGTTTCATTTGATGCTTGCACCCGGCTGGCTGGCGCAGAATCCGCTCACCGACACCGCCTTGCAAGAAGAAGCGAAGCAGTGGAAAGAATTGGGGGTGAACTTGCAGATCGTTGAGGGT
Organism: Gallionellaceae bacterium; assembly: GCA_030834965.1. Classification (GTDB taxonomy): domain Bacteria; phylum Pseudomonadota; class Gammaproteobacteria; order Burkholderiales; family Gallionellaceae; genus JAUQWW01. The sequence continues at coordinate 28,471 of JAUQWW010000013.1, read as the reverse complement.
TAGCATCGAGGTTTGTCGTTTCATGGCGTGTTAAACTCCGTCCCGAAGCTGGCTAGACAGTCGCCGCGCACGCAAGTGCGGGGAGGAAAGTCCGGGCTCCACAGAGCAGGATGCCGGTTAATGGCCGGACACCGTGAGGTGATGGAAAGTGCCACAGAAAATATACCGCCCAAGTTCCCCCTGGAACTACGAGGGGGAAACGGTAAGGTTGAAATGGCGAGGTAAGAGCTCACCGCGCTGGTGGCAACATCAGTGGCAGGGTAAACCCCATCCGGAGCAAGACCAAATAAGCAGGCCATGACGTTGCTCGCGTCGTCTGCGGGTAGGTTGCTTGAGCGTAAGGTAACGAAACGCCTAGAGGAATGACTGTCCACGACAGAACCCGGCTTATCGGCCAGCTTCACCTTTTTTCGGCGGGTCAATATTGATGTGTGATCTGCTGCACCTGCAGCCAGATGATTTCAGCTTCACATCTTTTGGAACAAACATGCCGCGTTACCTTGCATAACAAGGGGAGGTGTCGCGCGATCGATTTTATTTGCCGCCTCTAAAACGCGCACCCTCCCCGCTTAGCAATACCCCAAATATCCCACCCACTCATCACAAGCAACTTGAGCTTGTTTGTGCAATCCATTCTTTATTAAAGAAATTTGCATGGCATTAACTTTCTGAGCTAACTACTTGTCGCACAAAGAAAAAAACCGTTTTGTCGCTTGACCAAGTGCATATTTTTCAATATAGTGGGCCGAAGTGGTAAAAAGTGGGTTTTAGTGGGAAAACGGCTCAGGGTTGAATAATGTTTCAGGGAGCGGCGCAACTCAATCTGGATAGCAAGGGCAGGCTCGCGATACCGGCGCGGTATCGCGACATGCTGCTTGCGCATTGCGGCGGTCAGCTGGTGCTGACTGCCGATGCGGACGGCTGCCTGTTGCTTTATCCCCAACCCGAATGGCAACCGATCCGCGAGAAGCTGATGCAACTCTCGGCTTTCAATCCGCGCATTCGCGCGTTGCAGCGCTTTCTTGTCGGGCATGCGGAAGATGTGGTGATGGATGCCGCGGGCCGAGTGCTGATTTCTCCCACCTTGCGTAGTTATGCCGTGCTCGATAAGCGCGTGATGCTGGTGGGCCAGGGCAATAAGTGCGAGGTGTGGGACGAGGCGCGCTGGCAGGCGCAGCACGAGAAGATGGCCGGCTTCACTGACGGCAATTTGCCGCCCGAGCTGGAGGGATTCACATTGTGAGTGTGGGTTTGTCCCACGATACAGTGTTGTTGCACGAAGCAGTCGAAGCATTGCAGATAAGACCGGAAGGCATCTATGTGGACGGCACGTTCGGGCGCGGCGGGCATAGCCGGCTGATTCTGGAAAAGCTGGGCGTGCGCGGCAGGTTGATTGCGCTGGACAAAGACCCGGTGGCAGTGGCGGCAGGCCAGGTAATTTCAGATCCGCGTTTCGTCATGGTGCACAGCGGCTTTGCGCACCTGGCCGAGGTGTTGCGCAAGCTGGCGGTGGAAAAGGTGGATGGCGTGCTGCTCGATCTGGGCGTGTCGTCGCCGCAGCTGGATGATGAACAGCGCGGATTCAGTTTTCGTTTTAACGCACCGCTGGATATGCGCATGGATATCAGCAGCGGGCAGACAGCAGCAGAGTGGCTGGCGACGGTGGATGAGGCGTTTCTTGGGGAGGTGATACGTGATTACGGCGAAGAACGGTTTGCTAAACAGATTGCAAGAGCGCTTGTTGCGGCGCGCCAGGAACACCCCATCAATACCACGCGCCAACTCAGTGAAATCGTCGCCAAGACTGTGCGCACGCGCGAGCCTGGGAAAAATCCGGCGACGCGCACCTTTCAGGCTATACGGATTTATCTCAATCAGGAACTCGAAGAGCTTGCACAGATATTGCCGCAATGCGTGGATTGCCTGAGGCCGGAAGGACGCATCGTGATCATCAGTTTCCACTCGCTGGAAGACCGCATGGTAAAGCACTTTCTGCGCGACATGGCGCAGGGCGACAAGCTGCCGCGCAACTTGCCGGTCCGAGCTGCCGATATTCCCGCGGGCAAGCTGCGCTTGGTGGGTCGCGCGGTGCGCGCGACGCCGCAGGAAGTGGCGGGAAACCCGCGTGCACGCAGTGCGGTGATGCGGGTGGCGGAGCGCGCAGGAGGTGCGGGTGACTAAGGGCTATCTAGTGCTCCTGCTGGTGGCAGTCGCATGCGCGTTGGGTGTTGTGACCTCACAACACAAGGCGCGCAAATTGTTTGTGGAACTGCAAAAAGAGAAGGGCAGGGCGCAGCAGATGGAAGTGGAATGGGGCCAATTGCAGTTGGAGCAGAGCACGCTGGCGATGCCGGCACGCGTGGAAAAAATTGCCAGCCTCAAGTTGAAGATGCAGTTGCCAAAAGGCGAACAGATACGGTTCGTTCGCGGTGAACAGACCAGCGAGTTAATAACACAGCCATGAACTACGCGAGCAGTATAAAGACAGCGGGACTCGTCGCATTGCCGCCCTGGCGTTCGCGCGTGCTGTTTGGCGTGTTGCTGCTGTGCCTGTTTGGGCTAACGGTGCGCGCGGTGTACCTGCAAGGCATCCACAATGACTTCCTGCAGCAGAAAGGTGATGCGCGTTATAGCCGTGTCGTCGACATCAACGCGCACCGCGGCATGATCACAGACCGCCATGGTGACCCGCTTGCCGTCAGCACGCCGGTGGAATCGATCTGGGTCAGCCCTCAGGACGTTGAGGCAACGCCGCAACAGGTGAAACAGCTCGCGCAGATATTGGGCATGAGCAGTGCGGAAGTAAAAAAACGCCTGTTCGACACGACGCGCGATTTCACCTATCTTAAACGCCAGCTGCCGCCCGAGCAGGCGGAAAAAATCGTGAGACTGGGCGTGCCGGGCATATCGTTGCACCGCGAGTACCGTCGCTATTATCCCAGTGCCGAAGTCGCCGCGCATCTGCTGGGCTTCACGGATGTGGACGACAACGGCCAGGAAGGCATCGAACTGGCGTTGCAGGAACAGCTGGGCGGCAGGTCGGGCAGTCAGCGCGTCATCAAGGACAGGCGTGGTCATATCGTGGAGGACGTGGCCAGTGTGCGCGCGCCCAAGCCGGGCAGCGATCTGGCGCTGAGCGTGGACAGCAAGATTCAGTACCTGGCGTATCGCGAGATCAAGCTGGCGGTCGAGCAGCATCGCGCCAAGGCAGGTTCCATTGTCGTGCTGGATGCGAAGAGCGGCGAAGTGCTGGCGCTGGCCAATTGGCCGAGCTACAACCCCAATAACCGCGCCAAACCCGATACACGGGTGATGCGCAACCGTGCAGTGACGGACTTGTTCGAGCCGGGTTCCACGATGAAGCCGTTTACCGTCGCGGCTGCGCTGGAGGCAGGCAAGGTAACACCGCGAACGGTCATCAATACCGAGGGCGGCGTGCTCACCATCGGCGGGCGCAAGATTCATGACACGCATCCCGAGCCGTTTCTCGACGTGGCAGGGGTGATCCAGAAATCCAGCAACGTCGGCGCAGCCAAGATTGCGTTGTCGCTGCCGCCGCAAACTTTCTGGCGCAGCCTGAGCGAGACCGGCTTCGGCGCGCAGACCGGCAGTGCATTTCCGGGCGAGGCGGCGGGCAGGTTGCGCGACTACAAAAAATGGCTGCCCATCGAGCAGGCGACCATGTCATATGGCAATGGCATTTCCGTCAACCTGTTGCAACTGGCGCGCGCGTACACCGCATTTGCCAACGACGGTGAGCTGAAGGGGGTGACGCTGCTCAAGCAGGATGTGCCGGTTGTGGGCAAAAAAATATATTCCGAGGCCACGGCCCGTGCAGTGCGCGACATGCTGGAAATGGTAGTGCAGCCGGGCGGGACCGCGCCACTGGCGCAGATCAGCGGCTTCCGCGTGGCGGGCAAGACTGGCACTGCGCACAAGCTGGAGGGAAGACGTTACGTCAATCGCTATATCGCGTCATTTGTCGGGTTGGCTCCGGCATCCAATCCGCGCCTGATCGTGGCCGTAATGGTGGACGAGCCTGCCGGCGCCGAATATTACGGCGGCCAGGTCGCCGCACCGGTATTCAGTAATGTGATGGGTTCGGCCCTGCGCCTGCTCAATGTGCCGCACGATGCGCCGCTCGACAATGTGCTGATGCCGCCCGCTGACATCATCAAGGAGGAGGCATGAGCCCTTCGGCTGAGCTCAGGACAGGCCCTTCGACTGGGCTCAGGGCAGGCTTCAATCCTGAATTGCTCTCCTCGCTCGGTGTGACGATCACGCGCCTGGTGACGGATAGCCGCGCAGTTGCGCCGGGCGACACTTTTGTCGCTTATCCCGGCGGCCAGGCAGACGGGCGCCAGTTCATCGCGCAGGCCATTGCCAGCGGCGCCAATGCGGTGATCTGGGAAGCGCGCGGATTCGGCTGGGACAGCGCATGGCAGGTGCCCAACCTGGCGGTCAACGATCTGCGCCATCATGCGGGCGAAATCGCCAGCCATGTCTATGGCAACCCATCCGCAAAATTGTGGATGGTGGGCATCACCGGCACCAACGGCAAGACTTCGTGCAGCCACTGGATTGCGCAGGCACTGAATGCGCTGGGCAGGAAGGCCGCGCTGGTGGGCACGCTGGGCAATGGTTTTCCCGGCGCACTGCAGCCCACGCTCAACACCACGCCGGATGCGATCCGTCTGCATGGGCTGCTGGCAGATTATCTGGCCCAGGGTGCGCAGGCGGTGGCAATGGAAGTGTCCTCGCATGCGCTGGAGCAGGGGCGCGTGAATGGCGTGAACTATGATGTGGCGCTGCTCACCAATCTCAGCCGCGACCATCTCGACTATCACGGCGACATGCGCAGTTATGCGGCGGCCAAACGCCGCCTGTTCGACTGGCAGCAACTCAAATATGCCGTGCTCAACCTCGATGACGCGTTTGGCGCAGAACTTGCCGAACAACTGCGTGACTCAGAGCTGGAGGTGATTGGCTATGGCCTGAGCGATGATGCGTTGGAGCTGGCGGAGCGCCTCGGCATACGCATGGCTTATGGCGGCGCGTTGCGCATGGATGCGCAGGGGTTCAGCCTGCAGGTGCATTCGAGCTGGGGCGGCGGCGAGCTGCACAGCGCACTGGTCGGGCGCTTCAACGCGGCCAACCTGCTCGGCGTGCTGGCGGTGTTGCTGGTGAGCGGAGTGGCGCTGACGGATGCGCTGCGTGAGCTGGCGCAACTGAAGGCGGTAGCCGGGCGCATGCAGACCCTGGGTGGGGCAGGTCGTCCGACGGTCGTGGTGGACTATGCGCATACGCCGGATGCGCTGGACAAGGTATTGCAGGCCCTGCGCGAAGTAACCGCATCCAGCGGCGGCAAACTGATTTGCGTGTTCGGCTGTGGCGGCGACCGCGACCGCGGCAAGCGCCCGATGATGGGTACGGTCGCGGCCAAACTTGCCGATGCGTGCATTGTCACCAGCGACAATCCGCGCAGCGAAAATCCGCACGAAATCATTGCCGCCATCACGACTGGCATGGGCGCCAGATATCAGATCATTGAAGACCGCGCTCTAGCCATTGCACAGGCGATAAGCACGGCGACCGCAGCTGACACCGTGCTGCTGGCAGGCAAGGGGCACGAGGAATATCAGGAAATCAGCGGCGTGAAATATCCGTTCAGCGACATGGAGTTGGCGCAGCGCGCACTGGAATCATGGCCCCTTCGACAGGCTCAGGACATGCGGAGTGACAAAATATGATGCTGCTTTCGCAGGCTGCGCAGGTGCTGGGCGGCACGCTCATCGGCGCGGATGTGCGCTTCAATGCGGTGTCCAGCGACAGCCGCGCAATCGCAGCAGGTGATCTGTTTGTGGCACTGCACGGGGAAAATTTCGACGGTGCTGCGTTTGTCGCCGGCGCCGCGCAACATGGCGCAGTGGCAGCGCTGGTGAATAGCGCAAGCTATCGAGTTGGCGAGCCGCCTTGCTCATTGTTGCTGGTCGAAGATACCCGTCTCGCGCTGGGGCGCCTGGCAGAGTATTGGCGTGCGCAGTTTGCTATTCCCGTGGTGGCGGTGACCGGCAGCAACGGCAAGACCACGGTGAAGGAGATGCTCGCCGCGATATTGCGGCAAGCGGCAGGCAGCGCGGATGCGGTGCTGGCGACGCAAGGCAATCTGAACAATGACATTGGCATGCCGCTCACCTTGCTGAAATTGCGCGCCGTGCATCGCTATGCGGTCATCGAGATGGGCATGAACCATGCGGGCGAGATCGATTACCTGACCCGTCTCGCGCATCCGGATGTGGCCATTGTCAACAATGCGGCCAGCGCGCACCTGGCCGGACTCGGTTCGGTGGAGGCTGTTGCGCGCGCCAAGGGCGAGATTTTTGCCGGGCTCCCGGAACAGGGGACGGCTGTGATTAACGCGGATGATGCGCATGCCGCGCTGTGGCGCGAACGGGCAGGCAATCATGCGGTTATCGAATTCGGCCTGGAGAAAAAAGTTGCGGTTCATGCGCAATGGCAACCACAGGGCTACGGGGCGCACATCGAGGTCGGCACGCCACAGGGGGAGTTCAGTGCAAATCTGCAGGTGCCGGGCGTGCACAACGTGCGCAACGCGCTGGCCGCCACCGCAGCAGCATTGGCAGTGCACGTGGCGTTACCTGATATCGCTGCGGGGCTGGAAATATTTTCCGGGGTCGCCGGGCGCATGCAGCGCAAATCGGCGCTGCATGGCGCGGTGTTGATAGATGACACTTACAACGCCAACCCGGCTTCGCTGCGCGCCGCGCTCAAGGTGCTGGGGAATGCAGGCGGAAAAAAAATCCTGGTGCTGGGCGATATGGGCGAACTGGGCGCCGATGCCGCCCGCCTGCATGGCGAGATCGGCGCAGAGGCGCGCCGCATGGGGATACAGAAGCTGCTGGCGCTGGGTGAATTGAGCGTGCATGCAGTCGCGGAGTTCGGCACCGGCGCACGCCATTTCGAACGCATCGAGGATTTGCTCGCGAGGCTGGAGCGGGAGCTGGATGCAGACACCACGGTGCTGGTGAAGGGATCGCGCTTCATGCGCATGGAGCGGGTGGTGCAGTACTGCACCGGAACCGACAAGGAAGCAAAGCGCACAGGCGAGCCGCTGCACGGATTTCCTCCTGCTGCCTCGGCGGCGGTTCTTCAGGCACGCTACGGAAGGGAGCAGTAGATGTTATTGGCACTCGCACAATGGCTGGCACAGGATATCAGGACATTCAGCGTGCTCAGTTACATTACGCTGCGTGCCGTGCTGGCCGCGATGACCGCGCTGCTCATTTCCTTTATGGTCGGGCCGGCGATGATACGCAAGCTGACCGCCTACAAGATTGGCCAGTCCGTGCGCACAGACGGGCCACAGACGCATCTGGTGAAGGCGGGCACGCCGACCATGGGCGGTGCACTGATCCTGACTTCGATCGCCATTACCACGCTGTTGTGGGCCGATCTCACGAATCCCTATGTGTGGGTGGTGCTGCTCACCACGCTGGGCTTCGGCGCAATCGGCTGGGTGGACGACTACCGCAAGGTGGTGCATCGCAATCCCAAGGGCCTGTCGGCCAAGGCCAAGATGTTCTGGCAGTCCATCATCGCATTGGTCGTTGCAGTGTATCTGTGGCGTCACGCCAGCCTGCCCGCGCACACAGAGCTCATCGTGCCTTTCTTCAAGTTTCTGGTGTTTCCGCTGACTGCGCTCGCCTTCATTGTGCTGGCCTATCTGGTCATCGTGGGCAGCAGCAATGCGGTGAATCTGACTGATGGCCTGGATGGCCTGGCCATCATGCCCACGGTGATGGTGAGCAGCGCGCTGGCGATTTTTTCCTATGTTGCGGGTCACGCGGTGTTTGCCAAATACCTCGGCATTCCCCATATCCCGGGTGCAAGCGAACTGGCCGTGTTCTGCGGCGCGATTGCGGGAGCAGGGTTGGCCTTCCTGTGGTTCAACGCCTACCCGGCAGAGGTATTCATGGGCGACGTGGGCGCACTGGCGCTGGGCGCGGCGCTGGGAGTGGTGGCGCTGATCATCCGGCAGGAACTGGTGCTGTTCATCATGGGCGGTGTGTTCGTGCTCGAGGCAGTATCGGTGATGCTGCAGGTGTCGTATTTCAAATACACCAAGAAGGTATACGGGGAAGGGCGGCGCATCCTGCTGATGGCGCCGCTGCACCATCATTTCGAACAGAAGGGCTGGAAAGAGACACAGGTCGTGGTGAGATTCTGGATTATCACCATGCTGCTGGTGTTATTGGGCCTTGCGACCCTCAAGCTGAGATGATGCCATTGACTGACAAAAAGGTGCTGGTACTCGGTCTCGGCGAGACCGGGCTGTCGCTTGTGCGCTGGCTGAGCGCGCAGGGCGCGCGCGTGTGCGCTGCCGACAGCCGGGACAACCCTCCTTCGCTGGAGGTGTTGCGCACCCAGTTCGCACAGGTGGAATTGCGTTGCGGCGTGTTTCGTAGCGAGTTGCTCGACGATGTCGGGCTCATAGCGATCAGCCCGGGTTTGCCGCTGCGCGACCCGTTTGTGGCAAAAGCGGCGGCACGCGGCATTCCGATTGTGGGAGACATCGAGTTTTTTGCGCGCTCGTTGCCGCAGGATAAATGTCCGAAAATCATTGCCATCACCGGCGCCAATGGCAAGACCACCGTGACCAGCATGGTCGGCGCGATGTGCCGTGCGGCGGGGCTGGATACGGAAGTGGCCGGCAATATTTCTCCCGCCGTGCTGGATGTTTTGGTGAATCGGCAGGAGCGGCATCCCGATGTGTGGGTGCTGGAGCTTTCGAGCTTTCAGCTGGAAACGACGTCGACATTGAGTGCCGATGCGGCGACCGTGCTCAACATCAGCGAGGATCATCTGGATCGCTATGCTGACATGGGCGAATACATCGCCGCCAAGGCGCGCATCTTCCGCAGCAACGGACAGGGGGGCGTGCAAGTGCTCAACCGTGATGATGCGAGCAGCGCCGGCATGGCGTTGATCGGGCGCATGCAGATCACCTTCGGGTTGAATACCCCGCCTGCTGCCGATGATGATTGGGGTATTGAACGCGAAAACGGGGATGTCTGGCTGGTGCAGGGTGCACGGCGCGTACTGAATGCCAGTGAGCTGCAGGTGGCCGGGCTGCATAACGTGGCCAATGCGCTCGCGGCGCTGGCGCTGTGCCGCGCCGTCGGCCTGCCGCTGGCGCCGTTGCTCAAGGCATTGCGCGCCTTCAAGGGGTTGCCGCATCGCGTGGAATACGTGGCGGAAATTGACGGTGTGACGTTCTTCGACGATTCAAAGGGCACCAATGTGGGTGCAACAGTGGCTGCGCTGCAAGGCCTGGGGCGGAAGACGGTGCTGATCGCAGGCGGTGAAGGCAAGGGGCAGGACTTTTCGCCGCTGCGGCCGGTGGTGACGCAGCATGCGCGCGCGGTCGTGCTGATCGGCCGTGACGCGGACAAGATCGAGGTGGCGTTGCAAAGCTGCGGCGTGCCGGTGATGCATGTGCGCAACATGGCAGATGCAGTGCAGCAAAGCGTTGCGCTGGCACAGCCGGGTGATGCGGTGCTGCTGTCGCCGGCCTGCGCCAGCTTCGACATGTTCCGCAACTATGCGCACCGGGCCGAAGTGTTTGTCGCCGCAGTGCGTGCATTGCAGGAGGGCGTGGCATGCGCACCGCAAGCCTGAACCCGTCCCGCCCGGCACTGCCGGAATACGATGAGATGCTGGTGTGGATCGTGCTCTCGCTGCTCGCCATTGGCATGGTGATGGTGTATTCGGCCTCCATCGCGACTGCCGAAGAGAGCAAGTTCACCGGCTTCCGTTCCACCTATTATTTGGTGCGCCACAGTGTGTTCATTTTTGTTGGCATTGCAGCCGCGATGGCCGCGTTTCAGGTGCCGGTGCAAACCTGGCAGAAGCTGGCGCCTTACCTGTTCATACTGGGCGTCGTCCTCCTGATACTGGTGCTGATCCCGGGCGTTGGGCGCGCGGTGAATGGCAGCCGGCGCTGGCTGTCATTGTTTGTCATCAACCTGCAGCCGTCCGAATTGATGAAACTGTTCGCCGTGGTGTATGCGGCCGACTACACGGTGCGCAAGGGCATCGTCAAACATACGTTCCGCAAGGCCTTCCTGCCGATGTTTGCGGTAATGGTACTGGTGGGCATGCTGCTGCTGCTGGAGCCAGACATGGGCGCCTTCGTGGTGATCTGCGCGATTGCAATGTGCACGTTGTGGCTCGGCGGCTTCAATCTCAAGGTGTTTGGCGCACTGGTGTTTGCGTTGCCATTGGCATTTGCGGCGCTGATTTTCTCCTCGCCCTATCGCATGCAGCGCGTGATCGGCTTCATGGATCCGTGGTCCGATCCCTACGGCAAAGGGTATCAGCTGAGCCATGCGCTGATCGCATTTGGCCGGGGCGAGTGGCTGGGCGTGGGACTGGGCGCCAGCGTCGAAAAGCTGTTCTACCTGCCGGAAGCGCACACCGACTTTCTGCTCGCGGTGATCGCCGAGGAACTCGGCTTCGTCGGCGTATGCGCGGTGATTGTCCTGTTTGCCGGGCTGCTCATACGCGCCTTCGCCATTGGGCGTCAGGCGGCATTTCTCGATCGCCAGTTCGCTGCGCTGATCGCGCAGGGGATTGCAGTCTGGCTGGGTGTGCAGGCGATGATCAATATCGGTGTGAACATGGGTGTGCTCCCCACCAAGGGATTAACCCTGCCCTTCCTCAGTTTCGGCGGCAGCGGCGTAGTGGTGAACTGCGTCGCCGCTGCAATACTGCTGAGGATTGATTGGGAAAACAGGCGAATGATGAGGGGGCAGCCAATATGACTTTCATCATCTTAACCATGAGTGCAGCAGAAATTCATCCTTCGTCTGTTTCCGCGCAGGCTAACTTGCGCGAGCAAGTTAAGCCCCAACGGGGCGGCCGTAGCCAGAATAGAAGGATGATGCGAGGCCAGCCCATATGAGCCGCTCCATACTCATCATGGCCGGCGGCACTGGCGGCCACATCTTCCCAGCTTTGGCCGTCGCGGATGTACTGCGCGCTCAGAACTGGAAAATCACCTGGCTCGGCGCGCCCAACAGCATGGAAGCCGAACTGGTGCCCAAGCATGGCTATGAGATCGCCTGGGTGCGCTTCTCAGGGTTGCGCGGCAAAGGGCTGATGCGCAAATTGCTGCTGCCGCTGAATTTGCTGGTGGCATTGTGGCAGAGCGCAGTTGCGTTGCTGCGCCACCGTCCCGATGTGGTGCTGGGCATGGGTGGTTACATCACTTTCCCTGGCGGGCTGATGGCCGCCATGTTGCGCCGCCCCCTGCTGATACACGAACAGAATTCCATTGCCGGGTTGAGCAACCGGGTGCTGGCACGTCTGGCTGCACGCGTGCTCAGCGGTTTCCCGCAGGTGCTGCCCGGCGCAGAGTGGTGCGGCAACCCGGTGCGCGACAGCATCGCTGCGCTGCCGGAGCCGCCGGCGCGTTACACGGTACGCAGTGGCACACTGAGCGTGCTGGTGGTAGGCGGCAGCCTGGGCGCCAAGGCAATCAACGAATGTGTGCCGCACGCACTGGCGCTGCTGCCGGAAGGCGAGCGTCCAAGCGTCATACACCAGACCGGCAAACAACACTTCGATGCGGTGCTGGCTGCCTATCAACAGGCGGGCGTGAAGGCCGAAGTAAAACCGTTCCTGGATGACATGGCGCGCTACTACGAACAGGCGGATGTGGTGATCTGCCGTGCGGGTGCGCTGACCGTGGCAGAGCTCGCCGCAGCGGGCGTGGCCAGCATTCTGGTGCCTTTCCCGTTTGCGGTCGACGATCACCAGACCGGCAATGCGCGCTTCCTGAGCGAACGCGGGGCCGCGATCCTGTTGCCGCAAACTGAATTGACGCCGAGGCATCTCGCGGAGTTGCTGCAGAGCATGAGCAGAGCGCGGGCGCTGGAGATGGCGCAGGCTGCACGTGCCGTGGCGCAACCGGCAGCGGCGCAGCGCGTGGCGCAAGTGTGTGCAGAATTGGCGGCAGCATGAGACACAAGGTCAAACATATCCACTTCGTTGGCATAGGCGGCGCCGGCATGAGCGGTATCGCCGAGGTGCTGCTTAACCTGGGCTTTCAGGTGAGCGGTTCGGACCTGGCTGACAACGCGGTCACGCAGCGCCTGAAAAAACTCGGTGTTGCGGTGCATAAGGGGCATGCTGAAAATTTTGTTGGCACTGCAGATGCAGTGGTGGTGTCCACTGCGGTGAGCCGCGACAATCCTGAGGTGGTGGCAGCGCGTGCGCGCAAGATTCCGGTCGTGCCGCGCGCCGTGATGCTGGCCGAGCTGATGCGGCTGCGCCAGGGGATTGCTGTGGCGGGGACGCATGGCAAAACCACCACCACCAGCCTGACTGCAAGCGTGCTGGCCAAAGGAGGGTTTGATCCTACTTTCGTGATCGGCGGCAAGCTTACCAGCAGCGGTACCAATGCCAAGCTGGGAACGGGCGAATTTATCGTCGTGGAGGCGGATGAATCGGATGCGTCTTTCCTGCACCTGCAACCGATACTGGCCGTGATTACCAACATTGATGCCGACCACATGGAAACCTATGGCCACGACTTCTCCAGGCTGAAACAGGCCTTCGTGGATTTCGTCGAGCATCTGCCGTTCTATGGCATGGCCATCGTGTGTGTGGATGATGCCAACGTGCGCGATATTCTGCCCAGCATCACCAAGCCGATTACCACTTACGGTTTTGCCGAGGATGCGCAAATCCGCGCGGTGGATGTCTGCCACCAGGACGGCAAGATGCAATTTACAGCGCTGTGCCGGCAGAACGGCACACCGCGCGACTTGGAGATCACGCTTAATTTACCCGGCCTGCACAACGTCCAGAATGCGCTGGCGGCGATTGCCGTGGGGCTGGAAGTGGGCGTGGCAGAAGAAGCGATCGTCAGCGCACTGTGCGAATTTGAAGGCGTGGGGCGGCGCTTCCAGCGCTATGGCGAAATCCCGATTCCCGGTCACCCTCTCTCCAACTCTCTCCCGCAAACGGGAGAGCGAGCAATCGTTTCAACTCCCGCAAGCGTGCGAGGAAGTTTTACTTTAATCGACGACTACGGCCATCACCCGGCGGAGATGGCTGCCACACTCGAAGCAGTGCGCGGCGCCTTCCCGGGGCGGCGCCTGGTGCTGGCATTTCAGCCGCATCGCTATACGCGCACGCGCGATCTATTTGAGGATTTCGTCAGCATATTGAGCGGGGTGGATGCCTTGCTGCTGGCGGAGGTATATCCCGCTGGCGAAGCACCCATCGTCGCGGCAGACGGGCGCGCCTTGATGCATGCGCTGCGCGTGGCGGGACAGAGCGAGGCCGTGTTCCTGGAAAACATTGAAAAAATGCCGCTGGCGATCCTGGACATGGCGCGACCCGATGATGTCGTGGTGACCATGGGCGCAGGGACGATCGGCAATGTGCCCGCGATCGTCAAGAACGTTGCCAGGATAAAGAATCCTGATGCGGATCTGCCGCCCTCGTCGCAGCGGAAAACCATGGTAGCGGGTAATCAATGAACATGAACGAAGCGCGGCATTTCACGGTTGACGGGTTGCGCGGAACACTGCGCCACGACGTGGATATGAGCCGCCACGTGACCTGGCGTGCAGGCGGTCGCGCCGATCGCGTCTACCAGCCGGCTGATCTGGCAGACCTGTTGATTTTTTTGCGCACGCTGCCGGCGGATGAGCCGGTGGTCACAGTGGGGCTGGGCAGCAATTTGCTGGTGCGTGATGGCGGCCTGCGCGGCACGGTGCTGCTGCTGCACGCGGCGCTGGGTGAATTGCGCATCGAGCCGGACGGGACGCTCTCCCCGCAAGGGGGAGGCCGTGGTTGTAAAGCCGATGAAGCGGCAACAACCACGCTCTATGTGCAAGCCGGGGTGCCGGGTGCGAAGCTGGCGCGCTTTGCCGCGCGCAACAACCTGGGCGGTGCAGAATTTTTTGCCGGCATACCTGGGACGCTGGGCGGCATGCTGGCGATGAATGCGGGTTGCTACGGCAGTGATACATGGGGCGTAGTGGCGCGGGTGCAGGCGGTGACGCGCACCGGAGTGCTGCATGAGCGCGTTCCGGCAGAGTACGACATCGCTTATCGCCATGTGCTGGCACATTCGGCCGACGAGGAGTGGTTCGTCGCTGCCTGGCTGCGTCTGCCGGCCGGCGACGGCGAAATCGCACGCCAGCAGATCAAGGCACTGCTGAGCAAACGCATTGCCAGCCAGCCCCTGAATTTGCCGAATGCGGGTTCGGTGTTTCGCAATCCGCCGGGCGATCATGCGGCGCGTCTGATCGAGCAGTGCGGGCTGAAAGGCAGGCAGATCGGCGGGGCGCGCGTGTCGGAAAAACATGCCAACTTCATCGTGAATGTGGGCGGGGCGACGGCGGCGGACATTGAACATCTGATCAACGAAGTACAGACAGTGGTGTGGCAACAAACCGGCATCGAGCTGCGCCCGGAAGTGCGAATCATTGGTGAGGCTGCATGAAGGATTTTGGAAAAGTAGCAGTGTTGTACGGCGGACGTTCCGCAGAGCGCGAAGTATCGCTCAAGAGCGGTGCGGCGGTGCTGGCTGCCTTGCAGAAGAGTGGCGTGGACGCGCATGGTTTCGACCCTGCCGTGCAGGATTTGCATGCCTTGCTGGACGAAGGCTATCAGCGCACCTTTATCGCTTTGCACGGGCGTTTTGGCGAGGACGGCACGGTGCAGGGCGCGCTCGAATTGATGGGCATGCCTTACACCGGCAGCGGCGTGCTGGCGAGCGCGCTGGCGATGGACAAGTGGCGCACCAAGCTGGTGTGGCAGGCGGCTGGGCTGCCGGTTCCGGCCTATGAATTGCTTACTGCCGACAGCGATTTCGATGCAGTCGCAGCGCGCCTCGGGCTGCCGTTGTTCGTGAAGCCGGCCAATGAGGGTTCCAGCGTGGGCATCAGCAAGGTGAAGCAGGCGAGCGAGCTGCGCGCAGCGTATGAGGAGGCGGCTAGGCACGACAAACTGGTGCTGGCGGAGGCGTTTGTCGGCGGCGGCGAATACACCGCCGCCATTCTCGGCAGCCGCGCGCTGCCGATCATCAAGATCGAGCCGGCCAACGAGTTCTACGACTATGAGGCGAAATACTTGCGCAATGACACGCGCTATCTTTGCCCGAGCGGGTTGGCCGAAGAACCGGAAGCGGAGATGCAGCGTCTGGCGCAACGGGCCTTTGCGTTGATCGGCGGGACTGGCTGGGGGCGCGTGGATTTTCTGATGGATGCATCAGGCAGGCCATATCTGCTGGAAATCAATACCTCGCCCGGCATGACCGATCACAGCCTGGTGCCAATGGCGGCGCGCCAGGCAGGGATGAGTTTCGAGCAGCTGGTGCTGCAAATCCTTGAGTTGAGTACGGGGGAGCTGACCCATGTGGGATAAGCCGCACCTGCTGCGCCAGTTTTCCAGTGCGCTGTTTGGAATCAGCCTTGCACTGGTGCTGTATGGCGCATTGCATTACACGCTGCATCTGCCGGTATTTCCGTTGCGCGTGTTGCAGCTGAGCGCCGCACCGCGCGAGGTGGATGTTGCGCAGATCGAGGCTGTGGTACGCAATGAATTGCAGGGGAATTTTTTCACCGCCGATCTGGAGCGTGTGCGTGAGGCCTTCGAGAAATTGCCCTGGGTGCGCACGGTGAGCGTACGGCGTCATTTTCCCGGGCATCTGGAAGTGAGCCTGGAGGAGCATGTGGCGCTGGCGCAGTGGAACGGCAGCGAGTTGGTCAATACCTATGGCGAGGTGTTCGCGGCAGAATCCGCGGAGAGCGGGCAGGTGATGCCAAGCTTTATCGGGCAGCGCGAGAACGCCGCCGAGGTGGCGCAGATGTATGGAGAGTTCGAAAAACAATTGTCTCCACTCGGCCTGGAGATCGCGCAAATCAGCCTTTCGCCGCGCCGCGCCTGGCAGTTGCGGCTGCGCAACGGCATGGTGCTGGAGCTGGGACGCGAACAGTCACAGCAGCGCCTGGCGCGTTTTGTGGCGGTATACCCATACAGCCTGGCAACCATGCAGCGTACGGTCGCGTATGTGGATTTGCGTTATCGCAATGGCTTCGCCGCATATTTCCCGGGCGGAGCCGGCGTGCCACGCGCCACGGATGGCCAGGGCCAGTCCGGGCAGGATGATCGCAGTCAGCACAGCAAGGTTTAGGAGTCGGAGAAATGCAATGAGCAAAAACAGGGAAACCAAGAATCTGATCGTCGGGCTGGATATCGGCACTTCCAAGATCGTCACGATCGTCGGCGAGATCAGGCCGGATGGGGCGCTGGAAGTGATAGGCGTGGGGATACACGAATCCTCCGGCATGAAGAAGGGCATGGTGGTCAATATCGATGCGACGGTGGGGGCGATCCAGCGCTCGCTGGGTGATGCCGAGCTGATGGCCGACTGCAAGATACGCGAGGTCTATACCGGCATCGCGGGCAGCCACATCAAGGGTTCGAACGCGAACGGCATGGTGAAGATCAAGGACAAGGAGGTGGCGCAGGCCGATATCGACCGCGTGGTGGAAACCGCCAGCTCGATCAGTTTGCCGGGTGACCAGCAAATCCTGCACATACTGGAACAGGAGTTCAGCATCGACGGGCAGGAGGGTATCAAGAAGCCGCTGGGCATGAGCGGCATGCGCCTGGAAGTGGAAGTGCATATCGTCACCGGCGCGGTGGCGGCGGCGCAGAACATCATGAAGTGCGTGCATCGCTGCGGCCTGGAAGTGCGCGAGATGATCCTGCAGCCGCTGGCGTCAAGCAAGGCGGTGCTGGCAGACGATGAGAAGGGCCTGGGCGTGTGCCTGGTGGATATCGGTGGCGGCACGACGGACGTGGCGATTTTCACCGGCGGGGCAATCCGACATACCGCAGTGATTCCCATTGCCGGCGACCAGATCACCAATGACATCGCGATGGCGTTGCGCACCCCGACCAAGGATGCCGAGGACATCAAGATCAAATATGGCTGCGCCTTGCGCCAGCTGGCTGACGAAGCGCCCATCGAGGTGCCCGGCGTAGGCGATCGCAGTGCGCGCATGCTGTCGCGGCAGACCCTGGCAGAAGTCATCGAGCCGCGCGTGGAGGAGCTGTACTCGCTGGTGCAGACCGAGTTGCGGCGCAGCGGTTTCGAGGATTTGCTGTCTTCCGGCATTGTGATTACCGGCGGCAGCAGCGCCATGCAGGGCATGGTGGAGCTGGGCGAGGAAATTTTCCACATGCCGGTGCGCCTGGGGTTGCCGCGTTATGTGGGCGGCTTGTCCGATGTGGTGAAGACGCCGCGATATTCCACCGGCGTCGGCTTGCTGCTTTATGGGCTGGAACAGCACCAGCGCCATCAGGAGGCGCGCCTCCAATCGAATTCCTTCAGCGACGTGCTGGACAGAATGAAGGCATGGTTTCAGGGTAATTTTTAACGAAGTATTTTTTTAGTGGTTTATCGGGTGTTTGGGTTCACGGTTTAATTTGTAGACAATTAAGGAGAGAGCGATGTTTGAGATCATGGAAGCACAACTTCAGGATGCAGTAATCAAGGTAATCGGGGTGGGTGGTTGTGGCGGCAATGCGGTGGACCACATGATCGAGCAGGGTGTGCTGGGGGTGGAGTTCATCGCCATCAACACCGATGCCCAGGCGCTCAAGCGCAACAAGGCGCAGACCCAGTTGCAGATCGGCGCCACGATCACCAAGGGCTTGGGCGCGGGTGCGGTTCCCGATGTTGGTCGTGCCGCTGCCGAGGAGGATCGCGCGCGCATCGCCGAATTGATCAGCGGCGCCAATATGGTGTTCATCACCGCCGGCATGGGCGGCGGGACGGGGACCGGGGCCGCACCCATCGTGGCGCAGGTGGCCAAGGAAATGGACATCCTCACCGTGGCTGTTGTAACCAAGCCGTTTGCCCACGAAGGCAAGCGCATGCGCCTGGCGCAGGCGGGCATCGAGGCGCTGTCCGAGCATGTGGATTCGTTGATCATCGTGCCGAACGAGAAGCTGATGACGGTGCTGGGCGAGGATACGACGCTGCTGGATGCATTCCGTTCTTCCAATAGTGTGCTGCAGGGCGCGGTAGCGGGCATCGCCGAGGTAATCAATGTGCCCGGCCTGGTGAACGTGGATTTTGCCGACGTGCGCACGCTGATGTCGGAAAACGGCATGGCCATGATGGGATCGGCCACCGCTTCCGGCGCGGATCGCGCCAAGGTTGCGGCAGAGCGCGCCATGTCCAGCCCGCTGCTGGAAGACGTGAATCTGGCCGGTGCACGCGGCGTGCTGGTGAACATCAGTTCCAGTTGCAGCCTCACGCTGAAGGAATACCGGGAAGTCACCAACAGCGTGCAGTTCGCCATCGAGGATGCCACCGTGATCGTGGGTTCGGTGTTCGATGAAAACATGGGCGACGATCTGCGCGTGACCATCGTGGCAACGGGCCTGGGTACGCCGGCAGAGCGCAAGCAGCCCAAACCGGTGCTGGCCTACGAAGAGCAGAAGCGCACCGGCACGCACGATGAACCCGTGTCCACCGTCAACTACAACGAACTCGACATGCCTGCCGTGATGCGCCACAACCGCCGCCGCGAAGCGATTGAAGCAATGAAGCAGTCCGGCGTCGATACGCTGGATATTCCATCGTTCCTGCGCAAGCAGGCGGATTGAGAAGCCTACAGCCCGCAGCGGGTCGCTTGTAGCGGAAGGGTTGTTTGGGGGGGCGTTTGCGGCCGTGGTAAACTACGCCCCAATAACTTGGAATTGATAGCAATATGGTCAGGCAACGCACATTGAAAAAACCGGTGCATGCGACGGGTGTCGGGCTGCATACGGGCGAACGGGTTGATCTGACCCTGCGCCCGGCGCCCGCCAGCAGCGGCATTGTATTCCGCCGCGTGGATCTGTCCCCGGTGGTGGAGATACGCGCCGAGGCGCATGCGGTGCATGACACGCGCTTGTCCACCTGCCTGGAGGCAGACGGCGTGCGCGTGGCTACCATTGAGCATCTGATGTCCGCATTTGCCGGACTGGGTGTGGACAATGCCTTTGTTGAGATTTCCAGCGCAGAAGTGCCCATCATGGACGGCAGCGCCGGGACGTTCATTTTCCTGCTGCAATCCGCAGGTATCGTCGAGCAGTCCGCCGCAAAGCGGTTCATCCGCATCAAGAAAACCGTGGAGGTCAGGGATGGAGACAAGTGGGTGCGCTTCGATCCGTTCAACGGCTATAAGCTGGCGTTCACCATCAATTTTGCTCATCCGGTGTTTGCGGCCACCCGGCAGGAAGTCACGATAGATCTGGGCGAACATTCCTATATCAAGGAAGTGAGCCGCGCCCGCACCTTCGGCTTCATGCAGGATGTCGAGAACATGCGCGCGCAGGGGCTGGCGCTGGGCGGCAATCTGGACAACGCCATCGTGATGGACGAGTACCGCGTCATCAATCCGGACGGTTTGCGCTTCGAGGATGAATTCGTCAAGCACAAAGTGCTGGATGCGATCGGCGACCTGTATCTGCTCGGCCACCCGCTGATCGGCGCTTTTGCCGGGTATAAATCCGGACATGCGCTGAATAATGCCCTGTTGCGTGCCTTGCTGGCTGATGAGCAGGCGTGGGAATTCGTCACTTTCGGCAAGGCAGAAGAGGCGCCAAACTTCCTGCGCTTGCAGTTGCAGGCTGCCTGATCCAGGCTGGATTCAACTGCTTTCTCCAGCAAGGAGAAACGTCATGCTTATCTTGCGTCTGCTGTTTATCCTGGCTGCGCTGTCCATCATCCTGACTGGCGCAATGTACGTGTTTACCCGCAATCGCCGCTATCTCAATCTGGCCTGGCAGATACTGCGTTTCGTGGTGTTTGCGCTGCTGGTGTTTGCCGCGCTGTTCGTGCTGGAGCGGTATGTGCTGACCGGCTGGCGCATTCTGCTTTAGTCCTGGTTACGCTTGTCCTGAGCCATTTACCCTTGGCAAAGGCAGAACGGCAGCGGGGTTGCCTCCCGTTGCAGGCAGAATTCCCTTATCCCTTCTTCTGGTTCCGGGCGAGGCGCTGCAGTGCGTTTTTCAATGGCGAATCCGGCAGTTTTTCGGCTAGATCGTTCAAGTTTTGTCGTCCGGTGTCGCTAAGTGAAGTGGGAGGTGTGTTGCGTTTGGCAGGCGGGAAGGTCACTTGCACCCTTACCTGAATTCCAGTAACCTCGTGCCCCCTGTCCCGGAACAGCTGGGCCAATTCCGGAGCAAGCTGGCGCAATTTTGCGGCAACCGCGCCATTGTCTGCGGCTAGCAGCAGGATATTCCGTTCCAGATACACCACATGGCTGGCGCGTGCCAGCGAGGGCGGGGCAACCTGTTCGTAGTACCGTTGCAGTATGTGCTGCTGCGCGACTTTGTCGGCCAGCCTGTGCAGTTCCGGGCTGGCGTCGAGATATGAGTTCAAACGTAGCGACACGGTCATCAGCATGAAACTTATGAGGGGAACATGGATATTATTATAGTTTCCAATCGCTTTGCAAAAGCATACAGCATCACACTCGGCGGCAGACACCTGCTTATGGCGGCCTTGCTTGCCGGCGGACTGCTCTTTGCGGCAGGATTTGCGGTGCAACGCAGCAATGCTGGAACTCAGCCAATCACGTTGGTCGACGGGCAGCAGAAGCAGCAATCCTATATGCACGAGGGCCTGAATGCGATGGCGGTGCGCCTGGGCCAGATGCAGGCGCAGTTGCTGCGGCTGGATACGCTGGGTGCGCGTTTGGCCAAATTGAACGGCATGAAACCGCAGGAGTTCAACTTCGATCAGCCGCCGGCGCAAGGCGGGCCTTATGTGCCGGCAATGCAGCAGGACATATCTTTGGAAAGCCTGAATCAGCAACTGGACCGCCTGTCGGCATTGCTGAACGATCGCAATGACAAGCTGGTTGCGCTGGAAACCCTGCAATTGCAGAACCGCCTCAACAAAAAGCTGCTCCCTTCCAGGACGCCCGTCATCGCTGGAATGCACTCATCCAACTTCGGCTGGCGTATCGACCCCTTTACCGGGCAGAACGCAATGCATGAAGGGGTGGACTTCATGGTGCCGGAAGGAACGCCGATTCAAGCCTCGGCTGGCGGTATCGTGGTGTACTCAGATTTCCACCCGCAGTATGGTAAAATGGTTGAGATTGACCATGGCAATGATATCGTTACGCGCTATGCGCATGCTTCCAGTCTGCTGGTCAAAGTCGGGGAGGTTGTGCGGCGCGGACAGGAGATTGCCAGGGTAGGTAGCACAGGCCGTTCCACCGGCAGTCACCTGCACTTTGAAGTGAGATACAAGGGCATCGCCCAGAATCCACAGCGTTTCCTGCAAGACGCCGCGGGTTGATGAGCGCTGGATTTGTGCAAGGGTGAGGTGTGTCGCCTCACCCTTTTTTGTTTGTAGCGCCCCAAATAACTGAAGTTTCCAAGACCAGAATTCAAGAATTAAGTCCAGAAAAAATAAACAATGATTTCCAATTTGCTGAAAAGTATTTTCGGTAGCCGCAACGACCGCCTGCTTAAACAATACCGCCAGACCGTGCAGACGATTAACGCGCTTGAAGCGGACGTCGCGAAGCTGTCAGATGAAGAGTTGCAGCGCAAGACAGATGCCTTCAAGCAGCGCCACAGCCAGGGTGAATCCCTGGATGCCTTGCTGCCGGAGGCATTTGCCGTAGTGCGCGAGGCCGGCCGGCGCGTGCTGCAGATGCGCCATTTCGACGAGCAACTGGTGGGCGGCATGACGCTGCATTACGGCAAGATCGCAGAAATGCGCACCGGCGAAGGCAAGACCCTGATGGCGACCCTGCCGGCGTATCTGAATGCGCTGGCTGGCAAGGGCGTGCATGTGGTGACGGTAAACGATTACCTGGCGGCACGCGATGCCGAGTGGATGGGCCGCCTGTACCGCTTCCTGGGGCTTTCCGTCGGCGTCATCCTGTCGCAGATGGATCATGCCGACAAGCAGTCTGCTTACGGGGCGGATATTACCTACGGTACCAACAATGAATTCGGCTTTGACTATCTGCGCGACAACATGGCGACCCAGGCCGCTGAGCGCTATCAGCGCGGGCTGAATTACGCCATTGTGGACGAGGTGGACTCCATCCTGATTGACGAGGCGCGCACGCCGCTGATCATTTCCGGGCAGGCGGAAGATAATGTCGATATCTACGTGCGCATGGACAAGCTGGTTCCCAACCTGGAACGCCAGCAGGTCGAGGATGGTCCCGGCGATTACAGCGTGGATGAGAAAAACCACCAGATCCTGTTGACCGAATCAGGCCACGAGCATGCGGAACGGCTGCTGGCACAGAGTGGATTGCTGCCCGCAGGCGGCAGCCTGTATGACCCAGCCAACATCACGCTGATCCATCATCTGTATGCCGCGTTGCGCGCGCATGCGCTGTATCACCTCGACCAGCACTATGTGGTGCAGGACGGCGAAGTCATTATCGTGGACGAATTCACCGGCCGTCTGATGGCCGGACGGCGCTGGTCCGATGGCCTGCATCAGGCGGTGGAGGCCAAGGAAGGCGTGCCCATCCAGAAGGAAAACCAGACGCTGGCATCCATCACCTTCCAGAATTACTTCCGCATGTACGGCAAGCTGGCCGGCATGACCGGTACGGCGGATACCGAAGCCTATGAGTTCCAGCAGATATACAACCTGGAAACCGTAATCATTCCGCCGCATCGTCCGACCATCCGCAAGGACATGATGGACAAGGTGTACCTGACTGCGCAAGAGAAATATCGGGCAGTGATCGCGGATATCCGCGATTGCTACCAGCGCGGCCAGCCGGTGCTGGTGGGCACGACCTCGATTGAAACATCGGAGTTGCTGTCGGGCCTGCTGCAAAAGGAAAAGCTGCCGCACCAGGTGCTCAATGCCAAGCAGCATGCGCGCGAAGCCGAAATTGTGGCGCAGGCGGGCAGCCCCAAGATGGTCACCATTGCCACCAACATGGCAGGCCGCGGCACCGACATCGTGCTGGGCGGCAATGTGGAAAAGCAAGTCGATCATCTGCGCAACGATGACAGCCTGGATGAGGCGATACGCAACCAGCAAATCGACAAATTGCGCGCGGAGTGGCAGCAGGTGCATGCACAAGTGCTGGCCAGCGGCGGCCTGCACATCATCGGCACCGAGCGCCACGAGTCGCGGCGGGTGGACAACCAGTTGCGCGGCCGCTCCGGACGTCAGGGCGACCCCGGCTCCAGCCGTTTCTACCTGTCGCTCGAAGATCCGCTGCTGAGGATTTTCGCTTCCGACCGCGTTGCCGCGATCATGAACAAGTTCAAGCTGCCGGAAGGCGAGGCGATCGAGCATACCTGGGTCACGCGCGCGATTGAGAATGCACAGCGCAAGGTCGAGGCGCGCAACTTCGACATGCGCAAGCAAATCCTCGAATACGACGATGTCGCCAACGACCAGCGCAAGGTGATCTACCAGCAGCGCAACGAGCTGCTGGAAAGCCAGGATATTTCCGAGACGATTGCGGCGATGCGCGATGGGGTGTTGAACGACACTATCAGCGAATATATCGCGCCGCAAAGCATGGAGGAGCAGTGGGATGTGCCGTCGCTGGAAAAAGCATTGGCCGCAGAATATCAGTTGAACCTGCCACTCGTGCAATGGCTGGAACAGGATAAAAAGCTCGACGAGCACGGCTTGCGCGAGCGTGTGGTACAGGCGGCACAGCAGCAATATGAGGCCAAGGTGAACATAGTAAGCGCGGAAGCGATGCACCAGTATGAGCGCATCGTCATGCTGCAAAGCCTCGATACGCATTGGCGCGAACACCTGGCGGCGCTCGACCACCTGCGCCAGGGCATTCACCTGCGCGGCTATGCACAGAAAAACCCCAAGCAGGAATACAAGCGTGAGGCGTTTGAATTGTTTTCCAATATGCTGGAAACAATCAAGCGCGATGTCACCCAGGTGCTGATGAACGTGCAGATCCGCGACGAACAGGCTGTGGAAGCGGTGGAAGCGCCGCAGGCGCCGGAAAACGTGCATTACCATCATGCCGACTACGAGGAAGCGCTTGGGCAGACGGGTGATGCGGAAGAGCACCAGCCGTTTGTGCGCGCCGGTGATAAGGTCGGGCGCAATGACCCTTGTCCGTGCGGCTCCGGCAAAAAATACAAGCAATGCCACGGCAAATTGGGTTGATGCAATACATAGCGCATAAATCTACTGCGCGAGCTGGCATTGGGGTCACGCGGTGCTCGGCATCCTCATGTACTGTAACGTACACTCCGGTGCCTGTGCTCCGTGCTCCCACAATGTCAGCACGCTCGCTACGATTTCTTCGCTATGTAAACTTTTAAGGAGGGGGTATGACTACTGATGATTTGATCCTGCAGACCCTGTACAACTCCACCCTGACGGAGGAGTTGCGTGACGCCGAAATTGAAGCGCTCGCAAACATCATTACCGTGCGCGATTACAAGGCGGGTGAATTCATCCTGCAGCCGGGCGCGAGCAGCCTGAAAGATACCCTTCTCATCCTGGCCAGCGGCGACGTCGAGGCTACCGCCATCACCGGCGGAGAAAAGATGACGCTGCACATGCTCAAGCCGGGTGACCTGGCCGGCATTATCGGTTTTGTCGGTGGTTCTGCCACGCAGATCAGCGCTACCGTGGTGGCCAAGAGCGACAGCAGGGTGCTGCTGCTTGACCGCAAGCGCTTTGAGGGGCTGCTCAATACCAACCCGGCCATTGTGTATTACGTGATGCGCGGAGTTGTGCGTCATGTGCATGGTATCGTGCGGCGCATGAACATGCAGTCGGTGGAGATGAGCAACTACATCTTCCAGCAAGGCGGCCGCTACTAGCTCAGGAGGCGCAATTCATGCCCGTCAATCTGCAACCTCCCGCTGTCCGCGACCTGCTGCCCGTCAAGGGCGTGCTGCTGGGTACGGCGGAAGCGAACATCAAGAAGCCGAATCGCAAGGATTTGCTGGTCATCCAGATTGATCCCATGTCCACGGTGGCGGGTGTATTCACGCAAAATCGCTTCTGTGCCGCGCCGGTCATCGTCGCGCGCGAGCACCTGGCGGCAGGCAAGGGCATACGCGCGCTGGTGATCAACACCGGCAACGCCAACGCGGGCACCGGCGAACCGGGGCTGGCCGCAGCGCGTGCCACTTGCGCCGAAGCCGCCGCCATGCTGGATTGCGAGGAAGCCCAGGTGCTGCCGTTCTCCACCGGAGTGATCATGGAGCCGCTGCCGCTGGCGCGGCTGGTCGCCGGGCTGCCTGCCTGCATGGCCAACCTGCGCGCGGACAACTGGCATGACGCGGCGCAAGCCATCATGACCACCGACATCGTCGCCAAGGCCGTGTCGCGGCAGATCAGCATAGAAGGCGCAACCGTGACCGTCACCGGCATCGCCAAGGGTTCCGGCATGATCCACCCCAACATGGCCACCATGCTGGGCTACATCGCCACCGATGCCGCCGTGTCACATCACCTGCTGCAACAGATGGTGACGCAGGCTGCGGATGCCTCGTTCAACTGCATCACCGTGGATGGAGATACCTCCACCAACGACGCGCTGATGCTGATCGCCACTGGCAAGAGCAGCGCGCCTGCCATCACCGAGACAACAAGCGAGGGCTACGCACAATTGCAGGCGGTGGTGACCGAGGTCGCCACGCTGCTGGCGCAAGCCATCGTGCGCGACGGCGAGGGCGCAACCAAATTCATCACTGTGCAGGTGGAAGGCGGCAGCAGCGTCGCGGAATGCAAGCAGATCGCCTATGCCGTGGCGCGCTCTCCGCTGGTAAAGACCGCGTTCTTTGCTTCCGATCCCAATCTTGGCCGCATCCTGGCCGCCATCGGCTACGCTGGTGTGGCCGACCTCGATGTGCAGCGCATCCGCATGTATCTCGACGACGTGCTGGTAGCCGAACACGGCGGGCGCGCCGCCAGCTACCGCGAAGAAGACGGGCAGCGCGTGATGCAGCAGAGCGACATCACCATCCGCGTCATGCTTGAACGCGGTGCTGCTTCTGCCAAAGTGTGGACCTGCGATTTTTCTTACGATTACGTGAAGATCAACGCCAGCTATCGCTCCTAGCTCGTCATTCCCGCGCAGGCGGGAATCCAGATAATTGAATATCCCCGCGCAGCGGTACAAAATACGTTTGTTTGCTGCGCAGAAACTTTAGCATTGCTGGATTCCCGCCTGCCGGGAATGACGAGTTGTTTATTTCTGGATCCCCGCATATGGACAAACTCGATCGTTTTCTTGACCGCGCCGAACGTCTGATGGAACGGCTGGAGCGCACACTGCCCAAGCCCGCACAGCTAAGTGCGCCGGACTGGAGCGCCGCCCACGCGTTTCGCTGGGAACAGGGCCGGCTGGTTCCTGTGCCGCAATACCACCACATCCGCCTTGTCGATCTGCTCGGCATCGAAAACCAGAAACAACTCATCGAACAGAACACCCGCCAGTTCGTGCAAGGCCGTCCGGCCAACAACGTGCTGCTCACCGGTTCGCGCGGCACAGGCAAATCCTCGCTGGTCAAGGCGCTGCTCAATGAATATGCGCAAGATGGGCTGCGCCTAATCGAAGTCAGCAAGCTGGCGCTGGCCGATCTGCCGCACATCATCGCGCTGGTCGCCGGATGCCAGGAACGCTTCATCCTGTATTGCGACGACCTTTCCTTCAACGCCGAAGAGCCGGGCTACCAGGCGCTGAAAGCCGCGCTCGACGGTTCGCTGGTGGCCTTCTCCGACAACCTGCTGATCTACGCCACCTCCAACCGCCGCCACCTGATGCCGGAATACATGCAGGAAAATCTGGCGACGCAGCATGTCGGCGAGGAGGTGCATCCGGCGGAAAGTGTGGAGGAAAAGATTTCCTTGTCAGAGCGATTTGGGTTGTGGGTTTCGTTTTATCCGTTTTCGCAGGATGAGTATTTGGAGATTGCGGCGCATTGGTTGCGGCACTTTGGATTGTTGGGTGAGATGGATGAGGCTACGCGGCGGGCGGCGTTGCAATGGGCGTTGGCACGCGGGTCGCGCAGCGGGAGAGTGGGGTGGCAGTTTGCGAGGGATTGGGCAGGGAGGCGGTAGTTATTAATCCGTTCGTGCTGAGCCTGTCGAAGCATGAACGACACTAGCAAAACCGCCGGGGGTGGCCCGGCAGCCAGTCACTTTTCTTGTCTTGCCAAGAAAAGTAACCAAAAGAAGTCGCCCCCGGTTTGCCGCCCCTGCGGGGTTCCCTCGATCAGCCGCAAGTGAGCGGGGCTGCGCAACTCGCCCTGGCGGGGCACACAAAACGTGCCCCACTGCGGAGCTCGAACAGTGCTCACCTAAATCCCCGCTCACTTGCGGCTGATCGAGGCGGCGCACAGGGGAAATGATAAGCGAAAATTCAGAATCCTTACGTGGGCACTCCGTGCCCACTCAAGAGCTAGCTAGCGAGTGCGATGAAGTCATACAACAACAAAAATTGGAAAGCATTTCGTGATGAAGTTATTCGCCTAGATGGCGGAGCATGCGCTGTTTGTGGAAGAACACTAGCGGATGGGGTAATACTCCAAGTTCACCATAAGCAATACCTGCAAGGGTTCAAGCCTTGGGAGTATCCATCAGAGTTATGTGAAACTCTGTGCAAAGGATGTCACGCTTCCGAGCATGGAAAAATACCCCCCAAATTTGGATGGGAGCATATTGGCTATGATGACTTGGGCGATCTGACTGGAACGTGTGAATGCTGCGGCAACAATATCAGATATGTTTTTCTTGTTCAGCACGAAAAGTGGGGCGCAATGGAGGTGGGGGAAGTTTGCTGCGATAACTTAACCTCGACCCAAGCTGCTAGTGGCTTAATGGAATCAAGACGTCGTTATGCCAGGAGGTTAAAGACATTCATTGGTTCGATTAGATGGAAGATAGCGGCTTCTGGCATTCACCACCTTGTTCAGGATAAAGTTCATATAGAAATCGTGCCGCAAAATAATGAATTCAAGTTACGTGTTAATAACAAAATGGGGAAAATGATGTTTAAGACAATTCTTGATGCGAAAATAAAAAGTTTCGAGTTAATTGAGTCAGGAGAACTTGGAGATTATGTTAAGCGGCAGAATCAAAAATATCGCGACTATATTGATAAGTCTAGATTTTATTAACCTGTCCTAGTGAAATTAAGGAGGCAACTTATTGCACTCCTTAAACATTGGAGGATATAAACATTGTGCTTTCCAATAGTTGTTGATCTTGATGCTCTCTTGGCACACCGCCCATTTCCCCTCATCCGCCACCGAGTAGCGGAGGCTGGTCAGGGAATTCTGACGAATATGTTTGAGCACGTGGCCGCGTAGCGGATCGTGCGAGTTTATGAGGAAGCCTGACCAGTCGAGCAACGCAGGGAACCTCGAAGAGGTG
>JAUQWW010000012.1 GCA_030834965.1 Gallionellaceae bacterium | reverse complement strand
CCTGATGCTGCTCAATATCGCCACGTTGATCACTCCCGTTGCTCCCGCTCAATTAATGAGCAGGACAGTATCTATACGTGGGTCAAATTTGGATGCAATTTACTGCGTCAGGTGGGTCAGTTTTAGGTGCAATTCAACAGCATTGAGATTTATACGCTTCTTTACCGTCTTCTCTCTGCCGGTAGTGGTTGGGAGCAAACTCTTTTTTGAATCGTTCAATCAAATCATGAAGCGTCATGCGTTCGGCTTCACTTCGATCTGAGAAAATACCTTTGTCGATCTGCGTCTCTATGTCACGAGCCCATTTTTGAGCGTCTTCCTTAAACTCAAAAGTTTTTGATTGCATCGGATAGCCTTTGCGTTCAATGATCGCCTGCCACCAACCGCTTTTCCTCAATCTGATCGTTGCCATACTTTATCCTCGCCCTGACCGTTTCCTGACCATAAATCAATTTAGGTATTCTAAATTGGCGCCGAAATGCGGTCAATCAAGGGTTTTATAATTATTACTTAGCTCGTCTGGAAAGCGTGTTTGGGATAATATCCCAACGGGGGTTCGAATCCCCCCCTCTCCGCCAGTGTCCCAGCAGACATGCGGTTTATTGTTTATTGGCCATTCGTCAATTCCTGTATCCCTCTCGTGGTCGCAGCAGCATCATCCCATGATGACTGAGGCAACCGTTCATCCATAAAACTCAACCGTTCATCCAGTTCTTTATACCGCTCATTCCAATGGCCAAAATCAGCCGAGCGGGCTAGGGCTGCCCCGCTATTTTTGGTATGGTGTGAGCCATCTCTTGTGGGGATGATCTTCAGCCTCAATGAGTTTTGTTGCTTGACATGAACGGTATCTAACCGAAGGAGTGAAGAGCACAAACACTGAAAGGAGAAAGAAAATGAAATGTCAAAACGGGTTACTGCGCAATGAGCGAGATTCCACTATCTGTTGTAAGGCCATGCCGGACAAGAGGCAGCTGCAATGGGAGGAATACCTTCCACCTCTCATTTTGGGGATTCTGATTATCTGTCTGTTTATGGCATATATCTAATGCCATAAACGAAGGATACGAGAGCAATCTTATCTGACTTCCTGTTCGCCGCAGACATCCCGCAGCAACCTTGCCGCAGTGTGCGCAAGCAGTGCGACATCCAGTGTGCCGATGCACGCTTCTGCCATGTCAATGCCGCTGAGAATGGACGGGCGTTCGCTCTCTGATATTTCCCATACACCAGTCTCGTCGCCCCTCTTTCTCACCGCCTGCAAGGTATCAATAGCCGCATCCAGCGTAACAATGGCAAGAGGATTTCTTGTCTGGTGTTGCTCGAGTGCGGAACGGACAACAGAAATAGCTGCTGCCAAACGGCTGAAGGCATCAACATTAAACTGCCCAACACAGGCAGCCTGATAAGCCATATGCATGTCCATCGCGTAGATGTCCTTCAGTCCGCGTGTAACCGGGACACGAAGTGAGTTTCTTTTTTTCATTCCTGTTTCTCTTTGAGTGCCTTCACAACCCCAGTCCGCATAATGATAACGCCGCATTGCGCGGCGTTATATGTCGGTATTGGGCTACCGACTTGGTCGGTGTTTATGGCACCGATATGCTATTCACTTCAGATTGTTACGACTGGCGTCTCGATAAGTGCTCCCCTTGGTGGTTAACATTCCTATCTTCTGATGCACAGATTCATCACAAACCTGCAGTTCCTTTTATACGCTCAATTTCAGGTTTCCACAATCACAGGGCACATATTAATAGTGACGGCTGGAATGCACCTACTGCGCAACCTGGTCTATGCTGACTTTTACACCGGTTGTGCCAGGCTTAATGATTTCGCTCATGCCCTGCAAATCGCCGGGTTGCGTCATTGCATTACCTGACTTGGAGATGCGTGCAATCACCACTACCTTGTCGAAATTCGACAATTTCGATTGCGGTGTCATGGCGGTGCTGTCATCCAGTGTAAATTTCAACGGCAAGTCCTTCACCTGCTTGCGTACAATGGCTAGGGGAAATTTGGCGTCAGTCGCGCGTGCAAGCACGAACAGCGTGTCGTCCGGGCCAGCCTTGCCTTTCATGGCATCGCTCAGCGTTACAGTGCCCGTGATCAGTTCTTTGCCGCTTGCAACAGCAGGCTGTTTATCTTCTGAGGCAGGAGTCTGTGCCTGCACGGGAGGCTTGCCCCCCTTGACCTGCAACGAAAATTCGCGTGCCTGCTGAATGCCAGACTCGAACATTTTTGCGTCTTCAGAACCATTGGGCAGGAACTTGAGGGCTTTCTCCCAGTAGCCAATGGCAGCGGTATAGTCGCCACGATCCATTGCTGCCGATCCGGCCAATGCAAGCGCCTTAATGTTGTTCGGGTCGGCTTCCAGTGCCTTGGCAATCAGCTTGGTGGGGAGTCCAGCCAAGCTTTGGTTATTTGCCATCGCCTGCACATCGGCGTAATCCGCCCACAACTGCGCTTCATGTGGCATCAATCTGGTCAGGTTGTCAAAAGCCCTCGCGGCGTCCGCGAAGCGCTCCAGCTGTGTGTAAGAGCGCGCCAGCAACGCCCAGCCTTGCGCGTCTTGCGGGTCTTTCGCCAGCTTGTCTTCCAGCTCCTGGAGTACGGCGGTGGAATGAGGCCCACCCATCTCACTGGTATTGGCAACGTAGGCCTGGGGCTGGAAAGCATCGAAATTACCCAGTTCCCAATACAAGCCCACGGCAACGAGCGGAAATAATGCGACCAGCACCAGCGCCATCACTTTCTGCGGGTTGCGCACTGCAAGGTTGCCAGCACCTCCTTCCGGAGTTTTTACTTCATCCAGCAGGCGGGTCTGCAATTCGCGCTTGCCCTGTTCATACAGTTCCGGTGTAAGCAAGCCGTTGCGCAGATCGGCATCCATCTCTGCGATCTGATCGCGGAAAATTTCCAGGTTGGCTGTATCGCGTTGCACTAAATTGTTCTTCGCAGTGCTGCGCCACAATGGCAATACAATGAACAGCAACGCGACTACCAGCAGTAGTGCGCAAATTATCCAGAATGTAGTCATGCTTTATTATCTATATCGTTATTGAGCAATGCAGCAGCGCGCTTTTGTGCTTCGGGGCTTAGTTCTGCTTCTGGCATGACCTGATTGCGTTTGCGCAACTGGTAGAACAGAAATGCGCCACCCATAAGGAACAACAGGAAGGGTCCGAACCATAGCAGGGCAGTACTGGTTTTCATCGGTGGGTCATAAAGTACAAAATCGCCATACCGCGATACCAGGTAGTCGACAATCTCTTTGTCTGACATGCCCTTCTTTATCTGTTCGCGCACTTCGCGACGCAAGTCTTCCGCCAGTTCGGCATGGGAACTGGCCAATGATTCATTCTGGCATACGAGACAGCGCAAATTCTCGGCCAGCCCGATCATGCGCTTTTCCACCACAGGATCCTGCGCCATGTCCTTGGCCTCTCCCGCAAAGACCATTACAGGAACCAAACTCAACAAAAGAATCAGAATCCGTTTCATTTGTTCTGCAACTCCTTAACTAGTGGCAGAATCTTTTCCTCGAGACTCTGTACGGTAACCGCGCCAATCTGCTTGTAGCGGATGATGCCCTGCTTGTCGATTACATATGTCTCCGGCACGCCATACACTCCGTAATCGATACCGATGCGTCCTTCAATATCGGCTGCACTCAACACATAAGGATCGCCGCCGCGCGCCAGCCAGTTAAGAGCATCCTCGCGCTTGTCCTTATAATCCAAGCCGTAAATCGGTACCAGGTTCTGCCGCGCCAGTGCCATCAGCACTGGGTGTTCATCCTTGCAGGATACACACCATGACGCCCACACGTTGAGCAGCCAGACCTTGCCCAGCATGTCCTGCGGTGAAAATTGCTTTTCCGGTTCATGCAACTGAGGCAACGAAAAAGCTGGTGCTGGCTTGTCGATCAGCGGGGATGGTACTTCGCGAGGATTGAGATTGAGCCCGACAAATAGGAACGCCGCAATTACCACGAAGGCAACGAACGGCAGAATGTAACGCATCATGTTGCCTTGCCCTCCACTGTCAGTGCAGCTTTCTTGCCTGTTGCATTGCTGTCTGACAGCTTGCTGGATTTCCGGGCATGAATGCGGTAACGCCGGTCGCTGATCGCCAGCACGCCTCCCAGCGCCATCAGCATGCAGCCCGCCCATATCCAGTCCACGAAAGGCTTGGTATAGATACGCACAGCCCATGCCCCGGCGCTATCCGGAATCGGCTCGCCCAGCGATACATACAGATCTCCGAACAGACCAGGCTCAATGGCAGCTTCGGTCATTGGCATGCCGCTTGCGTGGTATTGTCGCTTCTCAGGATACAGTTGGGTAAACAGCTTTCCATT